>NZ_CM195533.1:0-595000 GCF_043831965.2 Xanthobacter variabilis
GATGCGGCGCGAGGCATAGGGCAAGTTGAGCCGGGGCGCCTCCATGTATTCCGCGCCCCCGCGCCGCCGACGCAGCAGGTTCGCGTCACACAGGCAGTTGATGTCCCGCCGGATGGTCTGCGGGGTCACGCTGAAATGCTCGGAAAGCTGCTCGATGCTCAGGAAGCCGCCCTGGCGGGCCAGCTCCACAATGTCCTGCTGCCGCGAAGTGATGTTCATTCCCGTCCATCGCAATGTTCAATCGAACATTGGCAGGACCGTATCCGGCCTCATTGAAGCTAAGGCGTCAGTTCTGCGACATTCAAATGAACATCAACCGGGGTGTCGCGACACGCGTCTTCACCCACAATCCCGCCGCCGGGCATCGCTCTCAAGGCGGGAGCCGGAACACGGGACGCACTGCACCGCGACGCGCGCCCACCCGCGCCCCAGGGGCTGCCGGAAGCCGCGGGCTCCGCCCGCCGCGCGCGGTGTTCGCGCACGGCTCTGCCGTGTTCATCGGCACCGTGGCGGCCATCCTTACGGGGAGCGAGGGCCATCGTCCTGGTTCCGCCCTTCAACCAAGCCGAACGAACGAGGATGCCGATCGGGAGAGCCTTCGAGCGACCTTCACCCTGGCGGCGACGGTGGCGTTGCAGACCACCACCGGCATAGAGTTCGGCCCGCTCGCACCAGAGGCTCCGGGGGGGGAAACAGGTTCGCGCACCCCGGCTCCAGGCGCCGGAAAAAAAATGAACGCTGGAGGTAATTTGCTTTGAGACGCCACGTTCGGCGACTTGCGCTCGCGGCTGGAGAACTGGCCAGCCCCTGAAAGCCCGCGCTCAAGATCTACCGCGCGGGGGATAGTCGACAAACCCCGAAAGGCCATTTACGCACCGTCCAGGCCGGCGGTGACGGCGGCAAGGCCG
Organism: Xanthobacter variabilis; assembly: GCF_043831965.2. Taxonomy (NCBI): domain Bacteria; kingdom Pseudomonadati; phylum Pseudomonadota; class Alphaproteobacteria; order Hyphomicrobiales; family Xanthobacteraceae; genus Xanthobacter; species Xanthobacter variabilis. Next base: position 909 of record NZ_CM195533.1, read on the forward strand.
GCCTCGCGCACCAATTGCGCCACCTGGTCCAACTGCGCCGATAGCGGGCTGGTGCGGCGCCAGATCATCCCGATGGTTCGCGAGGGCCGCGGCTCCGGCAGGCGGGCGACGCACACCGTGGCGCAGCGTGTCTCCAGAGGCACCGCCATTTGCGGGATCAGGGTGACGCCCAGGCCGGCCCCCACCATCTGCACCAAAGTCGTCAGCGAGCTGCCCTCGATGAGATCGCGCGGGGGGTGCGACGGCATCTGGCAAAAGGAGAGCGCCTGTTCGCGAAAGCAGTGCCCCTCCTCCAGCAGAAGCAGGCGCATCTCGCGCAGGGCCTGCAGGGTCGGCAGCGCCTTGGCCCGGTCCCGCGCCGGGCGCACCAGCACGAACTCCTCATCGAACAGCGCCCGCTCCTCCAAGGCAGGTTCGGAGACCGGCAGGGCCACGATCGCGGTGTCGAGCCGCCCTTCCACAAGGTCTGCCACCAGCTTCTGCGTCATCGTCTCGCGCGGCAGCAGCTCCAGCTCCGCGAAGCGTTCGGCCGCGCGCGTGATCACCGCCGGCAGCAGATAGGGCGCGACCGTGGGTATGACGCCCATGCGCAGGCGGCCGGAAAGCAGGTTCTGCGATGAGCGCGCCAGCTCATCCAGCTCGTCCACCGCCTGGAGAATGTCCCGCGCCCGCCGCGCCAGCTCCTCTCCGAGGGGGGTAAGGCGGATCTGCCGCGCGCCGCGCTCCACCAGCGGCGCGCGCAGGCTCTCCTCCAGCTCCTTCACCTGCATGGACAAAGCCGGCTGCGACACCGCGCACGCCTCCGCCGCGCGACCGAAATGGCCATGGCGGGCCAGGGCCTCGAAATAGCGAAGCTGCTTCATGGAGATTTCAGTCATAAGATTATCATATCGCATTCATTAGAAAATACAAATTTTGTTTATGAAATAGGGCGGTTATTCGTTATGGAAAGACGGAAGCCGCGCGGTGATGGAACCGTTTTGCCGCGGCGGACCTGTTCCCCGTGGAGATGCGATCACCGGCGCGTGCGTCGGTCGTCGAGAACCAGGAAGCACTTCGGAGGTAATGGGCATGAACGAGATGAAGCCGACCGGCAAATGCCCCGTGATGCATGGCGCCATCACGGAAGTGGGCGAATCCAACATGGACTGGTGGCCCAAGGCGCTGAACCTGGACATCCTCTCCCAGCATGACACCAAGACCGACCCCATGGGGAAGGCCTTCGACTATCGCGAAGCCGTCAAGACCCTCGACTTCGCGGCGCTGAAGGCCGATATGCGCGCGCTGATGACCGACAGCCAGACCTGGTGGCCGGCGGACTGGGGCCATTATGGTGGCCTCATGATCCGCATGTCGTGGCACGCGGCCGGCTCCTATCGCGTGGCGGACGGGCGCGGCGGCGCCGGCACCGGCAACCAGCGCTTCGCCCCCCTGAACTCCTGGCCGGACAATGTGAGCCTCGACAAGGCCCGCCGCCTGCTGTGGCCCATCAAGAAGAAGTACGGCAACAAGGTGAGCTGGGCCGATCTGATCGCGCTGGCCGGCACCATCGCCTATGAGACCATGGGCCTGAAGACGTTCGGCTTCGGCTTCGGCCGCGCGGACATCTGGGGTCCGGAGAAGGACACCTATTGGGGCGCGGAGAAGGAATGGCTCGCCCCCAGCGAGAACCGCTATGGCAATGTGGATGATCCCGCCACCATGGAGAATCCGCTGGCGGCCGTGCAGATGGGCCTCATCTATGTGAACCCGGAGGGCGTGAACGGCCACCCGGACCCGCTGAAGACCGCCGCCCAGGTGCGCGAGACCTTCGCCCGCATGGCCATGAATGACGAGGAAACCGCCGCCCTCACCGCCGGCGGCCACACCGTGGGCAAGACCCACGGCAATGGCGATGCGCAGAAGCTCGGCGCCGCACCTGAAGCCGCCGACGTGGACATGCAGGGCCTCGGCTGGGCCAATCCCGACCAGCAGGGCCTCGCCAGCCGCGCAGTGACCTCGGGCCTGGAAGGGGCGTGGACCACGCACCCGACCACGTTCGACATGGGCTTCTTCGAGATGCTGTTCAACCATGAATGGGAGGTGCGCAAGAGCCCGGCCGGCGCTTCCCAGTGGGAGCCCATCGACATCAAGGAGGAGGACAAGCCCCTTGATGCCAGCGACCCTACCAAGCGTCACAACCCCATGATGACCGACGCCGACATGGCCATGAAGATGGACCCCATCTACAACGCCATCTGCCGGAAATTCATGGCGGACCCCGAATATTTCAAGGACACCTTCGCCCGCGCCTGGTTCAAGCTGACCCATCGCGACATGGGCCCCAAGGCCCGCTATATCGGCCCGGACGTGCCGAAGGAGGACCTGATCTGGCAGGATCCGGTGCCCGCCGGCCGCACCGACTACGACCTCGGCGCGGTAAAGGCGGCCATCGCGGCGAGCGGCCTTTCGGGCGCCGAGATGATCGCCACCGCCTGGGACAGCGCCCGCACCTTCCGCGGCTCGGACATGCGGGGCGGCGCCAATGGCGCGCGTCTGCGCCTCGCCCCGCAGAAGGACTGGGAGGGCAACGAGCCCGAGCGCCTCGCCCGAGTGCTGGCAGTGCTGGAGCCCATCGCGGCCAAGAGCGGGGCAAGCATCGCCGACGTGATCGTGCTGGCCGGCAATGTCGGCGTGGAGCAGGCGGCCAAGGCGGCGGGCTTCGACGTCGCGGTGCCCTTCACCCCCGGCCGGGGTGATGCCACCGACGCCATGACCGACGCGGACTCTTTCGGCGTGCTGGAGCCCATCCATGACGGCTTCCGCAACTGGCTGAAGAAGGACTACATCGTCAGCCCCGAGGAGCTGATGCTGGACCGCACCCAGCTCATGGGCCTCACCGCCGTGGAAATGACGGTTCTGGTGGGCGGCCTGCGTGTGCTGGGCGCCAATTACGGCGGCAGCAAGCACGGCGTGTTCACCGACCGCGAGGGCGCCCTGACGACGGACTTCTTCGTGAACCTCACGGACATGGGCAACACCTGGAAGTCCACCGGCAACGGCCTCTACGAGATCCGCGATCGCAAGAGCGACGCGGTGAAGTGGACCGCCAGCCGTATCGACCTCGTCTTCGGCTCCAACGCCATCCTGCGCGCTTATGCCGAGGTCTATGCCCAGGACGACAACAAGGAGAAGTTCGTGACCGACTTCATCGCCGCCTGGACCAAGGTGATGAACGCCGATCGCTACGACCTCCTGGCGTGACCGGCGCCCTGCCCCGCCCTCTTGCTCCCTCTCCCGCTTGCTGGGGAGGGTTGGGGAGGGGGCAGAAACGTGGGAGGAAGAACCACGGCAACGGAAAAGGGCACCCCATCGGGTGCCCTTTTTGCCCTTTCAGATCCCACCTTTCGGCATGATCCAGCCGGCGCAGGCCCCTCCCTCACCCTCCCCCGCACGCGGGAGAGGGAATGCGTCATCGGCGCGGCGGGCGCTGGAAAGGGCCCGCCGCGCATTCTGCGTACGGCAGCCACCCGGCCATAAGCCGCCCCTGCGTCACCCGCCCCCGCCTTTCGCCCGCCCCAAAGATGCCCCTAGCATCGCGCGCCGGATTACCGGCTGCTGTCGTGGTCCTGTCATCGAAGACAAGGACATCTGCGGCCGGATCAGCGCGGGTGCCCCATGGATTATTTCAGACGCTTCACGTTCCTGTTCGCCACCCCTGCCTTCGATGCGGAGGACCTGGAGGGCGCCCGCTATAATCAGATCGTCGCGGAGATCGAGCGCTCCGGCTTCGAGGTGGTGCGCGCGCGCAATCTGGAAGACGCCGAGATCGCCGTGCAGACCGACGCCGCCATTGGCTGCATGATGGTGGACTGGGGCAAGAAGGGCCTTGAGGGCAAGACCGCCGCCCTCATCAACCTGATGCGCCGGCGCGGCCTCGATTTCCCCATCCTCCTGCTCATCCGGCGCAAGCGGCTGGAAGATGTTCCCGTCGAGGTTCTGGATTTCATCGACGGCTATGTCTTCCTCTCGGAAGAAACCCCCGCCTTCATCGCCAAGAACCTCATCAGCCGGCTGAAAAAATACGCCGAGACGCTGAAGACGCCGTTCTTTGGCGCCCTGGTGGACTATGCCCAGGAAGGCAACCAATTGTGGACCTGCCCCGGGCACAATGGCGGCGTCTTCTATTCCCGCAGCCCCATCGGCCGGGTGTTCATGGAGCATCTGGGCGAAGCGGTGTTCCGCGACGATCTCGACAATTCCGTGCTCGACCTCGGCGACCTGCTCACCCATGAGGGGCCGGCCTTGGCGGCGCAGAAGGAAGCGGCCAAGATCTTCGGCGCGGAGAAGACCTATTTCGTGTTGAACGGCACCTCCACCTCCAACAAGGTGGCCCTTTCCGCCCTCGTCACCGATGGCGACCTCGTCTTGTTCGACCGCAACAATCACAAGGCCGCCCACCACGGCGCGCTGATGATCTCGGGTGGCATCCCGGTCTATCTGCCGACCCGCCGCAACGCTCACGGCCTCATCGGCCCCATCGACTTCTCGGCCCTCGACGAAGAGGCGCTGCGCGAGCGCATCCGCACCCATCCTCTGGTGAAGGACCCGGAAGCGTGGAAGAAGCCGCGCCCGTTCCGCGTGGCGGTGGTGGAGCAGTGCACCTATGACGGCACCATCCACAATGCCGAGATGATCCTGAAGAAGATCGGCCATTTGTGCGATTACATCATGTTCGACGAGGCCTGGGCCGGCTTCATGAAGTTCCACCCGCTCTATGCGGGGCGCTTCGCCATGGGGCTGAAGGATCTGGGGCCCGACAGCCCCGGCATCATCGCCACCCAGTCCACCCACAAGCAGCTCGCGAGCTTCTCCCAGGCCTCGCAGATCCACATGAAGGACCGGCACATTACCGGCCAGAAGCGGCGGGTGGAGCACCGGCGCTTCAATGAAAGCTTCATGCAGCACGCTTCCACCTCGCCCTTCTACCCCCTGTTCGCCTCCCTGGACGTGGGCGCGCAGATGATGAAGGGCCGCTCGGGCGAAGTCTTGTGGGACGACACCATTCGCCTGGGCATCGAGTTGCGCAAGAAGATCCGCGCGGTGAAGCGCGAGTTCGAGGAGAAGGAGCAGCGCCGCGAGCGCCATTGGTTCTTCGAGCCGTTCGTGCCCGACCGGGTTCAGATCCCCGATGCCGCGCGCCCCGGTGGCGTGCATGAGGTGCCGTGGGAGAGCGTCTCCACCGACCTGCTGGCCACCGACCCGTCCTTCTGGGAACTGAAGCCGGGCGCCTCCTGGCACGGCTTTCCGGACCTGGAGCCGGGATTTGCCATCACCGATCCCAACAAGCTGACCCTGCTCACCCCCGGCTTCGACCCCGCCACCGGCGGCTATACGGAGCAGGGCATTCCCGCTCCGGTGGTCGCGCAATATCTGCGCGAGAACCGCATCGTGGCGGAGAAGAACGACCTCAATTCGCTGCTGTTCCTGCTCACGCCCGGCGTGGAGGCCTCCAAGGCCGGCACGCTCATCTCGGGGCTTGTCGCGTTCAAGAAGCTGTATGACGACAACGCGCCGCTGGAAGAGGCGATCCCGGAATTCTTCCGCCGCCGCGCCACCCGCTATGCCGGCGTGCGGCTGAAGGATCTGTGCACCCAGATGCACCGCTTCTTCCGCGAGGCCAATGTGAGCGCGCTCCAGGCCATGCAGTTCCGGGCCGAGCACCTGCCGGAAATCGCCATGTCGCCCCACGATGCCGCCCGCTGCCTGGTGCGCAATGATGTGGACTATCTGCCCATCGGCGACATTTTCGGCCGCGTGGCCACCACGCCGTTCGTGGTCTATCCGCCGGGCATCGCCACCATCGTGCCCGGCGAGAGGCTGACGGAGCGGGCCAAGCCCATGATCGACTATCTCAAGATGTTCGAAGCCTGCTTCAACACCTTCCCCGGCTTCGAGGTGGAGATCCAGGGGGTCTATCGCGAGACCGACGCCGCCGGCCGCGTCACCCTCCACACCTATGTGGTGGCGCAATAGCGCTCGCGAGGACGCAGGGTAGCAAGGAAACCACGCATCGGCCGCAGATCGTGGCCGATGATGTCAGGGAAGACAGCCTCAAGGTTTGGTCATGGAGCAGGACAATTTGAAGACGGGCGCCATCGTCATCCGTCCCTCGCAGGACGGCGACATTGATGCCATGCTGGCCATCTACCGCCGCCACATCCGCCGGGGCGTGGAAGAAGGCGTGGCCGACGATGGCGCGCCGGAGCCGGACGATCTGCGCGAGCGCCGCAAGAACTTCAAGAACCGCCGCCTGCCCCACCTCGTCGCCACCATGGACGGGCAGGTGCTGGGCTATGCCTATGTGGTGCCGTTCCGCAAGCGGCCCGCATATCGCTACACGGTGAAGCACTCCATCTACATCCACCACGAGCATGTGGGCCAGGGGGTCGGCGGGCGGCTCATCGGCGCGCTGATCGATGCCTGCGCGGCGGCCGGCTTCCGGCAGATGATCGGCTATATCGACGCCGACAATGCCGCCTCCCTCGCCTTGCATGAGCGGGTGGGCTTCGCCCGCGTGGGCCACCTGCCGGCCGTGGCCTATCGCTACGGCCGCTGGGCCGACAGCGTGATGGTGCAGCGCTCGCTCGGCCCCGGCGCCACCACGCCGCCGCCGCCCCTGCCCCTCTCCACCCGCTGACGTCAGCGCTTCACGAGCCGGACTGCGGGGCCTTTGGCGAGGCCCGCGCGGCGCCTGAACCCATGCGCCTCGCACAGGTCAAAGACCGGCACCGATTGTGTGAGAGGCGCGGGACCGCGTCCGCCCGGCCCCTGGTCGATCAAGGAAGCGACACACGCCCCTGCCGGGCCCCGGCATCGGCGGGAGCGTAGCGCGGGGACGTCCGCGCGCCCCCGCGTGCGCCACGCAAACGGATGCGCATGCCCGATCGCACAGCCCATAGATGCAAGACTTGTCCGGGCGGCGGCGAGCGTCGCAGAAGCGCAATATCAGCTTCATCCTGCTGTCAGCCAAAACACAGAGAACCGCCCAGCGGTCCATTTTGACCGTGGAGCGGGCTGGAGCAGGCGCGGCCGGACATGAGCGAATTTCCCATCCCGGTTTTCGAGGATGCGCGTAGCGTCACGCTGCTTCTGCCCCTGTCTCCGCAATCGGCCGTCGGCGGCGACGTGCGCGGCCTGCCCGTCTTTGACGAGATCGAGGCGGACGTCCGGCTCATCGAGACTGAAGGCCCCGCCGCCGTGCCGTGGGCGCGCGTCGCGCAGCTGGGCCTGGAGCTTCTGACCAACCAGGGGCGCGACCTGCTGGTGGCGGCCTGGACCGCCCTCGCACTGACGCAAACCGAGCAATGGCGCGGCCTGGCAGTGGGCCTCGACGCCCTCGCGCCGATGGTGCGGGACTGGTGGGACATCATCCCCCCAAAGCGTGAGCGCGCCCGTGTGGGTGCCCTGGAATGGATGGTGTCGCGCCTCGTTCCCGTGGTGTCGGCGCTGCCCGCGAGCCTCGACAATGCCGCCGCCATTCTCCATGCCGGCGACCTTCTGGAGGAGCTGAACACCCTTCTGCCCCAACGCCTGATCAAAGAGCAGATCGCCTTCGGCGACCTGACGCGCGCGGTGCGCCCCAAGGTGGCGGACGTGCGCGACCTCCTCGCGCGGGCCGAGCAGGCCGCCGCCGAAGCCGAAGAAAAGGCCCGGCAGGCTGAGGCCGCCGCCGCGGCGCAGGCCGAGCGCGCCGCCACTCAGGAAGCCGCCCCGGCGCCGTCCGCTCCGCCCGCGGCAGGTCATTCCCCCACCGCGCCGGCCTCAACGGAACCGTCCCCCGCCGGCCCCGCCGCTTCGCCTCCCCCGGCTCCCCCCATGGTGCCGAATGCGACGGGCCCGGAGCTCGACCGCGCCATTGGCGGCCTGGCGGACAGCATGCGCCAGCACGCACGCCAGCTGCGCGAAATCAATCTGGCGGATCCGCGCAGTTATCGGCTGACACGCGCGGCAGCCTGGCTCGACATCAACCTTCCGCCCCCCGCCAATGCCGGCGCGACCCAGCTCATGGCCCCCTCTTCGGAGCGGCTGGAAGGCATCGCGGCCATGGGCCGGGTGGGGGAACACGAGGCGCTTGTGCGCACGCTGGAAGGCATGATCGGTTCCTCGCCCTTCTGGCTGGACGCCAACCGCCTGGCGTTCGAGGCATTGGCGGCCCTCGGCGGAAAACATGCCCTGGCCGCCGAAGCGGTGGTGGAGATGAGCTGCGCCTTCGCGCGCCGGCTGCCGACGCTGGTGGAGCTCACCTTCGCCGATGGCACCCCCTTCGCAAGCCCCGCCACGCGCGCATGGCTGGAGCAGCAGTCTGGCCCCGCCACCGGCGACGCCACGGGTTCAACCTCCGACGAGATGGCGGGCCTCGCGAATGAAATCCGCGAGCTCATCGGCGCCGGCAGAAAGAGTGACGCGCTGGACCGGCTGGATGACGCCCGCCGCGCGTTGAGCAGCGGGCGCGCCTTGTTCGAGCTTCAGTTGCTGCAGGCGCAGACCTGTCTCGACCTCGACATTCCGGCCGTCGCCCTGCCGCTGCTGCGGCACCTGGAAGCCGAGGTGGAGCATCGCGCCCTTGAGGCCTGGGAGCCGGGCCTGGCCCTGCGCAGCGCCCGGCTCGCCCTTCGCGCCTACCGGCACCCCGCCGCTGAGAAAGTGCTGGGCGCCCCCGACCTGCGTGGCGCCGTGGAGGCGGCGCAACGCCGGCTCGCGCGCCTTGATCTTCGCACCGCCGTGCGGCTGGCCCACGCCTGACCGCAATCGAGAGGAACACGGACATGGCTGAATCGGTCGTCCCCAAGGAACGCGTCAACATCCGCTACCGCCCCGCCACCGGCAACATGAAGGAAGATGTCGAGCTTCCGCTGAAGCTGCTGGTGGTGGGCGACTTCACCCAGAAGGCCGACGAACGGCCGGTGGAAGAACGCGCGCTTGCCAACGTCAACAAGGACAATTTCGACGAGGTCCTGAAGAGCCACAATCTCTCCTTGGACCTCTCCGTGCCCAACCGGCTGAGCGACGAGGCCGGCGACGAGAAAATGGCCGTCAGCCTCAAGTTCGACCGGCTGAAGGACTTCGAGCCTGAGGCCGTCGTGCGCCAGGTTCCCGAGCTGAAGGCGCTGCTGGAACTGCGCGAGGCGCTGGTGGCCCTGAAGGGCCCGCTCGGCAACATCCCCGCCTTCCGCAAGATGATCCAGAGCGTGATCGAGGATGAGGACGCCCGCCAGCGCTTCCTCTCCGAGGTGACCTCCGCCACCGACACCTCCGCCTGAACGGCTCCGGAAGAGCCCCCTCACAGAACCTTTCGGAGAAATGCCCATGAGCACGCCTGAAACCGTCGCCGAAGCCCCGGCCGGAGCGGTCGCCCTGGAAGAGGCCTCCATGCTGGACCAGATCCTGCTGGAGACCAAGCTGCGCCCCACCGATGAGGGCTATGACGTCGCCCGCCGCGGCGTCGCCGCCTTCATCTCCGAGCTGCTGAAGCCGGCCCATGGCGACGAGAAGGTGAACAGCGCCGCCGTCGACCAGATGATCGCCGCCATCGACCAGAAGCTGTCCGCCCAGCTGGACACCGTTCTCCATGCGGAAGCGTTCCAGGAGATGGAATCCGCCTGGCGCGGCCTGAAGTTCCTGGTGGATCGCACCGATTTCCGCCAGAACATCAAGGTGGAAATGCTCTGCGTCGCCAAGGACGACCTTCTGGCGGACTTCGACGATTCCCCCGAAGTGGTGCGCTCGGGCCTCTACAAGCACGTCTATACGGCCGAATACGGCCAGTTCGGCGGCCAGCCCGTGGGCGCCGTGATCACCAATTACGATTTCGGCCCCGGCGCGCAGGACATCAAGCTGATGCAGTACCTCGCCAGCGTCGGCGCCATGTCGCACGCCCCGGTGATCGGTGCCGCCTCGACCCAGATGTTCGGCGTCGACAGCTATGAGGAGCTGCCGAACCTCAAGGATCTTCAGTCGATCTTCGAGGGCCCGAAATACGCCAAGTGGAACAGCTTCCGCCAAAGCGAGGATGCCCGCTACATGGGCCTCACCGCCCCGCGCTTCCTGCTGCGCCTGCCCTACGGCCAGGACAGCAACCCGGTGAAGGCGTTCAACTATAACGAGGCGGCCGAGGGCAGCACCGCCAATTATCTGTGGGGCAACACGGCGTTCGCCTTCGCCACCCGCCTCACCGAGAGCTTCGCCAATTTCCGCTGGTGCCCCAACATTATCGGCCCGCAGTCCGGCGGCGCGGTGGAGAACCTGCCCCTGCACACCTTCGAGTCCATGGGCCAGCTCCAGTCCAAGATCCCGACCGAAACCCTGGTCTCCGACCGGCGGGAATATGAGCTGGCTGAACAGGGCTTCATCGCCCTCACCATGCGCAAGGGCACGGACAACGCCTCCTTCTTCTCCGCCAACTCGGTGCAGAAGCCGAAATTCTTCGGCAATAGCGAGGAAGGCAAGGCGGCGGAGCTGAACTACAAGCTCGGCACCCAGCTGCCCTACATGTTCATCATCAATCGCCTGGCGCACTACATCAAAGTGCTTCAGCGCGAGAATATCGGCAGCTGGAAGACCCGCGTGGAGCTTGAAACCGAGCTCAACAAGTGGATCCGCCAATATGTGGCCGACCAGGAGAACCCCTCCGCCGAGGTGCGCTCCCGCCGGCCCCTGCGCAATGCGCAGATCACGGTGGAGGACGTGGAAGGCGAGCCCGGCTGGTATCGCGTGTCCATGGCCGTGCAGCCCCACTTCAAATACATGGGCGCCGACTTCACGCTCACCTTGAAGGGCAAGCTCGACAAGGCCTGATCGGTCACTGGAGGCGGGCGACAACCCCGCCTCCGCCCGGGGACGATGCCATGACCTATCGCACGCTGCTGGAGCGGCTGAGGACACCGGAGCGCGAAGCCCTCGCCCCGTCCCCGCTCGCCCCGGGGGAAGGCGGCGGCGATCTCTCTGAGCTGGTGGAAAGCATTCTCCTCAATCTGCGCAACATATTGAACTCACGGGCGGATTGCTGCCTCTCCCGGCCCGATCTGGGCATGCCGGATTTCAATGATCTGGTGGGCCGTTTTCCCGATGCCCTGGGCATCATCGCCTCCACGGTGCGCGCGCAGATCGATATGTTCGAGCCGCGCCTGTCGGACGTCTCGGTGCGCCATGTGCCCGACCGCAGCAACCCGCTGCACTTGGCCTTCCGCATCCACGCCACCCTGGCCCTGGAGCACGGACCCAAGCGCCTGTCGTTCGACACCGTGCTCAACAACAACGGCTACGTAAATGTCAGCGACTGAAGCGGCACGGACATGAACACGGCCCACCGGAAGCCCTCGAACCCATGACGCTGAACCGCTATTACCAGGACGAGCTCAGCTATCTTCGGGACCTCGGCGATGTTTTCGCGCGGGAGAATCCGAAGCTTGCAAGCTTCCTGTCCCGCAAGGCCAGCGACCCCCATGTGGAGCGCCTCCTGGAGGGTTTCGCCTTCCTCACGGCCACCCTGCGCCAGCGGCTCGACGACGATTTGCCCGAAGTGGTGCATGATCTGCTGCGCCTGATCTGGCCCGCCTATCTCCAGCCGGTGCCGCCCAGCACCACACTCGCCTTCCGCCATGCCCCTGGCAGCGATGGCAGCGCCCTTGCCGTGCCGCGCGGCACGCAGGTGCGTGCCCGCGCCATCGAGGGCGTGAGCTGCCCTTTCACCACCTGCTTCGACCTCGCCGTGCTGCCGTTCGAGCTGAAGAACGCGGCGCTGGAGAACACCACGGCCACCGCCGAGATCAGCCTCGATCTCGATTGCCTGCCCCACGCCTCCTTCGCCGCGCTCGCCAGCCACGCCTTGCGCCTTCACCTGGCCCCCCAAGGCGATCCGGCGCAGGCCGGCCATCTCTATCTGTGGATGCTCGCGCATCTGCGCCGCATCCAGGTGCGCCGGGGCGACGACACGGTGCTGACGCTGCCCGCCACAGCCGTGAAAGCCGCAGGCTTCGCACCCGAGGAAGCCGTGCTGGCGCAGCCAGGAAATGCAGTGGAAGGCTTTCGGCTGCTTCAGGAATATCTGCTCGTTCCCGACAAATTCCTTTACCTGAACATCGAAGGCCTGGCGCCGCTGGCCGAAATGCCAGATCGCAGCCTGAAGCTCACGTTTCAGTTCGCGCGGCCGTTTCCGCCCCATGTGCGGCTCTCGCCCGGCACCCTGCGGCTGAACTGCACGCCCGCCATCAACCTCTTCCGCACCGATGCGCGCCCCCTGCATGTGGATGGCAGCAAGACCGAATATCGCCTCACCCCCATCCAGGGCGACAGCCTCTCCATCCATTCGGTGGCCAGTGTCTCGGGCTATATCCAGGGCTCATCAGAGCGCGTCACCTACGCGCCGTTCGAGTCGTTCCGCCACGATCTGCCGGGCGAGCGTTCGGCCACCGCCTATTATCGCCTTCGAGCGAAGCCGGCGGTCGCGGGGCGGCGGATCGACCATTACCTGTCCTTCGTCAGCCGGCTGGACGAACGCCTGGTGCCGCGCGCGGAAACCGTCTCCGTCGGGCTCGTGTGCTCCAATGGGCGGGTGGCCGAGCGGCTGCCTGCCGGCGCGATCACCCAGCCCGGCAATAACACGCCCAGCGGCGTTGTGTTCGAGAACATCGCCGTGGTGGCGCCGGAGATTCCCCCGCCCTTGGCGGACGGGCTGCTGTGGCGGCTGGTGGCGGCGCTCGCCTGCAATTTCAGCTCGGTCGCCAATGTGGAGGCCCTGCGCCAGCTCATCTCCAGCCTCGATTTCCGCGCCGTCCACGACGATCAGATGCGCCAGCGGCTGGCCCTGCTTCTGACCGGGCTCGAGCGCTTCGAGAACACCACCGGCGACATCCTGGTACGCGGCATGCCGGTGCGCATCCGGCGCTTCACCCTCGTGTGCCAGGAAAGCAAGGTCGGCGGCGAGGCCGAGATGTTCCTGCTGGGCGGCGTGCTGGACCGGATGCTGACCGCGTTCGCCACCGTCAACAGCATGCACCAATTCGCCATCCGCGGCAGTGAAGGCAATGTGAGGTACCAATGGGAACCGAGGCGGGGCGTCAAGCAGCTGCTGTGAGCGACCCCGCGCCAGCCGCCCTGGAGGGGCTGGAAACGTGGTCCTTCTTCGCGCTCATGCGCCATCTGGAGAGCGCCTTTCCGCACGCACCCGCCTTCGGCGGGACACAGGACCCGGCGCGCGAGCGGGTGCGCTTCCGCGCCAATCCAAGCCTTGGCTATCCCGCCCGCGAGGTGCAGCGCATCGAGGTGGCGGAGGATGGCTCGCGGGTGGACGTGACGGTGAATTTCCTGGGGCTTCAGGGTCCGTCCTCGCCGCTGCCGCCCTTTTATACGGAACAGGTGATCGATGACGCGGCCGATGGCGGCGTGCTGGGCGCCTTCCTCGACCTGTTCAACCACCGGCTGGTGTCGCTGCTGGCGCGCATCCATAAGCACCACCGCCACGGGCTTCGTTATGAGAAGGGCGCGCGCGATCCCGTGTCGCTGATGGTGGCGGCGCTGATGGGGCTGCTGCCCGGCCAGGCGGAGCACCAGCGGGTCGCGCTCATGCCCTATGTGGGGCTGTTGAGCTGCTACAGTCTTTCCGCCTCCATCATCGCCAACCTCATCGGCCATTGCACGGGCCTGCCGGTGCGCATCGAGGAATTCGTGGAGCGCACCATCACCATTCCGCCGGAGCAGCAATCGCGCCTCGGGGAACGGCCGCCCGAACTCGGTGCGGATTTCATCGTCGGCGCGAGCATCGCCGACCACATGGGCAAGTTCCGCCTCGTGATCGGTCCGCTGGACCAGGAAACCTTCTTCCGCCTACTGCCGGACCAGCCCCTGTTCGCGGACGTGCTGCAGCTGCTGATGCTGGCCCTGAAGGACCCGCTCGCCTTCGACATCCGGCTGGAACTGGCGCCGGGCGAGCTTCCCGCCTTCGGTCTGGGCGGCAGCCGCCTGGGCTGGAATGCGTGGCTGGCGCCCGCGCAGCGGGCCGGGGGACACGCGGACTTCGCGGGGGAGGCGAGCGCCGCGGCCGCGCGCAACGCTGAGTTCTGACCGCCGACAGAACAACGAAGATGCCGTTCTGTAATCGCCATGTCGCAATTCGCATTGATAAGGTCGGCCCATGTGCCCTGCCAGTTTTCATGATCGGGCACTTCTGTCTCGCATGGCGGTTCCAGCCCTTCGGCAGCGGACCCGCACCGGCGAGGGCCGCCTGATGGGCTCGTGCGGCTGGGGGAGGACGTAGTGCTGCGTGCGAGGCTGACCGTCACCAGCGAACAGGGGCACGGCCTAGGGTCCAGCGCCACGCACGACTTCGACGCTGCGGGCGGGATCATCGGGCGGTCCGGCTCCTGTGACTGGTGCCTGCCGGACCCCAGCCACACGCTATCCGCGCGCCACGCCGAAATTCGCTTCAACGGCCATGGCTTCACCCTCGTGGACCTGTCCACCAACGGGGTCTACGTCAACACCACCGATGCCCCCCTGGGGCGGGGCAACTCTGCCGTTCTGGTGAATGGCGACCTGCTCTATCTCGGCACCTACGTCATGAGCGTGGAGATGGTGCGCGCAGAGCCGGTGGCGCCATCCCCCACCCTGCCGCCAGCGCGCGAGCAGCCGATGGCGCCAGCGCCTGTGCGGCGCGCACCCGGGCTTCCGGGTGCCACCGCGGCCCACCCCGTCGCCGCGCCTCCCGCCTATGCCGGCGCGCTGCCGGTGAGCCGCGACCCGCTGGCCGCCCTGGATGGCCAGAGCGTGCTACAGGAAGCGGACAACCCCTTCAGCGATCTCGGCATCGGCCATCGCGACGGCGAGGGAACGGATGCTGGTCTTCGCGCACTGATCGGCCAGCGCCCCGGCGGCGACGTGCTGGGCCCGCGCGGCACCCATCCCGCCTTCGCCCCGCCGCCGCCCGCGACGCCCGTGCGCGAAGCAAGCCGCCCCTTCATCCCGGCCACCGCCTTTCCCCCGGCAACTGGCGCGGAATTCGAGGCACCAGCGTCGCTCCACGCCACGCCAGCCTTCCAAGAGCCGCAGCCAATTCAAGCGCCGCCCGACTTCCCGGCGCCACAGGCATTCCCGGCACCGCATGACACCCGTGCGGCGCAGGACTTCCAAGCGCCACAGGCATTCCAAGCGCCGCAGGCCTTTGCGGTGCCGCAGGCCTTTGAGGTGCCGCGAGCTCTGCAGGCGCGTTCGGATGTCCCAGCGCCGGCAGATGGCCGGGCGCCCGCAGCCCTGTGGGAGCCTGCCCCACAGCCGCCGCTCCACGCCCCGGCCCCTGCCCCCTTCCTGCCCCGAGAGCCGGCCGAGCGGCCACGGGCCGCCGCGCCGCCGGTTCCGCCCGCTGCGCCCACGCCCCCGGCGCCACAGATCCTTGCCGTCGCCGCACCGGCGACGATTGCGCAGCCCGCCATACCTGCTGTCGGCGCGGCCGCTGCGGTCATTCCCCCGAATTTCCTGGATGAGCTGTCCATCCTCATCCCCCGGCTGGTCAACGGGGCGCCCCCGGCTCCGGTGGCCTCGGCACCCGACGCGGCGATGCCTGCGCCCCCCGTCCTCGACGATCCCGAGGACATGGTGACGCTGCTGCGCATGCGCGGCAAGGGCAGGTCTGCGCCCGCCCGGCCGCTGCCGCCGCCGACCGATACGGCCCGCCCGATGCCCGTGGAGCGCGCCCCCGCGTCGTTTCCCCCCGCGCCCCCACGGGAGGAGCCAGCGCCATCGGAAGCGGCGTTCTGGGCCCTCATCGGCCAGGATGGCACCCATCTCTCGGAGGCGGAGCGCGGGCGCCTTCTGGGCGAAACGGGCGCGCTGCTGCGCACCCTGGTTCAGGGCCTGCTCGCCCTCCGCGACGCACAACGCCAACAGCGGGCCGAACTGCGGCTGGGCGCAGAAGGCGGTCGCGCGAAGGCGGCCGACAACCCCTTCCGCACCGCGGCCACGGCCGAGGAAGCCCTGGCCCGCGCCATGGGCGAGCGGGCGGGAGCGCGCGGCGCCGCCCAGGCTGTGCTTGCCGACATGGAGCGCCATGAAATCGCCGCCCCGGCAGCCCTGCAGGCCACCATCGCCCATGTGTTGGAACGCGTGAGCCCGGCCGCCATCTCCTTCGACATGGAGGAGGAGGGCCCGAGCAACGGCATCTTCGCGCGCAAGGTCGACAAGGCGAAGCTGTGGGACCGCTACCTGATGATGCACGAACGGCTCGTCGATGCCCTCGACGTGGTCGCCAGCGAGCAGATGGCGCGCGAATTCGCCCGCGCTGAAAACGAACGAAACCCGAAGGGGGAGGAATCCTGATGGCCCCGCAGCTCACGCGCCGCGAGGCCCTGCGGGGGGTCCTCGCCACCTCGGTCGCGTTTTCAGCCAGTGCCTGCGCGACGCCCGGGCCGCCGCCGGTGGTCGTCACCCCGACCAAGATTACCGTCCGCGCCGATGAGAACATCAATCCCAACCAGTCGGGCGTTCCCTCCCCGGTGGTCATCAAGATTTACGACCTGAAGGCGACCACCAACTTCATGGCTGCAAGCTTCTTCGAGCTTTTGGACAATGACGTGCAGCGGCTCGGTCCCGAAATGCTCTCCAAGCAGGAAGTGGAGATCGTGCCCGGCGCCACGCGCGAGGTGGAGCACGACATCACCGGCGATGTGAAATATCTGGGCGTCATTGCCGGATTCCGCGACATTTCCGCCGCCCAGTGGCGCGCCCTCGCCGAAATCACGCCCGGCAAGACGAATTACCTGCTCGTTACCGTGACGAGCCTTGCCGTGAATATTGAGCTCAACGCCACCCGCGACAAGGGCTGGTTCGGCCTGTGAGCCGGCGCCCCCACCCATTCCTCGCATCGGAGTCCATGGCCGCATGTCTGTGACGAGCAAACCCCTTTGGACCGAAGGCATGTTCGTCAAGCCCCAGCATTTCCAACAACACGACCGGTGGTTGGAACATTTCGTGGAAGCACGCGTGGGCGGCCTTTCGCCCTATGGGTGGGGCCTGCGGGCGGTGGCGTTCGATGAGCAGCTTCTCAAGCTCGGCCAGTTTGCCCTCACACGCTGCCAGGCGGTGCTGCCCGACGGCTCGGTGATCGACATTCCCGGCCAGATGCCGCCGCCTGTGCCGCGCCGCGTGCCGCAGGACCTTGCGCAAACCCGCATTTTCCTCGCTTTGCCCGCTCGCGCCGGCGACGCGCCCGCCATCGTGGAGCCGGGCGCCGCCATCCGTCGCTTCCGCGATCTCCACCAGGCCCTGCGCGACACCAGCGCGCCGGACCGCGAGCCGGCGGAAATCCGGCTCGGCCAGCTCAATGTGGGCCTGCTGTTCGAGGGGGAGCCGGCCGATGGCCTCATCCTGCTGCCGCTGGCGCGCATCAGCGAGGTGACCGCCGCCGGGGAGGTGAAGCTCTCGCCCACCTACATTCCGCCGTGCCTTGACTATGAGGCGGCCGCCCGCCTCGTCGAGGTTCTGGGCGAGGTGCGCGGGCTGGTGCATGCGCGCGGCGAGGCGCTGGCGGAGCGCACCGACCCCAGCCGCATGGCCGCCGACAGCGCCGGCCTGCTGGACCTGCTGCTGCTGCGGGTGATGAATTCAGCCGAAGCCGTGCTCCAGCATTTCGCGCGCCTGCCGGGCACCCATCCGGAAGTGCTGTTCCGCGAGTTCGTGCGGCTGACGGGCGACCTTGCCACCTTCGACAGCCAGCACCGCCGCACCCCGCCCCTGCCCGCTTATGTCCACGACGACCTGGAAGCAAGCCTGGAGCCGGTGCTCAGGGTGCTGCGCCAGGCGCTCAACCTCGTCATCGAGCGCAATGTGGTGCCGCTGCCGCTGCAGGATCGCGGCTACGGTATCAGCACGGCCACCATCAACGACCGCACCCTGTTCGCGGGCGGGCGGTTCGTTCTGGTGGCGAGCGCGGGCATCCCCCACGAGGTGCTGCGCACCCAGTTCCCGGCCACCACCAAGGTGGGGTCCGTGGAGCAGATCCGCGATCTGGTCAACCTGCAGCTGCCGGGCGTTCCGCTGCGCTCGCTGCCGGTGGCCCCGCGCGAGCTGCCCTATCTTCAGGGCGCGGTCTATTTCGAGCTCGATCAGAGCCACGAATTATGGCGCACCCTTACCCGGTCGGCCGCCTTCGCGTTCCATGTGAGCGGCGGATATCCCGATCTGCACCTTGAATTCTGGGCGATACGGGCGGGCCAGTCGTGAGCTACGAACCCAATATGGGAGACGACGAGCCCACCGTGATCGGCCACCGGCCGGTGCCGGTGTCCCGCCCCTCCGGCACCCGCGAGGGTGGCTCATCCGCGCGCCCGGGCCGGCCAGCCGACACCGCGCCGCCGCGCTCGGGCGAGGCGCCTGCGACAGAAGCAAGCCTGCCCGACCTCTCCGCCCTGCCCGATCCGGACCGGCCGGAAGAGGCCATCGCCGCCGCGGCGACACCCCTTCTCGCTCTGGTGGCGCAGCTCCGCCAGGCGGTGGAGCATGCGGACGTCGCCGCCCTGCGGGCCGAGACGGTGGCCCAGATCAAGCGTTTCGACGAGCGCGCCATCAAGCTCGGCGCCCGCATGGCCGATGTGGGCGCGGCCCGCTACGTGCTGTGCTCGGTGATCGACGAGGCGGTAATGACCACCGCCTGGGGCGCCGCCAGCAACTGGAGCGCCCACAGCCTGCTCAACCAGTTCCACGGCGAGACCTGGGGCGGCGAGAAGGTGTTCGCCATCGCCGACAGGGTGCGCGCCAATCCGGCCCAGCATTTGGCGCTGCTGAAGCTGATCGACCTGTGCCTCGCCTTCGGCTTCGAGGGTAAGTACCGGGTGATGGAGGGCGGCCAGTACCAGCTCGACGAGCTGCGCGAGGAGCTCGGCCGCATCTGGCAGGCCCATGTAAAGGCCGCGCCGGACGAGCTTTCGCCGCATTGGCACGGGGTCTCCGCGCGCCGCAAGCTCGCCAGCGCGGTGCCGCTCTGGGTGGTGTTCGCCGTCACCGGCGTGCTGCTGCTCGCGGTCTATTCCATGTTCGCCTACCACCTTCAGCAGAACGTCGAGCCGGTGGTGCAGCGCCTCAACCGCCTTGTCGCTCCGCAATCCTGAGGCCGCCCGATGTTCCAGGCCCTCGTCGCCAATCTCCTCAGGGTGCGCACGCTGCTGATGCTGGTGGGGCTGTGCTGCCTCGCCATCCTCGTGTGGTTCGTGGGGCCGCATGTCAGCATCGCCGGCGTGGCGCCGCTGCGCGGGGCGGGAACCCGCGTCTCGGTCATCGCCGGCCTGTTCGTGTTCGCCATCGCGGCGCTGGCGGTGCGCATCTATGTGTCGCGCCGGGCCAATGCCCGCGCTATCCGGACG
The DNA here is from genome assembly GCF_043831965.2 of Xanthobacter variabilis. Lineage (NCBI taxonomy): Bacteria > Pseudomonadati > Pseudomonadota > Alphaproteobacteria > Hyphomicrobiales > Xanthobacteraceae > Xanthobacter > Xanthobacter variabilis. Next base: position 20,294 of record NZ_CM195533.1, read on the forward strand.
CTGCTGGATTCCGACGGCCTCGCCCTGCTGGCGAGCGAGCAGTCGTCCGACGAGGTGGAGATCATCCGCGAGCGGTTCGAGAGCGCCATGCGCACGCTCAAGGAGCATGCCATCGGCAACCAGGCCGGCCGCAATTACATGATCCAGCTGCCCTGGTATGTGATTTTGGGCCCGCCCGGCGCCGGCAAGACCACCATTCTCAAGAATTCCGGCCTCAACTTCCCGCTGGCGGAGCGGGTGGGCGACGACCCGGTGTCCGGCATCGGCGGCACGCGCTATTGCGACTGGTGGTTCACCGACGAGGCGGTGCTGATCGACACCGCCGGCCGCTACACCACCCAGGACGTGAACAGCGAGGTGGACAAGGCCGCCTGGCGCGGCTTCCTGGAGCTGCTGCGCACCCACCGGCCGCGCCGGCCCATCAATGGCGTCATCATCGCCATCAGCCTCGCCGACATCATCTCCACCAGCGAGGCCCAGCGGAAGGTTCACGCCGACCACGTCAAGAAACGCCTGCAGGAGCTGATGCGCTATTTCGGCATGACCATGCCGGTTTATGTGCTGATCACCAAATGCGACCTGTTGAGCGGGTTCGGGGAATATTTCGGCGAGCTGGATGATGTCAGCCGCGCCCAGGTGTGGGGCACCACCTTCCCGTTGGACATGCCCGCCGGCCAGCTTGAAGGGGAGCTGCATCGCAATTTCTTCCAGCTCGTGGAGCGGCTGGAAGGCCGGCTGATGCGCCTGCTGCACCAGGAGCGCACGCTGGCGCGGCGCTGCCGTATGTTCAACTTTCCCAAGGAGTTCGCCAGCATCGCCGGGCCGCTCGAACATTTCGCGGCGGAAGTGTTCAAGACCTCCCGGTTCGAGATGCGGCCGCTGCTGCGCGGCATCTATTTCACCAGCGGCACCCAGGCCGGCGCGCCGGTGGAGCGCCTGCTGGGCGCCATGAGCCGCAATTTCGGCCTCTCCGGCAGCTCCCGCCGCAGCCAGAGCGGCGTGGGAAAAGCCTTCTTCATCAAGCGCCTGCTCAGTGATGTGGTGTTCGACGAGCAGGGGCTGGTGGGCGTCAACCGCAAGCTGGAACGCAGCCTTTCCACCGTGCGGGCGGCCGCCTATGTGGGCGCGGCGGCGCTCACCCTCGCGCTCAGCTCCATCTGGATCTCGGCCACCTCCCAGGCCGACCTGCGCATCGGCGAGACCCGCGAGACGCTCGAAGACCTCGACGGCATGCTGAAGCGCCTGCCGTCGCGACCTGGCTATGTGGAGCTGCTCCCGGTGCTCGATGCCGGCTCGGAGCTGACGGCGACCGCCGGCATCGACCGGTCATGGATCCGGGCCGACCTGCTCGGCCTTTCCGCCACACCCCAGCTGGGCGCGGCGGCGCGCAATGTCTACGATCAGCTGCTCATCGGCCGCCTGCTGCCGACCTTTGCCGGTCGCCTCGAAAACCGCATCGCCCGCGATATCCAGACCGGAACGCCGGCCGCCCTGGACGACATGCGCACGGCCCTCACCAGCTATCTGATGCTGGGCGAGCCCTCCCGGTTCGACCGCTCCACCATGCTGCAGACGGTGAAGAGCGAGGCCACCCTCACCTTCCCCCTGGAGCCGGAACGGCAGATGGCCCTCACCGGCCACCTCGACGCCCTGGTGGCGCTGCTGCCCCACCGCTACCCGCTCAACAGCCGGCTGGTGGACGAGGCGCGCGCGCGGCTGTCGAAGGTGCCGCAGGTGGATCAGGTCTATGCGCGCCTGCTGCGAGAGGGTTACCAGAACCCACAGCTGGTGGGCGTCGATCTTGCCCAGGTGATGGGCACGCGCAGCCTCGCCGGCGGCGCCCAGGCGCAGGCCTCCGGCGCGCTGGCCATTCCCGGCGTGTTCACGCGCGCCGGCTTCTACAACTACTTTTTGCCGCGCCTGCCGGTACTGGTGGCGGACGCGCTCGGCGGCGACTGGGTGACCGGCACGGGCGACCAGCCCCAGTCCCAGGCGCTGGCCCGGCAGATCGCGGACCTCTATGTGCGCGACTACGTCGCCGCATGGCAGGCGGCCCTCTCGCGCATCACCGCCATCCGCTTCGACACCATGCCCCAGGCTCTGGGCGTGCTGCAGAACCTCGCCGGCCCGCAATCGCCCCTGGACGCGCTGGTGGCGGCGGTGAAGGAGAATACCGACCTGCCCGCCCCGGGCCAGCAGAGCAACGTGCCCGTGCCCACCGGCCCGGGGCTGCCCGCCTCCCCGGCGCCGGCGGCTTCGCCGGCCGGGCTCGCCCAGCGCGCGGCGGGCGCGGCCGGTGACGCGGCCATGGGCGCGGCCTTCGGAGAGGGGCCATGGCCGGGCAAGGCCATCACCCAGCCCTTCATTCCCCTCATCCAGCTCGGAACGCCGGGGGCCGCCGGGCAGGCGCCGTCCCTGGTGCGTATCCGCGATCTGGTGAGCAACGTCTATGGCGTGCTCTCGGGGGTCGCCAATGCGCCGCAGCCGCCGGTCGCGGCATTCCAGATCATCTCGGCCCAGGGCCGCAACCAGGGCAATGACGCCTTCACCGCCCTGCGCACGGATTCCGCTTTGCGCCCGGATCCGGTGCGCGCCGTGCTGCTGAGCGTCGCCGACAATGCCTGGGCGACGCTGCTCGGCCTCGCCCGTGACAACGTCAACCAGGCCTGGAAGCAGGAGGTGCTGCCGGTGTGCGAGAGCGCCATCGCCCGCCGCTATCCGGTCTATGCGGATGCGCGCGACGACATCACACTGTCGGACTTCACGGATTTCTTCCGCCCCGGCGGCACGATGGACAGCTTCTTCCAGCAGTATCTCGCCCCCTTCGTCACCGAGCGGCGCGGCACCTATGTGCCCCTGTCGCCGGACGCCACGCGCGCGCTCATCGGCCAGGAGACGCTGGCGCAATTCAACCGCGCCCGGCAGATCCGGGAGGCGTTCTTCCCCAATAAGGGGCCGACCCTGCTGGTGAAATACGGCGTGCGGCCCACCTTCCTGTCGCCCAACGTGCTGCGCGCCACCCTCGATATCGACGGCAACGACATCGTCTATCGCCACGAAGCCCCGCGCACCTATGACATGGAGTGGCCGTCCAAGGGCGAGGCCAGTACCGTCACCGTCACGCTGACCCCGGTGGAGGGGCGGCAAACCCAGGTGCAGCGCTCTGGCTCCTGGGCCCTGTTCCGCTTCGTCTCGGGCTTTGGCATGCGCAGCCGGGGCGACATCCAGGCCGTGCGCGTGCAGGGGCCCGACGGCCAGAGCGTGACCTATGAGCTGCGCGCCGCCAGCGTGAACAACGCCTTCGCCCTCGGCGCCCTGCACGCCTTCCGCTGCCCGGACGACCTATGAGCCAGCATGACACCCAGCGCAGCGGGCTGTTCGGCAAGATCCCGTCGAAGGACGACTTCGTGCGGCGCAACCTGCCCATGACCTTCGTGACGCCCTGGGACAACTGGCTGACGCGGGTGATGGCCCAGGGCACCCTGACGGATGCCCCCGCCTGGAAGGCCGCCTATCTCACCAGCCCGCCCTGGCGCTTTGCCCTCGACCCAGGTGTCGCCGGAGACGGGGGCTGGATCGGGGTGCTGGCCTCCTCGCTGGACCGGTTCGGCCGGGCCTTTCCGCTCACCCTCGCGGTGCCTTTCAGCCGCCCGCTTGGCATCCTCGATCTGCATGAGGACACCGGCCCCCTCACAGAGGCGCTGGAGGCGATGGTGCTGCAGGTGATCGAGGACGCCCTCGACCTGGAAGAGGCCGCCGCCGCCTTGCCCGATCTCGCCCGCCGCCTGCTGCCGCCGGCGGCGGAACCGGTGCTGCGCACGGCGCGGGAAGGCCGCCGCCGCACCGACCGCGCCTGGGTGCTCGCGGGCCGCAGCCTGCCCTCCGTGGGCTGGGCCGCGAGCGACCTGCTCACCTGGTCCCTGCGCGCGGGGGCCACCGGCCCGGTGGGCCTCACCTGCTGGTGGCATGAGGGCTGGGAGGCGCAGCCGCCCGTATGGCTGATGACCCGTGGCTTGCCGGACGCCGGCATGTTCGAGCGCATGATGAACGGCAACTGGGCGGAGGACGCGCCGGAGACCGGTCAGCCATGACCCTTCGCGACCGGCCGCCCTCTCCCCCCGCGCCGCCGGAGCTGGCCTTTCGCGCATCCGCGGCCACCCGCATTGGCCCCCGCCACCCGCAGAACGAGGATGCGCACCTGGTGAGCGAAGGCGCCGGCCTGTTCGCCGTTTCCGACGGCATTGGCGGGCTCGCCGAGGGGGAAGTGGCGAGCCGCGCGGTGGTGGAGCTGCTGCACCGGGGCGTGACAGCGAATGCAAGCCTCGACGCCCGCGTGGCACAGGCGCACGACGCGCTCTACCGCGCCAATGCCGCCTTGTTCCAGGCGGGAGAGGAAAGCCAGCGCCCCATGGGGGCCACGGTGGTTGCCGCCCTTCTGGGGGAGGGCTGCGCGGTGTGCCTGTGGGCCGGGGATTCGCGCGCCTATCTCGCCCGCGCCGGCGCCCTGCATCCGGTGACGCACGACCACGCCATTCTCGGCCGCACCAGCCGGAATGGGCCGCCCCGCACCCTCGTCACCCGCGCCATCGGCCCGGACGAGGCCGTGGACATCGACTGCACCATCGTCGAGCTCCAGCCCGGCGACACCCTGCTTTTGTGCTCGGACGGCGTATATGGCGCCATCGGCGATGCGCGCCTGGAAACGCTCCTCGGCGCCACGCCGCCGGCCGATGCGGAAGAGGTGGTGGCGGAGGCGGTGGCGCGCGGCACCCGCGACGATGCGACAGCCATCGTCATCGCGATCCGGCCCGCGGGGGCGGCCCATGTCTCGCCGCGATGAGCCCGCATCCGCGCCCGTCGGTGGCAACGGCCGGCCGACGGTTCTGCCGCCCTATCTCGGCCTGCGCCTCAAGAACCGCTACGAGCTGATCCAGGTGGTGGGGCGCGGCGGCATGAGCACGGTGTTCCATGCGGTGGACCATGTGCGCCTGCGCGCCCGCGCGCCCCGCGCGGACGTGGCCATCAAGCTCGCCACCCTGGCCGCCCCCTATGACGGCGCCGCCCGCGAGCTGATCCACCGCGAGGCCCAGCGCATGCTGGAGCTGGTCCACCCCAACATCGTGCGCGTCTATGACAGCGATCATGACGGCGACCGTCACTTCCTGGTGATGGAGCTGCTGCGCGGGCGCACCCTTTCCGCCATCCTCAAGGAGCGCCGCGGCAAGGGGCTGGACTGGGCGCAGGCCTGCGGCTTCATCCGCGCGGTGGGGGCGGCGCTGGCGTGCGCCCATGCGCACGGCCTCATTCACGGCGACCTGAAGCCCGGCAACGTGTTCATCTGCCAGGACGGCAGCGTGAAGGTGCTGGATTTCGGCCTGTCCCAGCGCCCCGAGGCGGCCGGAGCGGACGATGCGGATGCCACCGTGCACCTGCTCGGCCTGGTGGGCGCACTGACGCCCGCCTTCGCCTCCCCGGAGCGGCTGGAGGGGCGGGCGCCGACGGCGGCGTGCGACCTGTTCGCCTTCGGCCTCTTGACTTATGTGGTGCTGACCGGCACCCACCCCTTTCAGCGGCGTGATGTCCTGGCGGCACGCGCCCGGGGCAGCCTGCCGCGGCGCCCGGACGGGCTTGCCGCCCATCGCTGGCGCGCGCTGAAGGCGCTGCTCGCCTTCGAGCCGTCCGAACGGCCGGACCGGGTGGAGGATTTCACGCGCCACTTCCTCGCCCCGCTTTGGTCCCTGCCGGACCTTCGTTCGCGCTGGCGTGCCGGCGCCTCCCTCCTCGCCGCGCGCAGGTCTTCGCCATGACGGACGCACCGACCAACACGGACGCGCCGGACGCGCCGAGCACCGAATTGCAGGCGCTCCAGAAGCTGGACCGGCTGTGCCGCCAGATCGCCCGCGGCAATTACGATTATACCGATGAGCTGTTCGCCCTCACCTGCGCCCAGGAGGCCTCCTCCACCGTTCGCGAGCTGGCGGAATCCTTCGGCTTCATGCTGGTGCAGGTGGAGGCGCGCGAAACGCGACTCACCTGGCTCATCGAGGAATTGCAGGAGCTGAAGGCCCAGCTCGAGGAGGCCAATGGCCGCCTGCGGAAGGAGAATGCCACCCTCACCACCGCGGTGGCACAGCTCACGGTGGAGATCGACCGCCAGCGCTTCAAGCGCGAGGTGGGCGCCATCACGGAATCCGACTATTTCCAGAATCTCCAGCGCCGCGCGCGGTCGCTGCGCGAGCGGCACAAGGCCGCCCAAACGAAGGATCGGGAATGACACGCATCATCTCCACCCATTCCTATCGGGGCGGCACCGGCAAATCGACCATCACCGCCAACATCGCCTATCTGCTCGCGGCGCAGGGCCACCGCGTGGGCGTGGTGGACACCGACATTCTCTCCCCCGGCATCCATGTGCTGTTCGGCCTCGACGCGGACACCGCCCACTTCACCCTCAACGACTATCTGTGGGGCCGCTGCGCCGTCGAGCAGGCGGTGATCGACGTCACCGCCAACGCCTTCCCCGATGGCGCGCCCAAGGGCGGCAGCATCCACCTTCTGCCCTCCAGCATGCAGGCCGGCGAGATTGCCCGCGTGCTGAAGGAAGGCTTCGAGGTGGACCTGCTCAATGAGGGCTTCCACACTTTGTGCGAGCGCCTCGACCTCGATTACCTGCTGATCGACACCCATCCGGGCGTGAACGAGGAGACCCTGCTCTCCATCGCCATCTCGGACACGCTGCTCCTGGTGCTGCGCCCCGACCACCAGGACTATCAGGGCACGGCGGTGACGCTGGAGCTGGCGCGGCGGCTCGACGTGCCGCAGCTGCTGCTGGTGGTGAACAAGGCGCTGACCGCCTTCGACCCCAAGGAGCTGGCGGACCGCATCTTCAGCGCCTTCCGAACCCCGGTGGCGGCGGTGCTGCCGCTGAACGAGGACCTGGTGCGCCTGGGCAGCTCCGGCATCCTCGCCGCCCTGTCGCCGGACAGCGATTATGTGAGCGGCCTGCGCCCCGTGGCGGACATCGTGCAGCGCTGAAGCCGAAAGAAGCGCCCTCAGCCGCCCTGGAACGCTTTCAGGAAGGCGATGGCGTTTTCCGGACGCCGGGCGCGCTCAAAGGACAGGGCCGCCGCAAGGGCCCGCTGCATGGCATCCGTCAGACCGCTGATGGGCGGCGGGGCAAGGCCCTGCTCCAGCGCATCGATGGACGGCAGCCGGTTGAAGGGATGCCGGCGCGTCAGCAGCAGGTGGATGATGCAGCCGAAGGCATAAATGTCGTCCCGCGCGTCCCGCGGCTCACCGCGCAATTGCTCGGGGCTGGCATAGGTGGGCGACACGGCATCGAGCGACAGCGCGTCGAAATCCCCCGCTCGCGCCGCGTTGGCAATGCCGAAATCTAGGATCTTCAGCCGCCCATCCGTGCCCAGAAACAGGTTCGCCAGCTTGAGGTCGGCATGGGTGACGCCGCGCGCATGGGCATGGCCGAGCCCCGCGAACATGTCGCGAATGGCGTTCCAGGCGGCGGGGCTTCCCGCGAAGGCGGCGTCGTCGCGCAGCTTCACATCCAGGGAGCTGCCCTCGAGCAGCTCCATGACGATGAAGGGATGGGCTCCGTCGCGATCGAAATCATGCACGGCGACGATGTTGGGATGGGAGAGGTCCTGGGTGCGGCGGGCCTCCGCCTCCATGGCGCGCAGGGCGTCGGGGTGGGCACCGAAATCGCCGTGAAGCAGCTTGATGGCCACGTAGGGCCGGCTGCCGGCGGCTTCCACCCGGCGACGATCCACGGCGCGATAGACCACGCCCATGCCGCCGCGCCCCAGCTCCGCATCCAGCACGAACCGGTCGCGCAGGATCTGCCCCACCCGGCTCTCGTCGCGCCCGCTGCGGCCCAGCACCAGCGGCCGGCCATGGCCATCGGCGCTGCTGCGGGCGTCGCGCCTCAGCCGGGCGCTGCGGAACGAGGCCAGGGCATCGTCCAGCTGGCGCTGGTTCTGCCGCGCCCGTGCCTCGCCCCCCTTGCGCAGGTCCTTGAACTGGCCGAGCAGCGCGGAAAGCACCACCGCATCCACCCGGTCCTTCAGCCCCTCCCCGCTGCCTGTGGGCGCGGGGGCGACCGGCTCCACCGGATCGGGAGCGGCGGCATCGGGACGGCTCGCCTCCTGGAACAGCAGCATGGCGAGATCGTAGGGCATGCGGCCGAGATTGATCTGCTCCTGAAGCGCGGCTGAAAGCTGCGTCGTGCCCGGCGCGCCATCCTCCTCCAGAGCCTCTTGCCGGCACAGGGCGCGCAGCTCCGTCACGAGCTGGTCAAACGATCGCCGGCCCTTGACGAAATCGGCGAACAGGCTGTCCAGATGGGGGTCGATGGCCGCTCTCCCTCGGTGTCACACCCGCCCCGGCTGGCGGATGTCGTAGCGTGAGAGCTTCTCCACCAGGCTGCGCCGGGAAATCTTCAACAGGTCGGCCGCGCGGCTCTGGTTCCACCCGGTCTCGCGCAGCTTCACCTCAATGATAGCAGCTTCGTAGTTCTGCACCATTGCCCGAAGGCCCGCATCGTCTTCGGCCGGCTGCACCACGGGCGCCGGCATGGCGCCACCGGCGGCGAGCTCCGCCGGCAGGTGGCGGGGCTCCAGCCGGTCGCCATCACACAGCAGCACGGCCCGCTCGATGATGTTGCGCAGCTCGCGCACGTTGCCGGGAAAGCGCCATGTCATCAGGCTGTCGAGGGCCTGCGCCGTCAGCGCCGGTGGCCGCCGGCCGAGGGGCCGGCACGCCGCCGCCAGGAAGTGTTCGATAAGAGCCGGGATATCCCCCGTGCGCTCCCGCAGCGGCGGCAGGCAGATGGGGAAGACCGAGAGGCGATAATAGAGGTCCTCGCGGAACTGCCCGTCCGCGATCTTGGCCGGCAAATCCGCATTGGTGGCGGCGACGATGCGCACATCCACCGTCTCAGTGCGGGTGTCGCCCACCCGGCGCACCTCGCTCTGGCCCAGCATGCGCAGGATTTTCGATTGCAGGCCCAGGGGCATGTCGCCCACTTCATCCAGGAACAGCGTGCCCCCCTGGGCCGCGTGCACCAGGCCCGGCCGGTCGGCGCTCGCCCCCGTGAAAGCGCCGCGGCGATAACCGAACAGCTCGCTTTCCAGCAGATGCTCCGGCAGGGCCGCACAGTTCTGCACCACGAACGGCCGGCCGCTGCGGGTGCTGGCGGCGTGCAGCATCTTTGCGAACACCTCCTTGCCGGTGCCCGTCTCACCCAACAGCAGCACCGGCACCGTGGCCGGCGCCGCCCGCCGCAGCAGGGCCAGCGCCACCTGGAACGACGCGCTTTCGCCGATGACGCCATTGCCGGGCCCGGCCTGCGCACCGCGCAAACGGGTATTCTCCTCCTCAAGATCACTCTTTGCCCGGTCGAGCTGGCGGATCAGCCGGCGGTTCTCATCGAACAGGCGCGCATTGGAAATGGCCACCGCCGCATGGGCCGCAAAGCAGCGCACAACCCGCTCGGATTCCGGGCTGAGGGCGTGGGTCGGTTCATCCCCATCCATGCGCACATTGACGAGCTGGAGTACGCCGAGGGTGAAGCCTTCCAGCGAGCGCAGAGGCGCCGCCACGAACGAGCGCGTGCGAAACCCGCTCGCCGCCTCCTGCGCGTGGAGGGGCGAGAAATCGAGGCCGCTATAAGCGCGCACGTCGGCGATGTTCACCACCCGGCCGGTGACCGCGGCATAGACGTTGGGATCATCGAGATTGAAGGAGTTGGCCGCCCGGTAGAGGGAGACGCTGCGCCCACCCTCCGCCACCTGCGGCGCCACCGCATTCTGCCCCACCAAAGCGTGCATCTCGCGCCCGGTATGGTCGAGCACCAGGATGCGCCCGCCCTCCGCCCCGGTCAGCCGGCGCGCAGCGCTCACCACGGCATTGAGGAGGGTGGCGAGATCGCGCTCGGTGGCCAGCGCGCTCGTCACCTCCATCAGCTCCTCCAGGGGGCTCAATGGATCGCTGCGGGTCCCATCCACGGTCGGGCGACCCTATGCCATCGCCTCTTCGGGCTGCGGCGCCTTATCGGGCAGGCCGTCCCCTCTCCCCTCGCCGACCACCGGCGGAGTGAGACCGGAAGCGTCGAGCCGGTAGAGGAAGCGGCCATCGGTCGCCACATCCACGAACACGCCATTCACGGGCACTTCCTCGCTCATGCGGGCGAGCAGCTCGGTGGCGATCTCGGGCAGCAGGGTGCGCGCGACGATGTGGTCGATGTTGCGCGCGCCGCTCTCCACCTCGGTGCAGCGTCGGGCAATTTGCTCCACCACCGCGTCGGAATAGGCAAAGGCCATCTTCTGGCTGTCGGCGAGCCGCCGCCCCACGCGATCGAGCTTCAGGCGGACGATGTCGCCCAGCGTGTCGCCCAGGAGCGGATAGAAGGGCACGATCTGCATGCGGGCCAGCAGCGCCGGCTTGAAATAACGCGACAAAGTGGGCCGGATGGCTCCGACGAGATCCTCCATGGACGGCCGCTCGGCGCGGGTGCCCATGTCGGTGATGATGTCGGTGGCCAGGTTGCTGGTGAGGATGACGATGGTGTTCTTGAAATCCACCACCCGGCCCTCGCCGTCCGACAGCACGCCCTTGTCAAACACCTGGTAGAACAGGTTCAGCACTTCCGGATCGGCCTTTTCCACCTCGTCCAGCAGCACCACCGAATAGGGCCGCTGGCGCACCGCCTCGGTAAGGATGCCGCCTTCGCCAAAGCCCACATAGCCGGGCGGCGAGCCGACCAGCTTGGAAACCGTATGGCGTTCCTGGAACTCCGACATGTTGATGGAGACCAGGAAGCGCTCACCGCCGAACAGCAGGTCCGCCAGCGCGGTGGCGAGCTCGGTCTTGCCAACGCCCGAGGGCCCCACGAACAGGAACACGCCCATGGGCTGGGTGGGGCTGTTGAGGCCGGCCTTGGCCGCCCGCATGCCCTCGTCGATGGCCGCCACCGCCTGGGCCTGGCCCTTGATGCGGCGGGATAGATTTTCCGCCAGCGCGAGCACCGAGGCCGCCTCGTCGCGCACCATGTTGCCCACGGGGATGCCGGTCCAGTCGGCGATCACCTGGCCCACCGTCTCCGGCGTCACCTCGTAATGCAGCAGGCCGGCCCGGCCCTGATGGGCGCGCAGCTCGGCGAGGGTCGCCGCGAGGGCGGCGCGCAGCTCCGCCTCGCGCTCCGCCGCCATGGCCGGTTCAGCTTCGGCTTCAGCGGTTTCCGCGGCCAGGGCGTTGAGCTGCTGGCGCAGGTCGAGCACCCGGTCCACCAGCAGCTTCTCCGCCTGCCAGCGCGCCTCCAAAGCGGCGATGTCGGCGTGCAGCACGCCGATTTCGGTGCGGATTTCGGCGCAGCGCGGGTCGGGCGTGGTGCCCAGGGTGGCGTGGTCGCGCTCCAGGGCGGCCAGCTCGCGCTCCAGCATGGCGATGCGCCGCTCGTTCACCTCCAGCGCGCGCGGCCGGCTCGACAAGGAGAGCTTCACCCGCGCGCAGGCGGTGTCCAGCACGTCCACCGCCTTGTCCGGCAGCTGGCGGCCGGAAATGTAGCGGGCCGAGAGCTGGGCCGCGGCCATCACCGCATCGTCGCGCACATAGACATTGTGGCTGCGCTCATAGACGGGCCGCAGGCCGCGCAGGATGGTGGCGGCGTCCGCCGGGCTGGGCTCGTCCAGCTTCACCACCTGGAAGCGCCGCTCCAGCGCCGCGTCCTTCTCGAAGTATTTCTTGTATTCACTCCAGGTGGTGGCGGCGATGGTGCGCAGCTCCCCGCGCGCCAGAGCCGGCTTCAGGAGGTTCGCCGCGTCGCTTCCGCCAGCGGGACCGCCGGCGCCCACCAGCATGTGGGCCTCATCGATGAACAGGATGATGGGCGTGGGAGAGGCCTTCACCTCATCCACGATGCCCTTGAGGCGGTTCTCGAACTCGCCCTTCACCCCGGCCCCCGCCTGGAGCATGCCGAGGTCAATGCCGATAAGCTCCACCTGCTTCAGGAAATCCGGCACGTCGCCCTGGGCGATCTTGAGGGCCAGGCCCTCCACCACCGCCGTCTTGCCCACGCCCGGCTCGCCCACGCAGATGGGATTGTTCTTCCGCCGCCGGCCGAGAATATCAATCATCTGCAAGATCTCGCGATCCCGACAGAAAACCGGATCGATTTTTCCGGCACGCGCCAGGGCCGTGAAATCGGTGGCGAAGCGGCCGAGCACGCTGTCCGCCGCGCGGCTTGAGGGGGCGCCTTCCACACCGGCTGGGCCGGGCACCATTGGCGCCCGCGTCTCCGACGACTTGGCGAACAAATCGTGGAACTTCGCCTTCACCTCCGCCGCCGGCACCTGGCGCAGGGTGTCCCACCACTCCGCCAGGCCGAAACGGTTGGAATTCTGCAACACCGCCAGCAGCATGGTGCCCGAGCGCACCGCCGTCTGCGACAGTTCCACCGACCCCACGAGCCACGCATCGGTGATGGCCTCGATGAGGCTGGGCGCGAACACGGGGCGGCCGGGATTGCCCGGCTTCATCTCCTCCACCGCCCGCTGCAACCGGCGCTTGAGCAGCGGCACGTCCACCTCGAAATGGCGCAGGGCGAGCGGCAGGTCGCGGTCCGCGTCGTCCACCATGGTGAGCAGGAGATGCTCCACCGTGACCTCGTAATGCCCACGCCCCACCGCGAGGCCCGCCGCCGTTTCCAGCGAACGCTTCACATAGGGGCCGAGGCGATCCAGGAGGGACTTGAGGTCGAGCGACAGCATCTTCACAACCCTCACGGTGCTGATTTACCAGCGCCAGGACGCAGGCCGCCCCCGGCACATGCATTCCGGGCCACGGGAAAACCCCGGCCGGCCCGCGCTTGCGGCGGCAGAAGACTGGCAATACGTGACCCCGCAATGACAAGGCGCGCGCGGCCGGAGACAAAAGCCGGCCGCGCGCGAAAACACATCAGGTATTGGGCTTGCGCCAGTCGTCGGAACCGGAGGTGCCGGCCTTCTCGTGCGTCCAGGTCACCTTGCGATAGGTGAAGGACCAGTCCTCCATGTGCTGGAGCTTGCTGTTCTCTTCCATCAGGGCATTGGGGATCATGCCCTTGCCGTCCACCAGCACGGCGTCTTCCCACTTGATGGTGAAATACTTTTCCTGCTGGCCGGAGGTAGAGGTGCGCCAGAAGGAAAGGGTGATCTCGGTCAGCACCTCGCCGGTGGCAAGCGCCTGCCACAGCAGGGGAGAGGCCTTGTCCATGTATTTGGTGATCGTCGCGGGCTGATGCACGCGCGTACCCGTGGGCTGGCCCGACTGCGGGTCGCGGGGAATGATCACGTTGGAGGAGAAGGCCTGGACGATGCACTCGTCCTCATGCCCTTCCTGCCAGAGGTTGCCCACGCTGTCGTTCGTGAAGGCGCCCTTGGTGATCTCGCCCTGCTTCTCACCCTTGATGGAAATATAGGCGGGTTGCGGCATTTCATCCTCTATCGATCACGACCGGGCTTCTCCCGGCAGCCCCTCTTACGCAACCCGCATGCCAGTATTGTCTCAGAAATACGTCAACACGGAAACAAGACGCGAGCCATTGTCTACCAAGGCCGCAGCCTCCGCAACCAACGACTCGGAACAACTTTACATCTGCCTGAGCGATTGCGCGGAAATCTGCGCAGCTCCCGAAATTGAGCACGCTTCTGCTCACGCCCCCGCGCGGTGGTCAGGCACCGGGCCCCGCGCGCCCCACGGGGATGAGCGCGCACTCCACATTCAGGAAGGCACGGGTCTTCAAGTCGAGGATGGCGCTGCCCTCGCAGCGGTATCCTCCCTCCCCTTCCACCGCCTCGCCGGCCACCGCGTACATCAGCGCCGCGCGTCCGGCATAGGTCACCGACTGGTGCGGCGCGTGGGTCAGGCTCAGCCGCAGCCGCACGCCGGCCAGGGTCAGGTCCTGCCACGAGGTGGCGCGGTGACCATCCGGATGGCGGCTGATGGCATCGCGCACCGCGGCGGAGAGGATCATTTCCCGCGGGTTCATGTCCCGCACCGGCGGCTGCCAGCTCATGCCACCTCCTCCTGCGCCGCCTCGGGCGCCATGGTCGACCGAAGGGCGGCGAGCGCATCATCCCACCGGCCCGGCGTGCCCTGCCCGATCACGCGGAGGGTGGGGTACCACAGGGCGCGCTCCGCCCGCCGGGCCCATGCCCAGGGCTGGTGCGCGGGGCTGAGCACGATGCCCTCGCGCCCCAGTGCTCCCGCCACATGAAGCGCCAGCGCGCCCGGCCCCACCACGAGGTCGAGCTGGGCGATGGCCGCCGCCAGATCGCGGAAATCGCCGAAATGAGCACCGGCATCGACGATGGACGGGTGAGCCGCCAATTGCCGGCGGCTGGCGTCGAAGGCCAGGGACACCCATGTCCCGCGGCCTTCCGGCCGCTCGCCGAGCGCCGCCATCAGCGCCTCCAGCATGATGCCGGGCTCGTCCTCGTCCCAGACGAGCCCCACCAGCGGCCGTGGAAATTCAGAAAATGCGGCGCGCCAAGTCTCATCGCGGCGCGCTTCGACAGCGAGGTAGGGCGCCGTGGGAAGCTCCGCTCCGTCGTCCGCGATGCTCACGCCCACGAGGGCCGGCAGATCCGTCAGGGCCACCGCATCGGCTGGCGGCCGATCCGTGGTCGGGGCAAGGCCGACAAGGCCCGCCAGCACTGGCTGAAGCTCCGGCTCGGCATGACAGGTGAGACGGCTACCCGCCGGCGCCAGCTGCCGCGCGAAGCGGCCGAGCAACACCACATCCGCCGCCGGCGTGCCCAGAGGCACCGCGAGCACCGGGGGAGACGGGGGCTCGGCGGGAGGAGGCCAGACCTCGCCGACGCGGCCCAGCGCCAGCCGCAGATCGTCACCCATGGCCTTCACCGCGGGCGCCTGCCGCGCCGCGACCTCGACGAACGACAACGCCCGCTCCAGATCCCCACCAAGCCGCAGCAGCTGCGCCATGCGCAGCAGCTGGTCTACATTTTCCGGATCGCGCCGCACCAGCGCACCGAAGGTCGCCAGGGCGCGAGCGCCCTCGCCTTTGAGAATGAAGTGCGAGGCCAAAAGATGATTGGCCTCCATATGATAGGGCGCGGTCGCGACGATGCGGCGCAAATGGCGCTCGGCCTCCTCCCACCGGTTCATGTCCACCAGCCGCCGCGCCAGCAGCAGCGCAGCGCCGTGGTCCGTGGGCGCCTGCAGATAGGCCTGCCGCGCGAGCTCCAGCGCTTCGGCCCGCCGCGCTGTCCGCGCCAGGACCTCCGACAGCAAAGCGAGATCCTCCCCCTCCCCCGGGCGCAGCTCCAGCGCCTTGCGCAGGGCCTGCTCCGCCGCGAACGGCCCATCGGCCATGAAGGCAATGCGCCCCGCCAGCGCGTGGGCCTGCGCCAGAAGCTCGAGGCCCTCCTGCGGCCGCCTGTCGAGCACGGCCGCCACCTGGTCCCGCGCGCGGCCGAGATCGCCGGCCGCCAGCAGGAAGGCGGCAAGGGTCAGGCGATGCGCGCCCGCCGCGGGCTCCAGCTCCACCGCCCGCTCGAAACAGAACAGCGCGTCGTCCTCGCGCCCCGCTAGGCGATGGACCATGCCGAGACTGGCCACGATGTCCGCCCGCCCCGGCTGGTGGCTGGCGAGCGCGCCGAGCAGCTCGAAAGCATGCTCCACCTGCCCCTGGGCGATGAGGAGAGAGGCCCGCAGCGCCAGCGCGTCCACATGGGCGGGCTCGGCCGAAAGCACGTCCTCCACCAGCATTTCGGCCGCATCCATGCGCCCCGCCGCCATGAAGCGGCGCGCGGCCTCCAACGCTCCCTGCGGGTTGATCTCCATGCGCTCCATGCTAGCCCACCGTCACCCGCGTGCCGTCGAACCGAAGGTCTTCCTTCGCGCTGACGACGGCGCTGTGGGCGGTTTCGACGGAAACCTGATCCACGTTCCGCACCAGCGTTCCCACCTCGCTCACGTCGGCGCCGGTGATGCGTGTGGTGCGCTCGCCCGCCTGCACCGCCACAGCATCAGCCACCGTCTCGCTGCGGCGCGCGGTGGTGCGCAGCAGGTCCGCGATGAAAGCCGCCATGCGCCCGACCAGGCTGAACGAGGTGGCGAGCACCCGCACCGTCTCGCCATCCACAGTCGCTTCCCGGCCCTGCAGGGTGAGCCGCTCGCGCCCCTGAATGGCCACATCGGGCGCGGCCAGCACCACACGGCGGGCACCGGGCACGGCCAGGGCCATGGCATCGGGCAACAGGCGATCGAGCACGGCCAGCACGAACACCTCGCCGTCCGCGCGCGCCACCAGCACGCGGTCGCCGGCCTCCGGAACGAGCAGGCAGCTCAGCGCTTGGCGCGCCCATAGCCGCTCGTCCCCAATGGCGACGCCGATCCGGCCATCTGCCTCCACCGCGAACACCCGGGCCGGCAGCAAGCCGGCGGCCGAGCTGGGGCGCGGCGCCTCCGCCGGCTGCGGGGCGCTGCCATCACGCGTGCCTTCTCCATCCGCAAGGACCATGTCACCCTCCACGATCACCGCGTGTTCAAGACCGAAACGCCCCATCCGCCGGGGCCTACATGTAATTGGCCATGCCATAGGTGGCAGCCATGATGCTGCCGGTCTGGGCCAGGGCCTGAACCGTGTAGGTGGCCGCGCTCGACACGCCGGAGGCCACGGCGGAGCTCACGGCCTTAATGCCCTTGGTTGCGTAAAAGGCGGCGGAATTTTCGTAATTCACGCTCCAGATCTTCTTGGCGACGGCACCGAGATTGGTTTTCGTGATGGCAATCTTGTCGTCCTTCACCGTTGCCTTGAAATCCGTCCACGCGATCTTCAGATCCGAGTTCGTGATCTTGGTGGCATTTCCCGTGATGAGATCCATCTTCAGGCCGACAATGGTCTCGAACTTCAACCCCAGCTGGAAGTTCGTGGTCGTGGCCAGCTTCACCGACTCCTCTGTACCCAGGAACATGGCGAAGGAATTGCCCTGCGTGTACTTGGTCGAGTTTCCGTAGATCCAGTCATAGGTGTCGCCATCGGACTTGGTCGTCACCGTGTTGGTGGCATGGATCAGGATGTCGGCCGGACTTGCGGAGGTCCCGGCCTCGATGGTCACGCCATTCTTCGTGTTCAGCGTATACTGGCCATTGTCCACCGTGTGGCGTGAATCACCATTGGCGGTCTTGGTGGTATGGCCGGCGCCATACTTCATGAGCCCCGCGCCCTTCACATTGACGTCGAGATCATCATCCGAATACAGCAGAACGCCCTTGCCGGAAGGCGTCTGCTCGCTGGAACTGACCTTCGACTTTTCCTTCGCCGTCTTGGAGGACGAGGCCTTGGCGCCGTAGGGATCGTCCTTGTTCTTGTTCCCCTGGTCGGTCTGCGCCACGCTGGAGGTGGTGTATTTCAACCCCGACTGGGCGCTGGCATCGTCGGCATAGGCGCCGAGGCGCAGATAGGTGCCGGACGCCGTCGCCCCGCTGGCGCTCGACGGCGGCGCATCGGTCACCGCCTTGGGCACGTCGAGGCGCATATAGCGCGCGGCGGAGCTGTCGGCGCCGTCCTCCATCTCCATCAGCAGGCCGCCGGTGGTGCGGATGACGTTCGCCGTCTGGTCCCGCGAGGTCACGGGATCCACATTGCTCTCGTTGAACGCCGCGCCGAGGATCACCGGCCGGTCGGGGTCGCCGTTCACATAGCCGACGAGGACCTCGGTGTTGCGCACCAAGGGGAAATGCAGGCCGCTCACCACGCTGTCCGCGCTGGAGCCGGCATAGGGCTGGGCCTGGCGGATGGGCGCCGAACCCTTGCCGGCCGTGTTGCGGCTCGAAGCCTCATTATAGCCCAGGCCCAGGCGATAGCGCCCGTAATCGTCCAGCGCGGCCCGCTTGGTGCCGGTGTCCTCGGCTTCCACCATGGCGTTGAACACGCCCGCCATCACCGGGCGCGGCGTCACCCTGCGCGGGCGGAAGACCTGGCTTTTCTTGATGGCCGTGAACGTATTTTGATAGGGCGTTGGCGCGACATCGAAGGCATAGCCCAAAGGCCCGCGCTTTCCGGCCTCGTGGCGCACCTCGAGCACCACATATTCGGTATTAAAGCCGCCAATGTCGTGCTGTTGCAGCGTGAACACCTGCCCGGCGCCCAGGGGGCAGGCCGTGCTCCGGCACTCGAAGGTGCTGGTGGGCCAGGCGGCTTCCTCGGCGCGGATGTTGGCCAGCGCCTCGCCCTCGTCCCGGGTCAGGTAATGGTCGCCATATTCCACCACGCCGCCGACGCCGTCGGACTGGGTCTGGCTGGCGCTCACCAGCATGTCGGTATCCGGCTTCTGCTCGCTGAAATCGCGCAGCTTGAACTGGCGCACGGCCGGGCGCGCCAGCCATTCCAGCGAGGTGACGGCCGCCTCGCGCACCGCCACCGTGGTGGCCGCGGGCTTGAAGCGCAGCGGGCTCGCCTTGCTGGTGGGGAAAGCGGAATTGTTGGCCGCCAGCACCAGCTTGTCCTTCACCGCGCCGGCCGACGTGAACGTCTCGAAAAAATAGAAGACGCCATAATGCTCGCAGACGCGCGAGAAAAACTGGAAGTCACTCTCGTTGAATTTGCTGATGTTCTTGCGCTTGTAATCATTACCGACGGAATCGCGGATCTCGTAATCCAGCGTCACGCCGCGGTCGGCCACGGTGGCGCCGTCATAGAGCGAGCCGGAGAGAATGCCGTCGAGCAGGTCCTTCAGCCCCAGCTCGCTATCAGGCGCGAACACCGCGCTCTGGCGGAAATGGTCCAGCAGCGTGAGCCGCGGGCCAATCACCACCGAATAAGTGTAGCTGTTCACGTCGATCTTGTTGAGCAGGCGGAATTCCAGCACCACCCCGCCGAACACCCGCTCCTGCGCATCATGCTTCACCCGGAACCAGGCCGGCTTGCTCACCACGCTGGAGCCGGTGAGGTCCGACATGCCGATGAACACCGCCTCCAGCCGGAACGGGCGCGAGACGCCCTCCTCCGCCGTGAAGGTCTCGCACTCATAGTCGGCAAGGCCGAGGTCCGGGACGGAAAGCTGGAGCTGCAGGCGCTTGAACGGCAACCCTCCGCCTCCATGGCCGGGCGCCTCGTGGCCTGGAGGCTTGTGGCCCGAAGGCTTATGGGCCGAGGCCTCCATCGGCGGCGCGGAATTGGACATGGCTTCGCCTCCCTCTGGCGGCCGCGCCTCAGCGCAGCGACATCACCTTCATCTGCGATGGCGAGATCGTGAGCCCGGCCGCATTGGGGCAGGCCCCATTCTGCTTCGTGGGCCCGCTCATCTTGATGGCGGGCATGCCGCCAATGAAGAAATTGGTGGATCCGGAGGCCGCCGACACCGGCCCCATCATCAGGTTCGACACCATGCCCAGGGCCACGCCCGCCGTATCGCCATTGGAAAGCGGCTTCTGGGTGAGCAGATTGTGGGCCGGCATGCAGGTCAGGCACACTTTCGTCTGCGTCGGCACCGCCGTGTTGGACAAGCCGATGTTGGGATAGGGCAGCGGCACGATGGCCGGCCCGACCGGGGTGCGGCAGGTGTCTGGAAAGGCGAAGTCCATGGCCGGCAGCGGCCCTTGCGAGGTTACGAACATCTAGGCCTCCTCCTGCCAGGGGCGGACCTTCTGCGGCGCATAGAGTTCCGCCACCGCCCGCGCCGGCTCCGTTCCCAGAACCGCGCCCGACGCCCCCAACGTCAGCAGCCCATCGGTGGAGCTGCGGTGAAAATTCGTTCTCAGGAACCGCGCGCCCGAGGCGTCCGCCCCATCGAGCCGCGCTCGCGCGAGCTGCGTATAGGCCATGCCGGCGCCCATGAAGCGCGCGCCCGGCGCCTGCGCCGCGTTCATCACCGCCATGCTCAGGTCCGCGTCCCGAAAATCGGCGCCGCCCAGGCGCGCGTCCTCGAAATTGGCATTGGCGAGCCGCGCCCCCGCAAAGCAAGCCCCCGTCAGGTCCGCCTTCGAGAAATGCGCGCTGTCCGCGTGGACGCCGGAGAAGTCGGCGCCCGGCGCCACGCATTGCATGAAAAATCCGCCGGTCAGGTCCATGCCCGCAAGGATCGCCTGGCTGAGGTTCGCGCCCATGAGATTGGCGCGGGCGAGGCGCACGGCGCGCAGGTCACGCCCGGACAGGTCCGCATCCACCAGCAGCACGCTGTCACACGACAAGCCATCGAGGTGGGCTTCACGCAGGTCCGCCCGGTTCATGAACATGCGCGTGGCGGTGGCGCCCGAAAGGTCAATGCGTGCGATGTCGCATTCCAGGGCCGAAATGCCATCAAGCTTCGCGCCGGCGAAGGCCGCGTCGCCCAAATCGCACTTCAGCAGCGCGCAATCACTGAGCGCCGCGCGGGAGAAGCGCACGCCCGCCATGGTGCACTCGACGAAATTCACCTTCTCCAGGGCGGCGCCGATGAAGCTTGCGCCGGTGAGATCGCAGCGCGTGAAGACGGTGTCCTTGAGCTGCGCCCCGGTGAAGATCGCCCCCGCCAGATCGCACGCCATGAAGCGCGCCGCACCGAGCCGCGCGCGATCGAAACGGGCACTGCGAAACGCCGTTTGGTGGAGCACACCGGCGGTCAGCTCGGTGCTCTCCGTCCAATCGGTCAGGGAGAAATCCCCGCCTTCATGGAGCAGGTTGAAGCGCACGAAGGTGAGCAGCTCCTCACGAGCGGCGGCCATGGCGGCGGGATCGCGCGCGGCTTCGCTCATGCCCGCCCCTCCCTCTTGCGCCTGCTCAGCCATGGACCGTCTCCAGTGCCAGCGGGGAGTTGAGCAGGTTGGCGCCGGTGAGGTCGGCGGCGGTGAGATCGGCGTCGGTCAGGTCGGCCCCGAACAGATTTGCGCGGCGCAGGCTCGCCCGCGCGAGGCTGGCACGGTGGAGCTGCGCCTCCATCAGCTGCGCCCCCGCGCAATCGGCATCGGCAAGGTCGGCGCCATCGAACAGCGCGGCGCGCAGGCCCGCGAGGCGGAAATCGGCCCCCGCGAGACGCGCCGCGTTGAACACCGCGCGCTCGCAGGTGGCGCGCCGGAACACGGCCCCCGTCAGATCCGCGCCGAAGAAGCTGGTGCCGTTGCAGAGCCCCTCCGCGCAATCGAGCCCTGAAAGCCGCGCCTCGCCGATGAAGGCACTGCCACGCAGGTCCGCGCGCACCGCCGACAGGTTCGGCGCCGTCAGCTTCATGAAGGAGCAGCGGTCGATGAGGGCCCCGTCGAGGCTCGCACTCGTAAAATCGGTCTCGAGCACCTGGCAGCGGCGCATCTGCGCCCGGTCGAAGCGCGCGCCCGGCGCGCTCACGCGCAGGAACAGGCCATCCTCGATCCGTGCCTCCGTCAGGTCCGCGCCCGCGAGGTCGCAGGAGATGAAGCGCAGGCCTGCCAGCATCGCGCGCCGCACACTGGCGCCCGCGAAGCACGCCTCCATGACCAGCCCACCCGAGAGCCGCGCCCCATCCAGCCGCATGGCGCGGCCGCTCACCCCACTGAGGTTCGCCCCGGTCAGGTCGACGCCGGTGAAATCCGCATGGTCGAGCCGCGCCTCGGTCAGCGCCGCGCGGGCGAGGTTGGCGCCGCACAGGCGTGCATTGCGCAGACTGGCTCGCTCCAGAAAGGCGCCGCTGAGATCGAGACCCGACAGATCCGCCCCCGCCAGGTCCACCCCCGCCAGATCGCGCCCCGCGAGCGACAGCCCCGCCCGCACCTGCTCCAGCACCGCATCCCCGAAGCGCCGGGCCGCGCGGGCGGTGAGCGGGCGCTCGGGATAGGACGCCTTGGCCGCCATCCGGCGCATGGCGGCGGTGCCCTCGATAAGGCGCGCCTCCGCCTCGTCGAGGCGCTGCAACGCATCGGCCAGGGCCGCATCCTTGGCCTCCACCGCGCGCTGCGGCGCAGGGGCGTCGGCGCCGACGGGGGACGCCAGCCCGGCCAGCAGCGCATCGATCGCATCGGCCGGCTCCGACACCGGCAGCCGGGGCAGAAGGGGCGCGATCTCCCGTCCCGCCCGAGCGAGTTCGCCCCGCGTGCCCTCCACCATGTTCGCCGGCACCTGGGAATGGGCCAGCATCTCGTCGAGAAGGCTCGTCACCGAGGGCGCGCCGGCCTTGGGAGGCAGCCCCGCGGGAAGGTCCGGCAGGGCGGGTAGCTCTTGGGCGGCCGCCTCGTGAAGCTGCGCCCGGGCATCGGCCAGCGGGCTCCCCTCCGGCAATTGGAGGAAGCGGGCCATGGCCTGGGCGAAGAGGGTGTCGTCGTCGCCCCCGTTCTTCAACCCATCGATGAACAGGCCGCGCCAGTCCTGCGCCGCGGCCGCTTGCCCCAAGACGTCGTCGAGCAGGCTCAAAGCCTGCGGATCCCCTGCCCCTCCCGCCGGCGCCGCGCCCATTCCGGCGAGGCTCTTATCGATCTGCGCGGCGATGTCCTGGCCGGTCAGCGGCTCCAGGGAGCCAAGCAGCGCGTTTACCTGGGCCGGGCCGACGCCCGGCTGCTGAAGCGCCTGCATGGCGTCGAGGACCGGCTGTCCACGATCCTTCAGCGCCTTGAGATCGGCTTCGGCGCGCAGCTTCAGCTCGTCCAGCAGATCGAGAATGTCGCCCAGGTCGAAGTCGCCTTCGGCCAGCTCCTCCGGGGTGGGCAGCGGCAGCGGTTCCGGCTCGGGCAGCGGCGCCGGGCGGAGCATGGGGGGCACGCCGGCCTCGTCCATGGTGCGATTGGCCATGAAGTCCATGGCCTGCGCGCGAAGGGCCGCCTGCTGCCGTGCGCGAGCCATGCGCGCCGCCTTGCGGCGTTCGATCTCGGCCGGGTCGCGGGGCGGCGTGAGCTGCCATTCGGAGAAGGCAAAGCGCGCCATGGTGGCGGGATCGCACCGCACCCGCCGCACCTGGGCATAATGGGACACGGGGCGAGGCGGCGCACCCAGGTGCTCATAGGCCGCCATCACGTCGCTCACGTCCCTGCCCTCGAAATCGGCCACCGGCACAACGCCATGCCACACGAGAACACCGCGCCGCGCGCCGGCCAGGAACCACACCGTGTCCAGCGCGAGCGCCACCTCGCTCCAGACTTCCCCGCGCCCGACGAACACGCGCGGCACGATGCCGGGCAGCCGGCCCTCCATGAGCGGCGCCTGGGCGGAGAAATTGTGGAGCCGGTAGGGCTCGTCACCGCGCAGATAGGCGGAAAGCCACTGGCTGCGCGGGGCGGTCATGAAGAAATCGGGATGGATATCGTCCGGCAGGCCCGGGGCGACATCCCGCATCCAGGCCGCGTCATAGGTGCCCGCCAGCTCCTGCCGCGCCGGGTCCAGCAGGTCCACCGGCCCGAAGACGGCTGGCGGCGGCTGATCGAGGATGGACTGGATGAGACTGCCTGGGTCCTCGACATTGGGCAGCGCGACCGCCTCGCCCCCACCCACGCGATCCACCGCGTTGAAGCCGAGCCCCTCGCCATTGCTCCCATGCCCTGGCCCGCCGAACGCACGTGCGCGGGACAGCAGGAGGTCCGCGATTGGGCGCGGCGCGGAGGGCGCGTAACGCCCGCTTTGATCCGTGGTCCACCAGCGATCGCCGAAGACGGCGAGGCGCTTGTGCAGGCCGCCGATCTGCGCTTCCAGCAGCAGCGCCCCGGCCTCGGGCGCATGGACCCGGCCGCCGATGAGCACTTCCGCGCGCGGCTTGGGCATGCCCATGTCGAGCGCGCCACCCGGAGGCAGGGCCTGGGCCGCCATGGGCCAGAGGCTCTGCTCACTATCCAGGCGCGTGGCATCCGCCAGGTCGAAGGCTGCCAGCACGGAGACGATGAAGCGCCCACCGTCCCGCCGACGCTCCACCTTGTGAAGCAGCCCGAGCGTGCGCGGTTTGATGATCTGGGGCATGGAAGCTTCTGCACAGGCTTGAACGCGCGGGAGCCAGCTTCCTTAAGGCGGTATCTTTACAGCCATGCGACGCAACGCAACCGTGCACCGCCCAGCGCTGCATCCGCCCCGATTGCCACAATGCCTTCGGGCGACGCCGTCCTAGCCGAAAATCTCGGCGGTGAGGCCCGCATACCAGCGATCGGCCTCCACCACCGCCTGCGCCCGCACATCACTCGGCTCGCCGGTCTGCGAGATGAAATGATCCTCCTCGCGGATGCGCCCGTCGGCCGGGGCATAGGTGCCGCCCACCTTCACGGCATCGTCGGTATCGATGAGGCTCCAACAGATATTGGCATAGCGCGCCTCGGCGGCCGGCGCCCCCAGGAGGGCCGCGCGGATGGCGGCGGCAGCGACCTGGGCCTGGCTGTTGGCGGCGAAGGCGGACTTGGGCATGTCCCCGGCAATGGCCGCGTCGCCCAGGACGAAAATGCGCCGATCCATGCGCGAGGCCATGGTCTGCGGCTCGATCGGGCACCAGCCGGAGGCATCCGCAAGCCCCGCCTCGCGCGCGATGGCGCCCGCCATCTGCGCGGGAATGACGTTGACCAGGGCCGCGTTGGCATAGGTCTCGAAGCCCGTGACCACGGTCCCCGTCTTCGGATCGACGGATTTCAGCCCGTCGCTGATGTCCGGCGCCATCCATTCGATCATGCCGGGATAACGGGCCTCCCACCCTTCCTGGAACAGGCCCTGCTTGGAGAACTTCTCCTTCGGATCGATGATGAAGATCTTGGCGCGCCCGCGGCCCGTGCTCTTCAGCCGGTGCGCCATCATGGAGGCGCGCTCGTAGGGCGCCGGCGGGCAGCGATAGGGATTGGGTGGGGCGATGATGACGATGACGCCGCCATCGGGCACCGCATCCAGCTTCTGCCGCAGCAAGGTGGTCTGCGGCCCGGCCATCCAGGCGTGGGGCATCTGCTCTTCCGCCTCCCGGCTCCAGCCGGGCACGGAATCATATCTCAGCGCAATGCCGGGGGAGACGACCAGCCGCTCATAGCCGAGGCGCGAACCATCCGCGAGGCGCACCTCGCCGCGATCCCGATCGATGGCGCGCGCCGCCTGGGGAATGACAGTGACGCCGGCCCGCGCCAGCCCGTCATAGGCGTGCACGAGGCTCTCGAACGGCACGAGGCCACCCAGATAATGGTTCGAGCGGAAGCAGGTGACATAGCGCGCTTTCGGCTCCACCAGGGAGACCGACAGGCCCTCCGTCTGCGCCAGATAGCGCGCCAGGGAGGCGCCTCCCGCCCCGCCACCGACCACCACCACGCGCGGCCGCCCTTGCCCGAGCACCGCCGGCGCGGGAACGAGCGCGGCAGCGGCAGCCATCAGCGAGCCGCCCAAGAAAGAGCGGCGAGTGTGAGAGCGGCGTGTGAGGGAGCGGGGCGCGGGCGTCATGGCCTCAGCCCACCTTGAGATAGGCGAAGCCCTTGTTCTGCAAGGCGCCCACCGTGGCCACGCCGGACGGAACGAAGGCGATGTAGGGCTCGTTGCGAGCCTTGGCCCGATCGATCCCGTTCCGCTCGAAGGTGAAGGCGCACAGATAGATTTTCAGGCCGTTCTTGGAGAGGGATTGCACCTTCTCCGCCAGTTGAGGATCAAGGTTTTCCTTGGCCCACTGCGTGTCTTCGAGATTGTCGAGGAAGAATTTCACGCCGCCCGCATGGGCCACCAGGGCGATCTGGATGGCGAACGGGTCGGCCCCATAGGCCGCATAATGGTTCGAGATATTGTTCAGGGTCTGGGCGAAGCGCGCATGGTCGCCATAATCGCAGTGATACAGGCAGGCGACATCCGCCTCCTTGTTGATGTCCTTCATCTGAAGCATGCTCTGCGCGGCCTCCGCTGCCACCGGAAGGGCTCCGGCGAGCGCCATGGTGCCGAGGAACGCCCTGCGATCGAGATGCGGCATCTTCTCCTCCCTGCTCCGGCGCCTTGATGCGCCTGTGGTTTGAACGTGTTCGTCACGGCGCCACCGGGCGAGCACCTATTTCTTCTGTCCCTCAGCGTCGAACTGCGCCAGGAAGGCGATGAGGTTCGCGCGCTCGGTGTCGTTCTTCACGCCCGCAAAGGCCATCTTGCCCTTCGGCGCCAGCACCTTGGGATTGGTAAGATAATTGTCGAGCGTCGCGAGGTCCCACATCTTGCCGGCGGCGGCGCCGTCCTTGATGTCGGCGGAATAGGGATAGCCCTCGAAATGCGCCCAGTGGGCGCCCACGATGCCGTTCAGCGGCGGGCCCACCTTGGTTTTGGCGCCGGGGCCGATGGCGTGGCAGGCCATGCACTTCTTGAAGACGACCTCGCCCTTGGCCGGATCCCCGGTGATGGCCTCAGCGGCCGTGCCGGCATCCGCGGCAGGCCCCTCCGCGCGGGCGGCCGCGGTCATAGGCAGCAGGCCGGCCAGAAGGCCAGCGAGAAGTGTGATCTTGCGCATCTTGTCGGTCCTCCCTGGCTGGCATCGCTAAGCGGCAGCCTTTTTGTTGATTGTACTCCTCATTGCGCTCCCGCGCCCCGGATCATTCCAGGTTCCCCTATTCCAGATTTCCCTTGGGCGCGTCCTCGTCAGGGGTCACATTGAGGATCTGGGCCCGGGCGGTCACATGAACAGGGCCGGAACAGTCCTTCATGCAGGGATTGGCGGTCCAGAAGGCCTTTTCCGCCGTCTCGCGGTCGTCCTCATAGAAGTTCGGCTGGTTCGGCAGTTGAACCTTGGGGAAATTCTCCCGCGACAGCACGAAGTCTTCCGGCACCAGGTCGTTGAGGTTCAGCAGATAGGCGACGATGGCATAGGTTTCATCCGCCGACAAAGACTGGTTGTTGCCGAAGGGCATGGCCCGGCGCACATAGTCGAATGCCGTGGACGCATAGGGCCAGAACGAGCCGATGGTCTTTTCCGGCCGGTCCGATTTCAGCGAGCCCTGCCCGCCCGCCAGCACCGGCCAGCGCCCCGCGCCCTCGCCGAACTCGCCATGGCAGGTGGCGCAGTTCTGCAGGAACACCGCCTCGCCCTGCTTCACCGATCCATGGCCCTCGGGCAGCCCTTCCCCATCGGGCCGCACATCGATGTCCCAGGCGGCGATCTCCTCCGGCAGAGCGGGGCGGCCGAGGGCGGGCGCCGAGGCGGACGCCTTTTGATGGGGCGCGGCGGATTGCGCCCAGGCTGGCAAAGCCGTCACGCCGATGAGCGTGGCCATGCCGGCCGCGAGCAACGCCTCAGCCGACTTCCACATTTTCCGTCTCCCCGTTGGAGCGCACCAGCCAGGTCTGGATGCCGTTATTGTGGTAGATGGAATTGGTGCCGCGCACGGCCCGAAGCTCGTTCTTGGTGGGCTGCACATAGCCGGTGTCGTCCATGGCGCGGGACTGCACCATGAGCTCGTCGCCCGCCCAGTCGAAATCCAGATAGAAGCGCGTCATGGCCATCGGCATGGCCGGCCCTTCGATGCGTGCCGTGGTCCAGTTGCGCCCGCCGTCGAGGGAGACATCCACCCGCTTGATGGTGCCGCGCCCGGACCAGGCGATGCCCGAAATCACGTTCGGTCCCTTGTGCTTCAGGGGGGCCTGGGGGCTCGGGCTCGTCACCACCGATTTCGCATCCATCACGAAAGTGAAGCGGCGCGAGCGGCCATCGGCCAGGAGGTCCGTATATTTGGAGGTTTCCTCGCGCTGCTGCCACGGCTCGTCGCCCACCTTGAGGCGGCGCAGCCACTTCACCCACATATTGCCTTCCCAGCCCGGCACCACGAGGCGCACCGGATAGCCCTGCTCGGGCCGCAGCGCCTCGCCATTCATGGCGAAGGCCACCAGGCAGTCCTTCATGGCCTTTTCCAAGGGGATGGAGCGGGTCATCACCGCCGCGTCGGCGCCTTCCGCCAGCACCCATTTGCCCTTGGCCTGCACCCCCGCCATGTCCAGCAGCGTCTTCAGCGGAATGCCCGTGTAGAAGACATTGTGGATCATGCCGTGGGTGAACTGGCAGCCATTGAGCTGCGCGCCGCGCCACTCCATGCCGGAATTGGCCGCGCATTCCAGGAAATAGGCCCGGTTCACCCGGCCCGGCATGCGCTTGATGTCCTCGAGCGTGAACACCAAAGGCTTGTCCACCAGACCGTGGATCATCAGCCGGTACTTGTCCGGATCAATCTCCGCCTCGCCACCATGATGGCGCACGAAGCACAGGCCGTTGGGGGTGATGACGCCGTCGAGGGCATAAAGCGGCGTGAAGCTCACCGAGCTTTCGCGGCTGGCGGTCAGCCACTCCACCTCGCGCCGCACCACATCCTTCTCGAACATGGAAGGCTTGCCATAGGGGTTCACATTCACCCCCGCACCCAGCATCTTCGACCATTCGGGCACCGGCACGATGTTGGGATCCGGCCCCGCCGCGAGAGCCCGCCCGGCCAAGGCCGAGCCCCCCGCCGCAGCACCCGCCCCCATCCCCAAAGCGGAAAGGAAGCCGCGCCGGGAGAGGCTGGCGGCGCCCGTTCCGGAAGGCATTTTTTCGGGGCCCTGCTGGCCGGGCCCGCTATGTTGGGACATGACGTCCTCCCTAATATTCTAACATTCGCAGGTTTGAATATTTTTGGCGCGCCACCGCAGCGGCGCGCGGGGATCACGCGCCGATGACTTTCACCGAGCTGTTGGGAGCGATGGTCACAGGGCCGGCGGACGCCACATAGCGCTCCACCACCTCCCAGATGGGCGGGCCTTCCACATTCTGGGCAACCGAGGCCCAGCCAGCGACCGTATAGGCCTTGTCCGCCTCCAGCGGCTTGCCGGTCTTCAGGAAGGTGAGGTCGGAAATGCGCTCGCCCACCCCCTTCGACACGTCGATGGAATAGCCCACGCCCCCCACCCGCACCATGTCGCCGCCGCCCTGGAAATACGGGTCCGGGTGGAAGATGTTGTCGGCCACATCTTCCAGGACATCCTTCAACTGCTTGCCGGTCATGGTATTGCGATAGCAGGCGGGGTAGGTGATGGCGGTGGCGTTGGCGATGGCCTCGAAGGTGATGGGGTCGCCCGGCAGCAGGCTTCCGCCCCAGCGGAAGCCTGGGGAAAGGGCGATTTCCGCATCCCGCTCCTTCAGCAGCGCGTCGCAGATCATGTCGTCGAAGGTGCCGTTGAAGTTGCCGCGGCGGTAAAGCAGGCTGTCGGTGCGCCCCACCTCGCGGGCAAGCTCCGCAGCAAAGGGCGCACGCAGCTCCGTCACCAGCTTTTCCATCTCCGGATCGGGGGTGATGGCATCGGAAAACACCGGGATGAGCTGGAATCTGTAGCCGGTGACCTTCTTGTCTTTCACATCAAGGTCGAGGCGCGAGATGAACTTGCCGTGGGAGCCGGTGGCCACCAGCAAAGTCTGGCCCACTTCCACCACCGCCGGCATGGCATCATGGGTGTGGCCGGTGAGGATGACGTCGATGCCCTTCACCCGCGAGGCCATCTTGCGGTCCACGTCGAAGCCGTTGTGGGAGAGCACCACCACCGCGTCGGCGCCATCGGCGCGGGCGGCGTCCACCTGCTTCTGCATGTCCTCCTCGCGAATGCCAAACTCCCAGTCCGGGATCATCCAGCGCGGGTTCGAAATGGGCGTGCGCGGGAAGGCCTGGCCGATCACTGCCACCTTGGCCCCGCCCTTCTCGAAGGTCTTCGCCGCATCGAACACCGGCTCCTGCCATTCCAGCGAGCGGATGTTCTGGGCCAGGAAGGCGAAGGGCGCCTTCTCCTTGATCTCCATCACCCGGTCGGCGCCATAGGTGAACTCCCAGTGGCCCACCATGGCGTCGAGGCCCAGAGTGGAGAACACCTTCACCATGTCCTCGCCCTTGGTTTGGAGCGAAGACCAGGAGCCCTGCAGGCCGTCGCCCCCATCCAGCACCAGCACCTTGTCGGCGCCCCGCTCGTCGCGAATGGCCTTGATGAGGCGCGCCATGCGGTCGGCCCCGCCCATGCGGCCATAGGCGCGGGCCAGGGCCGTGAAATCGAGGGAGGTGAGCGCATAGGCGTCGCGCGTCTCCGGCTTCAACTTGAAGTAATCGAGGAAGGCCTCGTCGGTGAGGTGCGGCGGCTGCCCGCGCGCCTCACCGACGCCGATATTGGTGGACGGCTCACGGAAATAGAGCGGCACCAATTGAGCGTGGATGTCGGTGAGATGGAGGATGGTGAAGGTGCCGGGCTTGCCAAAGCGCAGCAGGTCCGCCTCACTCAGGGTGCCCTTCTCCACGGCCTGGGCCAGCCCCGGCCCGCCGGCGGCGATGAGGGCGGCGAGCGCCGTTCCGGCGGCAAGAAAATCGCGTCTCGAAATCATGGCATCGCGCTTCCCGCGTTGAGGGCCGCCGCGTTCACTCCACTTGCGGCCGGGCGAGGACATGGACCCGCCGTTCACCGGATCAATCATGCGATCCGGCGCGGCTCAGCCCCGATGATGCGGATGGCCGGGGGCGCTCCCCGGCCAAGGTCAGGCAACGGTGAGCTTGGCCGTAGCCTTCTGCTCGGCGCCGTGATCGTCCGTCCAGGTGAAGGTCAACTCTCCGCTTTCCGTCGCCTTGTAGAAAAAGGACTGGTACGGATTAGCCGAAATGGAGGGAAACCATTCCGCCGTGAAGAAAGGCTTGCCGTTGAAGGCGGCCTGGAAGGTGTGGATGATGTCGCGCGGCACGGTCTTGCCCGACGAATCCTTGCGCTGACCGCTCTCCATGTCGTGGGAAATCAGCGTCTTGATCTCGATAATCTCGCCGGCCTTCGCCTGGGCGGGCACACGCACACGGGGCGTGGACTTGATGGCCATGGTGGGTTTCCTCCAGATTTTTGTTTCGCGGTGATGGGTCTCACGCGCGCTTTTTCGAGGCGGGCCGGCGGTCAGCCGCCGCAGCCGCCAATGGTGACCTTCACCTGCGCCTTGGCCGAATAAAGGGCCCCGTTGGACATCTCCGCCACCGCGATCACGTTCTGCGTCTGGGCGAGGCGCATGCGGGTGGAGGCCGCCGCCTTCCCGCTCTGCGGCGTGAACTGGTAGGTGACCACCTGAGGCAACGGGTTGCCGTCCGCGAAGACGTGGACCGATTTGACGAAATCAGAATCGGTCATAGGACTTTCCACATCGATATTGATGGGAACCACCAGACCATTTTCGGCGATCTCCGGCAGATCAAGCTTGATCTTGCCTTCACCCATGCTCTTACCGCTGAACAGCTTCTTCATCTCGTCCGCCACCTGGGCCTCGGTGGCCAGGCTCATGCGCGGGGCCAGCACGGCGGCAAGCGCCGCTGCCCCGACCAATTGAAGCGCCC
Source organism: Xanthobacter variabilis (assembly GCF_043831965.2). Taxonomy (NCBI): domain Bacteria; kingdom Pseudomonadati; phylum Pseudomonadota; class Alphaproteobacteria; order Hyphomicrobiales; family Xanthobacteraceae; genus Xanthobacter; species Xanthobacter variabilis. The sequence goes on from NZ_CM195533.1 coordinate 51,527, forward strand.
GGCGGCGACTGGGCGCACGGGTGGCGTCTTGGTGAAAGGTCATCCGTTTCCTCCCCAACAGCCCCGAGAATGGGCCATAAGCTATTGTTTTGATTTTTGATTCGTCCGACGCGAATTTCGTCGTCGCCGATCAATTTCACATATTGTGATATCGATTTTTTTGAATGTAAAGTAGCTCCTATCCGCCGATCGAAGCTTTCTATGAAGGCCGATCGGGCGGATCGGAAGGGCGCCTTCATAAGGGCTTCAGCAGAGGGCCCGCGGGCGTCCCGCCAGATTTCGGGAGGATATATGCGACCCAAAATCCGGTTTCTCACAACCGTGTGCGCACTCGCGCTCGCCCTCATCCCCTTCGTCCCGGCGCGCGCCCAGGACGACGCCAGCGAGAAGGAGATCGAGCGCTATCGCGCCATGATCAACGACCCCATGGCCAATCCCGGCTACCTCGCGGTGGACCGGGGCGAGGCCTTGTGGGCCGAAAAGCGGGGCAAGAACAACGTTTCGCTGGAAACGTGCGACCTCGGCCAGGGCCCCGGCAAACTGGAGGGCGCCTATGCCGCCCTCCCGCGCTATTTCGCCGACGCCAACCAGGTGATGGACCTGGAGCAGCGCCTGCTGTGGTGCATGGAGAAGATCCAGGCCTTCGACACCAAGCCCCTGGTCTCCAAGCCCTTTTCCGGGCCCGGACGGGGCTCGGACATGGAGGATCTCGTCGCCTACATCGCCAACAAGTCCAATGGCATGAAGATCGCGACACCGCTCGATCATCCCAAGGAAAAGGAGGCTTACGCCCTGGGCGAGGCGCTGTTCTTCCGCCGCTCGTCCATCAACGACTTCTCCTGCTCCACCTGCCATGCGGACGCAGGCAAGCGCATCCGCCTGCAGGCTCTGCCGCAGCTCGACAAGCCCGGGAAGGATGCGCAGGACACCATGGGCTCCTGGCCCACTTACCGTGTCTCGCAAAGCGCGCTGCGCACCATGCAGCACCGCTTGTGGGACTGCTACCGGCAGATGCGGATGCCTCCCCCCGATTATGGCTCGGAGGTCATCACCGCCCTCACCGTGTTCCTGAACACCCAGGCGGCGGGCGGTGAGATCAACGTGCCCTCCATCAAGCGCTGAGAGGAGAAGAGCCATGAAGACGCTGTTGATCGCCGCCGCTCTTCTCGCGCCCGGCGCGGCATGGGCCCAGCAGATTCCCCCGGCCCCGCCGGCGGTGGTGGAGGCCGCCGTGAAGGCGAGCTTCACCAAGCTGCCGGACGGCTGGGCCGCGCGCCTTGTGCCCGACGAAACCATGCTGGTCTGCTCGCAAACCCGCAACCAGCCTTCCCAGCAGCAGGGCGAAGCCATCATGGCGCGCGAGGCCAAGACGGTGAAATATCCGCAAGGCAGCATGCTGGGCGACTGGAAGGCGGGCGAGAAGGTGGCCCAGAACGGACGCGGCGGGCAATTCTCCGATCCGCCGGGAACCGTGAGCGGCGGCAATTGTTATGCCTGCCATCAGATGGACCCGCGCGAGGTGAGCTATGGCACGCTCGGCCCCAGCCTCGCCCATTATGGCGCCGATCGGAAATATGCGCCGGAGGACGCCAAGGCCGCCTTTGCCAAGGTCTACAACCCGCAGGCCGTCTTCGCCTGCTCGTCCATGCCGCGCTTCGGACATAACGGCGTGCTCAGCGAGCAGCAGATCAAGGACGTGGTGGCCTATCTGTTCGATCCGGATTCGCCGGTGAACAAGCCGGCGAAATAGAGCCTCGTTTTCCTCTGAGCGAGGTTCCCCCTCAAGCCCCGCCACCGTGCGGGGCCTTTTCTTTGCGCCTCAGCCGCGCCGGTCCTCCCCGCGCGCCAGGAAATCGTCGAACGAGCCGGCCCGATACGCCCCCTGCGCCACATAGCGGAAGAAGGCCGAGAATTCCGCGCGAGAGAGCAGGCCCGGCATGCGCGCCACCTCCTTCGCCTGCCCCTGCTCCAGGGCGAAGAACTGGAAAGTGGGGGTGACGCGGATGCGCTCCTGCTGGCCCAGCGCCTTTTCCGTCAGGCGGTTGCCATCGAAGAACGTCACCTCCCGCGCGCCAAACAGGTCCAGATGGACGATGTCAAAAGCAGCCCGGATGGGGTCGGCAATAGCGGGGTCGGCGAAATAGACGGTGTGCAGCGTCTTGCAATAGATGCAGCCGCGCTGGCTCCATTGCAGCGCGAAATGCCGGCCGGTGGAGGTTGCCGCCGCAATATCCTCCTTCAGGTCCAGGAAGCTCTCCACATACCAGTCCTGGGTGTAGAGCCCGTCGTCTCCCAGGCGGGCGTCCGCGACGGCCGGAATCGGGAGCAAGGCGAGGCCGGCGGCCTGCAACACGGCCCGGCGGGAAATGAGCTTGTCAGAGGCCATGATCTTTCTCCGCTAGGATTCCTGGTCGGGGCCGCATCAGCCGATGGCGCCCAGGCCGGGCGCATGCTCCAGCAGCCATTGGGCCACCTCGGGCATGAAGCCGGTCATGAAGGCGATGCCGGTGAGGATGAGCAGCCCCCCGGCCACCTTCTCCACCAGCCCCAGGCCCCGGCCTGCCGCCCGTGCCCATGACAGGAACGGGCCGGTAAAGGCAGCGGCCACAAGGAAGGGAAGGCCGATGCCCGCCGCATACACCGCCAGCAGCAGCATGCCCTTGCCCACGGAGGCTTCCGCCCCCGCCACCATCAGGATGGCGGCCAGCACCGGCCCCACGCAGGGCGACCAGCCGAAGCCGAAGGCCAGCCCCACCACCAGCGGCGTCAGCACGCCCACCGGCGCCGCCCCCACATCGATCCGCGCCTGACGATAAAGGAAGGGAATGCGCACAAGCCCCGTCATGTGCAGCCCGAACAGCACCAGCAGCACGCCGGACGCCAGCGTGAGCAGCTCCACATGGTCCATCAGCAGGCGGCCGAGGCTGGATGCGGTGGCGCCCAGCAGCACGAACACGATGGAGAAGCCCAGCACAAACAGGCCCGCCGCGCGCAGCACGCGCCCGCGCGAGGCCGCCGCGCCCACCCCGCCGGCCGGCGCCGCCGCGCCCGTCAGGAAGCCCAGATAGGCGGGCACCAGCGGCAGCACGCAAGGAGAGGCGAACGACAACAGCCCCGCCACAAAGGCGCCGGGCAGGCTGATTTCCAGCGACATGGTCTTCCCCGTGAACGTTCCTCCGGCCCTCCGCACAGCCCATGATATGCCGCGCGTGACGAGCCCTGTGGCCGCGCTTTGGCTGCCGCGCCGCGTGCGTTGACCCGCCGCGGTTTCTTGTCTTGCTGAAGATATATGCGAATGCGATTATATGAGAAGAGAAATCGCACATTGCCCGTTCACACCCACTCGCCTCCCCACCGCAGTCCGAGCCCAGGAATGACGCGCATCCCACCTCCCGCTCTTTCAGCTTTCGCCCTCGCTATGTGGAGCCTGGCCAGCGCCTCGCCGGCCCGGGCGAGCGAGCTCGTCATGTTCGAGCGCCGGGGCTGTGCCTATTGTCAGAAATTCGAGCAGGACGTGGCGCCGGTCTATGCCAAGACCGAGGAGGGCCGTCGCGCGCCGCTGCGGCGCATCGATCTTTCCCAGGGCGTTCCGCCGGAAGTGGCGCTGGCCGCGCCGGTGCGGTTCACGCCCACCTTCGTTCTGGTGGACGAGGGGCGCGAAGTGGGGCGCATTACGGGTTATGCTTCCGATGAAGCTTTCTGGGGCCTGATGGCGGCGCTGACGGCGCGCCTGAACGCCGGCCAACCTTAGGGCCGCTCAGGCGGATGGGGCGGCACCCATCTTGCTTGAAAGCGTCCCGGGCGTGGCCCGCCATTGATGGATCAAGGGGTTCAAGACCATGTCGCCGATCGTGTCCAGGCGGATCGAGGACGAACTGCGCGAGGGCCCGGAGATTTCGCCGGAGCTGGACCAGTTGATGCGCAATGCCCGCGCGGCAAGCGACTTCCTCAAGGCCCTCTCCCACGAGAATCGCCTGCTGCTGCTGTGCCTGCTGGCCGAGCGCGAACTGTCCGTGACGGAGCTGGAAAACATCCTGTCCCTGCGCCAGCCCACCGTTTCCCAGCAGCTGGCGCGGCTGCGCCTGGACGGTCTCGTCACCACGCGGCGCGAAGGCAAGGCCATCTATTACAGCCTCGCCAACGATGATGTGCGGCGCGTCATCGCCGTCATTTACGACATCTATTGCACAAGCGCGCGCTGTAGAGAAGAATAGCAAGAAAATCGCGCCGTGCCGGCGAAGGGACGCTGAAAAGACGCCCGGGAACATCCCGGAAAGCGCAAGACAAGTCCCCGCCGGCATCTATGGGAGGAGGCGGCGCCATGGAGATTTCAAGCCCCTGGTGGGCCGCTCTCGCAGGCCTCCTGGTCGGGGGAATTGCGGGTTTCTGCGTCTTTCGCGCACGCCTGTGCACCTTCGGCGCCCTTGAGGACGCCATGGTGGGCCATGACTGGCGGCGCATGAAGGTCTTCGGCCTGGCCTTGGGCCTCGCCATCGGCGGCACCCAGCTGCTCACGCTCATCGGCCTGCTCGCACCCGAACGCACCCATTATGTGCCGGCGCTGCTGCCCTGGTTCGGCATTCTGCTGGGTGGCCTGCTGTTTGGGCTCGGCATGGCGCTGGTGGGCACCTGCGCCTTCGGCTCCCTGGTCCGGCTCGGATCGGGTGATCTGCGCAGCCTCGTCGTGCTGCTGGTCTTCGGCGCGGTGGCCTATGCCACCCTGCGCGGCGTCTTCGCCGGCTTCCGCGTGGATGGGCTGGAGCGCATCGCCATCGCGGTGCCCGCGGGCACGGCTTCCGACCTGCCGTCCCTGCTCGGCCGCGCGGCGAGGCACGACCTGCGGCCCTGGCTCGCGGGCCTTGCCACCATCGCCCTGGTGGGGATTGCCGCCCTGGATCGCAGGCTGTGGCGCGCGCCGCGCCTGATGACGGCGGGGGTCGTGCTCGGCCTCGGCGTGGTGGCCGGCTGGCTCGCGACCACGCTGCTGGTGGACGAGTTCGCGCGGCCCACCGCGCCCCAAAGCCTCACTTTCGTCTCGCCCGTTGCCCGTGCTTTGTTTGGCCTGCTGCTCGACCGTGACGGGCTTGCGGAATTCGGGGCCGGCAGCGTGTTCGGCGTTGCACTCGGCGCCTATGTGGCGGCCCGGCGCGCCGATCTGTTCCGCTGGGAAGCCTTCGATGACCCCCGTGAGATGAAGCGCCACCTGCTGGGCGCGGTGCTGATGGGTTCGGGCGGCATCCTCTGCGGCGGCTGCACCATCGGCCAGGGTCTCACCGCCGGCTCGCTCCTGGCCCTCTCCTGGCCGCTGGCCATGGTGGGCATGGCCGCCGGGGCGCGGCTGGGTATCGCCTTGCTGATGGAAGGCTCGGTGACCCAGTTCCTGCGCGCCACCCTCTTCGGTCGCCTCAACTGGCGCAACGATCCGTGAGGACCATGCCCCGGGGCCGCTGATCACTGCCCGGCGGCCGCGCGCGTGCCACGCAGGCCTTCGGCATGACGGCCCCTTGGGAGGAACGCAGGACGCGGGCATGCCGGCCCCCGTCAACGCCTCCCCCCAATCCGGCGGCGGCGAAGCGGGCCAACAAGGCGTCGCGCGCGGGCGGCGATGCGGCGCTGGTGCTTGTCAACGATGCTTGAAGACCATTCCCGGTGCCGATGCTCGTGGCCAAGCAGCGCTCGTGTGCAACGCTGGTGCACGGCGCTGGTGCTTGGCATGACGGTCTCTCGGGAGGAATAGAGGACGCGGGCGCCGGCCGCCTCCGCTCGCCCCCCTCAGGCGGCGGCGAAGCGGGCCAGCAGGGCGTCACGCGCCTCGGCGATGCGGCGATAATGCTCGTCGCTACCGCCGGCATCGGGGTGGGCCTGCTTGGCGCGGCGTCGGAAGGCCGCGTTGATCTGGGCAACCTCCAGCTCCCCTTCCAGGGGCAAATCGAGGGCCTCGCGATGGGTGCGGCCATCGTCCCCCGGTTCGGCGCGGAACAAGAAGGCCCGGCGCGCCCGCTGCGCTTCCAGGCGCAGTTCCACCTGGTCGATCTGCCAGCGCGCGCGCGACATCACCAGGCAGGCGCCGAAGGAGATGCGCCCCTGCCCTTCCAGCTCATCGAAGCTGAACGGGCCCACCATGTGATACGGCTCCGCCAGAAAGGCCGAGCGGCCGGTTTCCCCCGCTTCGACGCGGCCGATGGCCACCATGTCGAGGATGCCCAGCGAGCCGTTCCAGATGACCCATTGCTCGTTGTCCGCCATGGCCGCACGCTTCCGTACATGAATCGGAGCCGCGCGCCCTCGCTTTGTCGCAAAGGGGCCGCGGCGGCAGGATCGCCGGTGCCCCCATGCAGGTTCGGCGCCAAGCCAGCGCCTCGCGCGCACAAAGCCGGCGCTTCGCCGCCCCCTCCCCCGCTTCACGGGATGCCGCGCGGCGAGGGCGCAAACGAAAACGGCCGGGCACCGCTTTCGCTGCCCGGCCGTCCAAAACCACTTCAGCGCCGCGCGGCGCCTTGGCATCAGACCTTGTATTCGTAGAGCAGGCGGGCGCGGATGGTGCCTTCCAGGGCGCGGATGTCTTCCAGCACGCGCTGGCTATCGGCCGCCGAGGCATCGGCGTCGAGCACCACATAGCCAACGTCGGCATAGGTCTCGTAATACTGGGCGGCGATATTCACCGCGTGCTTGGCCAGCACCTCGTTCAGCCGGCCGAGCATGCCCGGCAGGTTGCGCTGCACCTGGATGAAGCGGGTGCCCAGAGGGCGCGCCGGTAACTGCACCTGCGGGAAGTTCACCGCGCCGACGGTGGAGCCGGTGTCGCTGTAGTCCAGCAGCTTGCGCGCCACCTCGGAGCCGATGCGCTCCTGTGCCTCCAGGGTGGAGCCGCCGATATGCGGGGTGAGGATGACGTTGTCGAGCCCCTGGAGCGGCGAGTTGAAGCGCTCTCCATTGGCCCGCGGCTCCACCGGGAACACGTCCACGGCGGCACCCAGCAGGCGGCCTTCGCGCAGCGCCTCGGCGAGGGCGTCGAGGTCCACCACGGTGCCACGGCTGTTGTTGATGAAGTAGGAGCCCTGCTTCATCATCGCGAACTCGGCGCGGCCGATCATGTTGTGAGTGGCCGGCGTCTCGGGCACGTGCAGGCTCACCACATCGCTCTGGCCCAAAAGCTCGGCCAGCGTGGCGGTGGGCTCGGTGTTGCCCAGGCGCAGCTTGTCCATGATGTCGTAGAAGATGACCCGCATGCCCATGGCCTCGGCCAGGTTGGACAGCTGCGAGCCGATATTACCATAGCCGATGATGCCGAGGGTCTTGCCGCGCACCTCGTAGCTGTTGGTGGCCGACTTGTCCCAATCGCCCTGGTGGGCGGCCGCCGAGCGCGAGGGAATGCGGCGCAGCAGCATGACGATTTCGCCGATCACCAGCTCCGCCACCGAACGGGTGTTGGAGAAGGGCGCGTTGAACACCGGGACACCCTGCATGCGACAGGCGTCGAGATCCACCTGGTTGGTACCGACGCTGAAGCAGCCCACCGCGATCAGGCGATCCGCGGCATCCAGCACCTTCTGGGTGATGTGGGTGCGCGAGCGGATGCCCAGCAGGTGCACGCCCTTCACCGCCTCCAGCAGCGCGTCGCCCTCCAGCGCCTTGGTGAGGCGGGTCAGGTTGGTGTAGCCGGCGGCGGTCATCATCTCCACAGCGCTGTCGTTCACGCCTTCGAGCAGCAGCACCTTGATCTTGTCCTTGGACAGCGACAGGTGCGGCGAATGGGTATGGCTGTCGTTCACGATCTCAGCGTCCTTCAGCGATGAATGAGCGAATGGCGGAAAACCGGGTGGGAAGCTCGGCTGGGCTCGACACGGCGGATTCGTCGCCCGCGGCGCGCTGATCCGCGGGCGGGCGAGAACTTAGCGTTTTTGCCGCCCGCGTCTAGGCTCCGGGTGGCCTTCACCCCCTCCGAAAGTCGCGCAAGCGTGCTTTTGTGGCGTCCCGCGGCGCCCGCGACAAAATGCGCGCGCCGCGCGAGCCCCAACCTGCCGCTACGCAACATCCCGAATGGGCGGCGCAAAGCGGCGCGGCGACGCATTAGCCCCTTTTGGCGGACCCTGGCCACCTTTGGCCGCCCCTCGGCCGCCGCGCCTCAAACCGGGATCCGCACCGTGGCGCGCAGGCCCCCAAGCGGGCTGTCGGCCAGGGTGATGTCGCCGCCATGGACGCGCGCCACGTCACGGGCGATGGCAAGACCGAGGCCGGAGCCGCCCTCGTCCTGGTTGCGCGCATCATCGAGCCGCAGGAAGGGACGGAACACGTCCTCGCGCTTTTCCTCCGGAATGCCGGGGCCGTCATCGTCCACGTTCACGATGAGCCAACGGGCGTCGCGGGCGCCGGAAATCTCCACCGTATCGGCGTGGCGCACGGCATTGTTCACGAGATTGCCGATGCAGCGCTTGAGCTGCTCGCCCTTCACCTCCACCAGAGGCGGGCCCATGAAGCTGGCGCGGGCGGTGGCGCCGTCGCGCTCGGCATTCTGCCGCAGCTCCTCGATGACGGCGCCCATGTCGGTGAGGCTGGAAGCCTCGCCCGTGTCCCCGCGCGCGAAGGCCAGGTAAGCCTCCAGCATGCCCTGCAGCTCGTCCACATCCTTCTTCAGCGCGGCCGTATCGGCATTGTCCGGCAGGAAGGCCAATTCCAGCTTGAAGCGGGTGAGGATGGTGCGCATGTCGTGGGAGACGCCGGCCAGCATGGCCGTGCGCTGCTCGATCTGCCGCTCGATACGCCGCTTCATCTCCAGGAACGCCACCGAGGCGCGCCGCACCTCCCGCGCGCCGCGGGGGCGGAAATTCTCCACATCGCGCCCCTTGCCGAAGGCCTCGGCCGCGTCCGCCAGGTTTTCGATGGGCCGGATCTGGTTGCGCAGGAACAGGATGGCGACGGCGAGCAGAACCAGCGAGGTGCCCACCATCCACAAGAGGAAGATGTGGGAATTGGAGGCATAGGCCGTATTGCGCGAAGCAAAGATGCGCAGCACCGCATCCTTCATCTTCACCCGCACCTCGATGAGGTTGGAGCGCCCCACGGTGTCGATCCAGAACGGCAGTGTCAGCCGCCGGCCGATCTCCCGCGAGAGCGCGCTGTCGAGCACCGAGAAGAAGGGCTTCGGCCCCGGCGGCGGCAGCGGGTCCGGCGGCAGCACGGAAACGTTGAGCTGAAGATCCCGCCATGCGATGCGCCGCAGGGCCGCGTGGTCGTCCATGGGCGGCAACTCCCCATAGAGATCCACCACCGCCGCGATGTCCTGGCTGACGGCGGCGGAGAGCCGCCGCGTCACCGTATTGTAGTGCCGCTCCATGAACACGAACGCCACCACGGACTGCAGCAGCACCATGGGCGTGACGATGATGAGCAGCGAGCGCGGATAAAGCCCCTTCGGCGTCACCCGGTTGAACCAGTGACCGAAACGGTGGTTCGCTTCCCGCAGCAGGCCGATGACGCGGCCGAGGCCCGACAGGCCGCTTTCCACGAGGCTCAAGGCGTAACCACCAGCCGATAGCCGATGCCGCGCACCGTCTGAAGATAGACCGGATTGGCCGGGTCCCGCTCCAGCTTGCGGCGCAGGCGGTTCACCTGCACGTCCACGGCCCGTTCGCTGGTCGCACCGCCGCCGGCCAGCGCCAGGCGCGGCACCGTCTCGCCGGGCTCTTCCGCGAGGGTGCGGAGCATGTCGCGCTCACGCTCGGTGAGGCGCACGATCTCGCCGTCACGCGTCAGCTCGCCGCGCTCCAGATGGAAGGTGAAATCCCCGAAGCGCACGCTCTCGATAGCCTTTTGCGCCGGCGGCAGGGCCCGCTTGAGGATGGAGCCGATGCGCAGCAGCAGCTCGCGCGGCTCGAACGGCTTGGCCAGATAGTCGTCCACCCCTGCCTCGAGGCCGGTGATGCGGTCCTCGGTCTCAGCGCGGGCGGTGAGCATGAGGATGGGCACGGCGGACGTCTTCCGCAGCGAGCGGGCGAGATCCACCCCGCTCTCGCCCGGCATCATCACGTCCAGCACCAGCAGGTCGAAGGTGAGGCCCTCCAGCCGGCTGCGGGCCTCGGCGGCGGACGCGGCGGTGGTGACGCGGTAGCCGTTCTCCACCAGCAGGCGCGACAAAAGGGTGCGGATGCGGTTGTCGTCGTCCACCACCAGGAGATGGGGCACGTCATCCGGCAATTGCGGGACCGAACGGGTCTCGGGGCTCGCCTCGGCGGTCGGGTCGGACATCACGGAGCTCCCTCGTGCACCGGCCCCTGCGAGCCGGCGGTTCGGCGCGGCACGGCGCCGGCCACGCGCTGCCTCGGCTGTGCACGGCGCGCGCGCCCCGCGTCAAGCCCGCAGCACCGCCCGTGGCCTGGCCCTCACCCCCCGCGCGCGCGGCGCATGCGGTCGGCGCGCTGAATCAGCCGCTCCACGGAGGCCCGATCCTCCGGATCAATCATGGCGAGAAGGAAGCGGTGCACGACCTCTTCCGAGCCAGGGCCGGCGGCATCGAGCGCGCGGGCGATGCGGCGACTCTGGATGCCGACGAAATCCCGCGCCAGCTGCTGCGCCTTCTCGGTTGGATAAAGAAGGCGCTGGCGCCGGTCGGCGGCTCCCGCCCGGCTCTCCACGAAGCCCTCGTCCACCAGCTCCCGCAGCACGCGGCCCAGGCTCTGCTTGGTGATCTGGAGAATGTCCAACAGGTCCGTGACGCGCATACCGGGGTTGCGATTCACGAAATGGATCACGCGATGGTGAGCGCGGCCAAACCCGATGGGCGCCAGGATCTCGTCCGGATCACCAACGAAGTCCCTGTAGGCGAAGAATAAAAGCTCGATCAGATCAACCAGCGGCACGCCATCCCGGATCTCCTCGGGACCGGTGCGCGCGCGGGGATCGGCCGGCGCGAGTGCGATGTTTATGTCAGCCATATTGACTTTTTCGATGCGATCGTTACGTAGGAAACCAGTTTCGCGAAACGATCGGTCGCCAGTGAGCATTGGAGTGATCGAACATTACGCGATCGATCCGCCGGTTGCCACCCTCGGAAGCCGGCGTAATGATATTTCCACGGATGACCGCCGCCAAGCCTCCGCAAGGAGCGGCAGGCTCTTCGGCGATCAATGTGGGAGGAAGCCGCGCGGACGACGCGGCCTGAACAGGAGCAAGGACAATGAGCGCACCCGGTATCCCCATGGATCAGCACGAAGGCTGGATCTGGTTCGACGGCGCGATGGTGCCCTGGGCGGATGCCAAGATTCACGTGCTCACCCATGGCCTGCACTATGCCAGCACGGTGTTTGAGGGCGAACGCGCCTATGGCGGCGAGATCTTCAAATCCATCGAGCATGCCGAGCGCCTGCGCCATTCCGCCGAGCTCCTGGACTTCACCATTCCCTATTCCATGACCGAGATCGTCGCCGCCAAGAAGGAGACGCTCGACAAGAACGGCCTGGTCAACGCCTATGTGCGCCCGGTGGCTTGGCGCGGTAGCGAGACGCTGGGCGTCGCCGCGCAGCACAACAAGGTGCACATGGCCATCGCCGTGTGGGAGTGGCCGAGCTATTTCGACCCCGAGCAGCGCATCAAGGGCCTGCATATCGACCTTGCGGAGTTCCGCCGCCCCGATCCGGCGACCATTCCGTGCAAGGCCAAGGCGGCCGGCCTGTACATGATCTGCACCATCTCCAAGCACCGCGCCGAGCGCCGCGGCTTCGCCGACGCCATGATGCTGGACTATCGCGGCTATGTGGCCGAATGCACCGGCGCCAACATCTTCTTCGTGAAGGATGGCGTGCTGCACACCCCCATCGCCGACTGCTTCCTGGACGGCATCACCCGCAAGACGGTGATCGAGCTGGCCCGTCGCCACGGCATCGAGGTGGTCGAGCGCCACATCAAGCCGGAAGAGCTTGCCACCTTCACCGAGTGCTTCGTCACCGGCACGGCGGCCGAGGTGACCCCGGTGGGCGGCATCGCCGACTGGCGCTTCACCCCGTCGGGCATCACCCACCAGCTCATGGACGCCTACACGGCCGAAGTGCAGCCCAAGAAGCAGGCCGCCTGAGCAGGCGACCTCCGGAAGGGGCCCTGGCGGGCCTCTCCTGCCTCGTTCCTGTCGTTCCGGACGGCGCCTTCGGGCGCCGGACGGTGCGTATTTGCCCCCGCCCGCCCGGGCCGGGGGCTTTTCGCGATCCGGATAGCGCTTCCGAGCGAAGTGGGAATCGGTTCGCGTAAAGGAAGCGCGTAAGACCACGAAGACAGGCCACGAAGACAGGCCAGCCGGCGGAGGCTCATGCCGGCAGCCCGGCGCTCGGATCCGCCAATATGCTCGTGCCCCTGGGCCAAGGGCTCACGGCCGGGGCCCGGAGGCAGCCGTACCCCTCGCGTGGCGCGGAGGGGCGATCACACCGGCCGGCGTCAGACGTGCTGGCCGCCATTGATGTGGATCTCGGCCCCGTTCAGGTAGGACGAGATGTCCGTGCACAGCACATAGATGATCTTCGCCACTTCCTCCGGCGTACCGAGCCGCTGCATGGGGATCTGCGCCACGATCTTTTCGGTGCCCGGAGAGAGGATGGAGGTGTCGATTTCGCCAGGGGCGATGGCGTTCACCCGGATGCCCCGCCGGCCGAAGTCGGAGGCCATCTCGCGCGTCAGCGCCGCCAGGGCCGCCTTGGAAGTGGCATAGGCCGCCCCCGCGAAGGGGTGCACCCGCGAGCCGGCGATGGAGGTGACGTTCACCACCGAGCCCTTCGCCTTCTCCAGCTGCGCCGCCAGCCCCCGCGCCAGGATGATGGGCGCGAAGAAGTTCACCTGGAACACGTCCACCCAGGTTTCCAGGTCCGTGTCGAGGGTGCCGAGGCGCGATCCGCCCTCCCCTTTGGGCGAGATGGCGGCATTGTTCACCAGCGCGTGGAGCATGCCGTCGGGCAGGCGGCGCTTCACCTCATCTATGGCGGCGAGGGTGCTGGCCGGGCTCGACAGGTCCACCTGGAGATGGTCCTCCGGCCCCGCGCCCCAGGGACATTTCTCCGGAAACGCCTGGCGCGAGCAGGTGATGACGCGCCAGCCGGCGGCCGAGAACAGCTTCACCGTCGCATGGCCGATCCCGCGTGAGGCGCCCGTCAACAGCATCACCGGCTGCTTGCCGTCGGCGGCCGTGAGCGGCGGCATCGCGGCGCCCGGAGTCATGCTCGAGCCCGGAGTCATGGCCGCGCCCGGATGGATGGCCGCGCCCGGATTCATCGCCGCGCCATGGTCCACGGGGCAGCGCAGCGCCGGCCCATCAGCGGACGCGGGCGCCGATGCGTGCTCAACCGGGCGAGCCGGCTCGGCGCCGGGCCCGGCTTCCGACGGCCGCTGCGCATGGGGGCATTGGGGCGCATCACTCATGTCCGCATCCTCGCGAATTGGTCGGGCCTCGCGCAGGCGCCGCCTTCGACGCCCGCAGCCATGCCTGGAAAGCCGCGCTCTCAGGCCGAAAAGAAGGAGCCGGCGCGCTGAACGCCCGGCACCGCGCGGCGCTGGGAGCTTGCCGCCCTCAGTCTTTCTTGCGCAGACCCTTGAGCACGGTGTTGAGCACGGTCAGGGCCACCGCCGGCAAGGCTGTGTCGAGCGGGTTGCGCACGAAGGCCGCGAGCCGCGACACCCCCGCCCCGGCCACCTGAAGATCGTTGTTCACCGCCGCCAGCGCCGCGGCATGCACCTCATTGGCAAGCTGGAGCTCGCGGCCCGGCTTCACCTGCGCCGCCAACAACGCCAGCAGAGCCGCCAGCACCAGCGCTCCACCGCCCATGATGGCGGCTGCGATGATGGCGCCGTAGAGCGTTTCGAGGGCGAGAAAGCCGGCAATCCCCAGCATCACGAGCCCGAACCCCGCGACCACGCCCGCCACCGCGTAAAAGCCGGACTTCGCCGCCACGCGACGCAGATGAATTTCCGCGATGATGAGATCCGCGCGCAGCAGCACGCGCACATTCCGCACCAGGCTGTCCAGATCGCTCATCGTCCCCTGCCCCTTTTCAAAAGCCCGCCGACAACGGCGCCCGCCACAAGGCACAGCGCCACCGCCGTGATCGGATGCGCCCTCACCCAGCCGTCGGCGGCGGCAAGGTCCAGCCCGGCGGCGACCGCCTCCGGTGGCGGCTCGCACGCGGGCCGCTCGGCGGCCTGCGCCGGCTCGGCCACCGCCGGCCGGCCCTTCGCAAGGTCGGCCCGCAGCGCCGAAAGGCGTGCGGCCATGCTGCTGTCGGTCATGCCATTCCCCATCGAGACGCGGCACGCGCCTGCACGCAGCATGGAGGACGACGACGACGCCCTGTCAAGCGTGCGGGCGCTGCCGCCGCCTTCCGCCCGATCGAACGGGCGGGCGATCCAAGACGCTCGAGCGCTGCTATAAGGGGCGCCAAGGGAGGGCCCCATGTCACGGCGCATCGACTATTATTTCTCCATCATCAGTCCCTGGAGCTTCATCGGCCACGCCCCCTTCATGGCGGTGGCGGCGCGCCACGGCGCCGAGGTTGATGTGCGGCCGGTCTCGCTGGGGCCGGTCTTTGCCGAAACCGGGGGCCTGCCGCTGGCCCAGCGCCCGCCGCAGCGCCAGCGCTACCGCATCCTTGAGCTTCAGCGCTGGCGCGTGAAGCGGGGAATCGATTTTCACGTGCACCCGGCCTTCTGGCCGTTCGACCCCACCCTGGCGGACCGCACCGTCATCGCCGCCGGCCAGGCGGGCCACGCGGTAAACGATCTGCTGGCCGGCCTGTTCTCCGCCGTGTGGCAGCAGCAGCGCGACCTCAGCGACCCGCAAGTCATCGCCAGCGTCGCCGACGCCGCCGGGCTGCCCGGGGCCGAGCTGGTGAGCGCGGCAGGCGGCGAGGCCGCCGGCACCGCCTATCTCGCCAATCGCGATCGGGCCCTTGCCGCCGATGTGTTCGGCGCGCCGGCCTATGTGCTCGACGGAGAGGTGTTCTGGGGCCAGGATCGAATCGAGCTGCTGGACGACGCCCTCGCCAGCGGCCGCGCCCCCTTCCGCTCCGACCTGAGCTGAGAGACAGGGCAGCAGCGGGAATGCGCGCCCATGGGGCACGCCCCGCTTCGGCCCTGATCCGGGGGAAGGATCAACAGTAGAACCGCGGCCCGCAAGCCGGGGCTCTCATCGCAGAACGCGCCGAGGCTTCACCTTGCGGCAGGCGCTGGCGTCTGCATGATTTCACGCAAACCGGCATCCAGCGCCGGCAAGATGGGCCCGAGGAGACCTGATGACGATGCTCGCCCGTTCCGTCGCGCTCACCGTCCTTGCGCTCACCGCGTCCGGCCTTTCGGCGGCGGCCCAGACGACCGCCCAGGAGCCGGCGCCCGCCGCGCCCCAGGCGCGGTTCGCCCTCGTGCCGGTGGACGGCGGCGCCCTCAAGATCGACACCCAGACCGGCAAGGTTTCCCGCTGCGCCAAGGACGCCACCGGCTTCACCTGCACCGCCGTGCCGGACACCCGCGACGCCTATGAAGCGGAGATCGCCCGTCTCCAGGCGGAAATCGCCGCCCTGAAGCAGGGTGCCCCGGCGCAAGGCGGCGCCCCGAAGGCCAATCCCCCGCAGGCGGGAGGCGAGCCCTCTGATCTCGACAAGGCGTTCGACTACGCCACCCATTTCTACCGCCGCCTGCGGCAGATGATCGACGAGCTGACCGGCCCCGACAAAGGCGAGACGCTCTGACGCGCCCCCCGGCGGCCGGCTTGCGGCGTGTCAGAAATCGCTGAGGAAGGCATCTGCCTTCTTCAGTGCCTGGTCGGTGAGCGTGCCGGGAAAGCCGATGAAGACATGGCAGCCGCCGGGATAGACATCGAGCGCGGCGCCATTGCCCGCGGCGAGCCAGGCATTGGCCATGAACAGCGTGTCATCCAGCAGCGGGTCTCGCGTGCCCACGGTGAACAGCGCCTTGGGCAAACCCTTCAGGTTGGCGAGCAGCGGCGAGACATCAGGATCCCCGGCCCGCCCCTCCAGGCGCAGGTAATTCTCAACGAAGCGCTCCACATCGCTGCGGTTGATGACCAGCGGCAGGTCACCCCAATTGCGCACGGAGGGCGTGAGCCGCAGGTCATAGCAGCCGGCGGTGAGGTTAGCCGCCGAGAAGGGCGTGAGGCCGTGGCGATCACGCAGGCGCACCAAAGTGGTGACGGCCAGCGTCGCCCCGCCCGATTCGCCGCCGATGGCGAGCCGCGTGGTGCCGAACCGATTCTGCGCCTCGTTCACCAGCCACAGGGCCGCGGCCTCGCAGTCGTCAGGACCGGCGGGATAGGGCTCCTCTGGCGCCAGACGATAATCCACGGAGATCACCGCAAGGCCACAGCGGGCGGCGATGCGGTCGGTCAGGTTCTCGTTCTCGCGCGCCGAACCCAGGGTCCAGCCGCCGCCATGAATGTGGAGGTAAACACCGCGCGGCGCCCCATCCGGCATCAGCACGCGCACGGGAATGGGGCCGCGCGGCCCGGGCAGGACTTCCACATGGGCGCGCTTGCTCTCCGGCGGCAGGGGAAACGCCCCCTTGCCCGCCAGCCGGGCCGCCCGCACCTGGGGCAGAGGCACATTCCAGCGCTCCGGCATCGCCAACATCGTCTTGACGATGGCGTCATTCACCATGCGCGTGTCGGGGGCAACGGCGGTATTGGAGAACACCGCTGAATCGAGAACAAGCTTCGACATCGGGGGAGGTCCTGGCTCGGGCGTCACGTTCGTTTGATTCCGCCGTCGGGCGGCGGTGCGCGGCCAAGGTTGCAGGCTGGACGCCGGGAGGCAATACAGACCCGCATCCGCCGCAGTACAGGCATGTGCCAATGTCCCGTCTCAACCGTTCTCCGGCTCGCATCAGCCCCCTCGATACCCACGCCGAATGCCGCCTCGCCATCACCACCAGCGGCGAGGGCTTCACCGACATCACCCGCGAGGCGGCCGCGTTCCTGACCGAGATCGGCGCCCGCGACGGGGTGCTCACGGCCTTCTGCCGGCATACCTCTGCATCCCTGACAATCCAGGAAAATGCTGACTCCGACGTGCAGCGCGACCTGCTCACCGCCCTCGACCGGCTGGCCCCGCAGAATGGGGGCTGGGTGCATGACATGGAGGGGCCGGACGACATGCCCGCCCACATCCGCACCCTGCTCAGCGGGGTCAGCCTCGCCATCCCGGTGAGCCGCGGCAGCCTGGCGCTGGGCACCTGGCAGGGCCTCTACCTGATCGAGCACCGCCATACCCAACACCGACGTGAAGTGGTATTGGCGTTCTCTGGATGTACAATGACGCCAGGCTGACGCTTGCCACAGCATCGCCATGGATTGATGATCGTAAACGACGATTCGTTGCGTGGGCGGCGGGCGAGCGGGAATAATGTGTCCAGGACCGGGCGAGAACGCACCAGCTTCCAGGGAGGATGAATTGGGAGAAGCCGCCGGAAGTGAATTGCGTCTCGTCATCGCCGACGACCACCCGCTGTTCCGCGGCGCCCTGAAGGAAGCGGTGCTGAGCCATCATCCCCGCGCCACCATCCTGGAGGTGGGCACCTTCGACGAGCTCACGGCCCTGCTGGAACGCGACGCCGACTTCGACCTCGTGCTGCTGGACCTGACCATGCCGGGTGCGCGCGGCTTTTCCGGCCTCATCTATCTGCGCGCGCAATATGCGGCGCTGCCGGTGGTGGTGGTCTCCGGCAATGAGGAGCCGGCGGTCATCCGTCGCTGCCTCGATCTCGGCGCCTCCGGCTTCATTCCGAAAACCATGGACACCCGGCAGATGCGCGAAGCCATCTCCGAGGTGCTGAAGGGCGAGGCCTTCGTGCCGCCGGACATCACCCTGGGCGCAGGCAGCGACGGGGAAACGGATGTCATCATCGCCCGCCTCGCCACCCTCACCCCGCAGCAGGTGCGGGTGCTGATGATGCTGGCCGAGGGACGGCTGAACAAGCAGATCGCCTACGAGCTCTCCGTGTCCGAGGCCACCGTGAAGGCCCATGTCTCCGCCATCCTGCAGAAGCTGGGCGTGGAAAGCCGCACCCAGGCCGTGATCGCCGTCTCCAAGGTCGAGACCGGCCTGTGGACGCAGCCCCAAACCTGAGACACTTTCTCTGCGGCGCATGTTGCTGCCTGCCGGATCAGGCCTCCGGCGCCTTGCGCCCGTGAGAAGGGGGGCGCGGCCCCAGAGCTTCGCGCGCACGCCGCCGCCGGACACGAACCGGCAATGAGTGCAGGAAGGCGCCGTCGGCGCGCGCCTCTGCCCGGCTTAATGCCACTTGCCTCGTTGATCCGCTCGCCTTGCTGCTCCACTTGCCTCGCCGAGCTCCTGCCGGCACAGACACCGCGCGAAAAGCGGGGACATTTTCTTAACGGGCCGCGGTGTTCACTCCCCTCCCGACAGCGTGGATGGCGACGCCATCGCGGCGTGAGCAACCGAACCGAACTTCGCGTGGACCCCCATGAGCGACGACACCGCCTCCTCGACGCCCGGCGCGCGGCGCTCCATCCTCGACGCCATCACCGTCTATGCGCGCCCGAGCGTGCTGGTGGTGATCCTGCTCGGCTTCTCCTCCGGCCTGCCGCTGGCCCTCACCGGCACCACCCTCTCGGTGTGGATGACGGAATCGGGTGTCAGCCTGGGCAGCATCGGCCTGTTCTCCCTGGTGGGCCTGCCCTACACGCTGAAATTCCTCTGGGCGCCCCTGGTGGATGCGCTCGACGTGCCGGTGCTCTCGCGCCTTCTGGGCCGGCGGCGCGGCTGGCTGTTCGCCACCCAGCTCGCCCTCATGGCCGGCATCCTCTTCCTCGGCGCGCAGGATCCCTTGGCCTCGCCGTTCATGGTGGCCCTGGGCGCCCTGCTGGTGGCCACCATCTCCGCCACCCAGGACATCGTGGTGGATGCCTTCCGCGTGGAGCGGCTCGACACCTCGGAGCAGGCCGCCGGCATGGCCGGCTATGTGGCCGCCTATCGCATCGGCATGCTGGTGTCGGGGGCCGGCGTCATCGCCCTGGTGGCTTTCCTCGAGTCGCGCGGCGCGGTGCGGGCCGATGTATGGTTCTGGGGCTATGTGGCGGCCGCGGCCTTCGTGGTGGTGGGCATGATCGCCACCTTCATGGCCCGCGAGCCCGCCGCCCCCCTGCGCGAGGAGGGCGTGGGGGCGATGGCCCGCGTGGCCAGCACCGCGGTCGGGGCGTTCAGCGAGTTCATGGCCCGCGATCAGGCGCTGGTGATCCTGCTATTCGTGCTGCTCTATAAATTCTGCGATGCCTTTGCCGGCGTGCTGACCGCCCCGTTCGTCATCTCCATCGGCTTCGACAAGGCGACCTATGCGGGCATCGTGAAGGGCGTGGGCCTCATCGCCGCGCTGCTGGGCGGGTTCGCCGGCGGCTTCATCGCGCGCGCTTTGCCGCTCGCCACCTGCCTGTGGGTGGGCGGCATTCTCCAGATGGTGTCCAACCTCGCCTTCACCGCCCAGGCGCTGATCGGCGTGAACGTGGCGGCGCTCACGGGCACCATCGTGGTGGAAAATTTCACCGGCGCCATCGGCACGGTGATCTTCGTGGCCTACCTCTCCGCCCTGTGCGGGGCGCGCAGCCACACCGCCACCCAATATGCGCTGCTCACCGCCCTGACCGCCGTCGGCCGCACCTTCCTCGCCTCGGGCGGGGGCTTCATCGCCGAGGCGACGGGCTGGCCCCTCTTCTTCATCATCACCACCCTTGCCGGCCTGCCGGGCCTGGCATTGCTCGCCTTCCTTCAGGTCAAGGGGCACTTCCGCAACCTGGCCCACGAAGACCGGGACTGAAACGACGCGCATCGCCCCTTCCCCGCTCTCGGTGGGGAAGGCAGCACCCACACACCTATTTCACGTATATTATTGGTATATATTTTCAGTTCACATGCATTTTCTGACATGATATCGATTGAAAAAGTGGAATGTGATTTCGCACGTATTTTTGAGTGAAAAGGAGCCCCAGATGATCCACCGCCGCACCTTCCTCGCCTCGGTGCTGTCCGGCGCCATGGGAGCGGCCATCGCGGGCAGCGTGGGTCCGGGTTTTGCCCAGTCGGCACAGCCGGCCAGTGGCCCGGACTCCATCCTCAACGTCTCGTACGACATCGCGCGGGAGCTCTTCGCCGCCGAGAACGCCTTGTTCGTGCCCCTGTGGAAGGACAAGACCGGCCAGCAGCTGACCGTGAACCAGAGCCACGCCGGCTCCTCCCGCCAGGCTCGCGCGATTCTCGAAGGCCTTGAAGCGGATGTGGTGACCTTCAACCAGGTGACCGACGTGGAGGTGCTGGCCAAGGCCGGCTTCGTCGCCAAGGACTGGCAGAAGAAGTTCCCCAACAACGCCTCGCCCTATTATTCTTTCCCCTCTTTCCTGGTGCGCGACGGCAACCCCAAGGGCATCAAGGACTGGTCTGATCTGGTCCGTGAGGATGTGAAGGTCATTTTCCCGAATCCGAAGACCTCCGGCAACGCGCGCTATACCTATCTTGCGGCCTATGCCTATGCGCTGGAGAAGAATAACGGCGATACGGCCAAGGCCGATGCCTTCGTGAAGGCCCTGCTGGCCAATGTTCCGGTGTTCGACACCGGCGGCCGTGGCGCAACCACCACCTTCGTGGAGCGGGAAACCGGCGATGTTCTGGTGACCTTCGAGGCGGAGACCCGCGCCATCCAGAACCTCTACCCGGACCGCAAGCTGGTGACCGTCACCCCCTCGGTGAGCCTGCTCGCGGAATTCCCGGTGGCCGTGGTCGACAAGGTGGTGGACAAGCGCGGCTCGCGCCCCGCCGCCACCGCCTATCTGGAGTTCCTCTACTCCCCCGCCGGCCAGGAGGTGGCCGCCAAGGCTTTCCACCGCGTGGTGAATCCCGAGGTCGCCGCCAAGTACAAGGACCAGTTCCCGCCGGTGCGGCTGGTGAAGGTGGAGGACGTGTTCGGCGGCTGGAGCAAGGCCCAGGCCGATCACTTCGCCTCAGGCGGCAAGCTGGATGAGGTGTTCGTTGGGCGCTGACCCCCGCGGCAGCTCGCGACACGTGACGGCCGGGCCAACGCCCGGCCGTTCGCGTCTTGGGGGGGTGGGATCTGGCACAACGCGACAACCAGCCTGTCGCACTTCCTCCAGCCCCTGTTCCGCAAGGCCAGAAAGAGCAAGCGGAAGCATTGAGCAAAGCGTTGGAAAATTTGATGTATCTCAATTTTTAGATCCAGCGGCACGGATTTTGAATGGCTCCAGGCTCCGCGTCCTCAATCCAAAGAGCCGCCATGTCCGATGTTGCCGAAAGCGTTGAAGCCCTGGAGATTCCCCAGGTCTACACGCACCATGTCTTCTGCTGCTTCACCCAGCGCCCGCCGCAGCATCCGCGCGGCTCCTGCGGCGCCAATGGCGCCCAGCCGCTGTGGGACCGCCTGGGCAAGAAGCTGGAGGCCTCCGGCCGGCGCGACATCGCCATGACCGCCTCGGGCTGCCTGAGCTTCTGCTCGGCGGGGCCCATCATGGTCGTCTATCCCCAGGGGATCTGGTACACGCCCAAGACCCCCGAGGACATCGACGAGATCGTCGAATCCCACCTGCTGGGCGGCAAGCCCGTGGAGCGGCTCATCATCGTCCCGCGCATCTAGAACGCTTCCGAGCGAAGGGGGCGCCGGTACGCGTGAATGAAACGCGTACAAACAAAAACAGACGGCTTCAGTGCCACCCGGAAAAGCTGAAGCCGTCCGGCCGCCAACCCCGCCACGACCGCTTAGCAGCCCCCCGGCCCGGCGCTGCAGAGCCGACGAAAAACCGCGCCGCGACAACCCGCGCGCGTGTCGACGCATATCATACCCCCGCCCATCCCCCTTGCCAGCACCCGCCGCCTGCGGCACACGAAGAGCGCCGCGGGTGCCGGCCGGCCGAAAGGCGCAAAGCCGCATCCCGGTTCCAGGGCTCAGGCCCAAACTGATCTGAGGAGACCGCCCCGATCCGCCGGCTCGGCGGGGGACGGGCCTCTTGCGGGGATCGCTCCATGTCGTCGTCCATCTCGCCTCTCGCGCCCCAGTTCGTGCCCCAGCTTCTGCCCGTGCCCGGCGTGGTCTTCACCACGGCGGCGGCCGGCATCCGCTATCAGGGGCGCACCGACGTGCTGCTCATGTCGTTCGTGCCGGGCACCACGGTGGCCGGCGTCACCACCCGTTCCCTGTGCCCCTCGGCGCCGGTGGAGTGGTGCCGCGACCTGCTGAAGAAGGGCAAGGCGCGCGCGCTGGTGGTGAATTCGGGCAATGCCAACGCCTTCACCGGCAAGCTGGGCCGCGAGGCCACCAAGCTCACCGCGGAAATCGCGGCGGTGAAGCTGGGCTGCAAGACCAATGAGGTGTTCCTGGCGTCCACCGGCGTCATCGGCGAGCCGCTGGACGCCACCAAGTTCGAGCCCGCCTTGACCGAGGCCGCCGGCCGGCTGGTGGACTTCCCCTGGATGGACGCCGCCCGCGCCATCATGACCACCGACACCTTCCCCAAGCTGGCCACCGCCGAGGTGCTGCTGGATGACGTGCCGGTGCGCATCAACGGCATTGCCAAGGGCGCCGGCATGATCGCGCCGGACATGGCCACCATGCTCTCTTTCGTCTTCACCGACGCGCCCATCGCCGCCGACGTGCTGCAGAAGCTGCTGTCCAAGGGCGTGAAGGACAGCTTCAACGCGGTCACGGTGGATGGCGACACCTCCACCTCCGACACCCTGCTACTGTTCGCCACCGGCATGGCGGAGGAGCGCGGTGCGCCGCGCATCAAGGATATCGACGATCCGCGCCTGAAGGCCTTCCGCCGCGCCTTGTTCGACCTCTTGGGCGACTTGGCCGAGCAGGTGGCCCGCGATGGCGAAGGCGCCCGCAAGCTGCTGCGGGTGCAGGTGAATGGCGCCGTCTCCAAGAAGTCGGCGCGGCGCATCGCCATGTCCATCGCCAATTCGCCTTTGGTGAAGACCGCGGTGGCCGGCGAGGACGCCAATTGGGGCCGCGTGGTGATGGCCGTGGGCAAGGCCGGCGAGCCCGCCGAGCGCGACCTGCTCACCATCTCCTTCGGCGACAATCGTGTTGCCCATGAGGGCGCGCGCGACCCCGATTATGACGAGGCCGTGGTGTCGCAATACATGAAGAATCCGGTGATCGACCTCACCGTGGACATCGGCCTCGGCCGTGGCTCCGACCGGGTTCTCACCTGCGACCTCACCAAGGAATATGTCGCCATCAACGGGGACTATCGCTCGTGAAGATCACCCTGGTGGTGGCCTGCGCCCTCATCGACGCCGACAACCGGGTGCTGGTGGCCCAGCGCCCGGAAGGCAAGTCGCTGGCGGGCCTGTGGGAGTTTCCCGGCGGCAAGATCGAACCCGGCGAGCGGCCCGAGCAGACGCTCATCCGCGAGCTGGACGAAGAGCTCGGCATCACGGTGAAGGAGGCCTGCCTTGCCCCTCTCACCTTCGCCAGCCACTCCTATCCGGATTTCCACCTGCTGATGCCCCTGTGGATCTGCCGGCGCTGGGAAGGCCCGGTGCTCCGCAAGGAGCACCAGGACCTCAAATGGGTACGCCCCGGCAAGCTGCGCGAGCTGGCCATGCCCCCGGCCGACGAGCCGCTGATTCCGCCGCTCATCGATCTGCTGGGGCCCTGAAGCGTCTCCTTCGCCGGAGGCAGATCCCGCAGAACGGAAACGGGGAAGCGCAGCCTCCGGGTATGGAGCGCGCGCTGCCGCCCCGACACCGCCGCCCCTCCGGCAGGCGGGATTGGCGACCGGCGAGGAAGAGGTATCATACGCAAGAGCGCGCTCCTCTCCGGCGCGCGCCCTTCCCCGCTTGCGGAGGAGGGTTGGGGGCAAGGATGCAAGAAGTCCGAAATGCTGCACCGGGGCGAAAGGCACAGCCTCAAACGGCCATCGCTCCTCTGAGGCACCCCTTCGACCCGGCTCGCACCGCCTCATCCCTTACCCACACGCGGGAGATGAAGGGCACCGGCCGCCGCGCCGTTGCCGCGTGAATATCGGTTGATCCGGGCATTCGAGCATCCCACACCATGAACACGCCCCCGCCGCGGGCGAGCCGCCCGCCACGAACCTGCCGAGCCTGACATGCCGCCCGCCACCGCCACCCGCATCGGTCTTGTCGCTATCGCACTGTGGGCGACGCTGGCGCTGTTCACGGCCGCCACCGGGCAGGTGCCCGCCTTCCTGCTCACCGCCCTCACCTTCGGCATTGGCGGGCTGGTGGGGCTGGGGGCGGCCATCGCCGGGCCAGGGCTGAAGGTGCTGGCGCAGCGACCCATGGCCTATGTGCACGGGGTGGGCGGGCTGTTCGGCTACCACTTCCTGTACTTCGCGGCGCTGAAGCTGGCGCCGCCGGCGGAAGCGGGCCTCATCAATTATCTCTGGCCGCTGCTCATCGTGCTGCTCTCGGCTACCCTGCCCGGGGGCGGCCTCACCCGAGCCCATGTGCTGGGAGCCGGCATGGGCTTTGCCGGAACGGTGGTGCTGCTGGTGGGCAAAGGCGGCTTCTCCGGCATCGAGGCGCGCTTTGTGCCGGGCTATCTGGCGGCGTTCGCCTGCGCCTTCATCTGGGCCATCTATTCGGTGGCCTCCCGCCGCTTCGCCGACGTGCCTACCCACGCGGTGGCGGGCTTCTGCCTGGTCACTGCGCTGCTGGCCGGCCTGTGCCACCTGGCGTGGGAGGAAACCATCTGGCCGGCCGACGCGCTGCAATGGGGCGCGGTGATCGCCCTCGGCGTGGGGCCGGTGGGCCTTGCCTTCTATGCCTGGGACATCGGCATGAAGAAGGGAGATGTGCAGCTTCTCGGGGTCGCCTCCTATGCGGCGCCGGTGCTCTCCACCCTGCTGCTGGTGGCGGGCGGCTTTGCCGCGCCCACCGCCTCGCTCGCGCTCGCCTGCGCGCTCATCGTGGGGGGCGCCGTGGTGGCGACGCGCCGGCGCCGGCGCCGGAAGGCAAGCTGATTGTCCGCGCGCCATCGCCCGCCCCATGGGGAGCCGCCCGGCCCGGCGACGCCTTGCGCTCCCACCGCTAAAGTCCTAGCACTCCGGCCGGTTCTCCCCGGGCGAAGAGCCGCCGCGGCGCCCTGGCGCGTCCGGTTTCCGGCGTCTCTCGCCTGCAACAGCTGAAGGAAACATCCCATGGCCACCCACAAGCTTCTCCTTCTCGCCGGCGACGGCATCGGCCCCGAGGTGATGGCCGAGGTGAAGCGCGTCATCGCCTGGCTGGAGCGCGAAGGCCTCGCCTCGTTCGCCATCGAGGAAGACTTGGTGGGCGGCAGCGCCTATGACGCCCACAAGGTGGCCATCACCGACGCCGCCATGGATCGCGCCAAGGCGGCGGACGCGGTGCTGCTCGCGGCCGTGGGCGGCCCCAAGTGGGCCAATGTTCCCTATGAGGCGCGCCCTGAAGCCGGCCTGCTGCGCCTGCGCAAGGATCTCGGCCTGTTCGCCAATCTGCGCCCGGCCATCTGCTATCCGGCGCTCGCCGACGCCTCCTCGCTGAAGCGCGACGTGGTCGAAGGCCTCGACATCCTGATTGTGCGCGAGCTGACCGGCGGCGTCTATTTCGGCGAGCCCAAGACCATCACCGATCTCGGTAATGGCCAGAAGCGCGCCATCGACACCCAGGTCTATGACACCTACGAAATCGACCGCATCGCCCGCGTCGCCTTCGACCTCGCCCGCACCCGCCGCAACAAGGTGACTTCCTCGGAGAAGCACAATGTGATGCGCACCGGCGTACTGTGGAAGGAAGTGGTCACAAAGGTGCACGACGCCGATTACAAGGACGTGGAGCTGGAGCACAACCTGGCCGATTCGCTCGCCATGCAGCTGGTGCGCTGGCCCAAGCAGTTCGACGTGATCGTCACCGACAACCTGTTCGGCGACGTGCTGTCGGACATCGCCGCCATGCTCACCGGTTCGCTGGGCATGCTGCCCTCCGCCTCCCTGGGCGCGGTGGACGCCGCCACCGGCAAGCGCTCGGCCATGTATGAGCCGGTGCATGGCTCGGCCCCCGACATCGCCGGCAAGGGCATCGCCAACCCCATCGCCATGATCGGCTCGCTGGCCATGGCGATGCGCTACTCCTTCAACCAGGGCGATGTGGCCGACCGGATCGAGGCCGCCATTTCCGGCGTGCTCGACGCCGGCAAGCGCACCGCCGATATCCGCACCCCGGGCGCCGACGTGATCTCCACCCAGGGCATGGGCGAAGCCATCATCGCCGAGCTGGACGCCGCCCGCGCCTGATCGCCGCTTTCGCGTGGCGGGCCGCCTGCGTGCCCGCCACGCCCTTTCCCGCCCATGGCGCGCGCCTTACACTGACCGGGTTTCAGATGCGGTTCGCCGCTTATGTTTCTGGTCTTTGTCGAAGGAGCCGTCATGGCCCGTTCCCTTACCGCGTTTCTGCGCCGCGCCGATGTGCCCGCGCGCGATGCCCTGCAGCCGGCGCTCGACGCGCTGAAGCTCAAGCTTACCCTTGATGACGGCTATGTGCCGCTGAAGTCCTCCGGCTACCTGCCCTGCACCCTGGACGGGGAGGATGCCGGCTTCACCATCCGCTTCCATGATGTGGATGCCGACCTTGAAGCCCTGCCGAACCTGAAAGCCGCCTTGGACGGCCGGGACGTGGCCGTGGACTTCAAATGGAGCGGCGACGTCCGGGAAAAGGTCAGTGCCCTGGGCGTATGCGCCGCCCTGGCGAAAAGCTTCGACGCGCTGGTGCATGATTCTGCGGAAGACAAGCTGCTCACCGCCACCGCCCTCGCCTCCCAGGCCCGCGAGGAACTGGAAGCCATGTGACGCATGCGGAAGGCGGGAGCAGTCCCGCTTTCCCAAACCCCGGCGCGTGAGCGAACCAAGCCCCAACTTCGCGGGGCGCGACCCCAAACAAAAAGAGGCGCCGAAGCGCCTCTTTCCGGTGAGCGGGAGCTCAGTTCTTCGCCGGAGCGGCGGGCGCCGGGGTAGCCGCCGGAGCGGGCGTGCCGGCGGCGGGGGCCGCCTTGTCCACCTTGGCCTCGCTGCGCAGCTTGGTGACGAGATCGGCCTGGGCCTTGCGGGTCAGATACTGCTCAAGCTGCGGCTCCACCTGCTCATAGGTGGGCACCGGCTTGGTGCGCTTGTCCTCGATCTTGATGACGTGCCAGCCAAACTGGCTCTTCACCGGATCGGAGACCTGCCCCTTGTCGAGCTTGAAGGCGGCGTCGGCGAACTCCGGCACCATCTGGTCCTTCGTGAAATAGCCGAGGTCGCCGCCATCGTCGGCGCCATCCTTGGAATATTCCTTGGCGAGCTTGGCGAAGTCCTCGCCGGCCTTGGCCTTCTTGGCGATTTCCTTGGCCTTGGCCTCGTCATCCACAAGAATATGGCGGGCGTGGACCTCCTCCTCGGCGGAAGAAGACTTCACGAACTCGTCATAGGTCTTGTGCTTCAGCTCGTCGGACAGCGCCTTCTTGGCCTCCTGGGTCATCAGCGCTTCCATGAGGGCCTTGGCGCGCAGATAATCCAGGCGCTCCTTGAAGGCCGGGGTCTGGTCCAGCTTCTGCGCCTCGGCGGCCTGGGCCAGCAGCGTCATGTCCGTCAGGAAGGAGAGCACATAGTCCTGGCGCGCCGGGCCCTGGATCTGGGGCGGCAGGCCGGGGCCAATATCCTCAGCGGCGATCGCCACTTCGCTGGCGCGGATAGGCGTGCCATTGACGGTCACCAGCACCGGGTCGGCATCCGCCTTCGCGGCCGGAGCCGGGGCAGCCGCCGGAGCCGCCGACTGGGCGAAAACCGGACCGGAAAGGGAAACGAAAGCGACGGACGAGGCAAGGGCAGCCGCAAGGGCCGCGGTGTGGACGGAACGCTTCATGGGTCCGGTTTCCTCGGGGATTGGGGTGCACCCCATAACGGCGCGCACCCTTGCTCAGCTCTCCTTGACTGGCAAGTAGGCATTGTTGAGGCGCCTCCTTGAAGGATGCGTGACCACAAAGCCTCTCGCCGGGGGCTTCCGCTCCGGCTCAAGAGCCTGTATAAGGCGCGCCTTCAGATAAGAAGAGGTTTCGCAGAGGCTCGCGCGAACCGCCGCAGTGGGCGAGACCTGTCTTAGGATGTCTCGTCTTCAGGAGTTTGGACAATGGCCGTCCCCAAGAGAAAAACCTCGCCGTCCCGCCGCGGCATGCGCCGCTCGGCCGACGCGCTGAAGCAGCCCACGTATGTGGAAGACAAGGATTCCGGCGAGCTGCGCCGTCCCCACCACATCGACCTCAAGACCGGCATGTACAAGGGCCGGCAGATCCTGAAGCCCAAGGCGGAAGCCTGAGCTTAAGAGGTCTGATACCGCAGGTCCGGCGGCCGCCTGAACAGAGCCGCCGCCGAACCTTCCTGCGGTCTTGAGCCAGGCATGCCCGCGGACCTCCCGTGGGCATGCGAAAAATTCCCTATGTGGCGCCCCGGCGCCGTCAGAAGGCGCCGACAGCGCAGCGCACCACGCCATCGCAGAGAATCGGCTTCCGAGCTCGCATGGTTGGACATGGTGCCCCTGTCGCCCATCGCCCCCCCTAAATTCCGCTCCGCACACCGGCCTGCCCCGTCGGGCGGCGCCATTGCTCATTCCGCGGCCACGCTGCAGCCAACGCGCACGGGATCGGCTGGGTTAAGGCGTGAGTGCGACCGCATCCGCCCCACTCGAGCGGTATCGACCGCGGGCCATGGCGTGCCGCCGGCCTCCCAAGACATCTTGCCCCCAGCGCAGGGGCTCTCCTGCCGCCCGCCCAACGCGGCTGGCCAAACGCCTCGCAAGCGGACCGGAGCATGCGCGGCCGGGCGGAACACGGCCTTCCCTTCCGCTGAAAACGTCACATGGACGAAAGAAGAATTCCCGAGCGTCCCGCGGCAACCGAACGGTGACATTCGGCGGGGCAATGTGCCTGTCGATTCAAGCCTCGCGCGATGCGTGCGCACACGCATCGCCGCTCCTGCCCAAAGGAAGTCCCATGCTGACGCCGGTGCCGCTGCTGATCATCCCTTTGGCGCTGTTCAACATCGTCGCGTTTCTCACGCCCAGCCTCGACTGGAGCTCGCCCCTTGCCCTCATCTCCATGCTCTCGGGCGCACAGTGGAAGATCACGCTGGCGGAAGCCTTCATCGCCGTGTGCCTGCTCTTCCTCTTTTTCGAAATCCTGAAGTCCACCCGCATCAGCTCCCGCTCGCTCGTGGACCACATGCTTTCAATCCTGCTGTTCGTGGTGAGTTTGGCGGAATTCCTGCTGGTGCCGCAGGCGGGCAATTCCGTCTTCGCCCTGCTGCTGTGCGTGATGCTGCTGGACGTGGTGGCCGGCTTCTCGGTGTCCATCCGCGTGGCACAGCGCGACTTCGCCGTGCGCCCCGACGCGAACTGACGCGAATCGCCGAAGCCTGCCCAGCGGCACAGCGCACGCCGGAGCTGCTCTGCAGCCTTTCAGCGGATGCGGGGGAACACCAAACAACGGCCGGAGCCCACGCCCAGCCGCAGCGTTCCTGCAGGCGTTCCCGGGCCAAAAACACAAACGGCCCATTCCGCGACAGACGGAATGGGCCGTGAGGAAAAGAATCAGGCGAAGGCCAGAAGCCCCCCTGCCGCGCGGCAGAATGCGCCCTCAGTTATTGCCGCCGAAGCCACCATTGGAGTTGCTGTCGTCCGGCCCAGGCTGCGACGGCGTGACATCCGGCGAAGGCTGCGGCGCCGAATACGGCTCGCTGGCAACCGGCGGGACCACCGGCGGCGCCGGAGGCTCGGCCGGGCGCTGGGAGAGCTGCGCCAGCTTCGCCTGCATTTCCGCCATCTGCTGCTTCAGCGCGTCAAGCTCGCCCGGCCCGCCGGGAGCGGCGGCCGGCATGCCCGGCGCCGGAGGCGCGCCCGCGGGCGATTCGACAGCCCCGCCCTCACCCTCTTCCCCCTCTTCGGTCTTGGGAAAGGGCAAGAACATGTGGAAAGCGCGCTCGAACATTTCCATGTTGCGCCGCACATGATCGTCGAGGCCGGAGAAGCCGCCGCCGGTCAACGTCTTGGTGACGTGATCGCGAAACTTCTCCTGGTCCTTGGTGAAGCTGTCGATGGAAGCTTCGAGATAGCGCGGCACCAGCATCTGCATGCTGTCGCCGTAGAAACGGATGATCTGGCGCAGGAAGGCGATGGGGAGAAGGTTCTGCCCCTTATTCTCCTGCTCGAAGATGATCTGCGTCAGGACCGAGTGAGTAATATCGTCGCCGTTCTTGGCGTCATAGACGATGAAATCCTCGCCGTCCTTCACCATGTTAGCGAGGTCTTCAAGCGTCACATAGGTGCTCGTGCCCGTGTTATACAGGCGACGGTTGGCGTATTTCTTGATGGTGACTGGCTCTTGTGATTTTGCCATTGTCCGGTCATCCAATCTCCTTGGGGGTGTTGCCACGTTAGGGCGTTTCGACCCACATAGCTACCAAATTATGTGCACCGCGCGCACCAACCGTGCAATGCAACCATCCAGTCGCCGGCCGGGCAAAATGGAGACGGCTCAAAGGTGGATCATCAGCCGGAGGTCGCACTTGTCAGCCTCCCGCCGGCCATGACATGGATTCGCAATATGACATGGGTCATTGACACAAAGTCGTGGCCGATCTCGATATAATGCCGGCATTCAAAAGCGGCGCAAAGCCGCCCCCGCCTGTTCCAAGTCCCAGGAGAAGATCATGAAGGACGAGGTCGTCATCGTCGCTGCGGCGCGTACCCCCGTAGGCTCGTTCAACGGCGGTCTGGCTCCGCTGCCCGCGCATGAGCTCGGCGCCATCGTCGTCAAGGCGGCGCTGGAGCGGGCGGGTGTTCCGGCCACTGCCGTCAGCGAAGTCATCCTCGGGCAGGTGCTCACCGCCGCCCAGGGCCAGAACCCGGCCCGCCAGGCCTCCATCAAGGCCGGCCTGCCGATCGAGAGCCCGGCCTGGACCGTGAATCAGGTGTGCGGTTCCGGCCTGCGCACTGTCGCGCTCGGCGCCCAGGCCATCGCCAATGGCGACAGCGACGTGGTGGTGGCCGGCGGCCACGAATCCATGAGCCAGTCGGTGCACGCCGCGCACCTGCGCAACGGCCAGCGCATGGGCAACCTGGAATTCGTCGACACCATGATCAAGGACGGCCTGTGGGATGCCTTCAACGGCTACCACATGGGCATGACCGCCGAGAACGTGGCCCGGCAGTTCCAGATCACCCGCGCCGAGCAGGACGAGTTTGCCGTTGCTTCCCAGAACAAGGCGGAAGCTGCCCAGAAGGCCGGCAAGTTCAAGGATGAAATCGTCCCCGTCACCATTTCCACCCGCAAGGGCGACGTGGTGGTCTCCGAGGACGAATACATTCGCCACGGCGCCACCATCGACGCCATGACGAAGCTGAAGCCCGCCTTCGCCAAGGATGGCACCGTCACCGCCGGCAACGCCTCCGGCATCAATGACGGCGCCGCCGCCGTGGTGCTCATGAGCGCCGCCAAGGCCAAGGCCGAGGGCAAGACCCCGCTGGCGCGCATCGTGTCCTGGGCCCAGGCCGGCGTTGACCCGTCGATCATGGGCACCGGCCCCATCCCGGCTTCCAAGCTGGCGCTGGAGAAGGCCGGCTGGACCCCCGCCGACCTCGACCTGATCGAGGCCAATGAGGCGTTCGCCGCCCAGGCCATCGCGGTCAACAAGGGCCTCGGCTGGGACACCTCCAAGGTGAACGTGAACGGCGGCGCCATCGCCATCGGCCACCCCATCGGCGCCTCGGGCACCCGCATTCTGGTGACCCTCCTGCATGAAATGCAGAAGCGCGATGCGAAAAAGGGCCTTGCCACCCTGTGCATCGGCGGCGGCATGGGCATTGCCATGTGCGTCGAGCGGGATTGATTCGTCACCGCCCTGTCAAAATACGGGCCGCGACTTTTGATCGCGGCCCGAGACACTCGCAACCTTTCCCACAAATACCTAGACACAAACGGAGCGTGGCTCGATCCGCTTCGGAATGTTTGATTTAGTCTTGGTCGAGCCAACATGTATGGAGGGAACTATGGCGCGCGTCGCATTGGTTACGGGTGGCACTCGCGGAATTGGCGAGGCTATTTCGGTCGCGCTCAAGGCTGCCGGCTTCACGGTTGCCGCCAACTATGCCGGCAATGACGAGGCCGCAAAGGCCTTCACCGAGAAGACCGGCATCCCCAACTTCAAGTGGGACGTCTCCAATTTCGACGCCTGCAAGGACGGCATCGCCAAGGTCGAGGCCGAGGTCGGTCCGGTCGACGTGCTGGTGAACAATGCCGGCATCACCCGGGACGCGCCCTTGCACAAGATGTCGCTGGAGCAGTGGAACGCGGTGATCAACACCAACCTGTCCAGCTCCTTCAACATGTCCCGCAACGTGATCGAGGGCATGCGCACGCGCGGCTTCGGCCGCATCGTCTGCATCTCGTCCATCAACGGGCAGAAGGGCCAGTTCGGCCAGACCAACTATTCCGCCGCCAAGGCCGGCGAGATCGGCTTCGTGAAAGCCCTGGCCCAGGAGAGCGCGAAGCACGGCATCACCGTCAACGCCATCGCGCCCGGCTATATCGGCACGGAGATGGTGCGCGCGGTGCCTGCTGAGATCCTCGCCAAGATCGTGGCCACCATCCCGGTGGGCCGCCTGGGCGAGCCGGAAGACATCGCCCGCGGCGTGGTGTTCCTGGCCTCCGATGACGCCTCGTTCATCACCGGCTCGACACTCACCATCAACGGCGCCCAGTACATCTGCTGATCTCGCGCCATCGCGCTCGAAGCCGGCCCGTTCGCGCGGGCCGGCTTTTTTGTGCCGAATCGCAGCCTGCGGCCGATCCCTCAAGCGAGCGGCTGGAGCACCCGCCGCACGGCGTCGGGAATCGCCACCGGCCGCTGGCTGGCCCGGTCCACATAGACGTGGACGAAATGGCCCTGGGCGGCAGCCTGCTCGTCCTCGCCCTGAAACAGCGCGATCTGGTAGCGCACCGAGGAGGAGCCGAGCTTGGCCACCCGCATGGCCGCCTGCACGGGCGCCGGGAAGGTCAGCGAGCGGAAATAGGTGCAGCGGGTCTCCACCACCAGGCCGATGATGGGGCTCGACTGCGGATCCAGCACCCCGTGGGCGATCAGGTGTTCGTTCACCACAGTATCGAAGTAGGAATAATAGACCACGTTGTTCACGTGGCCGTAGACATCCACATCCGCCCATCGGGTCGAGAGGGTGAGAACGTGGGGAAAATCCTTAAGCAAGACGGGCTCTTCCCGTCCTGAAGGTTTCGCCGTCGCGTCGGTGCCACTCATCTGTGTCCTTCCCCCGTTCCAGGGCCCCCGCCGG
The DNA here is from genome assembly GCF_043831965.2 of Xanthobacter variabilis. Lineage (NCBI taxonomy): Bacteria > Pseudomonadati > Pseudomonadota > Alphaproteobacteria > Hyphomicrobiales > Xanthobacteraceae > Xanthobacter > Xanthobacter variabilis. The sequence continues at coordinate 84,886 of NZ_CM195533.1, forward strand.
GCGCCCGTACAGAGCGCATCTTGCGAAAATCCATCGCCCGATGCGGCCTGACCTTTCATTTTGCGGGCTTCAGCGCCGCTGGCCGGCGCATCTATCCCCAGGCGGCCTTGTAGATCGCAATAATATCCTGCGCCAACAGGGGGCGCGGATTGTTGGCGAGAAGGCGCGTCTGGCGCTGCGCCGCCGCCGCGAGGCCCGCGAGATCCGTTTGCGGAATGCCCGCCTCCTTCAGGCTTTCCGGCAGCCCGATCAAAGAGAGAAAGCGCCCCAGCCGGGCGGCGAACGCATCCGCCCGCACCGCCGAATCGCCCACATCCGGCGCTTCGGGAAACAGCCGATCGAGCAGCCCGGCATAGGCATGGCCCGCCACCGGCGTGTTGAAGCGCACCACATGGGGCAGAAGCAACGCCGTGGCGAGGCCCGAGGGCAGGCCGTGGCGCACGCAGAGGGGATAGGCCAGCGCGTGGGCGGCGCCCACGGGGGCGTTGGCGAACGCCTGCCCCACCATCAGCGAGGCGGACAGCAGGGCCTGGCGCGCCCGCCGATCCGTTCCGTCCTGAACCGTCAGGGGCAGCGACCACGCCAGCAGGCCCAGCCCGCCTTCCGCCAGGGACTGGGAGAGGGGATTGGCATTGGCGTTGGCGGAGGTGAAGGCCTCCACCGCCAGCGCCACGGCGCCGGCACCCGCCGCCGCGGTCTCGGCCAGCGGCGCGGTAAGGGTGAGATCCACGTCCAGCAAGGCCGAATCGGCGATGAGGCAGGAGGCGATGACAGACTTTTTCTCCCCGCCGGCCACCACCACCGCCAGCGGCGTCACCTCCGCGCCGCTGCCGGCAAGGGTGGGGATGAGGATGAGCGGCAGCCGCGGGCCCGTGGCCAGGCCGGTGCCATAGATCTCCGGAAGAGCATCGTGGCCGGTGGCAAGCAACGCGGCAAGCTTGGCCACGTCCAGGGCCGAACCTCCGCCAAGCCCCAGCACGCCATGCGCCCCCATCTCCACGGCGGCGGCGGCGGCGGCCATGACGGTTTCTTCCGATGGGTCGCGCGGCACCTCCTGGAACACGCGATGCGCGACGCCCGCGGCCCGCAGCGCCTCAAGCACGATGGCAAGACCACCCGCCCGCGCCACACCGGCATCGGTCACCACCAGCACGCGCTCCACGCCCGCAGCGCGGAACTGCTCGCCCACCTGGCCCGAGGCACCGGCGGCGCAGACGATGCGCGCGGGCGTGTTGAAGACGAATCCGGCCATGCGCTTCCCCGCCATCGCTTCCAACACAGGCCGGTGATGCTGCCGGTTTACCGCCGGGCGTCAAGGCTGTAGCGCCGCCGTGCCGATCAGAACCTCGGCACCGGCGGTCAGGGCGCGCCGTCTTCCGGGGTGGGAATCGGCCCGTGGCTAGCCCCGAGGGCGGCAGCAAGGCTCATCTTGGCGGAGCCGGGGGCGAGCGGTTTCTGCTGGCTTTCGTGGGGCGCCCAGCCGGAAAGCCACACAATGTCGAACGTCACCCGCAGCCGCCCGTCCGGATCGGCGAAACGCTCGGCATAGACCTCCGCGGCCCGCAACAGCGTGTCGCGCCGCAGGGGCACGCGCCGACGCTCGGCGAGCGCATTGGCCGCGCCCATGCGGCGCAGCTCCGAGAACAGGGTGAAAGGCGAGCCATAGCGCACCACGATGCGGTCCGTGTCCGCCACCGGCAAGGCGAATCCCGCCCGCTGCAGCAGGCCGCCCAGGTCGCGCACATCCACGAACGGCGCGACGCGGGGCGAAATGCCCCCGGTGGTCTCGCTTTCGGCAATGGTGAAGGCCTGCCGCAGCTCCGTCAGGCTGGAGCCGCCCACAAAACCGGCAAGAAACAGCCCATCGGGCTTGAGAGCCCGCCGCACCTGGGTGAGCACGCCCGGCAGATCATTGACCCCCTGCAAGGCCAGCGCAGACACCACCAGGTCGAGCGAGCCGGGCGCGAAGGGCAACGCCTCCTCGTCCGCCACCACCGCATCGCGGCGCTGCCCCAGTCCCTCGGCCAGGGGCGCGGCGGTGAACAGCCGGACGATGGCCGGATGCCCCGCCAGCGCACGGGCCACGGCATCGGTGGGGGTGCCGAGATCAAGCGCGGTGGCGAAATGGCGTTTCACCGCGCCCAGCCTGTCGGCCAGATCCTCCGCCACGCGATCGAGCAGGAAGGTCTCCGCACCGAGCCGGCCGGCGCGGGCGAGCCGGCGGCGCTGAAGGGCGCGATCGAACACGAGGGGCGGGGTCTGGCTCATGGCCCGGATATAGGCCCTTCCCCGGCCGGATGCACGCTGGCGATGTTCCGCGGCACATTTGACAGTGCACTGTCGTTTTGACATTATGCTGTCATTATGAATGCCGATTTCGATCCCTTCCTGCACCCCACGAGCCGCCTGGCCCTGGAGGTGTTCCGCCTCAACGGGGCGCTGATCGCGGCGGGAGACATGCTGGTGGAGCCGCTGGGTCTCACCAGCGCCCGCTGGCAGGTACTGGGCGCGATCACCCAGGCCGAGGGCGGGCTGCCCACCGCCGGCATCGCCCGCGCGATGGGCCTCACCCGCCAATCCGTGCAGCGGGTGGTCGACGATCTCGCCCGGCTCGGCTTGGTGCGGTTCGCCCCCAATCCCCATCACAAGCGGGCCAAGCTGGTTCAGCTCACGCCCGAGGGCCGCATGGCCTTCGCCGCCGCCAGCACCCGCTGGGCGCCCCTGGCCGAGGCCCTTGCCACCGCCGTCACTGTCCCGGCGCTGGACGAGGCGGCGCAGCTGCTTCACCGGCTCTCCACCGCCCTCGCCGCGCTGACCGCGCCATCATCCGAGGACACGCCATGATCCGCCGCCTGCACCCCCTGGCCGGGGGCATCGCCTTTCTGACCATCCTGCTGTTCTGGAGCTCCACCATAGCGGCTGAGGCCTTCGGGGATGGGGCGCTGGTGGCGCGGGTGAAGACGGCCATCCTGTGGGGAATGGCGGTGCTGGTGCCGGCCATGGTGCTGGTGGGCGCCACCGGCTTTCGGCTGGGCGGACACTCGCGCGAGCCACGCATCGCCGCCAAGCGGCGGCGGATGCCCGTCATCGCCCTCAATGGGCTGTGCGTGCTGGTACCCTGCGCCGTGTTCCTCCAGGCCCGCGCGGCGGCCGGCGCATTCGACACCACCTTCATGGCCGTCCAGGCGCTGGAGCTCGCCGCCGGCGCGCTCAACATCACCCTGATGGCCCTCTCCATGCGCGACGGACTGGCCCTGGCCCGCCGCCATCCGACCAGGGCCTGAGTGGGCGCGGGGAGCACCCGGCCCGCGCATGACCGCCCGAGGTGGAACAGTTTCGCGTGACGCAACCGCGTAAGGGCCGTCGCGGATCGCTCGACACGCGGGAGACACGGGCTGGCCCGGCGCCCACTCCCGCAGTCGTTCAGGGGGCGCAAGCGGCGGGACCGCCTCTGAGGCGCCACAGCTGACGGTTCACCGCAGAGAAGCTTCCGACGCGCTGCCCCTTACCTCATTGCCGGCCGCGCATTCAGGATGTCTTGCCCCCTCCCCCGCCCTCCCCCGCCCTCCCCCGCCCTCCCCCGCAAGCGGGAGAGCGAAGAGCACCATAAGGAACACATTGCGGGTGGGGCTTGGCTCCTCCACGCGCGAAAACCCTTCCGAGTGAAGTGGGGGCCGGTTCGCGCGGACAGGAAACACGCGAAAACGAAAGAATGGACTGTTCCAGTGTTTCCGCGAAAAACTGAAACAGTCCAAAAGCCGATGGGTGCTAGACCGGCTGCAGGCGGGGCGCGGTCGCCGGCTTCAGGGTGCGCGGGGCCGTCTCGCCATCGAGGTGCAACACGCGGTCGTGCAGGTCCACCAGGGTCGAGCGATGGCCGATGGAAATGAAGGTGGCCTTGGGCAGAGCCGTCCGCAGCAGGCGATAGAGCATCGCCTCGGAGGCCTCGTCGAGGGCGGAGGTGGCCTCGTCCAGCAGCAGCACGTCCGGCTTTTCCACCAGCGCGCGGGCGATGGAAAGCCGCTGCTGCTCGCCCAGCGAGAGCATGTGCGGCCACAGCCCGTCCTCGTCCAGGCGCTCCACGAGGCCGGCGAGCCCCACCGCCTGCAGCACCTCCACCGCCTTTTCGCGCGGCAGGCTGTCGGCGGAAGCGGGATAGGCCAAGGCGGCATCGAGCCGGCCCACCGGCACATAGGGCTTCTGCGGCAGCACCATCACCTTCTGCCCGGCGGTGCGGGCGATGCGGCCGGCCCCGTGGGGCCAGATGCCGGCGATGGCACGCAGCAGCGTGCTCTTGCCCGAGCCGGACGGCCCGGTGATCAGCACGCATTCCCCATGATCGATGGTGAGCTCGTCGGTGGCCACCAGCGGCGCGCCGCCGGGCAGCCGCACCTCAACCCCCGACAGGCCGAGCGCGGGGCCCTCCCCATGGGTCGGCGCCTCGAAGGCGGGACGTTCCGCCTGGGCCCGCGCCCGCGCGATGGAGGCCTCGAAACCGGTGAGGCGCTGCACCACCGAAACCCACTCGGCCAGCGACACATAGCTCGACACGAAGAAGGAGAAGGAGCCCTGCACCGAGCCGAAGGCGGAGGCCGTCTGCATCAATTGGCCGAGCTGGATCTGGCCGGTGAAATAAGCCGGCGCCACCACCACATAGGGAAAGATGGTGGAGATCTGATTATAGCCGGCGGTGAACCAGGTGAGCCGCTTCTGCGCCTTCATCAGATCGAAGAAATTGCCCCACACGCGGGAGAAGCGGCCTTCCAGCTTCCGGTCCTCGGCCTTCTCGCCATGCAGGAGCGCGATCTGCTCGCCATTCTCGCGCACACGCACCAGGTCCACGCGGAAGTCGGCCTCGTAGCGCTGCTGGTCATAGTTCAGGCGCACCAGGGGCCGGCCGATGAGATGGGCGAGCCACGTGCCCGCCGCTGCATAGATGAGCGCCGCCCAGAACAGATAGCCCGGCACCGACAGAGCGTGGCCGAACAGGCTGAAGGCCAGCGGCCCCGAGAGATTCCAAAGGATCACCGAGAACGAGACCAGCGACACCACCGTTCCCAGGAGCCCGATGCCGACCCCGATGGTGCGCCCCACGAACAGCTGCACGTCCTCGGCGATGCGCTGGTCCGGATTGTCCGCCGCGTCGCCCGACAGGCGCAGGCGGTAATGCACATCGTCGGTCAGCCAAGCGTCGAGATAGCGCTTCGTGAGCCAGCGGCGCCAGCGGATCTCCAGCCACTGCTTGAGATAGAGCTGATACACCGCGACGACGATGGCGCCCACCGCGATGAGGCAGAAGATCAGAAGCTGCTTCTGGAATTCGGCGAAGTTCTTGTCCTGGATGGCGTTGTAGAAGGCGACGTTCCACTCGTTGAGGATCACGGTGGCGCCAACCCAGGCCAGCTCCAGCGCGACCACCGCCGCCAAAAGGCCGATGGCCACCCAGCGTTCCTCGCTTCGGAAATAGGGCACCGCAAGGCGGCGGATGTCGCCGAGAAGGGACAGAAGGGCGCGCACCGGCATCGTCTCCGCAAAAGATCCGTCCGCCCTTGTGGCGCCAGGAACCTGACCGCACCATGGCGGCCACATGAACGATTGGAAAGGTGGCGCAGGGGAAGCGGGAATGCGCCCGGGCGTCGCCACGCGGGCGGGCGACATGAAAATGCCCGGGACCAGCCCGGGCATGATCTTGGAACCATCGGATCAAGCATGCGCCCCGCAGGGCGCTCTCGCCAACGCCGGCGCGGCGCCTGGGCGAACCCTGTCGGCCCTGGTCACAGACCGGGGCCGAGGGTCTCACGCCTTCTTCACGAACTCCGTGCGCAGCACCAGGCCCTTCACCTTCTCGACCTTGCAGTCGATCTCGTCCGGGTCACCGGTAAGGCGGATGCCCTTCACAAGGGTGCCGCGCTTCAAGGTGACGGAGGTGCCCTTCACCTTGAGATCCTTGATGAGGGTCACGTTGTCGCCGTCCTTCAGGATGGCGCCGTTGGCGTCCTTGGTCTCCACGTCAGACATCCCCGTCACACCTCCTTGGCCAGTTCGCGCAGGCGGAACTTCTGGATCTTGCCGGTCGAGGTCTTCGGAATCGGCTCGAACACGATGTGGCGCGGGCACTTGTAGCCGGCGAGGTGGGTCTTGCAGTGGGCCATCAGCTCCTCGGCGGTGGCGCTCATGCCGTCGCGCAGCTCCACGAAAGCCACCGGGGTCTCACCCCACTTCTCGTCCGGCCGGGCCACCACCGCGGCGGCGCTCACCGCCGGGTGCTTGTAAAGGGCGTCCTCCACCTCGATGGACGAGATGTTCTCGCCGCCGGAAATGATGATGTCCTTCGAGCGGTCCTTGAGCTGGATATAGCCATCGGGATGCTTCACCCCGAGATCGCCCGAATGGAACCAGCCGCCGGCAAAGGCATTGTCGGTGGCGGTGGGGTTCTTGAGATAGCCCTTCATCACCGTGTTGCCGCGGAACATCACCTCGCCCATGGTCTCGCCATCGGCCGGCACGGACTCCATGGTCTCCGGATTCTTCACGTCCAAGGCTTCGAGCGCCGCATAGCGCACGCCCTGGCGGGCCTTCTTCACGGCGCGCTCGTCGGCCGGCAGGCTATCCCATTCGGAATGCCAGTCGTTCACCACCGAGGGGCCATAGACTTCGGTGAGGCCGTAGACGTGCACCACATTGAAGCCGGCGTCCTGCATGGCGGCCAGCACCGCTTCCGGCGGCGGGGCGGCGGCGGTGATGAACTCCACCTTGCCCGGCAGGGCCCGCTTGTCCGCCTCGGGGGCGCCGAGCAGGGTCGACATCACGATGGGCGCGCCGCACATGTGGGTGACGCCATAATCGGCGATGGCATCAAACATGGCCTTGGCGCGCACCTGGCGCAGGCACACATGGGTGCCCGACACCAGAGTGATGGACCAGGGGAAGCACCAGCCATTGCAGTGGAACATGGGCAGGGTCCACAGATAGACCGGATGCTTGCCCAGGGAGCAGGTCACCGCATTGCCCACCGCCAGCAGGTGCGCGCCGCGATGGTGATAGACGACGCCCTTGGGGTCGCCCGTGGTGCCGGAGGTATAATTGAGGGCAATGGCGTCCCACTCGTCGTCCGGGCCCTTCCAGGCGAATTCCGGATCGCCGGTCTCAAGGAACGCCTCATATTCCATGCTGCCGATGCGGTCGCCCTTGCCGGCATATTCCGGGTCGTCATAGTCGATGACGATAGGCTTGCGCACGGCCATGGCGAGGGCCGCCTTCATCACCGGCGAGAATTCGCGATCGGTGATGAGCACCTTGGCCTCGCCATGGTCGATGGTGAAGGCGAGGATGGCCGCGTCGAGGCGGGTGTTGAGGGAGTTCAGCACGGCGCCGGTCATGGGCACGCCGTAGTGGGCCTCCAGCATGGCGGGAGTGTTGGTGAGCATCACCGCCACGGTGTCGTTCTTGCCCACGCCCAGCTTCGTCAGGGCCGAGGCGAGGCGCCGGCTGCGGGCGTAGAAATCACGATAGTTCCGGCGCAGCGCGCCATGGATGATGGCGGTATGATCCGGAAACACCTTGGCGGCGCGTTCCAGGAAGCCGATCGGGGTCAGAGGCTGGTAATTGGCCTGATTGCGGTCAAGATGCAGGTCATAGATGCTACCCGCCATGGTATCCCCCTTGAAATCCTTGTCCGCCTCCGGCCGCCTTTCCACTTCCGGTCAAGCGGCAGGCGCGGAGGAGCATCGAATGGCGCGCGTCGCGCGGCGCGCAACCTAGCCAGCGCCTTGAATCAGCGCAATCGACGGCACAATAGAACAAGGCCTTTATCCATCCAACCAAGGTCGTACGCAGTTCTGCGTACTTGCTCCTTTGAAGGGGCATCGGCACTAACCAGAGCAAAGAAATGCCGAAAAGGGAGACGTCCATGGACAGCATGAAGAGCAGCCGGTACGCTGAAACCTATGCCCGCTGGCGCGACGATCCGTCCGCCTTCTGGGGCGAGGCCGCGAAAAAGATCGACTGGACCACCCCGGCCACCAAGGTTTTCGATCCCGACGCCGGTGTTTATGGCCGCTGGTTCGAGGGCGCCGTCGGCAATACCTGCTTCAATGCGGTGGACCGGCATGTGGCCAACGGCCGCGGCGAGCAGGCCGCCATCATCTATGACAGCCCTGTCACCGCCTCCAAGCGCACCATCACCTATGGCGAGCTGAAGCACGACATCGAGACCCTGGCGGCCGTGCTGCTGGACCTGGGCGTAACCAAGGGCGACCGCGTGCTGGTCTACATGCCCATGGTGCCCGAGGCTCTGGTGGGCATGCTGGCCTGCGCGCGCATCGGTGCCATTCACTCCGTCGTGTTCGGTGGCTTCGCCGCCAAGGAGCTCGCCACCCGCATCGAGGATGCCGAGCCCAAGGTGATCCTGGCCGCCTCCTGCGGCATCGAGCCGAACCGGGTGGTGCCCTACAAGCCGCTGCTCGACCTTGCCATTTCCATGTCGGCCGTGAAGCCCGAGCACTGTGTGGTGCTGCAGCGCACCCAGGGCCCCGCCACCCTCACCGAGGGACGCGACGTGGACTGGGCCGAGGCCTGCGCCGCGGCCTCCGCCGCCGGCAAGGCCGCGCCATGCGTGGATGTGGCCGCCACCGACCCGCTCTACATCCTCTATACCTCCGGCACCACCGGCAAGCCGAAGGGCGTGGTACGCGACACTGGCGGCCACATGGTCGCGCTCACCTGGACCATGGAAAACCTCTACGGCATCAAGCCGGGCGAGGTGTTCTGGGCCGCCTCCGACATCGGCTGGGTGGTGGGCCACTCCTACATCGTCTATGCGCCGCTGCTGGCCGGCTGCACCACCCTCGTCTATGAGGGCAAGCCCGTGGGCACGCCCGATCCCGGCGCCTTCTGGCGGGTGATCGAGGAGCACAAGGTGGCGGCGCTCTTCACCGCCCCCACCGCGCTGCGCGCCATCAAGAAGGAAGACCCGGACTGCACCTTCAAGACCGGGCGCGACATGGGCCACTTCCGCACCCTGTTCCTGGCCGGCGAGCGCGCCGATCCGGACACAGTGAAGTGGGCCGAGGACAAGCTCGGCGTGCCGGTGGTGGACCACTGGTGGCAGACCGAAACCGGCTGGGCCATCGCTGCCAACCCGGTGGGCCTCGGCCTTCTGCCCATCAAGCTCGGCTCGCCCACCGTGCCCATGCCCGGCTTCGACGTGCAGATCGTGGACGAGGCGGCCAAGCCCGTTCCCGCCGGCACCATGGGGTCCATCGTGGTGAAGCTGCCCTTGCCTCCCGGCTGCCTGCCCACCTTGTGGCAGCAGGATGAGCGCTTCAGGGAAAGCTACCTCGCCGACTATCCCGGCTTCTACAAAACCGCCGATGCCGGCTTCATGGATGATGACGGCTATGTCTTCGTCATGGGCCGCACCGACGACATCATCAATGTCGCCGGCCACCGCCTCTCCACCGGCGGCATGGAGGAGGTGATCGCCTCCCATCCGGACGTGGCCGAGTGCGCCGTGATCGGCGTCAAGGATTCGCTGAAAGGCGAGGTGCCGTGCGGCTTTGTGGTGCTGAAGGCGGGCGAGCGCCGCGCACCGGAAGTCATCGAGAAGGAACTGGTGGGCCTGGTGCGCGACCGCATTGGCCCGGTGGCAGCGTTCAAGCTTGCGGTCACCGTGAACCGCCTGCCCAAGACCCGCTCCGGCAAGATCCTGCGCGGCACCATGAAGAAGATCGCCGACCACGACGCCTGGTCCATCCCCGCCACCATCGACGACCCGGTGGTGCTGGAGGAAATCGAGGGCGTCCTTAAGGATCGCGGCATCGGCTGAATAAAAAAGGCGCCCGCGAGGGCGCCTTTTTGCTGTGCCGAAACACCCTCAGTCTCCGGAACGCCCGCCCCCGCGCGACGGCTCGTAACACGTGTAGCCGATGAAGCACTGGGCCTTGTCACGAGTCGGCACCCACTCCGGCTTCAGCTGCATGTCGTATTCGCAAAAGCTGAGATCGCGCACGTAGCGATCATAGAGGGTGGGCGAGGTGGCGATCACCACCGCCCCCTTCTGCTCCACCAGCCGCGCGACCTGTGCGCATGTCATGTCCGTGCTTCGCGGCATGCTCTGGGCCGCGGCGGCTGATGCCACCATAACCAGCGCGCCCGTTACAACCATCGCCTTGATCATTCTGGTCCTCCGGACCTCACGCTGACCCGGCTGAACCGCCAGCCAGCGCCTGCTGCCTCTCTGCCATCATAAGCGTACGGCAGCGGCTCTGGAATTGCGCCGCGACAATGCCAGGCAATGGCGACCGAGCGGGTGATTCCGCCTCCGCGCTTCGGGGGCGCGCCCCCGAAGCTTGGCCGGCACGGGCCCCGTTCCCGCTACTGTCCCGACAGCCCCCCATAGGAGGGTTCGAAGCAGGTGTAGCCAACGAAACACTGCCGCGTATCACGCGTCGGCACCCATTCGGGCTGCAGCTGCATGTCCGCCGGACAGAAGCCCAGATCGCGCACATAGCGGTCAAACTGGTTGGGATAGGTGGTCATCAGCACAGCCCCCTCCTCCCATACCAGCATGGAGGCCTCCGCACAGTCCATGTCCAGGGTACGTGGCCGCGCGTCCACCGGCACCGAGGCAAGCACCAGGAACACACCCGTAAGCAGAAGCGTTTTTCTCATTTTACCGTCCTCCGGGCTTGCGCCGGACGGCCCCACCCCAGCGTCCTGCGCCGGTGCCATCCGGCCTCCCGGGCGGCGCTGACGCACCCGCCCGCCGCACGGAGGCGCGATCGGCCGCTTCACCCAAACCAAGAGGTAAAGCACACTTGCCGACACCGATTCGGATAGCCGCTTGTAGGTGGGAAAGCCCGATCGCCGTACAATCCACCCGAAGTGGTATGGCTAAAACCTAAGTCTTAAGACGTATAGATGCCGCACAAGACACGCCAACACTTCTAGTCGGCTACATTATACCCCCGTGTGGCGTGGAATATTTATGGCCACGCGCATGCCGGGCCGAGCGACGCCCGCCCTAGCCACGCGCGCCTGGCTTCACGGAAGGCAATCGGTCGGCAAGGTCTGACCCTGACAATCCCTTATGGAGTAATGGCCCAGCGTCACCCGCACACCCCAAGCCTGCCTGCGGGGCCTTCCAGATGCTCCGCGCCCCTGCCCCCGGCGGGCCACACCCGCGCGAGCCGCATTATCAACTACAGATTGCTTCAGCGGACGAGATCCGCAGGCCTTTCCACGGCATCCGCAACGCCCCGCCGCACGCCCTGGCATCGCAGTGCGATCACGCACAAGTGCTTAGTTTACAGATATTTTACCATGCCGCCCCATAACTGCCCCAGGGTCGACGCTCGCATTACAGCATTCCGCACGCATTTAGGTATCTGGGTGCGAGTTCGATGGGTTGCAGAGCGTGGTTTTCGGTGTGGTGTGGCATGAAAGCTACGGAATCTTCCTGCGACCTCTGCTACACCAATCTCACTGGGCGGAGCGAGACGGCTGCGAATGCACTCGGCCTCTTCGGCTCACCGGTTGTAACCCAAAAATGGGGGATTAAGTGATGAAGCGGTTCCTTCTCGCCACTGTCGCGCTGGCGGCGCTCTCGGCTCCGGCCGCGGCTGCTGACCTGGCGACGAAGTACCCGGTCAAGGCCATTGCGGCTCCGGTGTTCTCCTGGACCGGTTTCTACATCGGCGCCAACTTCGGTTACGGCGGCGACAAGTACTCCTACGACTACTACACCGGTGGTCCGCTGGTGTACGGCTACGCCGGTTCGGCTGATGCCAACTCTTCCGGTTGGTTCGTCGGCGGTCAGCTCGGCTACAACTATCAGTTCGCCAATAACGTGGTCGTCGGTCTCGAGACCGATCTGCAGTGGGCGAACATCTCCGGCCAGGTGGCTGGCGTGAGCCTCGGCGGCTCCAACTGGATCGCCGGCTCTAACACCGACTACTTCGGCACGATCCGCGCTCGCCTCGGCTACGCCTTCGACCGGTTCCTGCCCTACATCACCGGTGGTGCGGCCTACGGCAACGTGCAGAACACCCTGACCCAGGGCGCCTACTTCCCGCAGGTCAGCAACTCCTCCACCAACTGGGGCTGGACCCTCGGCGCTGGCGTCGAGTATGCCATCACCAACAACTGGACCCTCAAGACCGAATACCTGTATGTCGACCTCGGCAGCAGCGACTTCGGCCCGCTCAACGGCGTGATGGTGAGCGGCGACACCAAGTTCAACACCATGAAGGCTGGTGTGAACTACAAGTTCTGATCCTTTTGGAAGCGGCGCGCTCGGATGGGCGCGCCGTTTTCCATGATCAGAGCGGGCATAGAGGTATATGGCGCACGCCATTTAGCCTTGCCTTTGAGCGCTGGACATTGTCCGGCGCTTTTTCTTTGGTACGTGTCTGGCACGTGACGGGTCCTGCGCGGGCCTGGATAGCTGCAGCCCCCGCTCGCTTCGGCTTGCCGCCTCTCGAGTCCCCGAATCGCCCCGAACTTCGGAGCTCCGCGCTAAGTGCGCGAACTCGGACGCTCCGATGCCAACCACCAGCTCAGCCTGACGCCCCGAATCTGAAAGCTGTAGACCGCCGGCAGCATTGGCTGAGCTGATCGCGTGCAGAGCCACGACGTCAGCGCGCGACCAGAATTCGGGAAGGCCGGGGAAGCACTACCTTCTTCTTTGACCCGACGGGGGCGGCCGCTCCCCGCAGCTCCATCAAGCGCTACGGCCATCGCCGCGACGCGCCTGCCCACACACGCTGCCGCACGATTCGCGCATTACCGGGCGACTACCGCCCAAAAGTGCACCCCACACGTGCGAACCCGGCAGCCCATTCTGCCGCGCCCGGCGCCAGCCGAAATTCGGGAATCTGGCAAAAAGAGCAATGCATTGCTGCATGACCGCCCCCTCCCCCCCCAACCCCAACCCCAATTATGCCGTCATCGGCACCTTTCCCCTCACCTGAATTACGGCCGCTCCCCACTCCGGAAGAGCCTCAGCTTCAATCAGACATCAGGCCGCATCACATCCGACCGACTTATGTATTCGTCGCGTTTTTATGAAGCGGATTTCATGTATATCCGCGCGCATCGCACTCACCCACATGCGTTGAACCGCAGGCGGCGCGACACGCTGCTACCGAGCAGCCAGAAATGACGGAACGGCATCTGGCAGCATGCCCCGAAAGAGGTATTATCGCCTGCGCCACCCAAATTTCGCCATGTTGTTTCAAGCGCACTGTGGCAGGAAAGATACGCCATTTCTCAGCAACCGCTGCTAAAACGAAGAAGATGAGTGAACGCGGTTCGACCTCTTCGCGCCGAACCTGTTCCACTCAATAAACGACGAAACCCGTCCCAAGGGGGCTCAAATGAAGCGGTTCCTTCTCGCCACTGTCGCTCTGGCCGCGCTCGCTGCTCCGGCCGCTGCTGCCGATCTCGCCACCAAGTATCCGGTGAAGGCCGTGGCCGTCCCGGTGTTCTCCTGGACCGGCTTCTACATCGGCGCCAACGCCGGTTACGGCGGAGACAAGTTCAATTACGACCTGAGCTATCTCGCGGTCCCGGTGACCAGCGCCTCGATCACGTCGTCCGGCTGGTTCGTCGGCGGTCAGCTCGGCTACAATTACCAGTTCGCGAACAATGTGGTCGTCGGCCTCGAGACCGATATCCAGTGGGCGGACATCTCCGGCACGGTCGCCATCGGCCCGTACTCGGCTGGCTCCAGCGTTGACTACTTCGGCACCATCCGGGCCCGCCTCGGTTATGCTTTCGATCGGTTCCTGCCCTACATCACGGGCGGCGCGGCCTATGGCCGGACCTCGACTGACGTCACCTGCATCACCTGCGTCGGTGTGACGGGCAATGCCACCACCAGCTGGGGCTGGACCCTCGGCGGCGGCGTGGAATACGCCATCACCAACAACTGGACCCTCAAGGCCGAATATCTGTATGTCGACCTCGGCAATGCGAACAACATCGCCTCGTTCGCCGGCTACAGCATCGACAACGACACCAAGTTCAACTCCATCAAGGTGGGTGTGAACTACAAGTTCTGATCCTCACCGGGAGATCAGGAAAAGCCCGCCGCTCGCCGGCGGGCTTTTTTATTTGTGCGGGACGTCACATCGGCGCGTGCCCCCGCGCAGGCGATCGCCCGGTTGGCGACAGGGCAGCGCGCGACGAATTTCGGGCATGCTGAGATCCGCACTGTCTGGAAACAGATGCCGAAGCCACCTTACGGCTCTGCCCTGGAAAAAATTCCATCCCCCATGCGGCGGTGCATCAGCGGCCCTGCGGAGCTCGCTTTTCCCATTTCAACAGATCGGGAAAATGCACTAGCCTCCGTCCATGAGCGCCGACATCCCTTTCGATCGTAACTTCGATTCTCCCGCAGGCGTGCTGATGCCGGTGACGCCACAGGTGCGCCGCATCGTGGCCCCCAACCCATCGGCCTTCACCTTCACGGGTACCTGCACCTACATCATCGGCCATGGCGACGTGGCCATCCTCGATCCCGGACCGGACAAGCCGGAGCACATCGACGCCTTGCTCAAAGCCGTGGCGGGTGAAAGCGTCTCGCACATCGTCGTCACCCATACGCACCGCGATCATTCCCCGGCGGCCGCCGCCATCAAGGCCGCGACGGGTGCCAAGATCGTGGGCTGCGGCCCGCACCACGCGGCCCGCCCCCTGCACATCGGGGAGGTCAACCCGCTCGACGCCAGCGCCGACACCGATTACGTGCCGGACCACGCGATGGCGGATGGGGAAACCGTGTCCGGGCGCGGCTGGACACTCACCGCTGTCGCCACACCGGGGCACACAGCAAATCACCTCGCCTTCGCTTTGCGTGAGGACGAGCTGCTGTTCTCCGGCGACCATGTGATGGCATGGGCCACCTCCATCGTCGCGCCGCCGGACGGCGCCATGGGCGACTATATCGAATCCCTGGAACGTCTCGGGCACCGGGACGAAAAGACCTATTTGCCAGGGCATGGCGGGCCGGTGCGCGATGCGCACTCCTTCGTGCGCGACTATCTCGACCATCGCATGGCGCGCGAGGCCGCCATCCTGCGGGGCCTCGACCGGTCCGCTGAGACCATTCCGGACTTGGTCCGCGGAATCTATATCGGCCTCGATTCGAAGCTGGTGGGCGCCGCCTCGCTCACGGTGCTGGCGCATCTTGAACATCTGGTTGCGAGCGGGCGCGTGGAGACCGAAGGGCCGCCCGCCATTGACGGCCGCTTCCGCCTCGCGTCCTGAGCCTCGGAGGCCAGCGGGCATGTGCGGCCGCTTCGTTCAGCATCGCGCGCCGCTGGCCTATGCGGAGCATTTCGGGCTCGACTTGGCGCTGGTTCAGTTGCCCAATTGCCCGCCACGCTACAATGCCGCCCCGACCCAGGACCTGATGGTGGTGCGGCTCAATCCGCACACGGGGACCCTCGACCTTTCGCTCTTGCGATGGGGTCTGGTGCCGGTCTGGGCGAAGGATCCCAGCGGTGGGGCGCGGCTTATCAACGCCCGCGCGGAAAGCGTGGCGGACAAGCCCACCTTTCGCGAGGCATGGCGCAAGAAGCGGCGCTGCATCATCCCCGCCGATGGATTTTTCGAGTGGCAGCAGCGCGATGGCGCGAAGCAGCCATTTTACATCACCCCTGCCGATGGCGCGCCCATGGCGTTCGCAGGCCTTTGGGAGGGCTGGAAGGACCCCTCCACCGGCCAATGGCTGCGCACCTTCACCATCATCACCTGCCCAGCGAATGAGAGGCTTCGCCCGCTGCACGAGCGCATGCCCCTCATGTTGGCCCTGGCGGACATTGCCCGCTTCCTGGCGGATGACGACCCGCGGCCCCTACTGCAAGGTCTCGCGGCCCCGCAGGTAACCTATTGGCCGGTCTCCACCGCCGTGAATGCCGTGCGCAACGATGAGCCGGACCTCATCACGCCCATCGGGCCCGCAGCGTGAGCGACGCGCCCGTCGCAGCTCCCCGAGCGCGCCGTCAACTCAGAGCGCCTCGCCGCGCAGCAGCTTCGGGATGGAGCCGGTGAGGCCGGCGGCATCGCGGATGAACAGGCCCTTGAGTCGCGGCAGGCGGTCCACCAGCCCCAACCCCACGTCGCGCACCGCCCGCAGGGCATCGGAGTGGTTGGAGAACAGGCGATTGAGCCCGTCCGTCGCCACCCCCATGGCCAGCGTATCGAAACGCCGCCAGCGCTGGTAGCGCTCCAGCACCTGGGCGGAGCCGAAATCCAGCCCCACCCGCGCGGCATCGGTCACCGCCTCGGCCAAGGCGGCCACGTCGCGCAGGCCCATGTTGAGGCCCTGGCCGGCGATGGGGTGGATAAGGTGGGCGGCATCGCCCACCAGCGCCAGCCGATCGCCGATGAAGCTGCGGGCCATGGCGAAGCCCAGCGGATAGGGGCGCGGGCGCGTCACCGGCTTCACCCACCCCAGGCGATGGCCGAAACGCTGCTCCAGCTCCTCCTGAAACAAAATGGAGGGAAGGCCGGCCAGGCGCTCCGCATCGGCCGTGCGCTCGGTCCAGACGATGG
The DNA here is from genome assembly GCF_043831965.2 of Xanthobacter variabilis. Classification (NCBI taxonomy): domain Bacteria; kingdom Pseudomonadati; phylum Pseudomonadota; class Alphaproteobacteria; order Hyphomicrobiales; family Xanthobacteraceae; genus Xanthobacter; species Xanthobacter variabilis. Next base: position 101,446 of record NZ_CM195533.1, read on the forward strand.
AGCTGCGGTTACCCGGCAGCGGCAGCAGGGCGAACGGGCCGGCGGGCAGGAAATGCTCCTCCGCCCGCCCCTCGTGGGGGCGCTCATGCTCCACCGTGAAGGTGAGCGCGCTCTGGCCATAGCTCCACGAGACGGTGTCGATCCCGGCCATGGAGCGCAGCCGCGAGCGCGCACCATCGCAGGCCACCAGCAGGCGGGTGGAAACCGAGCCGGCACCGGTGGTCAAGGCTACGCCCACCCCTTCGCGCGTGAAGGCCGAGACGCTGTCCGCCTTCAGCTCGATGCCGGCGGCCTCGGCGGCGGAGATCAGCGCGCGCTGCAGCACCGCATTGGGCACCATGTGGGCGAAGGCCTCGCCGGGGGCGACATCGCCGTCGAAGGTGAGGAAGGTGGGGCGCGCCACATCCTTGGTGCGGCTATCGGTGACCACCATGGAGAGAATCGGCTGGGCCTCGGCCTCGATGCGCGACCAGGCCCCCAGCACGGTCAGCATGCGCCGGCCGCAGGCGGCGATGGCCGAGCAGCGCTCGTCGTCGATCACCGGATTGGCGAGCATAGGGTCGAATAGGGTGATGCGGGCATCGGCCCCGAGCCCCTGGCGCAGCGCCAGAGCGAGGCTGAGCCCCGCGAGCCCGCCGCCGACAATCGCCACATCGCTCATCGCGGCCGGCGCGGAGAAAAGGCCCGGCCCGGTATAAGGCGACGGCGCGAGGGGGCTCTCGAACTGGCCATTCATGAATGGATCTCCTCACGCGATCTCGTCTATCCCGCATCGCCGCGGCTCATTCGCGGCGCCGTTGCGGGCATTGCACCAAAGGCCCTGCCACCGCCCGGCGGAGATGACCACCGCCGCAAACGGCATCTGCCTCACCTATACGCACTTGACGCGCCACGCGGGGGCGTGGCGTGTTCGTGACTCGTCATTCCCCGTCCCGCGCGTCAGTTTTTCCGCGTCGCGGGCTTCCGCAAGGCTGATCTCATGACCGACACGCCGTCTAGCGACGTTGAAGCGCTTCTGTCCATCCTCGACCTGGAGCAATTGGAGATCAATCTGTTCCGCGGTCGCAGCGGCAATCCGGGTGGCGGGCGCGTGTTCGGCGGCCAGGTGGTGGCCCAGGCCCTGGTGGCGGCGCGCCGCACGGTGGATGCCCCGCGCGTCACCCACTCGCTCCACGGCTATTTCCTGCTCGGCGGTGACCCCACCGTTCCCATCATCTACGAGGTGGACCGCATCCGCGACGGGCGCTCCTTCACCACCCGCCGCGTGGTGGCCATCCAGCATGGCAAGGCCATCTTTTCCATGGCGGTGTCGTTCGAGCTGGAAGAGGACGGACTGGAGCACCAGAGCACCATGCCGGACGTGCCGATGCCCGAGGACCTGCCGCCCGACGAAGTCTGGCGCGCGCGACTGGTGGAGCGCTTCCCCGAAGCCGCGCGGCGGGACTGGATGGCCATCAAGCCGCTGGAGATCCGCCCCATCTCCACCGACCCGGCATATATCGGCAGCCTTGGCGTGCGGCCCAGCCTCTGGGTGCGCGCCCGCACCGCGCTACCGGACGACCTGCCCACGCATCAGGCAGTTTTGGCCTTCGCTTCGGACTTCTCACTGCTGCAGGCGGCGTTATTGCCGCATGGCAAGTCGGTGTTTGATCGCGACCTGCAGGTGGCCAGCCTCGATCACGCGCTGTGGTTCCACCGCCCCTTCCGGGCAGACGAATGGCTGCTCTACAGCCAGGAAAGCCCAGCCGCGTTCGGCTCGCGCGGATTCTGCCGGGGCGAGTTCTTCACCCGCGATGGCATTCTCGTGGCTTCCGCAACGCAGGAAGGATTGATGCGGCGCGTCACGCCCAAGTGACACCATCGGCACCGTGATGGGGCGGGCGAACGGGGCAGCGCCCGCCCATTGATGATGTTTAAGGCTCATTGATTAAAAAGTAGGCCAAAAAAGCGGCAACCTTCGGGCGCCGCCACTCCCTTGCCTTCCATGGCGATAAAATAAGCAGCGGGAGTCGGGCCTTTGTCGCATTTGGCACGGTCCTTGATTCCGTTTTGCGCAGGCTTGCCAGCCGCGGCGCGGAAATCCCCGTCCCGCTCGGCGAAGCCATGAGAAAACATCGGCTGGGCGGTTCGCGAGGGTGGGCTTCGCGGCGCCGTATCCAAGCCCATCAGGGGACAGGGACCGATCCATGAAGATCGTCATGGCCATCATCAAGCCATTCAAGCTGGAGGAGGTGCGCGACGCCCTCACCGGTATCGGCGTCCACGGACTGACCGTGACCGAGGTGAAGGGCTACGGGCGGCAGAAGGGCCACACCGAGATCTATCGCGGCGCTGAATATGCCGTGAGCTTCCTGCCGAAGCTGAAGATCGAGGTGGCGGTGGCTGCCGACCAGGTTTCCAAGGTCGTGGAGGCCATCACCGCCTCGGCCAAGACCGGCCAGATCGGCGACGGCAAGATCTTCGTTCTCGCCATCGACCACGCCGTGCGCATCCGCACCGGCGAGACCGACGCCGACGCGCTTTGAGCCTTCCTCATTTCACGGAGCCATATTCCATGACGTTCAAGACGTGGACCCGCGTGGGTGTGCCCGCGCTCCTGGCTGGGGCGGCTTTCGCCCTGCCGGCCCTTGCACAGCCCGACATGGCGCCGGCGGCCGCTTCTCCCGCCGCGGCTGCCGCCGTATCCACCGTGAACAAGGGTGACGTGTCCTGGATGATGACCTCCACGGTCCTCGTCCTGCTGATGACGGTTCCCGGCCTCGCTCTGTTCTACGGCGGCCTGGTGCGCGCCAAGAACATGCTCTCCATCCTCATGCAGGTGCTCACCATCACCGCGGTGATGATGCTGGTGTGGGCGATCTACGGCTACTCGCTGGCCTTCACCTCGGGCAACGCCTTCATCGGCGGCTTTGAGAAGGCGTTCCTGGCCGGCGTCACCGCCGACAGCCTCGCGGATACGTTCACCAAGGGCGTGCAGATCCCCGAGTTGGTGTTCATCGCCTTCCAGATGACCTTCGCGGCCATCACCCCGGCCCTGGCCATCGGCGCCTTCGCCGAGCGCATGAAGTTCCCGGCGGTGGTTCTGTTCGCCGTGCTGTGGGGCACCTTCGTCTACTTCCCGATCGCCCACATGGTGTGGTTCTCGGAAGGCTACCTGTTCACCCTGGGCGCCCTCGACTTCGCCGGCGGCACCGTGGTGCACATCAATGCCGGTATCGCCGGCCTCGTCGGCTGCATCATCGTCGGCAAGCGCATCGGCTACGGCAAGGAACAGCTTCCGCCCCACTCGCTGGCCTTCACCATGGTCGGCGCCTCCCTGCTGTGGGTCGGCTGGTTCGGCTTCAACGTGGGCTCGAACCTGGAAGCCAACGGCCTCGCCACCCTCGTGATGGTGAACACCTTCCTCGCCACCGCCGGCGCCATCGTGGGCTGGCTCGTGATCGAGTGGCTGGTGCGCGGCAAGCCCTCCATGCTCGGCGGCGCGTCGGGCGCGGTGGCCGGCCTCGTGGCCATCACCCCGGCCTGCGGCGCCTCGGGCCCCATGGGCGCGATCGTGCTCGGCATCGTCGCGGCGCTGGTCTGCTTCTTCTTCTGCACCGCAGTGAAGAACGCCCTCGGCTATGACGACAGCCTGGACGTGTTCGGCGTGCACGGTGTCGGCGGCATCGTTGGCGCCATCGCCACCGGCATCCTGGTGTCGCCCGCTCTCGGCGGCGGCGGCGTGGCCGACTACTCCATGGGCCACCAGGTGTGGGTGCAGACCCAGGCCACCCTCGTGACCATCGTGTGGTCGGGCGTGGTTTCGGCCATCATCTTCTTCGTGCTCAACATCATCATCGGCCTGCGGCCGTCGGTGGACGTGGAGCGCGAGGGCCTGGACCTCAACGAGCACGGCGAGCGCGCCTACCACTCGTGAGCTCGGCGTCCTGAGTTCCCCGGGGGCGCAGCCCGCCCCCGGTTTCTTTCCCGGCCCTGTCCGGTCCCAAATAATAAGAGGGGAACCAACGGACCCCGGCACCATCTGGCGCCGGGGTCTTTTTGCGTGCGCGGGCCCGTCTCCCGGCCATGGCCCCGCCGCCGCGCCCATCTGCGGGCTTTCCCCCGCCCCGGCCGCCTGCTAGAAGCCCAGCTTCGGATTTGCTTCACACGGCCCGAGGATGACCCACGCCGACAAGGCTCCATTTTGGTGGGGCGGCACGCCATCGCCGAGCGCCACGCCGCAGCGCGCCATTCCGCCGAGCGCGCCCGCAGCGCGTGTTCGCGATGCGCGAATTATCGGCCCGGTCCCCCGCCGGCGCGGCTGACGCGCGCGGGGGCAGCCGGGACCTTTCGCCGTGTTCGCCCCATCGGCCGCCCCGCGGCCCTTTTTTCCGAGCTTTTCCATGACCGACAAGACGTCTTCCGAGCCCGCCGCGCCCGATTATTCCAAGACCCTGCTGCTACCGGAAACCCAGTTCCCCATGCGCGGCGGCCTGCCCAAGAAGGAGCCGGAGCTGCTGGAGCGCTGGAAGCGGCTCGACCTTTATTCCCGCCTGCGTGAGGTGGGCCGAGGCCGGCCGCGCTTCGTGCTCCATGACGGCCCGCCTTACGCCAACGGCAACATCCATATCGGCCATGCGCTCAACAAGATCCTCAAGGACGTGGTGACGCGCTCCCAGCAGATGCTGGGCCACGATTCCAACTATGTGCCCGGCTGGGACTGCCACGGCCTGCCCATCGAGTGGAAGATCGAGGAAGAGAACTACCGCAAGAAGGGCAAGGCCAAGCCCGACTTCTCCGACGCCGAGGCCATGGTGGCCTTCCGCCAGGAATGCCGCGCCTTCGCCCAGCACTGGCTGGACATCCAGCGCGAGGAATTCAAGCGCCTGGGCGTGGAAGGCGACTGGGACCACCCCTACACCACCATGGCGTTCGCCGCCGAGGCGCAGATCGCCCGCGAGATCATGAAATTCGCGGAAAACGGCCTGCTCTATCGCGGCTCCAAGCCGGTGATGTGGTCGGTGGTGGAAAAGACCGCCCTTGCGGAAGCCGAGGTGGAGTATCACGACTTCACCTCCGACACGGTGTGGGTGAAGTTCCCGGTGGTGTCGGGGGTGAAGGACGACCTGGGTGGCGCCTGTGTGGTCATCTGGACCACCACCCCCTGGACCATGCCCGGCAACCGGGCCATCTCCTTCTCTTCCAAGATCGCCTATGGCCTTTACGAGGTCACCGACGCCCCGGCCGACAACTGGGCCAAGGCCGGCGATCTCCTGATCCTGGCCGACAACCTCGCCGCCGACGTCTTCAAGCAGGCCCGCGTCACCGCCTTCGCGCGGGTGCGGGACGTGACGGCGGCAGAGCTGGGGTCCCTCATCTGCGCCCACCCTCTGGCGGGCCTCGGCTATGGATTCAAGGTGCCGCTCCTGGACGGCGACCACGTGACCGACGACGCCGGCACGGGCTTCGTCCACACCGCCCCCGGCCATGGCCGCGAGGACTTCGAGATCTGGACCCAGCACCGCCGCTGGCTGGAGGAGCGCGGCATCAGCCCCGCCATCCCCTACACGGTGGATGGCGACGGCTTCTATACCGCCCAGGCCCCTGGCTTCGAGGGCAAGCGCGTCATCACCGACAAGGGCGAGAAGGGCGACGCCAACCAGGCGGTCATCGACGCCCTCGTCGCAGCCGGCAACCTCTTGGCGCGCGGGCGGGTGAAGCACCAGTATCCCCACTCCTGGCGCTCCAAGAAGCCGGTCATCTTCCGCAACACGCCGCAATGGTTCATCGCCATGGACCAGGATATCCGCAATGGCGACGGCAGGGCGGCGAACCGCCCCGCCACCCTCAACGGCAACGTGCCCGACACCCTGCGCGAGCGCGCGCTGGCGGGCATCAAGACCGTGGAATGGGTGCCGGCGGCGGGCGAGAACCGCATCACCGGCATGATCGCCAACCGGCCGGACTGGGTGGTCTCGCGCCAGCGCGCCTGGGGTGTGCCCATCGCCGTGTTCGTAAAGGAAAACGCCTACGGCGAGGCGGAAATCCTGCGGGATCCCGAAGTGAACGCCCGCATCGCCACCGCCTTCGAGGAAGAAGGGGCCGACGCCTGGTTCAAGGAAGGCGCCCGCGAACGCTTCCTCGGAGAGCTCGCCGCTGAGCCCTGGGTCAAGGTGAACGACGTCCTCGACGTGTGGTTCGATTCCGGTTCCACCCACACCTTCACCTTGGAGGTGCGCCCCGATTTGAAGGCGGTCCGCGCGCCCGAGGGCAAGGACAAGGTGATGTATCTGGAAGGCTCGGACCAGCATCGCGGCTGGTTCCACTCCTCCCTGCTGGAGAGCTGCGGCACCCGTGGCCGCCCGCCTTATGATGCCGTGCTCACCCACGGCTTCGTGCTGGACGAGGACGGGCGCAAGATGTCCAAGTCGCTGGGCAACGTCACCTCGCCGCAGGACGTCATCAAGGCGTCCGGCGCCGACATCCTGCGCCTGTGGGTATGCGCCTCCGACTATTCCGACGATCTGCGCATCGGCCCGGAGATCCTGAAGACCACCGCCGACACCTATCGCAAGCTGCGCAACACCATCCGCTGGCTTTTGGGCTCGCTGCACCATTACCGGCCGGAAGAGCGCGTGGCGTTCGCCGACATGCCGTCGCTGGAACGCTTCATTCTCAACCGGTTGAGCGAGCTCGACGGGGAGATCCGCGCCGCCTATCGCGCCTTCGACTATAAGAAGGTGCACGCGCTGCTCACCTCCTTCATGAATATCGAGCTGTCGGCCTTCTATTTCGACGTGCGCAAGGACGCGCTCTATTGCGACCCCCTCTCCTCCGCCACCCGCAAGGCCTGCCTCACGGTGCTGGACGAGACCTTCAACCGGGTGGTCGCGTGGCTCGCGCCCATCATGCCCTTCACCACGGAAGAGGCCTATCTCGCCCGCACCGGTGACGAGGAAGGCTCCCTGCACCTCACCACCTTCCCCGAAACGCCCGAGAGCTGGCGTGATCCGGCCCTTGCGGAACAGTGGCGCAAGGTGCGGCAGGTGCGGCGCGTGGTGCTCGGCGCGCTGGAGGTGGAGCGGGCGCAGAAGCGGATGGGCTCCTCGCTGGAGGCCGCGCCTGTCGTCCATGTCACCGATGCCGCCCTGGCCGATGCCTTCGAGGGGCTCGACCTTGCCGAGATCTGCATCACCAGCGCCGCCAGCCTGGTGCGCGGCGATGGCCCGGCGGATGCCTTCCGCCTGCCCGACGTGCCCGGTGTCGCCGTGGTGCCCGCCCGGGCAGAGGGCCGCAAGTGCGCCCGGTCCTGGAAGATCTCGCCGCATGTGGGCACCGATTCCGAGTTCCCGGACGTGACGCCGCGCGACGCGGCCGCGCTGCGGGAATTCTACGCTGCGGCGAAATGAGCAGGGGAGAGGCGCGATGACCCGAGTCCGCCTGGGGCTTCTCACCGCCCTTCTGGTGCTGGTGGCCGATCAGGTCACCAAGACCTGGGCCATCGCCTTCATGGCGACTCAGGGGCCGGGCCTGGTCCCGGTCGCGCCTTTCCTCGATCTCGTCGCCCTGTGGAATGCCGGCATCAGCTATGGCCTGTTTCCCCAGGGGGAGACGGGCCGCTGGGTTCTGGTGGGTATCAAGGTGGTGGCGGCGCTGGCCTTCACCGTGTGGCTCACCCGCTCCCACCGGCTGGTTGAAAGCGTGGGGCTCGGCCTGCTCATCGGCGGCGCGCTGGGCAATGCGGTGGACCGGGTGGTGTATGGCGCGGTGTTCGATTTCATTTCGCTCCACGCCTTCGGTTACCGCTGGTACGTGTTCAACGTGGCCGATATTGCGGTGGTTGGCGGTGTCGGCCTGCTGCTTTATGATGCCTTTTTCGGGCGTGCCTCAAAAACGCCGCCCTCTCCGACACCTATGTCATCCAAACCTGAAGCAGAGCGCGAGCCTTAAGGGGAGCACCATGCGCGTGAGCCCAATGACCCGGCCCGATGCAGCGACGCAGGCGAGGCCTATGCACCGTTTGACGACCGCCCCCAAGGCCCTGAAGCCCATTCTTGGCGCCTGCGCGCTGAGCCTGATGCTGGCCGGCGCCTTCGCCCGGCCCGCCGCGGCGCAGGACCAGTTCAATTCCAATCCTCTCGACAGCATGATGGAGCTGTTCGGCCTGAAGGACGAGGCGCCCAAGCCCGAGATCGATTATCGCGAGCGCGCGCCTTTGGTGGTGCCGCCCGTCACCGCGACCGAGGCCCTGCCTTCGCCCGAAAGCGCCGCGCACCAGCAAAATCCCAACTGGCCCAAGGATCCGGACATTGCGCGCCGCCAGCGCGAGGCGGCCGCGGCCAATGCACCCGTGGTCCGCGACGATCCCGGCCGCCCGCTGCTGCCGTCGGAGCTGAACAAGGGCCGCAAAAAAATTCTCGGCGTCATCCCCACCGAGCCTGTCGCCACCGGCACCACGCGCGATGAGCTGATGCCGAGCGAGCTGGGCTCCAAGGGCTGGCTGCCCTCGCTGACCGGTGAGAAGGACAAGCCCATGGTCTTCACCGGCGAGCCGGAGCGCGAGACCCTGCTCCAGCCCCCGGCGGGCTACCAGACCCCTGCCCCCAACGCGCCCTATGGCGTGGTGGAAAAGAAGCAGGAGCCCTGGAAGGTGCCCAACCTTTTCGACCGGACGAACTGAGTGCGTTCCCCGCCCCCGCTGGCACCCCAGCGGGGGCGTTTCGTTTCTCCTAAAGGTCCTTGCCTTGGCCGGCGTCCGGCGCCGAACAGGCACTCAAGCCGATCATCGCCGCGCGCGGCGCCCGAGGCCGCCCATGGCCCCGTCACCGCGCGGATCACTCCGCCCGCAAGGTCCGGTGTCTGGCGCCCCGTCGCGTTTTGGCCGACATCGCTCTCCTACTCGCGGCGTGGAATCGCTCAATTCGCGGCGCCGCCTCTGGCCTTCGTCGGCAAAGATCCTATCTTTCAAGAAACGTGCGTGCCGTCCGGCGCGTGCATTGCCGGAAGATCCGCCACGTGAAGATGAGCCGTTTTGCCATGGTTGCCATCCTCGCCGCGAGCGCCGCTGCGCTCGCCCCGCGCGCCGCGTCGGCTGCGGGACCCGATATTTCCCAGTTCACCCTCGACAACGGCCTTCAGGTCATGGTCATCCCCGATCACCGCACCCCGGTGGTCACCCACATGGTGTGGTACAAGGTGGGATCGGCCGATGAGCAGCCCGGCAAGTCGGGCATCGCCCATTTCCTCGAACACCTGATGTTCAAGGGCACCGAGGCCCATCCCCAGGGCGAGTTCTCGGCCGAGGTCGCGCGCCTGGGCGGACAGGAGAACGCCTTCACCTCCCAGGACTACACCTCCTATTTCCAGCGCGTGGCCAAGGAGCACCTGGAAAAGGTGATGGGCTTCGAGGCTGACCGCATGACCGGCCTCAAGCTGTCCGATGAAGTGGTGCTGCCCGAGCGCGACGTGGTGCTGGAAGAGCGCCGCATGCGCACCGACAACGAGCCCGGCGCGCGGCTGGGCGAGATCATGCAGGCCACCACTTACGTCAACCACCCCTATCAGCATCCGATCATCGGCTGGGAGCACGAGATCAAGCAGCTGAACCGGGAAGACGCGCTTGCCTTCTACCGCCGCTATTACGCGCCCAACAACGCGCTGCTGGTGGTCGCCGGCGACGTGACCCCCGACGAGGTGCGCGCCCTGGCCGAGAAAACCTATGGCAAGGTGGCGCGCGCCGACACCCCGCCCCGCAACCGCCCGCAGGAGCCCGAGCCGCAGGCCCACCGCCGGGTTTCCCTTGCCGATGCCCGGGTGGCGCAGCCGAGCGTGCAGCGCTCCTATCTGGTGCCCTCCGACCGCACCGCCGCCCCGCGCGAGGCGGAGGCGCTGGAAGTGCTTTCCCAGATCCTCGGCGGCGGCCAGACCGGCCGGCTCTATCGCCAGCTGGTGGCCGAAAAGGGCCTCGCGGCGGGTGCCGGCTCCTGGTACCAGGGCACGGCTTACGACGCCACGCGCTTCGTGGTCTATGCGAGCCCGCGACCCGATGTGAGCCTGGACGACCTTGAGGCGGCCCTTGACGCCATCGTGGCCGAGGTGGCGGACAAGGGGGTGGACGAATTGGAGCTGCAGCGGGCCAAGACCCGGCTGACGGCCGACATGATCTACGCCCAGGACAACCAGGCGACGCTGGCCCGCATCTATGGGGCGGCCTGGGCCACCGGCACCAGCGCCGAGGACGTGCGCTCCTGGCCCGAGCGGGTGAAGGCGGTGAGCGCCGCCGACGTGCAGGCCGCCGCCAAGCGCTACCTCACCGCCGACCGCGCGGTGACCGGCTATCTGAAGACGGCGCCGGCCGCCGCCAAGAAGGACGATCGCTCGTGAGGGCGTGGTCCCCCGCTTCCGCCGGGCGATCCTTCGGGATCGCCGGCTGGTTCTTTTTCGTGATGGTGACGATGGCTCTCTCCCTCATTTCCAACACCGAGGCCCAGGCCCAGCAATCGAGCCGCATCACCGAGGTGACGAGCCCCGGCGGCATCAAGGCCTGGCTGGTGCATGACACCACCCTGCCCCTCATCGCCATGGAATTCGCCTTCCTCGGCGGTGCCGCCCAGGACGGGCCGACCAAAGCGGGGCTGGCGCATCTCACCGCCTCCGTGCTCGACGAAGGCGCCGGTGATCTCGACGCCCAGGCCTTCCAGCAGAAGCTGGCCGACCACGCCGTGGAGCTGCATTTCGACGCCGGGCGTGACGAGATGCGCGGTTCGCTGCGCACGCTGTCGGAAAATCGTGACGTGGCGTTCGACCTGCTGCGCCTGTCCGTCAACGCGCCGCGTTTCGACAACGAGGCGGTGGAGCGCATCCGCGCCGCCATCATGGCGGGCCTGCGTCGCCGTTCCACCGAGCCCAATTCCATCGCCGGCGAGCGCTGGTATGCCCTCGCCTTCCCCGATCATCCCTATGGCCGCCCGGTGGACGGCACGCTGAAGAGCGTGCCCGAGCTGACGCGGGAGGACATTGTCGGCTTCGCCAAGCGCACCCTGGCGCGCTCCAACCTGCGGGTGGCGGTGGTGGGCGATATCACCCCCGAGGAACTAGGCCAACGGCTCGACGCCGTGTTCGGCAGCCTGCCCGAAAAGGCGGAGCTGACGCCGGTTGAGAACGTGACGCCCCAGCATATCGGCACGGTGGACGTCATCCCCCTGGATGTGCCCCAGTCGGTGGTGGTGATGGGCACGGTGGGCCTGGAGCGGCGTGATCCCGACTTCATGGCCGCCTACGTGCTCAACCACATCCTGGGCGGCAGCGCCTTTTCCTCCCGCCTGTTCAAGGAGGTGCGAGAGGCGCGCGGGCTCGCTTACTCGGTCTATTCCTATCAGGTGGCCCTCGCCCATGTGGGGCTGTGGTTCGCCGGCACCGCCACCAAGAACGAGCGGGCGGCGGAATCCATCTCGCTCATCACCTCCGAGTTCCAGCGCATCCTCGATGACGGCCCCACGCCGGAGGAGCTGAAGGAGGCGAAGAGCTATCTCACCGGCAGCTATGCGCTGCGGTTCGACACCTCGTCCAAGGTGGCGGGGCAGCTGCTGCAGATCCAGCTCGACGAGCTCGGCATCGATTACATCGATCGCCGCAACACGCTGGTGGAAGCGGTGACGCTGGACGACATCAAGCGCGTGGCCGCGCGCCTCGCCACCGCGCGCAAGGCGCTGGTGGTGGTGGTGGGCAAGCCGGTGGGCCTGTCCGGCGGCTGATCTTGATGCACCGGCTTGATGCACCGGAAGGCAACGGGCGCGCGGCGCCCGTTCACCATGTTTCCGGCTTTTGGTCACCAAACCGTAAATGGGGGGCCTTCGCACGGTGCGTTCATCGTACCGTTTGGTATAACCACGCCATATGGATAAGCCTATGGAGATGAGCGACATGGGACGCCAACTGGCAAGCGACACGGCCCCTGCGCCGGCAGGAACCTCCGCACGCGGCCTCGTCGGCTTGGCCCTGGCGCTGGCCCTGGCCGGATGCGCCTCGGGCGAGAACCTCGACGGCAGCTTCGGCGCCCAGGATACGGGCGTCGCCACGGGTAATGCGGCGGGCGTGAACAGCGCCGCCACGCCGGCCCTCACCGTGGGCACCGGCGCCAATGCCGTCACCTATGCCTGCCCGAGCGTGACCGTGCGCACCGGGGCCGGCACCTGGCAGGTCACGGAAGGTGGCGCGCTGCGCTACCAGGGCAATGTGGGCCAGCTGGCCCGCGAATGCGCCATCGCCGGGCAGACCATGACCGTGAAGGTCGGCATCGAAGGCCGCGTGCTGCTGGGCGAGAAGGGCACGCCGGGCACCGTGCGCGTGCCGATCCGCGTCGCCGTGGTGGAGGAAGGCCCCAACCCCAAGACCGTCACCACCAAGTTCTTCACGGTGCCGGTTGAAATTCCCGCCGGCCAGCAGCAGTCCGCCTTCACCGTGATCGAGGACCAGCTCAGCTTCCCGCTGCCCAAGCCCGACGAGGTCGAGCGCTACGTGGTCTATGTGGGCTACGATCCGCAGGGCGAAAAGCCGAAGCCCGCGGCCTCCTCCAGGCCGCGCAAGCCCAAGCCGAAGCCCGCCGCCGAGACGGCCGCGCCGGCCGCTCCGGCCGCGGCCGCGCCCAAGCAGGATCCGGGCGCGCCCAGCAGCGACGTGTTCGGGCCGCCGCCCTCCGGCCCCTCCAGCAGCGGGTCGAGCCATAGCGGAAGCAGCAGCGGCTCCAGCAGCGGCGGCTTTGCCCCGCCGCCCTCCTCGGGTGGCTTCGAGCCCCCGCCGAACTGATGACGCGGGGCGAAAGCCCTCCGCATCGCTGCGACCAAGGTCGGCGTCCGCCCCCGGTTGACGCCGCCACGGTTTTTCTTATTGTGCGATTGACGTTGTCTATGAAGCGGAATCGGAGCCTTGGTTTCCGCCGCTTCTGGCATCGTCTCGGATGATCCCTGCGGGAGAGACCGGCTGCGCGCCACCAGCGGGCAGAACCGGCGCCGAAGGCGCAACCGCCCCGGAACCGCTCAGGCCAAAGGACCGCAGGGGGACGACGCTCTGGAAAGCAGCCGCGGCACGCGCCGGCGGCTCACCGAAGGAGTAAGCCGCGCCAGTCCAAACGGCGCGGTGAAATCTCTCAGGTTCCGCAGACAGAGGGGGCGCCCGAAGGACTCAAGGTTTCCGAACCCGGTCCCCCAACCTGGCGCTATCCCCCGGAGCTGCGATGACGCACGCCGTCGACCCTCTCCTCAAGACCCTGTTGCACACCACCCCTTTGTTCGCCGCCCATGTGGCGCTCGGGGCGCGCATCGTGCCGTTCGCCGGCTATGAGATGCCGGTCCAATATCCAGATGGCATCCTGGCCGAGCACGCCTGGACCCGCGCTCATGCGGGCCTGTTCGACGTCTCCCACATGGGACAGGCGATCCTGGAAGGGCCGGACCACGCAACCTGCGCCCGGGCCCTCGAAGCCTTGGTGCCGGCGGACATCTTGAACCTGGCGCCCGGCCGCCAGCGCTATTCCCAGCTCCTCGACGCGAGCGGCGGTATCCTCGATGACCTGATGGTCACCCGCCCGGCTGACCCGAAGGAGGATGGCCGCCTGCTGCTGGTGGTGAACGCCGCCTGCAAGGCCGCCGATTTCGAGCACATCTCCGCCCATCTGCCGGCCAATGTGCGCCTGGCCCCCCTGCTCGACCGCGCCTTGATTGCCCTTCAGGGCCCCGAGGCAGCGGCCGCCATGGCGCGCCATTGCCCGGAGGCCCTGGCGCTCGACTTCATGGCCGCCGGCCCCGCCAGCTTCGACGGCATTCCCGTCCACGTCTCCCGCTCTGGCTATACGGGCGAGGACGGCTTCGAGATCTCGCTTCGGGCCGCCGATGCCGAGAAGGTGTGGAGCGCGCTGACGGCCGAGCCGGAAGTGAAAACCATCGGCCTCGGCGCGCGCGACAGCCTGCGCCTGGAAGCCGGGCTCAGCCTTTACGGCCACGAGATCGACCCCACCACCTCGCCGGTGGAAGGGGGCCTTTCCTGGTCCATCCAGAAGCGGCGGCGCGCCGAGGGCGGCTTTCCCGGCGCCGCGCGCATCCAGCGCGAGCTTGCGGAAGGCCCCGCGCGCCTGCGCGTGGGGCTAAGGCTGGACGGGCGCGCCCCGGCCCGCGAGGGGGCCGAAATCCTCCATGAGGGCGTCCAGGTGGGCGTGGTGACCTCCGGCGGCTTCGCGCCGACGCTGGGGGCGCCCATCGCCATGGGTTATGTGCCACCGGCGCTCGCCGCGCCGGGCACGAAGCTCGAGCTTCTGGTGCGCGGCAAGCCGCTGGCCGCCACCGTCACCCCCCTTCCCTTCGTGCCGACGCGCTATGCGCGCAAATCGTCGAAAGAGGCCTGAAGCATGACCATCGTGCGCTACAGCAAGGACCACGAATATGTGCACGTCGACGGCGACGTGGCCGTGGTCGGCATCACCTCTTATGCCCAGGGCCAGCTCGGCGACATCGTGTTCGTGGAGCTGCCCGAGCTCGGCAAGGTGGTGGAGCAAGGCAAGGAAGTGGCCGTGGTGGAGAGCGTGAAGGCCGCCAGCGAGGTCTATGCCCCCGTCTCCGGCGAGGTGATCGAGGTGAATGCGGAGCTGGAAGGCAATCCCGGCCTCGTGAACCAGCAGCCCGAAGTGGACGGCTGGTTCCTGAAGCTGAAGATCTCCAACCCCGCCGAGCTGGACGGCCTGATGGACGAAGGCGCCTACCAGGCCCTTGTCGAGAGCCTCGGCTGAGGCCATGGCCGGCGACTTCCGCGCCACCATCCGCTGGAGCCGGGAGGCCGAGGTGTTCACCGACGGCCTCTATTCCCGGGCCCATCTGTGGGTCTTCGACGGCGTGGAGGTCCCCGGCTCGTCGGCCCCCTCCTCCGTGCGCCTGCCTTATTCCCGCGCGGATGCGGTGGACCCGGAGGAAGCCCTGGTGGCGGCCACCTCCAGCTGCCACATGCTGTTCGCCCTGGATTTCGCCCGCCGGGCCGGCTTCCGGGTGGACAGCTATGAGGACGCCGCCCAGGGCGTGATGAGCCCCAATGATGTGGGCAAATTCTACCTCTCCCGCATCACCCTGTCGCCCATGATGGTGTTCTCCGGCGACAGGCGGCCCACCGATGCGGACGTGGCCGCCATTCATCATCAGGCGCACGCGGAATGCTACGTGGCCAATTCCCTGCGCGCCGAGATCATCATCGATTTTCGCTATCTGACGGTGTGAGACCTTCTCATGCGTTACCTTCCCTTGACCGCCGAGGACCGCGCCGAAATGCTGGCGCGCGTCGGCGTGCCCTCCATCGACGCTCTGTTCGCGGACATTCCGGCGGACAAGCGCACCGCCGCGCTGCCGGACCTTCCTCCCGCCCAGGGCGAGATGGAGGTGGAGCGCGCTTTGTCCCGCCTCTCCGCCCGCAATGTGGCGGCGGGCGCGGTGCCCTTCTTCCTGGGCGCGGGGGCCTATCGGCATCATGTGCCGGCGACCGTGGATCACTTGATCCAGCGCTCGGAATTCCTCACCTCCTACACGCCCTACCAGCCCGAAATCGCCCAGGGCACGCTGCAATATCTGTTCGAGTTCCAGACCCAGGTGGCGGAGCTCACCGGCATGGAGGTGGCCAACGCCTCCATGTATGACGGCTCCACCGCCGCCGCCGAGGCGGTGCTGATGGCCCACCGCGTCACCAAGCGGCGCAAGGCGGTACTGGCGGGCAATCTCCACCCCCATTACCGCGCCACCATCGAGACCGTCTCCCATTATGCGGACGATACGGTGGAGGCCCTGCCGCCCAGGCCGGAAGGCGGGGAGGACCTGATTTCCGCCATCGATGGAACGACCTCCTGCGTGGTGGTGCAGAGCCCCGACGTGTTCGGCAATCTGGTGGACCTGAAGCCCATCGCGGAGGCCGCCCACGCGGTCGGCGCGCTGCTGGTGGCCGTGTTCACCGAGACGGTGTCGCTCGGCCTTGTGGAGCCGCCGGGCGCGCAGGGCGCCGACATCGTGGTGGGCGAGGGCCAGTCCTTGGGCAATGCGCTGAATTTCGGCGGGCCCTATGTGGGCCTGTTCGCCACCCGGCAGAAATATGTGCGCCAGATGCCCGGCCGCCTCGCCGGCGAGACCGTGGACGCGGAAGGCCGGCGCGGCTTTGTGCTGACCCTCTCCACCCGCGAGCAGCACATCCGCCGCGAGAAGGCGACCTCCAACATCTGCACCAATTCGGGCCTGTGCGCGCTCGCCTTCACCATCCACCTGACGCTACTGGGCCAGCAGGGCTTCACCCGCCTCGCCACCCTCAACCACGAGGCCGCCTGTGATCTGGCGGACCGGCTTCAGGCTGTGAAGGGGGTGAGTGTGCTCAACGCCACCTTCTTCAACGAATTCACCGTGCGCCTGCCAGTGCCCGCCGCCGAGGTGGTGGAGAAGCTGGCGGCCCGCGGCATCCTGGCCGGCGTGCCCTATTCGCGCCTCGCGCCCGGCGCGGGGCTCAATGACCTGCTGCTGGTGGCCGCCACCGAGGTGACCACGCCCGAGGACCGCGCCGCTTATGCCGCCGCCCTCGCAGAGGCGCTGGCGTGACCCGCGCCCGCCGCACATCCCCCTTTCGGAGCTGAGCCATGAATCGCGAAGGCCGCGGCGCCACCGCCCCCGTCACCCCCCTTACCCCCGCACCGGAAACCTTCACCGGCAACCGAGCGCTGGATCTGGAAGAGGGCCTCATCTTCGAGGTGGGCCGCCCGGAAGTGTCCGGCGTGGACCTGCCCGAGCCCAAGGGCACCGCCCATCGCCTGGGCGGCCTGAAGCGGGCGGCGGAGCCCGAGCTGCCCGGCCTCTCGGAGCCGGAGGCCATGCGCCATTATGTGCGCCTGTCCCGCATGAATTACGGCATCGACAGCGGGCTGTTTCCGCTGGGCTCGTGCACCATGAAGCACAATCCGCGTCTCAACGAGAAGATGGCGCGCCTTGAGGGCTTCGCGGACGTGCATCCGCTGCAGCCGGTCTCCACCGTCCAGGGGGCGCTGGAGCTGATGGGCGAGCTGTCGCGCTACCTGCTGGCGCTCACGGGCATGGCGGCGGTGGCGCTGCCGCCCAAGGCCGGCGCCCATGGCGAGCTCACCGGCATGATGGCCATCAAGGCCGCCCATCTCGCAAAGGGCTCGACCCGCAACATCGTGCTGGTGCCCGAGAGCGCCCACGGGACCAATCCGGCCACCGCCGCCCTTATCGGCTATCAGGTGAAGGCCATCCCCGCCCGCCCCGACGGCACCGTGGATGCGCAGGCCGTGCGCGACGCGCTGACCCCCGAGGTGGCGGCGCTGATGCTCACCAATCCCAACACCTGTGGCCTGTTCGAACGCGACATCGTGGAGATCGCCGCCGCGGTGCACGCGGCGGGCGCCTATTTCTACTGCGACGGCGCCAATTTCAACGCCATCCTGGGCAAGGTGAAGGTGGCCGATCTCGGCGTCGACGCCATGCACATCAACCTGCACAAGACCTTCTCCACGCCCCATGGCGGCGGCGGTCCGGGTGCCGGTCCCGTGGTGCTCTCCCCGGCGCTCGCCCCTTTCGCCCCGGTTCCGGCGCTGGTGGCACAGGACGGCACCCTCACGCTGGTTGAGGAGAAGGGTGCGGCGGGGGCCGAACGGGCACTGGGGCGCATGAGTGCCTTCCATGGCCAGATGGGCATGTTCGTGCGGGCGCTCGCCTGGATGCTGTCCCACGGTGCCGATGGCATGCGCCAGGCCTCCGAGGACGCGGTGCTCTCCGCCAATTATGTGCGCGCGAGCCTCATGGACCTCATGACCGCCCCGTTCGCCGAGCGCACGGCCATGCATGAGGCCCTGTTCGACGATACGTGGCTCGCCGGCACGGGCATCAGCACCCTGGACGTGGCCAAGGCCCTGATTGACGAGGGCTACCACCCCATGACGGTCTATTTTCCGCTGGTGGTGCACGGGGCCATGCTCATCGAGCCCACGGAGAGCGAATCGAAAGCCTCCCTCGATTTGTTCATCGGCGCCTTGCGGGACCTCGCCATGGCGGCGAAGGCGGGGGACAAGGAGCGCTTCCTGGGTGCGCCCCATTACGCGCCGCGCCGCCGCCTGGACGAAACCCGCGCGGCCCGCACCCCGGTGCTGCGCTGGGTGAAGCCCGCGCCACTGTCCGAAGCGGCGGAATGAGCGACAAGGGGGTGGCGCCGCGGCCATATGACCGCCTGCCATCCTCCGCGCCGACGCGGACGGAAGGTCGCGCCTTCCGCTCAGCGTGAGCGTCATCGAGCGACGTGGGAACCGGCTCGCTCGAAAATGACGTCAAGATTCGGCACGAGGGTCTTCTGCCTCGGTCCGCGCCCCGCCTGAGGGATGGGCCCCGCCCTCCCGAAAGCCGCAGCTTCCCCGCTTTACGGGGAAAGGGACCGGCCATGGCCGATCGGCCCCTCCGGCCACCACGTCCTCATACGATAAACCGGGCCGGAGCCGCGGCCCGCGCACCACGCCGCGTAAAAGCGACTTCCCGAACCTGCGGCCCGAGGCACCCCGCCGATCAACAACAGAAAAGGCCGGTGAGCGATGCTCATCGGCCTTCTGGCATTCTGGAATCATCGGACCGGCGCAACTCCCCGCCTCGCCGCGGCGCGGTGGTCTCGCGGCGGCGTTCAACGGCGGAAGCGCGCTTTCAGCGCTGCGGGCTGGTGGTCACCCCCGCTTAGCAGTCATGGCGATGATTCGCTTCGCCACGAACAGAGAAGCGGGAATCGCGAGCAGCGCACCGACCGCGGCGGCAATGGGAATCGCGCGCATGTCCGTCTGCGCCGGGCTCGGCACGGCAAGCACGAGAATGACCAAGCTGCCGGCGAAAGCGACGGACAGGATCACCCAGATGAGACTCGCAATCTTCAGCATGGCACCACCTCGTATTTAGAGGCCCTCAATATATTGCCAAAAGAGCATGGTTTCTTGACCTTGATCAATAAGGGGGCACCCCTGCGTCACCTCGCCCTATGGGCTTATGCCCGCTGGGGCACTCCCTTGCGTGAGGGGGCGCATGGACGATCGGAGTGGATATGACCGCCTTCTGGGACCAGCGATACGCGCGTGAGGACTATCTCTTCGGCGTTGCGCCCAATGCCTTTTTGGCGCGCCAGGCCCCGCGCCTGAAGGCGGGATGGCATGCCCTCGCCATCGCCGATGGAGAGGGCCGCAACGGCGTGTGGCTGGCTGAGCAGGGGCTCAGCGTGCATTCTGTGGATTCTTCCGCCGTGGCCCAGGACAAGGCCCGCCGCCTCGCCGCCGAGCGGGGCGTGGAGCTGCAGCTGGAGCTGGTGGACCTTTCCAGTTGGGCCTGGCCCCTCGCCGCTTATGACGTGGTGGTGGGCATCTTCATCCAGTTCCTGCCGCCCGAGCAGCGCGACCAGATGTTCGAGCATGTGCGCAAGGCGCTGAAGCCCGGTGGCATGGTGCTTTTGGAGGGCTACCGGCCCAAGCAGGTGGAATACCGCACGGGCGGCCCCTCCACCCCCGAGAATCTCTACACGGAAGAGCTGCTGCGCGCGGCTTTCGCCGGATTCGAGATCGTGGAGCTTTCAAGCTATGACGCGGAGATCGCGGAAGGCAGCGCCCATTGCGGCATGTCGGCGCTGATCGACCTGGTGGCGGTGAAGCCCGGCGCCTGATGCCGGCCTGTCGGCCCCGGAGCCAAAGGCCCTCTTCCGCGAAGAGGGCCTTTTTCGTCACACCGGCGGGGCGAACTTGAAGGCCATGCCGATGCGGTTCCACGCATTGATGCCGGCAATGGTCACCGTGAGATAGAGCGCCTCGCTCTCCGAAAACTCCTCCCGCAGGCGCGCCCAGGCCTCGTCCGAGGCCGGCTCGCCGTCCAGCAGAGTGAGGGCTTCGGCAAAGTCGAGCGCGGCCTTTTCCCGTGCCGAGAACAGCTCGGCATCGCGCCAGGCGGCCAGAAGGTCCAGCTTGGCTTCCGACACGCCGGCCTTGCGCGCCACGCCCAGATGGAACTTCAGGCAGAAGGCGCAGCCATTGAGCTGGGAGGCGCGCAGCTTCACCAGCTCGGTCAGCCCCTTGTCGAGCCCGGCGGCATCCACCGCCTTGGTGAGGGCGCCAAGGCCGGCATAGACGTCCGGCGCCTTGGCGGTGAAATCCTTGTAGGTGGGGCGGGAAAGGGGATTGGCCACGACTGGTCCTCACACTGCGGACGGGATAATATCAAAGCTCGAATATTATATCAGAGCTTTGACATGGGTGACAATCCATCTCCGCCGGCCGCCGGCGAGGGCAAGCGTGGCACCGAGGGCCACCTGGGCTACCTGTTGCGGCAGGCCGCCACGGCCTATCGACAGCGCATGGAAAAGGCGCTGGCAGACCTAGGCGTGACCGCCCCGCAATTCACCCTGCTGACCATGCTGAACGCGTATCCCGGCCTCTCGGGCGCGGACCTTGCCCGCATCGCGCTGGTGACACCCCAGACGGTGAGCGTGATCCTGGCGAATCTCGAACGCGCCAACCTCATCCGCCGCACTCCCCACGGCCGGCACGGACGCATCCTGCAAGCCGCGCTCACGCCAGCCGGCCAGCAATTGCTGATTGAGGCACGCGAGCGGGTCCACGCCCTCGATCCCGGTTTGAGGGCGGGTCTCACCCCGCGGGACGAAGCCGTGGTGCGCCAGTGGCTGGCGACGGTGGCGCAGATATCCCCGGATGAGGACTTTCAGCTCTTCAGCCGGTAGCCGGTGCGGAACATCCAGCTCACGATGAGCAGGCAGATGGCCAGGAACCCCAGCGTCATGCCGAAGCTCACCTCCACCGCCACGTCGGACAGGCCGAAGAAGCTCCAGCGGAAGCCGGAGATGAGATAGACGACCGGGTTGAACAAGGTCAGCGTGCGCCACACCGGCGGCAGCATGTCCAGCGAATAGAAGGTGCCGCCCAGGAAGGTGAGCGGCGTCACGATCAGCATGGGGATGAGCTGCAGGCGCTCGAACCCGTCGGCCCAGATGCCGATAATGAAGCCGAACAGCGAGAAGGTGACCGCCGTGAGCACCAGGAAGCCCAGCATCCAGAACGGGTGCCGCACCTCCATGGGCACGAACAGCGCCGCCGTGGCGAGGATGATGAGGCCGAGCAGCACCGATTTCGTGGCCGCCGCCCCCACATAGCCGCACACGATCTCGAACGGCGACACCGGCGCCGACAGCACCTCATAAATGGTGCCGGTGAAGCGCGGGAAATAGATGGCGAACGAGGCGTTGGCGATGGACTGCGTGAGCAGGGTCAGCATCATCAGGCCGGGCACGATGAAGGCACCATAGGCCACATGCTCCACCTGCGCCATGCGCGCGCCGATGGCGGAGCCAAACACCACGAAATAAAGGGAAGTGGAGATCACCGGCGACACCACGCTCTGCAGCAGGGTGCGCTTGGTACGCGCCATTTCGAAGCCGTAGATGGCGCGGATGGCTTGCAAATTCACGGGTGCGGCCTCACGAGGCTGACGAAAATATCTTCAAGCGAGCTTTGCGCGGTGCGCAGGTCGTCGAAGCCGATGCCGGCGGCGGCGAGATCGGAGAGCAGCCGGCCGATGGGCGGCTCGTCCTCCGCCCCCTCGGCGCCATAGCTGTAGGTGAGCTTGCGGCCGTCCGCCGAGCGGACAAGGCCATAGGATGCGAGCGCTTCAGGCACCTGCTCCAGCGGAGCGGACAGCTCAATGGTGAGCTGCTTCTGCCCCAGCTTGCGCATGAGCGTCGCCTTGTCCTCCACCAGGATGATCTCGCCCCGGTTGATGACACCCACCCGGTCGGCCATCTCCTCGGCCTCCTCGATATAGTGGGTGGTGAGGATGATGGTGGTGCCCTTGTCCTTCAGGGCGCGCACCAGGCGCCACATGTCGCGCCGCAGCTCCACGTCCACGCCGGCGGTGGGCTCGTCGAGGAACAGCACTTCCGGCTCGTGGGAGAGCGCCTTGGCGATGAGCAGGCGCCGCTTCATGCCGCCCGAGAGGGTCATGATCTTGGCGTCGCGCTTCTCCCACAAAGAGAGGCTCTTCAGCACCTGCTCGATGTAAGCGGGGTTCGCCGCCTTGCCGAACAGCCCGCGCGAAAAGCTCACCGAGGCCCATACCGTCTCGAACGAATCGGTGGCCAGCTCCTGCGGCACCAGGCCGATGCGGGAGCGGGCGGCGCGATAATCGTCCACGATGTGATGGCCCGCCACCCGCACCTCGCCGGACGTGGCGTTCACCAGCCCGCAGATGATGGAAATGAGCGTGGTCTTGCCCGCGCCATTGGGCCCGAGCAGAGCAAAGATCTCGCCGGGCGCGATCTCCAGGTTGATGTTCTTCAGCGCGCTGTGACCGGTGGCATAGGTCTTCGACACAGCACGCACACTGACGACGCCGCGCCCCGACGAGGCGGCCGGAGGAGCGGAGGGCGTTGCGGAAGGCAAGGACGCGGCTTGAAGCATGGCTGGGGCATGACCTGAAGCACGGCGCCGCGAGCAGCAGGGCTCACGGCACACGGAACGGGGCGAAATCCGAAGCGCTTTCGAGCGAGCGGGATCTCGGCTCGCGTGAAGAAAACGCATCAACTCAAGGATTTGAAGCATGCCCTTGTTTCCGTGAAACACGGGAATGCTCGGAACGGCACGAAACGCGGCGGGGATATGGCTCAGGCCGGTCGCGGCCCTCGCTCCGGCCCCGCCGGCCGGAAGGAAGCCCGCCATGGCCCCCTTGCATGCCTGGGGTTAGATCACGCCCCGCCCTTCGGGAAAAGCCCCCTCAGGGAAAAGCCCCACCGGCAGGAACGGCTCCCCGGCGCCGCCCCGCGGCCGGCCCGAAAGAAATGGCGCGAAGGCACGGCTCAGGAAACGCAAAAAGAAAAAGGCCAGGGCGACGCCCTGACCTTTTGCACCTGCGCCTTCCCTCCGACCAAGGCTGGCCGGAGAACGGCTTGCAGCGGGCCGGCGCCCGATCACACCGGCTGCATGGCCGAAAGCCGCCAGGGGCCGCCGGCCTCGCGCACGAAGGTCCACAGCTCGGTGCTCTGGCCCGGCCGGTCGCGGTCGCCGGAGAGGAAGCGGCCGGTGGCACGATCCACCACCACGTCCCGGCTCTCATAGCGCATGGCCACGGTGGCGTATTCCAGCATGCCCTCGCGCCAGGCTTCGGCAATGTCGCCCTGCAGCAGCTTCACATCCGAAACCTCGTTGCGCACGCCGCGCGCGGCATTGGCCTTCATCTCGTCCGCCATGAAGGCGAACACGTCCGGCGTGGTGCGGGCCTTCAGGGACTCCTCGTCCTCGCGGCCGAACGCGGTCTCGATCTCGCCCAGCAGGCGCTCGAAGGTGTCGAGATCGGCGCCGGTCACGCCAATCTCATC
This sequence comes from Xanthobacter variabilis, assembly GCF_043831965.2. NCBI lineage: Bacteria > Pseudomonadati > Pseudomonadota > Alphaproteobacteria > Hyphomicrobiales > Xanthobacteraceae > Xanthobacter > Xanthobacter variabilis. The sequence goes on from NZ_CM195533.1 coordinate 124,843, forward strand.
CACCGGCCCGCGCCGGGGCTGAGCCGGTGCAGCAGTGGGGGATGAGGTGTGAGAAGAGCCCATGGCGCCCGGCCAGCCACCGCTGCCGCCCGGCGCCGCGGTGCGGCCATAGGCCCCGGCGGGAACCGGCTGCTGCTGGCGGCGGAAGAAGCGGATGGCGAGCATCACCACCAGCGCCAGTAGCGCGCCCTGGAGCAGCAGGCCCAGGAAGCCGGCGAAGCCACCCAGCCCATGGCCCAGCAGCATGCCGATGATGCCGCCGATCAGCAGGCCGCGCATCAGCCCGCCCGCAAGCCCGGAGCCGAAGAAAGACGAACGCGGCTGCGGCCGGGCGGCGCTGGCCGCCGGATTGGTGCTCGGCGTGGTCGAGCGCTGCAGCGGCGCCGTATTGGGCGCCGTCGTGGTGGGCGGCGGGGCGGAATAGGTGCGCGTGCCACGGCTGCCGGCGGACATTCCGCGCTTGGCCTCCGCCGTATCCGTCACCATCACGCTCAAGGCGGCGATCATCGCCACCACAGCCAGAATCGGCCTCATACCCACGAACAGCCCTCCCTTCGGCCTTGCCAGGTTCCTCGGCATCACGCGGAACGCTCCTCCGGAAAGGACATTTCCGGCACGCGCCTCCACGCCCCGCGCATCATTCCGCAGGGGAATGGCGTTCATATGGGGTGTCCCGGGCAGGATTGCGAGGGGTATGGGTTCTGAACGGGTGGATTTGGTCTATGAAGGGTCACCCGTCGTCCAAAGCGGATCGCCCATGTCGTTCCGGAACCCCATTTTGTCACGGCGCGGCGCCCTGCGCGCTGCCCTCTCGGCCACCACCTGCGCCCTCGGCCCGGCGGCTGCCCTTCGTGCCCTGACCGGCCCCGCCCGCGCGGCGGAGGACAAGGCCGCGCCCCTGGGCGTCACCGTGCGCAACCAGAGCACGGCGCCAAGCTGCAACGGCCCCGAGAATGTGGCCCTGACCCTGGTTTCTCCGCAGGTGCGCCGGTTCCGGGTCGAGGCGCGGCACCCGGCCTATGTGCACACGCTGGTGACCGACCACAGCGTGCCGGCCTATCTCGCCTGCCCGCCCGCCCCCGCCGCGGCGACGGCTTCCAGCCCCAAACCGGCCACCGCGCGCCGGGTCACCCTGCACGAAACCCCCGAGCTGACGGTGGTGGGCTATGTCCTGCCCGATGCCGGGCGGCGTGCCGAGGTGCCCTTCCGGGTGGCGGAGGCCGCAACCCCCGGGCTCGACAAGGTGGAACTGTGGCTGAAGCCAGCCGAGCGCGGCGCCACGGTGATCGAGCTGTTCCTGGCCGACGGCTCCTGGCGCCTGCGGCCGCTGCCGCCGCCTCCCTTGGCCACCAGCGCCTTCAGCGCCTCAGTGCTGGTGGGCCCGGTGGCACAGGAGGAACGCCTGCTGGTGAAGCTGAAGGAAGTGGGCTTCGCGCCGCAGGCCCGGGCTTTCACCCTGCATTTCGCCGATGGCGGATCCGCCCGCGTGCATTTGGCGGGGCTCGATACCGAATCCCTCGCCCTTGAGGCGGAATTCAGCGACGGGCTGACGGCGCCGTTCGCGGCCGTGCGCGCCCATTATGCGGTGGAGAGCGAGGCGGACATCACCCGCGTGGCGTGGCGCACCGCCTCCAGCGCCCCATTTGGCGAAGCTCCGGTGATGAGCTTCGACGACGCCTCGGATGTGACCCTGCTGTGGGCCGGCCGGCTGGCCCCGGCCCGTCCGGCGCTCACCGCGCCGGACCTGGTCTTCACTGGCTTTACCGGCGCCTGAGGGCGCCGGTTGAGGCCGAGGCGGGGATCACTCCTCGTCTTCGTCCTGCTCCTCGGTCTTCTTGGAGCCGCCGAGCTTGGCGAACACGGTTTCCAGATCGAGGGATTCCCGGCCACGGCCGGTGGGCTCCTCCTGCTCCTCGGCGGTGGTGATGTCCACCGGCAGCAGGGTGGCGCCGCGCCCCTCGGCCGCGAGGGCAGCAGGCCGGTCCTTGGCGGCGCGCTGCACTTCCAGGTCAAGGTCGATCTGGCTGCACAGGCCCAGCGTCACCGGGTCCATGGGCGAGAGCTGGGCCGCGTTCCAGTGGGTGCGGTCCTTGATGGACTGGATGGTGGACTTGGTGGTGCCCACCAGGCGGATGACCTGCGCGTCCTTCAGCTCGGGGTGGTTGCGCAGCAGCCACAAGATGGCGTTCGGCCGGTCGTGGCGGCGGGAAACGGGCGTGTAGCGCGGGCCGCGGCGCTTCTTCTGCTCCGGCAGGCGCACCTTGGATTCCAGCAGCTTCAGGCGACGGTTGGGGTCCTTCTCCGCCAGGGTGATCTCATCACGGGAGAGCTGGCCGGAGGAGATGGGATCGAGCCCCTTGATGCCCTGCGCCACCTCGCCGTCCGCGATGCCCTTCACCTCCAGCGGGTGGAGCTTGCAGAAATCGCCGATCTGCTCGAACGACAGTGCCGTATTGTCCACCAGCCAGACAGCGGTGGCCTTGGGCATCAATGGGGTATTCGTCGACATGGCGGCCTCTGAGGCTTGGGTTCGTGCTCGTCAGGTTCGTCTCGCGCGCCATCGGGGCGCGCGGTGCGGCGCGTGGAGCGCTGCGGATGGGCATGTGCGGGCTCGCTTGCGCGCCCCCTTCCCCAGGGGCTGACCGCGAAACACATCGCAATGTCCAGGATCGCATCAACATACTCATCCCGGCCGCGACTTGCAAATGCCGCCGCGCGGCACCTGCCCGCAAAACAGGCGCCACCCCGCGCGCCCAAAGGACGGGCAAGCCCGCCCGCCACGCGGCGCTTGACAGTTGGCCCGGCGCGTTCCCTTCTGCCAGAATGCCGCAAACGGACCCCACGGCCATGGACGCCGCCTCGACGCCCCTCAGCAAGCCCCCCCTTCAGATCCTGCTGTGCGCCCCGCGCGGTTTCTGCGCCGGCGTGGTGCGGGCCATCGAGGCCGTGGAAGAGGCCCTGAGGCGCCATGGCGCGCCGGTCTATGTGCGTCACGAGATCGTGCACAACAAATATGTGGTGGAAGCCCTGCGCCGGAAGGGCGCGGTGTTCGTGGAGGAGCTTTCCGACGTGCCGGACACCACCGCGCCCGTCATTTTCTCCGCCCATGGCGTGCCCAAGAGCGTGCCGGTGGAGGCCGCCGGCCGCAAGCTGTTCGCCATCGACGCCACCTGCCCCCTCGTCACCAAGGTCCACCGCGAGGCGGAGGTGCACCACCGCAAGGGCCGCCACATCCTGCTGATCGGCCACCGGGGCCATCCCGAGGTGGTGGGCACCATGGGCCAGCTTCCCGAGGGCGCCATCACCCTGGTGGAAACGCCGGACGACGCCCGCACCGTGGCGCCGCCCGCCGGCGCGACCCTGGCCTATGTCACCCAGACCACCCTTTCGGTCGACGACACGGCCGGCATGGTGAAAATCCTGCGCTCGCGCTTCCCCGACCTTGTCGAGCCCCACAAGGAAGACATCTGCTACGCCACCACCAACCGCCAGGAGGCGGTGAAGCAGGTGGCGCCCAAGGTGGATGCGCTGATCGTGGTGGGGGCGCCCAATTCGTCCAACTCCCAGCGCCTGCGCGAGGCGGCCGAGCGCGCCGGATGCCCGCGCGCCTTGCTCGTGCAGCGCGCCGGGGACATCGACTGGGCCAGCCTCGGCCCCATTTCCCGGCTCGGGCTCACCGCCGGCGCCTCCGCTCCCGAGGTGCTGGTGGAGGAGATCATCGACGCCTTTTCCGAACGCTTCTCGGTGACGGTGGACACCGTGACCGCCACCGAGGAGGACGTGTTCTTTCCCCTGCCGCGCGCCCTGCGGCCGGATGCGGCGGAGTAAGTCGTGGCCGTCTATACTGACGTTTCTGCCGCCGAGATGGCGGATTTCATCGCCCGTTACGACATCGGCACCCTCACCTCCTTCCACGGCATCGCGGAGGGGGTGGAGAACTCCAATTTCCTGGTGCAGACCACGGGCGGCACCTTCATCCTCACCCTCTATGAGAAGCGGGTGGCGCGGGGCGACCTGCCCTTCTTCGTCGGCCTCATGCAGCATCTGGCGGCGCGCGGCCTCTCCTGCCCGCAGCCGGTGGCACGGCGCGACGGAACCGTTCTGGGCGAGCTCGCCGGGCGCCCGGCGGCCATGGTCACCTTCTTGCCCGGCGTCTCGGTGCGGCGCCCCACCGCCCATCATTGCGCCGAGCTGGGCGCGGGCCTCGCGCGGCTGCACCTCGCGGGCGCGGACTTCACCATGGAGCGGGCCAACGCCCTCTCGGTCGCCGGCTGGCGCCCGCTGTTCCAGGCCGCCCACGGCGCCGACAGCCTCGCGCCCGGCCTCACCGACACCATCGCGGAAGAACTCAAGACGCTGGAGGGGGATTGGCCGAAGGGCCTGCCCTCCGGCATCATCCATGCCGATTTGTTCCCCGACAACGCCTTCTTCCTGGACGAGCGGCTGTCCGGCATCATCGACTTCTATTTCGCCTGCACCGATGCGTTCGCCTATGACGTGGCCATCTGCCTCAATGCCTGGTGCTTCGAGACGGACGGTTCCTACAATGTCACCAAGGGCCGCGCCCTGCTGTCCGGCTATGCCGCCTTGCGCCCGCTGAGCGAGATCGAGGTGACCGCCATGCCGCGCCTGGCCCGCGGCGCGGCGCTGCGCTTTCTGCTCACCCGGCTGGTGGACTGGCTGAACGTGCCCGAAGGGGCGCTGGTGAAGCCCAAGGACCCGCTGGAATATCTCAAGAAGCTGCGCTTCCACCAGCAGGTGGCCGGCGCCGAGGATTACGGCCTCATTCCATGAAAAAGTCAGTCGAGATCTTCACCGACGGGGCCTGCTCCGGCAATCCGGGCCCCGGCGGATGGGGCGCCCTTTTGCGTTTCGGCGCCAATGAGAAGACGCTCAATGGCGGCGAGCAGCTCACCACCAACAACCGCATGGAGATGACAGCCGCCATCAGCGCCCTGGAGGCACTGAAGGAATCCTGCGCGGTGGAGCTGCACACCGACAGCCAGTACCTGAAGGACGGCATCACCAAATGGGTGCACGGCTGGAAGCGTAACGGCTGGCGCACCGCCGACAAGAAGCCGGTGAAGAACCAGGATCTGTGGGAGCGCCTGGACGAGGCGCTGAAGCGCCACGAGGTGCACTGGCACTGGGTAAAGGGCCATGCCGGCCACCCCGAGAACGAGCGCGCCGACGAACTGGCCCGCGAGGGCATGGCGCCGTTCAAGATGAGACGGGCAATCGGCGGATCGCAGGGCGCCTGAACGCCCGGACCTGCGGCACCGGCGCGTGTGCGCGTTTTTCGCGGATGCGGAAACGTTCCGAGGGCATGGCATTGCGTTCTTTCTCAACGCCGGCGCCACCCCCTGTCCTCCAAAAGCGCCAATGAGCTGAATGCAAAGAAAAACCCTTCCGGCCTGAGCCGGAAGGGTCGTTGAAACGTCTCGACGCGGATCGAAGCGCGGCGCCGCAGCGCAGCTCACTTGCCGCGCTTGAAGTCGTTCCAGGTCTTGGTGATCACGCGCTGCAGCTTCGGATCGTTGGTGGTCACGATGAAGAGCCGCGAGAACACCTCCTTGTCCGGATAGATATTCGGATTGTCGAGGATGTCCTTGCTGATCAGCTTCTGTGACGCCAGGTTGCCGTTGGCGTAGGAGATGTAATCGGTGTTCTTCGCCGCCACTTCCGGACGCATCATGTAGTTGATGAAGGTCAGCGCCTCATCCACATGCTTGGCATCCTTCGGAATGGCGAAGTTGTCGAACCACATGAGCGCGCCCTGCTTGGGGATCACATAGGCGACGTTCACCGGCGTGGTCTTGGTCTTCTCGGCGGCTTCCTGGGCGCGGGTCTTGGCCTGGAACACGTCGCCCGACCAGCCCACGGCCAGACAGATGTCGCCGCGCGCCAAGGCATTGATGTAGCCCGAGGAGTCGAACTTTTTGATAAACGGCCGGATCTTCGCGAGCATCTCGCCGGCCTTCTTGATGTCATCCGGGTTCTTGGAATCCGGATTGAGGCCGAGATAGTTCATGGCGGAGGGAATCACCTCCTCCGGGCCGTCCAGCATGTAGACGCCGCAATCCTTCAGCTTGGAGAGGTTCTCCGGCTTGAAGACGATGTCCCAGGTGTTCATGGGCACGTCGCCAAGACGCTCCTTCACCTTGTCGACATTGTAGCCGATGCCGGTGGTGCCCCACATATAGTTGACCGCGTGGGCATTGTCGGGATCGTAAGCGGCAAGGCGCTTCTCGATCTCGGGCCATGCATATTGCAGGTTCGGGATCTTGGACTTGTCGAGCGGCATGAAGATGCCAGCCTTGATCTGCCGCTGCAGGAACGTGTTGGAGGGCACCACCACGTCATAGCCGGTCTTGCCGGCGAGCAGCTTGGTCTCCAGCACCTCGTTGCTGTCGAACACGTCGTAGCGGACCTTGATGCCGGTCTCCTTGGTGAACTCCTCGATCACCGTCGGGTCGATATAGTCCGACCAGTTGAAGACGTTGACCACCTTCTCCTGGGCGAAGGCCGGACCGCCAAGGACCATACCGGCCCCGAGCGCGACGCCCAGCCCCACTCCGAAGACAGCCGCTTTGATAGCGCTGCTCATCCGCTCTTCTCCTCTGAGAGACGGCGGGATTGTCCCTCCCGCCCGCATGAAAGAGGCTATTGCGTCCCGCTGGGGCTCTCAACCGGAAAAGTCAAAAGCCCTCAGCAAAAAGCATTAGCTCGGCCGACGCCCGGGTGACCGGGGCCCGGAAAAGGAAAGAGAAGGCGAATGCGGGTGCATGTTCGACTTCTCCTGACATCATAGATAGGTTTCGTATTCCAGCGGCAGGATGACGCGCGTGAAGGCCGCCAATTCTTCCTCCTTCATCACCGCATACACCCTGCGGTATTCCTCGCCGAACGCCTTGGCGATGAAGGGGGAGGCGCGAAAGCGGGCGACCGCGTCGGCCATGGAAGGGCTCAGCTGCGGCGCCTCGTGGTCATAGGCGTTGCCGGCCAGAGGCGGCGGCGGCTCGATCTTCTGTTCAAGTCCCTCCAGCATGCCGGCCAGGATGGCGGCAAGCACGAGGTGCGGATGCGCCTCCGCGCCGGCGATGCGATGTTCCAGCCGCCGGGCCTGGGGCGGACCATTGGGCACGCGCACCGCCACCGAGCGATTGTCATAACCCCATGTCACCGAAACCGGCGCATAGCTGCCCGGCACCAGCCGGCGATAGCCGTTGAAGCTGGGCACGAACAGCAGGGTCGAATCGAGCATGGTGGCCAGAAGGCCACCGGCGGCGTGGCGCAGCGCGTCATCACCCCCGTCCGGCCGGGCGAAGAAATTGCCGCCGTCCTTGTCCACCAGGCTCACATGCACATGCATGCCATTGCCGGCGAAATCCACCAGCGGCTTGGCCATGAAGGTGGCGCGCAGGCCATTGCGCCGCGCCACGCCCTCGATGAGGCGGCGGAGCAGAATGGCATCATCGGCGGCCGCCATGGGGTCGGCGCGATGATAGAGATTGACCTCGAACTGGCCGGGCGCGGCTTCCGAAATCACGGTGTCGGCGGGCAGCCCCTGGGCCACGCAGGCCTCGCGCACTTCGTGCAGCACCGGCGCGAAGGCATCGAGGTCGGACATGGAATACATGTTCTGCCGCGGCTGCCCCGTGGCACGGAACACGGGCTCCGGCGCCTCCCCGGCCTCACCGGGCTTCATCAGGTAGAACTCAAGCTCGAACGCGACGCAGGGGGTGAGGCCCAGCGCGTCAAAACGGGAAACGATCTTCGCGAGCTGCTGGCGCGGATCGAGCCGCCAGGGGCGCCCGCTCGGCGAGCCATCGGGCTCGAACATGGTGATGAGCACCTGGGCGGTGGGGCGCGAGGCCCAGGGCACCGGCTTCAGCGTGCCGGCCACCGGCCAGCACAGGCCGTCCTTGTCGCCGGTTTCCAGATGGATCTCGGTCGCCTCCACCTCGCAGCCCCACACGTCGAGACCGAAGATGGACAGCGGAATGGCGACCCCATCCTTCCACACCTTGCCGATGGAGGTGCCGGGCAGCCATTTGCCCCTGAGGACACCGGACGTATCCGGTAGCAGGACCTCCACCACGTCGGGGGTGCCGAAGGTGTTCAAATAGGCCGCGGCCTCATCCTTCGGCGCGCCTTGCGCCGCAGGTTCGAGAGGCTGGCCGGACGCAGATGCCGGCATGATGCTCCAGGCGACTGGTTGCAGGACCTCCATCCAAGCGCGAAGCCGCGAAAGCTTCAAGCGTCACGATGGCCTTCCGTGCGATCCGCGTTCACCGGAGTGCGCCGGACGGGTGCGCGAACCGGGCCCTTGTTCAGGATCCCGTGAGCGCGGGCCCGTCGATGCCGGGGCCGGGGCGGGCTTCGCGCGCCGCCCCGCGGGCAAACGCCTCAGCCGCGCTCGATGTCGAAGCCGGCGGCCTTCCAGGCCATGATTCCACCCTGCATGTGCTCCTCGAACGGCAGGCCGGCGCGCTGCGCCGCCGCCAGCGCCTGCTGCGAGCGCTGGCCCGAGCGGCAGGAGAACACCAAGCGCTTGCCCGCCGGATCCGGCAGCGGCTCCACGCCGAGACGGCTGAGCGGCACGTTCGCGGCGCCGGGAATGCGCTCGGCGGCGACTTCGTTCAGCTCGCGCACGTCCACCAGCAGAATGGTGCCATTGGCCATTCCGGCCTTCACGTCGGCGGGGGTCAGATGGGTCACGACCCCACCGAAGGGATTTCTTTCGCTCATGAATGCGACGTCCTCGAAAAGAAGCGCGAACCCTGCACCCGTCTTATGCTGCAACGCAAGTCCAATGACGCCGCGCATGCCCCATGCACAACCTGTGATGGTAATACGCCTCCAATAAACCCCATGGGCCCGCATGTGGAAAAGTCGGGCCGCCGCGCCAAGGCCACAGCCAAGCCTGATCTTCGTCAGACTCTTTGCTCATGTGCCGTTCATGTTGGCCTTGGTAAACCGCCCTTCGTCATCAGATCTGTGCCCCTCGCACACGGGCCTGACGGGAAGGGGATGACAGGAAAAGATCATGCTGATCCGCGCCGGGCTGGTCGCCCTCATCCTTGCGGGCTCTTTCGCGGGCTTCGCCCCGACAGCGCAGGCGCAGAACAATTCCGCCTCCGGAGGGCTCATGGGCGGCGCGACGGGCTCCAGGATCGACCTGCCGTCGAACCGCCAACCCCCGCCGGCGGATTATGTGCCCGGCGCGGACAATGTGCCGCCGGCCGATTACGTGCCCGGCGCCGATGGCGCGCCTCCCGCGGACGCCGCCCCCGGCCCCGGTTCCACGCCGCTGCCGGCCTATGCGCCGCAGGTCTACTATATGTGGGGGCCCGATGGGCAGTGCTACATGCAGGGGGCGAATTGGGAGACGGTTCCTGTTTACCGTCGCTACTGCGAGTGATCCAACAGGACTGTTGATCGGTTCCGTTCCCCCGCACGGTTCCGATCAATGGGAAGGCGCCGGCTCTTCGCCGGCGCCTTTTCCATTTCAAGGGCCCGCCATCCTCGCCCCAGCCACCCACGCCCCAGCCACCCTTGCCGCTGCCCCCTGGTCCCGCGGCGGCAAAGCTGCTCAGATGGTGGATAAACCATTCGTCCGATTCTTCTGGGTGCTGCGCTTCGTGTTGAACCTGCCCGATCTCGATGCTCTGCGGAGCGGCGGCAAGCGGACCGTCGCCTTGGCCCTCGCCGCGGTGGAGACCCGGCGCGGCCAGCCGGACCTCGTGACCCTGCTCGATGCCGCGGCCAAGGCCGGCAAGGCCCACGTTTTGGGCCTCACGGGTCCGCCCGGCGTGGGCAAGTCCACCCTCACCAACGCCCTCGTGCATCGCGCCCGCGCGGCGGGGCAGACGGTGGCGGTGCTCGCCGTCGACCCCTCCTCCCGCCGTACCAAGGGCGCCCTCCTCGGCGATCGCGCCCGCATCCAGACGGACCCGGAGGACCGGGGCGTGTTCGTGCGCTCCATGGCGGCGCGCGACCGGCTCGGTGGCCTCTCTGACGATGCCATTGCGGCGGTGGCGCTGCTGCGGGCCGTCTATGACCTCGTGATCGTGGAAACCGTGGGCGTCGGCCAGTCGGAGGCGGACATCTCGCTGGTGGCGGACACTGTGGTGCTGTGCATCCAGCCCGCCTCGGGCGACAGCCTGCAATTCATGAAAGCGGGGGTGATGGAGCTGCCGGACATCATCGTGGTCACCAAGGCGGACATGGTGGAGGTCTCCCGCCGCGCCGCCTCGGAGGTCGCCGGCGCGCTCTCCCTTTCGGGGGGCAGCGAGGCCTGGAAGGTGCCGGTGATCCGCCTTTCCGCCGCCAACGGCGAGGGCCTCGATGCCTTCGACGCGGCGGTGGACAGCCATCGTGCCTTCATGGCCGCCGAAGGCCGGCGCGAGGCGCTGCGGGCGGCGCAGGAAAGCAAGTGGGTGGAGGAGGCCATCAAGGTGCGCTTCGGCACCCATGGCCTCGGCCGCGCCCGCAGCCTTGCCACCACTGCGTGCACTCCCTTCGCCAAAGAAGCGGAATTGGCGGCCCGGTTAACCTCCGATCAACGGTGATCGGTCAATGTTCTTGTCTGTCGCCGGCACGCAACAGCCGGCGCGCTAAGGGCGCTTTCCCGCGGGCCGCGACACGCACCGCGCAGGGCGCATGAATGCGATCATCCCCGGCATGTGCCGCGAACCAACGCGGCCGGCCCGGCAATGAGCGGACGAGGGCAGAACCCATGGCTTCTTCGGATGTGTGGCGGCGCGCGCTGCCGCTCGTCGTCGCCGTCGGCGTGCTCACCCCGCAGCCGCGGGCACCGAAGGCGGGCGAGCTGGGGCTGATGGACCGCCCGGGCGCGACGGCTCTCCTCTCCGCCCCCCTTGCCGCGCCCATGCGCACCCTGAAGGTCGCGACCCTCGATTTGCCCCAGCCCATCGGCACCATGCCGTCCGTCCCCGAGCTGCCGGCGGAGGCGAAGGCCCCGGCGCCGCAACCCGCGCGCGCCCTCACCGCCGACCGGGACTATCAGTATCCCCCGCCTTTGGTGATGGGTGACCCCGAACCCGCAGCGCCCGAGGCGGCGCCGATCCGGGTCGCCAGCCTCACGCCCGATCCGGCCCCCATCGCCGCCAGCCCGGCGGCCACGGAAGAGCCCGCAGCGTCGACGGCGGACGACGCCTCCGCCATTCCTACCGTCGCGGATACGGCGCCGGCCGCCAGCGCTCATCTTGAGCTCGCTCTCGACCTGCTGCTGGAACTGCCAGTGATTCAGGACGATGGCGCAGGCCTTGCGGCCTCGACCGCCTTCGGCCCGGATTTCGACGGCATGGAAGCCGCGGATGTGGCCCTTCCGGCTGAGCCCGAAATGGTTCCCGACGAGAGCGCGCCCAGCAACGCCTTGACCGAGGTGTCCCCCGGCGAGGCGTCCGCTCCCGCCGTGCTGCACGACACCCGCACGGTGTTTGCCAGCGATCCGCGCCAGTTCCCGCCGCTGGCCTTTGAATACCACGCCTTGGCCGACCAGGGCTTCGTGCCCCAGCCGCTGGCCCCACCGACGCCCGCCCCCGCCTTGGCCCCCGCCGTGGTGGAGCAGAGCGCCGAGCGCGACGGTATCTGGCCCTCTCCGGCGCAGCGCCTGGGCCTTGCCGGCGCTGGCCTCGCCCGCGCCCAGAAGTGCCTGGCGGAAGCCATCTATTTTGAGAGCCGGGGCGAGCCGAAGCGCGGCCAGATCGCGGTCGCCCAGGTGGTCGTGAACCGCGTATTCTCCGGCTATTACCCTGCGGATGTGTGCGGCACGGTCTATCAGAACGCGCACCGCCACCTCGCCTGCCAGTTCACCTTCGCCTGCGACAATGTGAAGGACGTGATCCGCGAGCCCGACATGTGGGTGCAGGCCAAGCAGATTGCCGCCGACATGCTGGACGGCAAGCTGTGGCTCGACAGCGTCGGCCGTGCCACCCACTATCACGCTTATTGGGTGCATCCGAGCTGGGTGCGGGAGATGAACAAGCTCGACCGCATCGGCGTGCACACCTTCTACCGCCCGCGACGCTGGCAGGGCTGAAGGCGCGGCGGGGGGGCCATGATCGAGAACAGCTTTCTGGCCCGCCCCCATCCGGCCTTCCGCGAAAGCTACATCGCAGCCCTGCGGGAAGGCTTCGTGTGGGCCGCCCGCGCGCCGCTGGCTGACGACGCCATCGCCTTTGCCGCCAGCCACTTCCCCGATTATCTGCGCCGGCTGGATGAGGACGGGCAGATGCCCAAGCCCGGCGGACCGGCGCTGAGCGGCGTGCCCGCAAACACCTTCTGGCTGGTGAGTGGCACAACCTTCATCGGCGCGGTGAACATCCGCTCTCGCGTCGATACCCCGGCCCTCACCCATTTCGGCGGTCATGTGGGCTATGCGGTGCGCCCCTCGCTGCAAGGGCGCGGCTATGGCCGCCACCAGCTGGCGCTGGCGCTCGATATCTGCCGGGGCATGGGCCTCAGCGTGCCGCGCCTGAGCTGCGCCGAGGACAACCACGCCTCACGCCGGGTCATCGAGGCCAATGGCGGCCTGCTGCTGCGCCGCTGCCCGCCCGCATGGTACGCACCCTACCCATTCCGCCTGTACGAGATCCCTCTGCTGTAGCCGGCCGCGGGGTGGCCGCGTCCCTGCTTCTCAATCGGGCCTGCCCGACAAGTGGCGTAGCGAAAGCAGTCGATGAAAGCAGCTCATCGCCACTCAGCAGCGGGGCGCAAGCGCCTCCTCCCCAACCCAAGTCCCGCAGATTGGCACCCCGGAATTAGAGCCCCGGTCTCGGCGCCGCGAACCTGGTCGTGAGAACCTGGTCGTACGAACCTGGTCGTACGAACTTGGCGCCCCGAACTTGGCGCCCCGAACTTGGCGCCCCGAACTTGGCGCGACCAGAACGCCGCTTCCGCGCGGGACCGAAACTCCGCCCCAGGGCATGGCGCCGTCCCGGAGCGCGTTCGAGCGAAGCGGATGCCGGCTCGCCTCAGGAAGACGCGTGAACGCGATGCGCCGGAGCTCCTTCCATTTCCGCGACGGGAGCGGCGGCACGGCGCCGCGCGCTGCCCCTAAGCGAGAAAAGAAAACGGGCCCCGCTGCACGCAGGGCCCGCGTCTTCGAAACAGGTCGGCTCGCCGCCGCCGGCAGACGGGAGGCCTTGCGGCCCCCTCTGCCCGCAGCTGCGTTCAGTCCGCCGTCTGGGCTTCCACCACCGCGACGGCCGTCATGTTGACGATGCCACGGGCGGTGATGGAGGGGCTCAGAATGTGGGCAGGCTTCGCCGTACCCATCAGGATGGGGCCGACCGGCAGGGAATCGCCCAGCACCTTCAGCATGTTGTAGGCGATGTCGGCGGCGTCGAGGTCGGGCATCACCAGCACGTTGGCCACGCCCGAGAGCCGCGAATGCGGCAGCGCGCGCTTGCGGATGTCCTCCACCAGGGCCGCGTCGGCCTGCATCTCGCCGTCCACCTGCAGGTCCGGCGCCCGGTCACGCAGGATCTCCAAAGCCGCCCGCACGCGCTTGGCGGAGAGCGTCTCATGGCTGCCGAAATTGGAGTGGGAGAGCAGGGCCACCCGCGGTTCCAGGCCGAAGCGCCGCACATGGGCCGCAGCCAGCACCGTCATTTCGGCGAGGTCGGGAGCCGTGGGCTCGGTCTGGATCTGGGTGTCGCAGATGAAGAAGTTGCCCTTCGGGGTGATGAGCAGCGACAGCGCCGCCAGCTCCTTCACCCCCGGCGCGCGACCGATGATGTCGCGCACCTGGCGGAAGTGGCGGGTGAAACGCCCCTCGATACCGCACAGCATGGCGTCCGCCTCACCGCGCCGCACCGCCAGCGCGGCGATGACGGTGGGATGGGTGCGCACCAGGGTACGGGCGGCATCCGGCGTCACGCCGCGGCGGCCGGCGACCTCGATATAATCGCGCACATAATCGCGGTAGCGCGGATCATCTTCCGGATTAATGAGGTCGAAATTCTCGCCCGCCTTGATGGACAGACCGAAGCGCTTGATGCGGGTTTCCACCACATTGGGGCGCGCCACCAGGATGGGACGGGCGATGCCCTCTTCCACCACGGCCTGCACGGCGCGCAGCACGCGCTCGTCCTCGCCCTCGGCATAGATCACGCGCTTGGTCTCCTGCTTCGCGCGGGCGAACAGGGGGCGCATGATGAAGCCGGAGCGGAACACGAAGTCGTCCAGCACCGCGTCATAGTGGTCGAAATCGGTGATGGGGCGGGTGGCGACGCCCGTCTCCATGGCCGCCTTGGCCACCGCCGGCGCGATGCGCAGGATGAGGCGCGGATCAAACGGCGAGGGAATGAGCGAATCGGCGCCGAACATGCGGGTTTCCCCGCCATAGGCCCGGGCCACCACGTCGGACGGCGTTTCGCGGGCGAGCTCGGCGATGGCCTCCACGGCGGCCATCTTCATGGCGTCGTTGATGTCGGTGGCGCCGACGTCCAGCGCCCCGCGGAAGATGTAGGGGAAGCACAGGACGTTGTTGACCTGGTTCGGGAAATCCGAGCGGCCGGTGCAGATCATGGCGTCGGGCCGCGCCTCGCGGGCGACTTCCGGCATGATTTCGGGCGTGGGATTGGCGAGCGCCATGATGAGCGGGTTGGCCGCCATCTTCTTCACCATCTCCGGCTTCAGCACGCCGCCGGCGGACAGGCCCAAGAAGATGTGCGCGCCCTCGATGACTTCATCGAGGGTCCTTTTGTCCGTCTGCTGGGCGAACTTTTCCTTGTAGGGATCCATCAGGGTGTTGCGGCCCTCATAGACCACGCCCTCGATGTCGCAGACCCAGATATTCTCTTTCTTCGCGCCCAGCTTCACCAGCAGGTTGAGCGAGGCGAGCGCCGCCGCGCCGGCGCCCGAGGCGACGATCTTGAGATCCTCGATCTTGCGCTTGCCCACTTCCATGGCGTTGCGCACGGCGGCGCCGACGATGATGGCGGTGCCGTGCTGGTCGTCATGGAAGACCGGGATCTTCATGCGCTCGCGCAGCTGGCGTTCCACCTCGAAGCACTCGGGGGCCTTGATGTCCTCAAGATTGATGCCGCCGAATGTGGGCTCCAGCGCGCTGATGACGTCCACCATGCGGTCGACCGTCAAAGCGTCGATCTCGATGTCGAACACATCGATGCCGGAGAACTTCTTGAACAGGACGGCCTTGCCCTCCATCACCGGCTTGCCGGCGAGGGGACCGATGGCGCCGAGGCCCAGCACCGCCGTGCCGTTGGAAACGACGCCCACGAGATTGGCGCGGATGGTCAGCTCGGCCGCCTGGAGCGGATCGGCGGCGATGGCCTCGCACGCGGCGGCCACGCCCGGCGAATAGGCCAGCGCCAGATCGCGCTGATTACCCAAGGGCTTGGTGGCCTGAATCTCCAGCTTCCCGGGCCGAGGCAGGCGATGGTAGACGAGAGCGCCGGAACGCAAATCATCGGAAATATTCGACGCCATCCTTGTCCCTGCTCCTTCACCCGTCATAACGTTACTTGGATACCGCGCCAGCGTTCGCATGTGTATGCCGGCACGATCTCGTTATGATCTGTCTTGCGTTAGTCCTGAAACGGGGGCGAAAGGTAGCTGTGCGGTTCGGCGATGTCACGGTCTACCGCACAAATTGAGCAATGCTGCGGACGCAAAGGAAGGCTGTGCGTAGCGCAGAGGTCCGGGACGAGGACTTTTCCCATGAAGAAACCGCTTGTCATCGGCATCGTGGCCGTCCTCGCCCTGGGCATTGGCGGATATGCCGGTGTTCAATACTGGGCGCAGAAGAAGGCCTATGCCGTCATCGATAACGCCCTCGCCCAGGTGCGGGCCACCGGGGCCAAGGCCAGCGTGGGGTCCAGCGCGGTCTCGCTGAAGGATCGCAGCCTGACGCTGGGTGACCTCTCCGTCACCTCGGCGGACGGGGCTGTGTCCCTCACCGTGGCCCAGTTTTCCGCCCACGGGGTGGGCGCGCCCACCAAGGACGGCCGAATCACGGCCGACAGCATCGTCCTGGAAAATCTCACCCTCACCCGCACCGATGGCGCGGACGGGCCGCGTGTGGTGGAAACCCTGCCCCATGTGGCCATCGAGCGCTTCGCCGGCCCGCTGGTGGTGACGCCCACCGCCGGCAACGCCGCCGACATGGTGAATGCGAACCCGGTGGTGCTGGCCCTGCGCCAGCTCGCGAGCGTCGACGCCGCGCGCATCGACGTGCCCCATGCCGTCACCCGCGTGACCCCCGGCAAGGCCAACCCGCTGCAGCTCAATGCACGCGAGCTGACCCTGGACGGCATCGCGGCCACCGATGTGCGTTCCGGTAAGGTAGCCCGCCTGTCCGTGGCGCGCCTGCTTTCCGAAGGCCAGCCAGCGGATGGAGCCGCCCAGGCGGCGGCTAACGCCGCAGCAAAGGCCACCGGCGCGGGGGCCGACGGGGCGAAGGGGAACGACGAGCCGGCCAATCCCGCTCTGGCCGAGGGCAGCGGCCTGCCCCGCGTTCAGGCGGTGGCGATCGTGGCCCGCGACATTGACATCACCCCCCTCCTCGCCCCCTCGGCGGACAGTGACGGAGCCCTGCGCGCGGTGCTGGGGGCGCTGGAAACCGGCGCCTTCAACATCGAGCAACAGGACGACGTGCGCACCGAAGGCGCGGGCATGACCCTCACCGCCGTCTCGCTGCGGCCGGCGGCCATCACCGCGGCCCGCCTCGCGGCGCTGGAGGCCCTGGCGGCGGACGAGCCGCCGACCGATCCGGCGCCGCTACTGAAGGACGCCACCGATCTGCTGAAGGGGCTGGCCTTCACCGCATTCGAGGTGCGCGACATGCGCACCGTGGAGCCGGTGGGCGGCGGCCGCGCGGCCTTGTTCGCGCTCAAGGCGTTCGATGCCGGCACCCTGGCCGAGCTGCGGTTCGAGGGCGTCGATGGCGACAGTGACGGGCAGGCCGTCAAGTTCGGCACCATTTCCGTGACCGGGCTCGACCTGCCGCGGCTGCTCACCATCGCCCACGCCGACGATCCGACCCAGCCGGACGTGGCCCTTTCCGGCTTCCGCGCCCTCACAGGCGTGACCGCGACCGACATCGAGGTTCCGGTGGAAGGCAGCGACGACACCCCGGCGGAGCCCGTGACCATCGCCCGCGCCAGCCTCACCTGGGGCGCGTTTCCGGACCCCGCAGCCGGCGAGCTGCCCGGCCGCATCCTGTTCGAGCTCAAGGACGTGAACGGCCCCATCGACGCGGAGGACGGCGAGCCCTTCAACACCCTGGCGGCCGCCGGGCTGAAGCGGGCCACCTTCTCCATGGCGCTGGGCGCCGCCTATGACGCCGGCACCCAAAGCATCTCGGTCGGTCCCGCCGACGTCGAGGTGAAGGACGCCTTCCGCACCGGCTTCAGCGCCCGGCTGGACAACCTGCCGGCGGCGGCGTTCGCCTCCGAACAGGCGTTTACGGGGGCGCTGCCCGGGGTGAATATCGGCCCGATCAGCGTCACCATCAGCGATCATGGCCTGGCGAACCTGGTGCTCCAGCGCCTCGCCGATGCCGACGGCCAGGGCCTGGAGGAGTATCGCGCCCATCTACTGGACCTGTTGAACGAAGGCATTGCCGCCGTGGCCCCCGGCGCGCCGGAAACGGCCGCGGTGGCCGAGGCCATCGCCCAGTTCATCCGCGATCCGAAGACGCTGGAGATCACCGCCACGCCCAAGGGGCGCGTGCCGTTCCTCGCCTTCCTCAATTCGGATGATCCCACGGAGCCGCTGCAGCTGTTCAGCTTCTCCGCCGTCAACAAGCCCTGAACGCGAAAGGAGGCGGGCGCCACGTCGGCGCCCGCCTCCCTTTTTTTGCGCCCGAGGCCGGGTCTCAGCCGCCGGCCTTTTCCAGCGCCGCGAGATCGATGGCGGAGAGGAACGCTTTCTTCTCCGCCTCTCCCGCATTGCCGTCGATGGTGATGAAGGTGGCGCCGCTCAAAAGCTGCACCGCGCCGTCCTTGGTGACCACGGCCGTGCGGCCGCGATCGCGGAACACCTTGCCCATGGCGCCCAGCATGCCGGCATTGGAGAACATGGCCGCCATCTGCGCCACCATGGGGGACTGGGCGATAATCTGCACATTCACATGGGTGTCGCCCTTGCTGTATTCGCGCTTGGCGATCAACCCGCCGCCGAACATGGCGGCCGCGGCCGCGTCGGTCTCGGTGTCGCCCGCGGTCCAGCCGGCGGGCGCCGGGGGCAGGAACTTGGCAAGGCCCTCGGCATTGCGCTGGGCGAGGAGCTGGGACGCCACGTCCAGCGCCTGCTTGGTGGTTGCGGTGTCGCCGGCCGCATAGGCCTTCTGGGCCTCGGAGATGGCGTCGGCGATCTCATCGGCTCGCGCCGCCGGCGCGGCAATCAGCGTCAGGGCAAGAACGGCTTTCGGCAGGATGCGGATCAAGGGGGCTCTCCCGGATCGAACAGGCGGGCGCAGACTGCCGGAACGTCATCCGGGCCGCAAGCCACGGCCCCGCTCAGGGCACCAGAAAGCGACGGCTCTTCTCGTCCCAGACCTTGATGCCGATGCGCAGGGCTTCATCATTGGAGACGAAATTCATCTCGTCCGCCGAGGCGCGAAACATGATGCGCAGGAAGTCCAGGTCGGTGCCGATGGCGCGCAGATAGTCAGCCACGTCGAGCACCGTGCGCTGGGTCTGCTGTTCGAGCGCGGCCATGTCGCTGCCGCCATAGCTTCGATCCGCCGGAAAGGTGCTCCGGAAGGCATGGAAGCCGAGCCCGCTCGATGAGGACTTGGTGCGCCAGGCCGTGCCATCCCCATCCCGGCCGCCCAGGAAGGCGAGCGCGCAGGCGCTGAGGCAGGCCGCGCCCTGACCCTCGATGACGGTGCGCACACCCAGATCGTGAAAGGCACGACCCAGCGCCATGCCTTCACGGAGGTTCCCGCCGGGAGAGTTCAGATAGACCGCGGTGCGCTTGCGCGCCGGCCGTTGCGCCAGATAGGCGCGGAAACGATCGGCGTCGCCGGCCTCCACGCGGCCCGTGGCGAGCACGGCCAGGAGGCTGCCGCTGTCATTCTCATGCCGCGAGAACTCCAGGGCGTGGGCGCCCTGGAGCGAAGGGACAAGCGCCGCCAGCATGGACAGCGCGCGCGCCACGCGCCGACCCCGAAAGGCGAGGCGGGCCCAGCGGCGCGGCCCGGCCACCAGTCGCGCCCCTACCGGCGACCTCACTTCTGCGGCGGCACCGGGCGGATGTGGAGCTCGCGCAGCTGCTTGGGGGTGGCCTCGTTGGGCGCGCCCATGAGCAGGTCCAGGGCCTGCTGGTTCATGGGGAAGATGGAGATCTCGCGCAGGTTCTCGGTGCCGCACAGGAGCATCACGATGCGGTCCACGCCCGCCGCCATGCCGCCATGGGGCGGGGCGCCGTACTGGAACGCGCGATACATGCCGCCGAAGCGCTCGATCACGGTAGCCTCGTCATAGCCCGCGAGCTCGAACGCCTTCACCATCGCCTCGGGACGATGATTGCGGATGCCGCCGGAGGCGATCTCGTAGCCGTTGCAGGCGATGTCGTACTGGAACGCCTTGATGGTGAGCGGGTCCTGCGTCTCAAGCGCTTCCAGGCCGCCCTGGGGCATGGAGAAGGGGTTGTGGGAGAAGTCCACCTTCTTCTCGTCCTCGTCCCATTCATAGAAGGGGAAGTCGACGATCCAGGCCAGCTCGAACCGCTCGGTGTCGATCAGGTTCAGGTCCTCGCCCACCTTGGTACGGGCGGCGCCGGCGAACTTCACGAACTTCGAGGGATCGCCCGCCACGAAGAAGGCGGCATCCTCCGCCTGCAGGCCCAGCTGCTGGCGGATGGCCTCGGTGCGCTCGGGGCCGATGTTCTTGGCGACCGGGCCGGCGCCCTCATTGCCCTCGCGCCACATAATGTAGCCGAGGCCGGGCTGACCCTCGCCCTGTGCCCAGGCATTCATGCGGTCGCAGAAGGCGCGTGAGCCACCCTTCGGCGCAGGAATGGCCCACACCTCGTTCTTCTCCACCTCCAGCAGGCGGGCAAAGACCTTGAAGCCGGATTCGCGGAAATGCGTGGAGACATCCTGCATTTCCAGCGGGTTGCGCAGGTCCGGCTTGTCGGTGCCGTATTTGCGCATGGACACGGCATAGGGAATGCGCGGCCAGTTCTGGGTGACGGGCTTGCCGTTCGCGAACTGCTCAAACACGCCGCGAATGACGGGCTCCACCGCCGCGAAGATGTCTTCCTGCTCCACAAAGCTCATTTCCAGATCGAGCTGGTAGAACTCGCCGGGCAGGCGGTCGGCGCGCGGGTCCTCGTCGCGGAAGCAGGGGGCGATCTGGAAGTAGCGGTCGAAGCCGCTCATCATGATCAGCTGCTTATACTGCTGGGGCGCCTGGGGCAGCGCATAGAACTTGCCGGGATGCAGGCGGGACGGCACCAGGAAGTCGCGCGCGCCCTCGGGGGACGAAGCGGTGAGGATGGGGGTCTGGAACTCGAAAAAGCCCTGGCCCTTCATGCGGGCGCGCATGGCGTCGATGATGGCGCCGCGGGTCATGATGTTCTTGTGCAGCTTCTCGCGGCGCAGGTCGAGGAAGCGATACTTGAGCCGCGTCTCTTCCGGATATTCCACGTCGCCGAACACGGGCATGGGCAGCTCGGCGGCGGCGCCCAGCACTTCCAGATCGGTGGCGTAGACCTCGATGGCGCCGGTGGCCAGATCGGGGTTTTCCGTGCCCTCGGGACGCGGGCGCACCTTGCCGTCGATGCGGATCACCCATTCGGAACGGGCCTTCTCGGCGTCCTTGAAGGCGGCACTGTCGGGGTCCACCACCACCTGGGTGAGGCCGTAATGGTCGCGCAGATCGATAAACAGCACGCCGCCATGGTCGCGGATGCGGTGGCACCAGCCCGAAAGCCGAACGTGCTCGCCGACCTCGGCGGTGGTGAGCGCGCCGCAGGTGTGGGAGCGATAGCGGTGCATCAGATTGCCCTTTCAAGGCTGAAAATATGAGACGCGGGGAGCCTTCCCCGCCGGCGAGACCCCGCGCGCAGCCGGCCCGGCGCGCGCGGAACCGCGCTGGCACACTCCGCCCCGGCCGCAGCGCTGACGCGCGCCGGCGCGGACTGTCCGCATCTGAAGCGGGGCGAAGGTGCATGCGCCCCGTCCCTTGTCAAGCACACAGTCCTATTTCACCATCCGCAAAGCGTGTTATGAGCATGACTTGCGTCAACCGCGCGCCTGTCCGAAGGCGGTGGTCCGACGCCCAATGCGAGAGACCGAGTGAGTTCAGGCGTTTCCCCCTCCGGCCCCGCATCGCCCCCTTCCCGTCTGGAAGCCATCGGTGGTGGCGAGCCGGCGGATGTCGCGCAAGCGCCCTCGGCGCGCCGCCTGCGCCCCCGCGCCCTGTTGATCGGCCTCGGCGTCATGATCTGCGCGATCATCTGCCTCGGCACCGCGATCCTGGTGACGGCCCTCTACCGCCAGAGCTACGCCGAACATCGCCGCGAGGTGCGCAACCTTGCCCTCAGCCTGGCGGGACAGACCGACCGCGCCTTGCAGAGCCTGGAGCTGGTGCAGCGCAGCCTCGCCGATCGGGTCGCGGACGCGAATGTCGCGACCCCGCAGGAATTCGCCACCTTCATGGGCCAGCGCTTCATGCACCGGCTGATGCGCGAGAAAATGTCCGGCCTGCCCCATGTGGACGCCATCTCGGTGGTTGGCAGCACCGGCAAGCTGCTGAACTTCAGCCGCGCCTGGCCTATTCCCGACCTTGACCTGTCGGACCGCGACTACTTCATCGTGCTGAGCAGCATGAAGGGCCCGCCCACCTTCATCGCCGAGCCGGTGACCAACCTCATCACCGGCGCCGTCACCCTGTTCCTGGCCCGGCGCGTAACCGCCGCGGACGGCACCTTCCTCGGCCTCATCCTCGGGGCGATGGAGCAGGCCTCCTTCGAACGCAACTTCTCCACCATTGACCTTGCCCCTTCCGGCCTCATCGCCCTGGTGCGCGATGATGGTGCCCTCCTGGCCCGTGTTCCGGGCAGTGCCGCCCGCTTCCCCCGAGACGCGGCGGTGCGGGCCGAGATGGCCCGCGCCCTGTTCGCTCCCGATGCGAGTGACGTGATCCCCGCCGGCATTCTCGACGAGCACGAGCGGGTGGTGGCGGTGCAGAAGCTGGCCCATTTCCCGCTCGCCGTGGTCATCAGCGATGGCACCGACTGGCTGGAGGCGCAGGCCTGGAAGGAGGTTCTGCCCATCATCCTGGCCGCCGCGCTGGTGTGCTGCCTGATTGGCAGCGTCATCTTCTTCGTGATTCGCCAGCTGGATGGCGAACGAGCCTTCTCGGAAAAAGAACACCGGCGGGCCCGCTACGACGCCCTGACGGGCCTGCCCAACCGCCTGTTCTTCTCCGAGCGCCTCGCGGCGCGCCTTGCCCACGCCGAGAGCCCCCCACTCGCCCTGCTGTTCATCGACCTCGACTACTTCAAGAGCGTCAATGACACGCTGGGCCACGATATTGGCGATTCGCTGCTGCAGGCCGTGGCCGAGCGCCTCCTGGACACGGTCGCGCCGCACGATTTCGTCGCCCGGCTCGGCGGCGACGAGTTCGCCGTCATCTGCCGGCAGGCCGCGGGCGACCGCAGCGCGGTGGCGGCCGCCGAAGCCATCATCGAATCCCTGAAGGCGCCGTTCCTGCTCGATCACCATCAGGTCCTCACCGGGTGCAGCGTCGGCATCGCCACGTCCCCCGCGGATGGGAACGATGTCGCGACCCTGCTCAAATGCGCCGATCTCGCGCTCTACGAGGCCAAGAATGACGGCCGCGGCAATGCCCGCCTGTTCGAGGCCAATATGGGCGCCGTGGCCCGCGCCCGGCGCGACCTGGAGCTCGACCTTCACGACGCCTGGGAGCACCACCAGTTCCGCCTCGCCTACCAGCCCATCTTCGAGGCCGCCAGCGGCCAGCTGGCGGGCTTCGAGGCGCTGTTGCGCTGGCACCATCCGGTCCGCGGCGAGGTGCCGCCCGAGCGCTTCATTCCGGTGGTGGAAGAATCCGGCCTCATCGTGAAGGTGGGCGGCTGGATCCTCCGGGAAACCTGCCGGACGGCGGCGAGCTGGCCCGGCCACCTGTTCGTCTCGGTCAACGTTTCCCCCGCCCAGTTTCGCGGCGGCGGCACCCGCCAGCAGGTGCGCGACGCCCTGGCCACCAGCGGCCTCGACCCCACCCGGCTGGAGCTGGAAATCACCGAATCGCTGCTGCTGAAGGCCGACACTTCGGTGCGCACGCTGCTGGACGAGTTCCGCGCGCAGGGGATCATTCTCGCCCTGGACGATTTCGGCACCGGCTATTCCTCGCTGCGCTACCTGCAGGTGCTCAACATCAGCCGGCTGAAAATCGACCAGAGCTTCATCCGCCACGTGGTGGACGATCCCCACACCCATGCCATCGTGAAGGCCATCCTCAGCCTGGCCGAGGCGCTGGAGCTGAAGACCACGGCCGAAGGCATCGAGAACGAGTCGCAGCTCGCCATCCTGCGCGAGGAGGGCTGCACCCACCTACAGGGCTACCTGCTGGGGCCTCCCATGTCGGAGGAGGACGCCGCGCGCCTCGCCCGTGGCGCCGCCGCCTGAGGCCCGCCATCGCCGGCCCGGGCCATGCTCCGACATCCGGACAAATTCACGCCACAATCCCTTCCGCCCGCGACCCGACGCGGCTATGTTCGAGCCCATGGATCCCATCACCACGACCGACGCTCTCACAGCGGCTTGCGAGCGTCTTGCCCGCCATCCCTTCGTCACCGTGGACACGGAATTCCTCCGCGAAACCACGTTCTGGCCCAAGCTCTGCGTCGTGCAGGTGGCCTCCCCGGAAGAGGCCATCGTGGTGGACGCACTGGCCCATGGGCTGGACCTGACCCCCTTCTACCGGCTCATGGCCGACAAGGAGGTGATGAAGGTGTTCCATGCCGGCCGGCAGGACATCGAGATCATCTGGCATCTCGCCCGCCTCATTCCCCACCCGGTGTTCGACACCCAGGTGGCGGCGATGGTTCTGGGCTACGGCGACAGCATCTCCTATGACCAGCTCGTGCAGCGCGTGTGCGGGCACGCCATCGACAAGTCCTCCCGCTTCACGGACTGGTCCCGCCGCCCGCTCAGCCCGGCCCAGCTCGTCTATGCGATGACGGACGTCACCCATCTTCGGGACAT
Organism: Xanthobacter variabilis; assembly: GCF_043831965.2. Taxonomy (NCBI): domain Bacteria; kingdom Pseudomonadati; phylum Pseudomonadota; class Alphaproteobacteria; order Hyphomicrobiales; family Xanthobacteraceae; genus Xanthobacter; species Xanthobacter variabilis. The sequence continues at coordinate 149,078 of NZ_CM195533.1, forward strand.
CTATGTGAAGCTCACCACCGATCTCGACACCCGCGGACGTGGCGAGTGGGTCGGGGAGGAGATGCATGTCCTCACCTCGCCGGGTACCTATGACCAGAACCCGGATAGCGCCTGGGAACGGCTGAAGTCGCGCGTGCGCAAGCCGCGCGAGCTGGCGGTGCTGGTGGAGGTGGCCGCCTGGCGTGAGCGCGAGGCCCAGACCCGCGACCTGCCGCGCGGCCGCGTCATCAAGGACGAGGTGATCGGCGAGATCGCCGTGCAGCAGCCGCAGACGCCGGAAAAGCTGTCGGAGCTGCGCTCCCTGCCCAAGGGCTTTGAGCGCTCGCGCTATGGAGAGGCCGTGATCGAGGCCGTGAAGCGCGGCATCGCCCGCGATCCACGCTCCCTGCCCCGCATCGAGCGGGACAAGCCCCTGCCCAACGGGGCCAGCGCCACCGTGGAGCTGCTGAAGGTTCTGTTGCGGATGACCGCCGAGCAGAATGCTGTGGCCGCCAAGGTGCTCGCCACCACCGACGATCTGGAGCGCATCGCCGTCGACGACGAGGCGGACGTGCCGGCCCTGAAGGGCTGGCGGCGCGAGCTGTTCGGCGAACGCGCCCTCGCGCTCAAGGCCGGGCGCATCGCCCTCGCCGTGGAGAAGGGCCGCGTGATCGCTGTGGAGCGCTGAGGCCCGGCGCGAGGGTCAATCCAACGAGCTCTCCCGAAAGGAGAGCGACCTTGGAGAGCCCTTGACCCTGGCCCGCCGGGCGCCCCGCCAAGACCAAGCCGGGCTTACGACGCCGGGCTTACCATGTGCCGGCATGTGCCCGCGTGCGCGTCCCGTCGCCCGGGGCGGCGTGCGGATCGAACAGGCTTGGAAGCGATGACTATTCGCCCCTGAGCCGCCCCTGCTGATCACGCCACGGGTGTAGCCATCCCCCCGGCCCCCGGCAGTCGAGGCCGTCCCAGCGCCAACACTCCTGTCGGGATAGTGCTCCCAGGCATGTGAGCCTTCCCGAATCGGCATCAAAAGCACGAGCGCATAGCCGGAGCGATGAGGCTTTCCCAACGCCTCGTCGACGACGACCGTCATTTTCCATAAGCGATTGCAGTACCCGAATATTTTCCATTCGGCATGACCTCTTGAACGCCTTTCATGACTGGAACACCGGCGTCGACCAGCTGTTTGCTGAGGAGGTTCTTCTTTCTTTTCTCGATGCACGCCCTGACCTGTTTCTTGGTCACGACGATTTTCCGAGAGGCACCATCGGCGCGCGGATCCACAGGTGACGTCTTTTTCAGGCGGGAGGAGGCCTTGCATGCGAGAGTCCATGCGCTCCCCCGCTGCATAGGCCTTGCGGCAGCACCGCAAGGCCACAGAATATTCTACCTATGATTGCTTTTCCGGAACCTGCATCTTTTCGGCCTTCTGCGCGCACCAACGGGCCCGCTCGGTGGCCGACGCATGATGGGCATGATCGCGGCGGAGGGAGCGGAAACGCTGAGCGTCCCCTCTCCTCCCCCAGCCAGCGGCATCGGCCCACTCTCCGCGGCGCGCCGATGCCCGGGGCTCAATCCACCACTTCGGTGTGCGGCTCGCGGCCGATGAGCTTGGCGAGCTGGCGCAGGCGGCCCTGCACGCGCTCGTTCACCAGGGATGCCAGATCCCGCGGCACGCTCAGCACCAGCTGGTCGCCGCGCACTGCCAGCGGCGTGCGCGACAGAATCCCCGGCATGGCGGCGGAGAGCAGGTAGCCCACCCGCATGGCGCCGCCCAGGATGCGCGCGCGGTCCAGCTGCCCGGTGCTCACCAGCTCCAGGATGCGCGTCTCCGCGTCGTCGGCGCTGATGCCCACATGGCGGAAATAGACGGACAGCGCCAGATAGGCCCGCCCCGGATGATCGAGCCCGGCAAGGGCCGCGTGGGCGATCATGTTGAGGCTCTGCTCACCGCGATAGTCCGGATGGGCGCGCCAGCTCACATCCGAAAGCAGGCAGGCAGCCCGGCGCAGGCGGGTTTCATCGGCGCTCTCCTCCAGCACCGGGGAGGAGGCGAAGAAGGCATCCGTCCACCCCACCAGCTCCTCGCCATGGCGCGGAGAGCGCGAGCGCAGCGCATTGAGCTCGGCGGCCGCCAGCAGCAGCGGATCCTCGGCCCGGCTCTCCTCGTTCATCAGGGAGTAGAGCAGGCCCTCACGAACGCCGAGCGCCGAGATCACCACTTCCGCGGCGCGCCCCTGGCGAACAACGTTTTCCAGCACCAGCGCCCCATAGGCCAGCAGCGGGCGACGGGCATCGGAAATCACGTCGATATGGGCGAGGGTGTCGGCATCGGCGCGATGGACGATGCGCGTGAAGTCCAGCGCCTCGCGCGCCGGAATCACGTAGCCGTGCATCACATGGAGCGGATAGCCCTTCTGGAACATGTGGAGACGCGCCAGCGCCCGCCAGGTGCCGCCCACCGCATAGAAGGTGCGCCCAGCCAGATCGCCCAGCACGCCGGCGTCGGGCATGGTCTCCTTGATGATCTTCTCGGCCTTGCGCGGCGAGCGCGAGGAGCGGTCCTGCAAAGCGAGGCCACCGAGCGGCAGGGTGATGCCCGTGCCGATCCGCCCGCCCTTCACGTTCACCAGCTCCAGCGAGCCGCCACCAAGGTCGCCCACCACGCCGTCCGGGTTGTGGACACCGGCGAGAATGCCGCAGGCGGCCAGCTCCGCCTCGCGCTTGCCCGTGAGCAGCTCGATGGTGGTGCCGCAGATGGCCTCGCACTCGGCGATGAAGGCCGGGCCGTTCTCCGCGTCGCGGGCCGCGGCGGTGGCCAGAGCGTGGATAACCTCCACGCCCATGGCATTGCACAGGGCCTTGAAGCGGCGCAGCGCCGAAAAGGCGCGCTGCACCGCATCCTCCGCGAGCCGGCCGGTGGAGAGCACCTCCCGCCCCAGGCCGCACAGCGCCTTTTCGTTGAAGATGGGAGTGAGCGCACGGTTCATCCCCTCGTACACCACCAGGCGCACGGAGTTGGAACCGATGTCGATCACCGCCACCGGCGCCCCGACCGGCAAGCGGCCGGGTGCTCGATGGAGGCCGTCCGTCACCTCAGCGGCGGACGAGGAGACTGCGCGGCGAAGAATCCTTGAGAGACTTTCCACGTCCAGACAAGCTCGGGTTGGTCATGAAATATTGATGGGCGTTGAACGGTTCCTCGCCCGCGGCGGGGACTATGCGTTCCGAGGAGCCATCCGGCAACACCCGCCAGCTCTGCTGGTTGTCGATAAGGTTCGCGACCATGATCTGGTCGAGCACCTGCTCGTGCACCGTCGGGTTGGTGATGGGGCACAGGGTCTCGACCCGGCGGTCGAGATTGCGCGGCATCAGGTCGGCGGAGGAAATGTAAACCACCGCCTGCGGGCTCGGCAGGCCGTGGCCGGCGCCGAAGCAATAGATGCGCGAGTGCTCCAGGAAGCGCCCGACGATGGACTTCACCCGGATATTTTCCGAAAGCCCGGGAATGCCCGGCCGCAGGCAGCAGATGCCGCGGATCACGCAATCCACCTGCACCCCGGCCCCGCTGGCCTCGTAGAGGGCATCGATGATGACCGGGTCCACCAGCGAGTTGCACTTCAGCCAGATGGCCGCCGGGCGGCCGGCCCGCGCGTGCTCGATCTCCTCGCGGATGTGCTGGAGCAGGCGCGGCTTGAGCGACACCGGCGAGACCGCCATGGCATCCAGCTCGCCCGGCTCCGCATAGCCGGTGATGAAGTTGAAGATGCGCGCCACGTCCTGCGCGATCACCGGGTCCGCCGTGAAGAACGACAGGTCGGTATAGATGCGGGCGGTAATGGGGTGGTAGTTGCCGGTCCCCACATGCACATAGGTGGCGAGCGTGCCGCCCTCCCGGCGCACTGCCATGGAGAGCTTGCCGTGGGTCTTCAGCTCGATGAAGCCGAACACCACCTGCACGCCGGCGCGCTCCAGGTCGCGCGCCCAGCGGATATTGGCTTCCTCGTCGAAGCGGGCCTTCAGCTCCACCAGCGCGGTGACCGACTTGCCGGCCTCCGCCGCCTCGGCCAGCGCCTTCACGATCGGGCTGTCGGAGGAGGTTCGGTAGAGGGTTTGCTTGATGGCGACGACGTTGGGGTCTCGGGCCGCCTGGCGAAGGAACTGAACCACCACGTCAAAGGATTCATAAGGGTGGTGAACAAGAATGTCCTTTTCGCGTATGGCCAGAAAACAGTCTCCGCCGTTCTCGCGAATGCGTTCGGGAAATCGGGCATTGTAGGACCGAAATTTCAGGTCCGGCCGATCCACCGACACGAGCTGGGAAAACTCATTCAGCGCCAATACGCCGTTCACCACGAAGATCTCGTCGTCATGCACGCCGAGTTCGCGGGCCATGAAGTTGCGCAGCTCTTCCGGCATGGCGGCATCGGCCTCCATGCGGATCACCTCGCCATAGCGGCGCTGCTTCAGAGCGGTCTCGAACAGGCGGACGAGGTCTTCCGCCTCCTCCTCGATTTCCAGGTCACTGTCGCGAACAACACGGAACACGCCCTGGCCCTTCACATGGTAGCCGGGGAACAGGTTCGCGATGAACAGGCCGATCATCTGCTCCAGCGTCATGAAGCGCGCGCCGGGGGCGGCGGCGAGATCCGGCAGGCGGATGAAGCGCTCCACCTTGGCCGGAACGCGGATGAGCGCGTTCATGCCCCGCCCGTCGCCCTCGCGCACCAGCTGCAGCGCCAGGGAGAAGCCGAGGTTCGGGATGAAGGGGAAGGGATGCGCCGGGTCGATGGCCAGCGGCGTCAGCACCGGGAACACATGGTTCAGGAAGTGCTTCTCCAGCGCCGCGCGATCCTCGGCGGTGGCGTCGGCCCCGTCCACGAGGGTGACGCCCGCGCCGGCGAGATCGGTGCGCAGCTCGCGCCAGCGCACCTGCTGGTCAGCGATGAGCTGGGCGGCGCTCGCCATGATCTTGGTGAGCTGCTCGGAAGGGGTCAGGCCATCGGGGCTGCGGGTCTGCACGCCTTCGCGGATCTGCTCCTTCAGGCCCGCCACGCGGACCATGAAGAACTCGTCGAGATTGTTGGCCGAGATGGAGAGGAAGCGCAGCTGCTCCAGCAGCGGGTGGCTGCGGTTGGAGGCCTCTTCCAGAACCCGGCGATTGAAGTGCAGCCAGGAAATCTCGCGATTGATGAAGCGGTGCGGCGACTGCGCCAGCGCAAGAGCCTCTTCGACGGGCACGGCCTGGGCATTCTCGGGAAGGGTCTCGTCGTCTCTCAAGATTGCGGCTTCCTGTGCGCTCATCGTCGGCTCCCTGATGTGCAGGCGGACCATGGCTGCCTTAGGTGACTACTCTATGACGGAGCGTGACCGGTCGCCGCCCCTCCCCCGCCACCATTTCAGGGGTCGTCGTCGGGATCCTCGCCCGGCTCGTCCTCGGGCATGGCAAGATCGGGATGGGCCTTGAGCACCTGCGCCGCCAGGGCGCGGGTGACCGGCCGGTGGGCCGCGAGGGCGGCGCGGTCCAGCGCCTCCACCACCTTCTGCGCTCCCGCCACCGAGCGCGGAATGCGCAGCAGCAGATAGCTCACCGTCGCCTCGTCCACAGCCAGCTGACGGTCGGCGAACAGCTTCAGCAGCAGGGCCGCGAGCAGGTCGTCATCCGCCGGGGCGATCTCGAACACCGGCACCGCGCGCAGGCGCGATGCGAGATCGGCGGTGGCCAGGCGCAGCTTGGACGGGGGCGTGCGGGTGGTCATCAGCAGGAACGCCCCCTGCTCGCGCGCAAGATTGAGGAGATGGAACAGCGCCGCCTCCTCGAACGGGGCGGCGTCGAGATCCTCCAGCACCAGGGCGCCGGACGCGAGCGCCGCGGGCACGCCGGCGCGCTCCAGCTCGCGGGCGGACAGGGTGCGCGCGCCGGAGCGGGCGGCGAAGATGGCCGCGAGGTGGCTCTTGCCCGCCCCCTCCGGCCCCACCAGGCACACCACCTTGGACGGCCAGGCGGGAAATGCGTCAATGAGCGCCAGCGCCGCCGCGTTGCCGGGCGCGGCCAGGAAATCCTCGCGGCGCGACGCCGGTTGCGCGGGCCATTCGAGGGGAAGCTGGCGCGAGGTTCCGTCGCCAACAGCCATGGGATCAGCGCCCCTCCGGGGGCAGCGCGCCCTCGCCCGGGCCGCGATAGAGCGAGGACGACAGGTATTTGGCAATGGCGAAGCGCGCCAGCACCCCCACCACCGCCGTCAGCGGAACCGCCAGCAGCAGGCCCACGAAGCCGAACAGATAGCCGAACGCCAGCAGCGCGAACATCAGCCACACCGGATGCACGCCGATGCTGTCGCCCACCAGCTTGGGGTAGAGCACATAGCCCTCGATGGTCTGGCCGACGATGAAGATGCTGAACACGATGGCGATCATGCTCCAGTCCGGGAAGAACTGGACGATGGCCACGCCCGTGGACAGCACCAGCCCCGTCAGCGAGCCGACATAGGGAATGAAGGACACGGCACCCGAGACGAGGCCGATGATCAGCCCGAAATTGAGCCCCGTCATCGACAGCGCGATCGCGTAATAGGCGCCGAGGGCGAGGCACACCAGCGCCTGCCCGCGCACGAAGCCGGCCACTGCCCCGTCCATGTCGCGGGCAAGGGTGCGCACCACGTCGTGGTAGTGGACGGGCACCAGGGCGTCCACGAACTCCACCATGTCGTCCCAGTCGCACAGGATGTAGAACATCACCACCGGCGTCACGACCATGAGCGCGAACATGGAAATGACCGCCTGCCCGCCGGCCCACACCGACGACAGCAGGCCGAGCAGATAGGAGACGCCCTGCGTCATCAGCTCCGAGATGGAGCGCTGCATGTCCGGCAGCCGGTCGCCCACGATGTGGCTCAGCCACTCGCGATTCTCCTCCGTCACCAGGCCTTGCAGCCGGGCGACATAGGAGGGCAGGCGCTGGATGAACTCGAACAGCTGGGACGCCAGGATGGGCAGCGCCACCAGGAAGAACAGCACCACCAGCAGCAGCATCACCACCACCACCGCCAGCGAGGCGATGGTGCGCCCGACCCCCAGGCGATGCAGGCGAATCACCACCGGATTGAGGAAATAAGCGAGCACGATGCCGGCCACAAACGGCAGCAGGATGCCGCTAAGCAGCCACAGCGAGAGCACCAGGACCGCAAGCGCCCCGACCCAGAACCAAAGCCTGATGCGCAAGGGCATTCCTTCTCCCCCGCCGCCGGAGCTCATGCCGGGGCCTGTGCCCGCCCCCTTGCCGGAGCGAAGCGCCCCGCCCGCGCGGTTGGGTTCGCCATTCAACTGGCCATGTGGCGCGTCCATTCCGCGAGATAGGCAGCGGCGGAAAGCCCCGTCAAGAGCCCCACCGAAACGAGGCCCAGGGTGAAGGCCTGCGGCACATGGAAGCCGAAGCCGGCGCTGGCCAGCACGAAGGCGGCGAAGGCGATCTGCGCCGCGGTGTTCAATTTCGACACCAAGAGCGGGCGGATGGCCACCGGCCGGGCCACCACCAGCGAGAGCACCACCGCCCCCACGATCATCACATCACGCGAGACCACGGCGATGGCCACCCAGCGCGGGATGAGCTCCATCACCGCCAGCGCCACATAGATAGAGACCAGGAGCGCCTTGTCGGCGACCGGGTCGAGATAGGCGCCGAGCTCGGTCTGCATGCCGAAGCGCTTGGCGATGAAGCCGTCAAGCGCATCGGACACCCCGGCCGTCAGGAACAGCCAGAAGGCGAGCTGGGTCTCGCCCACGCCGATGGCCCACACCACGGTGGGCACCAGCAGGATGCGAAACAGGGTGATGATATTGGGCACGCTCACGCCTCACCTCCCCTCGCGCCATCATGCCGAGACCGCTCATCCTCCGCCACCCGCGATGCTCACGCCGGATTGCGCTTCACCACCAGCGGGCCGAACGTCTGCTGCGAGGCCATGGCCTGGATGCGGGTGATGTTGACATGGCGCGGCAGGGTGCAGGCGAAGAACACCTGCTCGGCGATGTCCGCGCCCGTCATGGGGGTGGCGCCGGCATAGACGTTGCCGGCACGGTCCTTGTCACCGCTGAAGCGCACCACGGAGAATTCGGTTTCCGTCATGCCCGGCTCGATATTGGTCACGCGCACGCCGGTGCCGGCCACGTCGGACCACAGATTGAGCGAGAACTGCTTCACGAAGGCCTTGGTGGCGCCATACACATTGGCGCCCGGATAGGGATAGTCGCCAGCGGTGGAGCCGGTGAGCACCACATGGCCTTCGCCCCGCGCCACCATGGCCGGCAGGGTCGCCCGCACGGTGTAGAGCAGACCGTTGATGTTGGTGTCCACCATGGTGTCCCAATCCTCGATGTTCGCCTTCTGGGCCGGCTCCAGGCCCAAGGCGAGGCCGGCATTGGCGAACACCACATTATAGTTACGGAAGGCCTCCGGCAGGCTGGCCAGCAGCTCCTCGATGGCCTTCAGGTCGCGGGTATCGACCACCGCCGTATGAATCAGCTCGCCATACTGCGCCTTCAGCTCCTTGAGCCGCTCCACGCGCCGGCCGACAGCGATGACGCGGGCACCCGCCTGCGCGAAGCGGCGCGCCGTGGCGGCGCCGATGCCGGAGGTGGCGCCGGTGACAAGAAGCGTCAGGCTCCGGGGATCGAGGTGCTGGGTCATGGGCTGCTCTCCTGCTGCGGGGCGAATCAAGGGAATGCGGCGTGACAAGGAAGGCCGAGGCCGGTCATCGTGGCTGGATAACGCCACCGAAACCATGCGTCCATCCATCGGTGGAGCGCGGTATTTAGGTGCCTAACCAGCCTTGCTGCTGCCATCTTCTGCGGAAAGTGTGGTCCATTCGCACCCACCCTGAGGGAACAAGGCTTTGCGACCTGTTCCCAAGGCCGGGTGAGATCCGAACGTCGAATGGGCCGGCCGTCGCGGGGGCGCCATAAGGTGTCGCGAAGGCAGGACCCAGGGATGCGGGGCGCGTCCGGAGAGTGTTGATGCAGAGTGTGTGGCGCAAGGTGCTGACCGGAGCGGGAACCGCTTTGGCGATGGGAACTCTGGCAGCGGCCCTCGCCGGCTGCAGCACCGAGCTGGACGGCTTCGGCAACAAGCCCTCGGCCATGGCGGCCAATCGGGTTGATGCCCCTCCGCCGCTGGTGGCCCCCACCGGCGCCGTGGAAACCTCGCCCGCGCCCGCGCCGGCCACCGCGGCCCCCGCGCCGACGCAGACCGCCTCCGCCGCAGAGGCCATCACGCCCCGCAGCACCGCCAATAATGTGCCGCTGGCGCCGCCCCCGGCCAATCCGGGCGGGGCAGCCTATGCGCCCACCGCAGCGAAGGAGCAGATGTCCGGCGCCTGGACCTTCTCCTGGGACAATGGGCAGAACACCTGCCCCGTCACCCTGTCCACCGCTCGCGGCCTCAGCGGCATGTCCGCCCAGGCCGACGTGTCCTGCCCCAGCGACATCTTCATGACCAAGGGTTGGGACATGATGGGGCCGGACCTCGTCCTGCAGAATCACCAGGGCAAGGTCACCGCCCGCCTGCGACCCTCGGGCCCGAACCGCTATGTGGGCGTGCTGGCGGAGACCAACCAGCAGGTGGTCCTCACCCGCTGAGGTCACGCGGCCACAGCTCGCGGCCAACGCGCGCAGGCATTCTCGCGGCTTCATCTTCGTCCTGAAAATAGGAAAGGCCAGCTCCCTGGCCGGGCCGCGCGCCGTCGCGGTGCCATCCCGGCGCGCCCGCACGGACGCCCCTCAAATCACCTGCGCCTGAAAGCGTCCGGTGCGGCCCAGCCCCGGTGAGCATGGGCCCGCTTCCAGGGACCGGGAACGCGGCTCTGCATGGAGCCCCTTCACGCGACGCCGCGCGCGCTGCACCCGGCACATGTCGCCGGCAAGATCCTCACTCGCGCCCCATGCCGTCGGCTCAGCCGAACAGCACGGCCATCACGATCACCCCATAGGACAGGGCAAAGAAGACGCTGTCGCGGAGAAGCTGGCGCTGAGCCGTCGTCATGTTCATAGATCCCTATTTTCTATGAACATGATCGACATTAACGATGGCGTCAATACACAACGTCCATCGGCGATATGGAATGTGCCTCTCAGTGCCCCTCGAAGCGTGGCGGGCGCTTGCCGACGAAGGCGGCGGCCCCCTCCGCGAAATCGAACGTGCCAGTGCTGGCAATAAACGCCTCGCGCTCCGCATGGAGCTGTTCCGACAGGGTGTGGGAGAAGGAGGAGCGCAGCAGGTGCTTCACCCGGCCATAGGCGGCCGTGGGCCCGGCGGCGAGCCGGCGCGCCAGAAGCTCGGTCTCGCGGGCAAGATCGGCGGCGGGCACCACCTTGTTCACCAGCCCGAGGCGCAGCGCCTCGGCGGCGTCCACCAGGTCCGACAGCAAGGTAAGCTCCATCGCCTTGCGCAGCCCGACGATGCGCGGCAGGGAGAAGGTGCCCGAGCCGTCGGGCGTGGTGCCGATGCGGGTATAGGCCATGGTGAACTTGGCATCATCGGCCGCCACCACCAGGTCCGCGGCAATGGCCACCGACAGGCCGGCACCTGCCACCGCCCCCTGCACGCTCGCGATCACCGGCGCCGACAGGCCGGCCAGGGTCAGCATCGCCTGATGGAAGGGATCGATGATGGCCGCGGCCACCTGCGGTGCGTCAGCGCCCGCTGCATGAAAGCGGCCCACATCGCCCCCGGCGAGAAAGGCCCGCCCCTCCCCCGACAGCACCACCACCCGCACCGTATCGTCCTGCGCCACCCGGTCGACCGCGGCCTTCCAGGCAAGAATGCTGGCCTCATCAAGGGCGTTGAGCACGTCCGGCCGGTTGAAGCGGATGCGGGCGATGCCCTCGGCCACGTCGAGCAGAACAGGCGGGGAAGGCGGAACGGCGGTCATCATGGGATCTCCTCGGCTTTCCTCTCGGCGGAACACGCGGCGCCGCCGGCGGAGCGTGCACGGGCCATCGCGTCGGAGCAAGGGGAGCCGCGCACGGTTTCAGCCCCGCATTTTACATCGTATTTTAGTGTGATTTTTCATATTGCACATCATATGACGATATTTTAGCTTCTAATCACGGACAATGATCGTGTTAATCACACTGATTTTGTCAACTTTCAATCTCGAGGGCCGCACACATGACCTCTCCGCTGCAACGCAAGCTGAAGATTGCGGGCCCCACCGCCATCACCGCCAATCGCCTCGCCGACGGCGTGGTGGTGTGGCTCACGGCGGGCGGTGGATGGAGCCTCTCCATCGGCGAGGCCACGGTGGCCACCACCGCCGAGGAGGTGCAGCGCCTGCTCGCCATTGCCCAGGGCGATGAGAACACGGCGGTGGGCGCCTATGCGGCCCGCGTCGCCCTCACCCCGGAGGGTCACGCCATTCCGGTCAACCTGCGCGAGCGCATCCGCGTGGGCGGCCCCACCATCACGCCCGCCGCGTCCCCCGCCCGCGCGGCCTGAAGAGAGCCTGATCCCCATGTATGTTCATGACGCGTTCGACCGCACCTTCCTCCAGGAGCGCGTCGCCGAGTTTCGCGACCAGGTGGCCCGGCGCCTCTCCGGCGCGCTGACGGAGGAGGAGTTCAAGCCGCTCCGCCTCATGAACGGCGTGTATCTGCAATTGCACGCTTACATGCTGCGCGTGTGCATTCCCTATGGCACGCTGAATTCAACCCAGCTCAAGGCCCTCGCCCGCGTGGCGCGGCGCTATGACCGGGGCTATGGCCACTTCACCACCCGCCAGAACATCCAGTTCAACTGGATCAAGCTCGCCGAGCTGCCGGACGCCATGGCGGAGCTGGCGGAAGTGGGCATTCACGGCATCCAGACCTCGGGCAACTGCATCCGCAACACCACCACCGACGCCTTCGCCGGCGCCGCCCGCGACGAGATCGAGGATCCGCGCCTGTATGCGGAGGTGATCCGCCAGTGGTCCACCCTGCACCCGGAATTCACCTACCTGCCGCGCAAGTTCAAGATCGCCATCACGGCGGCGAAGCATGATCGCGCCGCCACCCGCGTGCATGACGTGGGCCTGCGCCTGCGCCAGCGGGACGGGCACACCGGATTCGAGGTGATGGTGGGCGGCGGGCTGGGGCGCACGCCCTTCATCGGCCAGACCATCCGCGACTTCCTGCCGAAGGAGGACCTGCTCTCCTATCTGGAAGCGATCCTGCGCACCTACAATCTCGGCGGCCGGCGCGACAATATCTACAAGGCCCGGGTGAAGATCCAGGTGCACGAAATGGGCCCGGAGGCCTTCGCCGAAAAGGTGGAAGCCGAGTGGCAGGCCATCCGCGACGGCGCCTTGCGGCTCGACGAGACCGCCATCTCCGCCATCGCCGACCGCTTCGTGAACCCCGATCTCGAAGCCCTGCCCGACCACCCGCCAGCCCTGGCCGCCGCCCTCGCGGAGCCGGCCTTCGCCCGCTGGCACGCCAACTCGGTGGCACCCCACAAGGCCGCGGGGCATGCCATCGTCACCCTTTCCCTGAAGCCGGTGGGCGGCCCGCCCGGCGACTGCACCGCCGACCAGATGGACGCCATCGCGGACCTCGCCGACCGCTACGCCTATGGCGAGATCCGCGTCGCCCACGAGCAGAACCTCGTCTTCCCCCATGTGCGGCAGAAGGACCTGCCCGCTTTGTGGAAGGCGCTCGACGCCATCGGCGTCGCCACCCCCAATGTGGGACTGGTGACCGACATCATCTCCTGCCCGGGCCTCGATTATTGCTCGCTGGCCAACACCCGCTCCATTCCCATTGCCCAGAAGCTCACGGAGCGCTTTGCCGATGATGCGCGCATCGCCGACATCGGCCGGCTGCACGTGAACATCTCCGGCTGCATCAATGCCTGCGGCCACCACCATATCGGCCATATCGGCATTCTGGGGGTGGAGAAGAAGGACGAGGAGTTCTTCCAGATCACCCTGGGCGGCAAGGGCAATTCCAAGGCGCGCCTGGGCGAGCTGATCGGCCCGGCCATCCCGGAGAGCGAAATCGTGGATGCGGTAGAGCGGCTCGTCGAGACCTATCTGGAGCTGCGCACATCGCCCCAGGAAACCTTCATCGCCGCGGTCGAGCGCCTGGGCATCGAACCGTTCAAGGAGCGCGCCTATGCCCCTCGTTAAGTCCGGGACGATCATCGCCGATCCCTTCACCGCCGTCGCCGACGACGCCCCCTTGCCGGACGGCCCGACGATCGTCTCCGCCGCGCGCCTGCTGGCGAACAAGGAGGCCCTTTTCGCCCGCAATGTCGCGCTTGGCGTGGCCTGGCCCAACAATCGCGACGTGGCCGAGCTGGAGCCGCTGCTGCCCCGCCTTGCGCTGGTGGCACTGGCCTTTCCGAAGTTCCGCGACGGCCGCGCCTTCAGCCAGGCGCGCCTGCTGCGCGAGCGCTACGGCTTCACCGGCGAGCTGCGCGCCACCGGCAACGTTCTGCGCGACCAGCTCCTGATGATGGCGCGGGCCGGCTTCGACGCCTTCGAGCTGGAGAAGGCGGCCGATGCCGGCACCGTCCACCGCGCGCTCACCAGCTATTCCATCTTCTACCAGCCCACGGGCGACGGCCGCCGCACGGCCGCCGAGACCCGCCGCGCGGCGAAGGGACGACTGGCATGAACGCGACGACGAGCACGGCCATCGGCGCGGCCGCGAGCACCACCGGCGCGCCGCCCATCGCGGGGGCACAGCCGCTGCCCCTCGACGTGTTCGCCCTTGACGCCGCCCTGCGCCGGACCGAGCCCCAGAAGATCATTGAGATCGCGCTGGCCCTGTTTCCCGGACGCATCGCGGCGGTCTCGTCCTTCGGCACGGAATCGGTGGTGCTGCTGCATCTCATCGCCCAGGTGAATCCGGCGACGGCCGTGGTGTTCCTGGACACCGGCCACCTGTTTCCCGAAACCCTGGCCTATCGGGACCAGCTCACCGAGCTGCTGGGGTTGACCCAGGTCCTCACCGTCACCCCCGACCCGGCGGCCCTGGCCGCGCGCGATGCCGGCAACGGCCTGTGGGCGGACGACCCGGACACCTGCTGCGCCCTGCGCAAGGTGGAGCCGCTGGCCCGTGCCCTCGCGCCCTATTCGGCCTGGATCAACGGCCGCAAGCGCTACCAGGCGCAGACCCGCTCCACCATTCCGGTGGTGGAGGGCGACGGCGCGCGGGTGAAGTTCAACCCGCTGGCCACCATGGCCCGCGAGGATCTCCTGGCCTATATGGAGCAGCACAAGCTGCCCCATCATCCGCTGGAAAAGCACGGATTTCTGTCCATCGGCTGCATGCCCTGCACCTCACGGGTGAAGCCGGGAGAAGACCCGCGCGCCGGCCGCTGGCGTGGCCGCGCCAAGACGGAATGCGGCATCCACCTGGGTGAGGGCATCTGACCCCGGGGCGCGCGCCGCCTGTCGCGACGCCGCATCCCGCTCGCCCTGGAATCGGCCTATGATGGCCTGGACGATGGCCTTTTCGCGCGATGGAACCGCGCCCAGACCACCACGAAGGACGCACTTCATGAGCACTCCCGCGCAGGACGCGCCCCCGGTTCACGGCGCCAGCGAGGGATTGCCCACCGGCGTGGTGGAGAGCCATGGGCGCGCCCACCACGGCTACCGCCCGGTGAACACGGAGCCGCGCGCGGTGCGGGTGGCGCTGACGGCCCTGGCCCTGGCCTTCCTGGGCCTGTTCATCGGCCTGCCGCTGGTGGCGGTGTTCGTGGAAGCGTTCAAGCGGGGCGTTCCCGCCTATCTCGAAGCCCTGGCCGATCCCGATGCCCTGGCGGCCATCCGCCTCACCCTGGAGGTCGCGGCCATCTCGGTTGCGGCCAATCTGGTGTTCGGCCTCGCGGCCTCCTGGGCCATTGCCAAGTTCGAGTTTCCCGGCAAGAGCGTCATCATCTCGCTGATCGACCTGCCCTTCTCAGTCTCGCCGGTGGTGGTGGGCCTCATGTTCGTGCTGCTGTTCGGCGCGGAAGGCCTGTTCGCGCCGCTGCTTGAGGCCGCGGACGTGAAGATCATCTTCGCCCTGCCCGGCATCGTGCTGGCCACCGTGTTCGTCACCTTCCCATTCGTGGCGCGCGAGCTCATTCCGCTGATGCAGGAGCAAGGCACCTCCGAGGAGGAGGCCGCCGTTTCCCTTGGCGCATCGGGGCTGTCCACCTTCTTCCGTGTCACCCTGCCCAATGTGAAATGGGCGCTGCTCTACGGCGTTCTGCTCTGCAATGCGCGGGCGATGGGCGAATTCGGCGCGGTTTCGGTGGTGTCCGGCCACATTCGCGGCCTGACCAACACCATGCCGCTGCACATCGAGATCCTCTATAACGAGTATCAGTTCGTGGCCTCGTTCGCCGTGGCCTCGCTGCTGGCCCTGCTCGCTTTGGTGACACTGGTGGCCAAGACCATTCTGGAGCACCGGCTGGCCCAGGAAGAGGGCTGATCCCCCCTGCCGGTCCGCCGCGGCATCGTGATTTCGCCATCCGCGCGCTTCACGGTGGGCCTTGAGACGATGCGGCGCTGGATGCGGTGCTATAAAGGTGCGCCGGCTCCGGAACGCATCCGCGATTGGAGCGCCACCGGCAGGGTGCCGGGGCTTGCGGCCGCAGTGCTGAGGAGAATGCCCGTGCCCCCGTGGATCATCGTCGCTCTGGGAACCCTCGGCGCCGCCGCGCTGGCCAAGGTGATCGCCGCCGAGACGCGCAAGGTCAACGACCGCATGGACCGGCAGCGGGCCGCCGAGGACGGCGAGCTGAAGACCATTCCCCTGGTGCGCGACCCCGTGACCGGAGACTATCGCCCGCGCCAACCCTGAGTCCCCACGACCGGAGCGCATATGCCGAGAGGCTCCGCGCTCCCGGCCCCGGCTCGGCTCCCGGCCCGCCTTGGCTCAATCGCCGCGCAGGGGAGGCTGAGCCCTTGGCCTGACGCGTGACCTGCCGAACCCTGGGCGTGATTTGAGCCTTGGTCGCGATCGGAGCCTTGGTCGCGATCGGAGCCTTGGCCTTGATTGACGCTTGACCTTGATTTGACTCGTCGCCGTGACCCGAGCTTGGCCGTGACCTGAGCTCGTCCGCGATCGGAGGCTGGGCCGCGATCGGAGCCTTAGCCGTGACCTGAGCTTGGCCATGACCGGAGCCTTAGCCGTGACCGGAGCCTGGGCAGCCCGGCGCGGCGGCACATCTGGCTCGTGGCGCTCACACCCATGACGCACGCGCAGGAGCGTCAGCCTTGTGCGCATCAGGCCGGTGGCCCTCCGGCCTCAGTCCTTGGAAGGAGCGCAGGCGACTGCCGCGCCCAGGGTGGCGTTGCCGCAACCGGAAGCGGCGCGGCGCGCCATCACGCTGCGCCGATGCTCGGCCGTGATGGCGTAAAGCCCCGCCCCCACCACCAGCACCATGCCGATGCTGGTCCACGCATCCGGCAAATCGCCGAACACCAGGAAGCCGGAGACGAGCGCGCCGAACACCATCAGGTAGCGCAGCGGCGAGACCGAGGCGACCGGCGCATGGCGGAAGGCGAACACCAGCAGCAGCGTGCCGGCGGCGAAGGCCGCGCCCGCCAGCAGCACCAGCCCCACCGCCTGCAGGGACAGGCCGTGCCACGACTCCCACAGCGCGAACGACCCGGCGCTGGCGATCAGCACGAAGGTGGACGACACGCCCACCACCGAGCCCGGTATCTCCATGCCAATGCCCCGCGTCATCACATCGCGCGCCGCGCCGCAGAAGGCCGCGAGGGCCGGCAGCAGGGCCACGGCGGAGAAGGTGGCGGGATCCGGCCGGGTGACGATGAGCGCGCCGCAAAAGCCGATAATGATGGCGCACCAGCTCCGCCAGCTCACCTTTTCACCCAGCATGGGCACGGCCAGCGCCGTCGTCATCAGCGGGGCGACCATATAGATGGTGGTGGATGAGGCGATGGGCATCACCGCCAGCGCCGCCACATAGATGAAGGTGGTGAGCGCATCGAGCCCCGCGCGCGCCAGCACCCGCGGGCGCAGCACCATGGGCAGCGCCGCCAGGTCGCCGGCACGGGCCACCAGCGCCAGGATGATGGCGGCCGAAAGCAGGGTTCGCAGGAAGATGGCCTCGCCCAGGGGGATTTCCCGCACGGCCATCTTCAGGCAGGTGTCGTTGGTGATGAACATGGCCATGGCCAGCGCCATGGCGATCACGCCCTTCACCGCCATGCTGGCCGCTCCGGATTTGCCCGGCGCGCCCGATGGGCCTGTGCTGACACCCGTCCCGTTCGTCATGTCTCGCCTCTCACGCGGCCTTCTGCCGCGCGCAAATCATGGGTCTCCGCGCCCGGGCCCCGTCCCCCGCCGAGATGCTGAGGGTACGGCCCCGCACCCACGGCGACAGCTGCGGGCGCGCCCGGCACGTTCAGGCCAGAGCCTCCGGCGCCACAGGCAGCCTCCGGGCCCCCGCAGGGCCAGCGGGAGCCGGCGCGAGGGGTGGATGGGCTGGGGTGCTCGGATACGTTCTATGCGTCGTATTAGCCCATCGGCGCTGCACCGCAGCGCGCGGAATTCTGGCCCCTTATCGGCCAGCCTTGCGCCGGACGCATGGCGGCGCCACCGTTGCGCCGCAATGGCAAATGGAGGGTTAACCGCCCGTGGTGCTCATGTGGCGCTGCACCGCCGGGCCATGGGCGCGATCGATGACGAAGTCGTGGCCCTTGGGTTTGCGGAAGATGGCGGCGTCGATGGCCGAATTGAGGGCCTCGTCCGAGGCCGAGGCGCGCAGCGGCGCCCGCAGGTCCGCCGCATCCTCCTGGCCGAGGCACATATAGAGCGTGCCCGTGCAGGTGACGCGCACCCGGTTGCAGCCCTCGCAGAAATTGTGGGTGAGCGGGGTGATGAAGCCGAGCCGCCCCCCGGTCTCCTTGACCTCCACATAGCGGGCGGGCCCGCCGGTGCGATAGGCGATGTCGGTAAGGGTGAAGCGCTCCTCAAGGCGGGCGCGCACAGTGTCGAGGGGCAGATACTGGTCCACCCGGTCCTCGCCCGTATCGCCCAGCGGCATCACCTCGATGAGGGAGAGGTCGTGCCCCTCGCCGTGGGCCCATTCCATGATGCGGGCGATCTCATGCTCGTTCACGCCCTTGAGCGCCACGGCATTGATCTTCACCTTGATGCCCGCCGCCTTGGCGGCCGCGATGCCGTCCAGCACGCGGGAAAGGTCGCCCCAGCGGGTGATGGCGCGGAAGGTGTCCGCATCGAGCGTGTCGAGGGAAACGTTCACCCGCCGCACGCCGCAACCGGCCAGGTCGCCCGCATAGCGCGCGAGCAGCGACCCATTGGTGGTGAGCGTCAGCTCGTCGAGCCGGCCGGTTTCCAGATGGCGCGAGAGGCTGTGGAACAGGGTCATCACGTCCCGCCGCACCAGGGGCTCGCCACCGGTGAGGCGCAGGCGCCGCACGCCGCGCTGCACAAAGGCGCTGCACAGCCGGTCCAGCTCCTCCAGGGTGAGAAGGTCCGGCTTGGGCAGGAAGGTCATATGCTCGGACATGCAATAGACGCAGCGGAAATCGCATCGGTCCGTCACCGAGACCCGAAGATAGGTCACCGCGCGGCCGAACGTATCCACCAGCGGCCCCGCCTCGCGGCCCGCCGCCACGCCGGGCCGGTCCATCAGGTCTCTCGACACAGCACTCACCGTCGCGCTCACGTCGCCTCTCTCCTGGCCATCCACCCCACGCACCCCGACCGCCGGCTTTTCGCCGATCTCACGGGAGCCCGTCGCCGCCTGCGGCAGCGCGCGGACTTCGGCGCCCGTTCCTTATATCGTATGCAACAGAGCCATGAACAGGGATGCGGGCGCACAAAGCCGTGCCCGTTGGACATCCCACCCAGACAGGGAACATGCATCGTGACCGAACAGATCACCCAGCAGGAAACGCCCCTCGCCGCAGCCCCGCAGCCCGTGCCGGCCGCCTGGCCCAGCGAGATCCGCCTTGCCGCCGACAAAAGCGCGCTCGACATCGCCTTTGACGATGGCGCCCGCTTCTCCATTCCCGCCGAGCTGCTGCGCGTGGAAAGCCCCTCGGCCGAGGTGCAGGGCCATGCGCCCCATGAGAAGATCACGGTGGCGGCCAAGCGCGCCGTGCGCATCACCGGCATCGAGATGACCGGCAATTACGCCATCCGCATCACCTTCGATGACGGCCATTCCACCGGCATCTATCCGTGGGCCCTGCTTTACCGCTACGGCCGCGACCAGACGGCGCTGATGGCCGCCTATGTCGACGCCCTCAAGGCCCGCGGCCTCTCGCGCGACTGACCGTCCGGGCCGCGCCGGACGACCTCAGGACAGGCCGGCGATGAAGCCGTCGGGGGCCACGTAGATGTGCTCCGACGCCGGGTGGGACGGCAGGCCCGGCATGGTCATGATGTCGCCCGCATAGGCCACCACGAAGCCGGCGCCCGCCGACAGGCGCACGTCGCGGATGGGCAGAGCGTGCCCGCTCGGCGCGTTGCGCAAGGTGGGGTCGGCGGAGAAGGAGTATTGGGTCTTCGCCATGCACACCGGCAGCCGGCCGAAACCCGCCGCCTCGAACTCCCTGAGGCGGTTGGTGGCGGCGGTGGAGAAGTCCACCCGGCCGGCGGCATAGATCTCCCGCGCCACGGTCTCGATCTTCTCCTTCAGCGGCATCTCGTCCGGGTAAAGGAGGCGGAAGCTGCTCGGCCGCTCGGCCAGGGCCTTCACCGCGCGGGCGAGCTCCTCGGCGCCGGCGCCGCCATCGGCCCAGTGGGAGCACACATGCACCTCGACGCCCATGGCCGCGAGGGCGCCGCGCACGGCCTCCACCTCGGCCGGGGTGTCGGTGGTGAAGCGGTTGAGCGCCACCGCGACGGGCAGCCCGAACTTGCCGAGATTCTCCACATGGCGCTTGAGATTGGCGGTTCCGGCCAGCACCGCCTCGACATTCTCCGGGCCCAGCTCCTTCACCGGCACGCCGCCATGCATCTTCAGCGCCCGGATGGTGGCCACCACCACCGCCGCCGAGGGGGCAAGGCCCGCCTGCCGGCACTTGATGTCCAGGAATTTCTCGGCCCCGAGATCGGCGCCGAAGCCCGCCTCGGTCACCACATAATCGGCCAGGGCCAGGGCGCTCCGGGTGGCCATCACCGAATTGCAGCCATGGGCGATGTTGGCGAAGGGGCCGCCATGCACCAGAGCGGGCGTGCCCTCCATGGTCTGCACCAGGTTCGGCTGGAAGGCGTCGCGCAGCAGCGCCACCATGGAGCCGATGCCACCCAGCTCTTCTGCGCTCACCATGCGCCGGCCGCGCGTCTGGCCCACCACCATGCGCGCGAGGCGGGCGTCGAGGTCCTCCAGGCTGTCGGCCAGGCAGAAGATGGCCATCACCTCGCTCGCCACCGTGATGTCGAACCCATCCTCGCGAGGGAAGCCGTTGCCGGGGCCGCCGAGGCCGATGGTGATGGAGCGGAGCGCGCGGTCGTTCAGGTCCATCACCCGCCGCCAGACGATGCGCCGGGCGTCGAGATCCAGGCTGTTGCCCCAATAGATGTGATTGTCGATCAGCGCCGAGAGCAGATTGTGGGCGGCGGAGATGGCGTGGATGTCGCCATTGAAGTGCAGGTTGATGTCCTGCATGGGGATGATCTGCGCCCGCCCGCCACCGGTGGCACCGCCCTTGGCGCCGAACACCGGGCCGAGGGAGGGCTCGCGCAGGCACACGGCGGTGCTGGCGCCGAGCCGCGAGAGGGCGTCACCGAGGCCGATGGTGGTGGTGGTCTTGCCCTCCCCCGCCGGCGTGGGGCTGATGGCCGTGACCAGGATGAGCTTGCCCTTGTGCCCGCCCACCGGCGTTGCGGCCGGCTCCCCGTCGGCTCCCGCCCCCGCGCCGGCGTCGAGATCGGCGATGAAATCGAGAGAAAGCTTCGCCTTGTGCGGGCCGTAGCGGAAGATGGCGTCGGCCGGAATGGAGAGCTTCGCCGCCACCTGCTCGATGGGCAGCGGCGTCACGCTCGCGGCGATGGCGGCATCCGAGGCCGGGTCGATGGGGCGGGCGGTTCTTTGGTGCATCGGTCGTTTCCGGGGCGGCAGGGCGAGCCGACCCTAATGCACCCTTCGCTTCTCCCGCAACGCGGGATGGCGCCTCCAGGCACCGAAATCGCGCTCCGAAGGCGCGAAATGCACATTCGGATGGGCTCGAGGACCCCATCCTGCGCCCATTTCGGCCGCCCCGTGGCGAAAATCCGCCTTCAGCGTCTCCCGAGCCGCCTCCGGGAGCGAGGCCCCGGCGGCTAATCCACCGGCACCTTTTGGTCGAGCAGGCAGCGGTCGCGGCCGGCGCGCTTGGCGGCATACACCATGAGATCGGCGCGGTGGATGAGCTCGGCCAGGGTTTCCGTGGGCCCGGCCTGGGCGACACCGAAGCTGGCGGTAACCGCGCGGCCATCGCTCAGCTCGTCGAAACGGGTGGCGCGCAGGACCCCGCGGACCCGCTCGACAATGGCGAGGGCCGCCTCGCCCGAGGCGCGCGGCAGCAGCAGGACGAATTCCTCGCCGCCGAACCGCGCGGCCACGTCCCAGTGTCGCAGCTCGCTGGAGACGATGTCCGAGAACTGCCGCAGCACCCGGTCACCCACCGCGTGGCCGAAGGTGTCGTTGATGGATTTGAAGTGGTCGAGATCGCAATAGGCCACGCTCAGCGGCCGCATGCCGGCATTGTTCCAGAGCGGCGTCGCAACGAGATGGAATCCGCGCCGGTTAAGCAGCCCGGTGAGCGTATCGGAGCCGCTCTCACGCCGGAAATCCTCGATCACGTCCAGCGCCACCGCCACGAACAGCATGAGCGCGATGAGAAGGCCGCTGATGAACACGCTGAAGTTCATCACCTGCCAGAACGGCGAGGACGAGAAACCCTTGCGCATCTCCACCGGATCCGCCCCCGCGGCGATCAGGGCATCATAGCGGGCGAGATCCCCTGCGATGGGCGCGGTGAGAAGGGTGCGCACGAAGAAATGCAGACCGAAGACCAGCAGCACCCAGAAGAAGGATTGATCCAGAAGCCCCCTGCGGGTGCGAAGGCGCAAGGCCGCCAAGGTCACCATGAACCCATAGCCGAAGTTCTGCACGTAGATGCGCAGCAGAAGGCTGCGGTCCACATAATAGAAATAGGTTGTCAGTGCGACGACGGCGAGGGCCAGCGCCACCGTCAGCTTCTCCTGTCCAGGCTCCTGGAAGCGCAAGCTCACCCCCTTCACCAGAAGGAAGATGCAAAGCGTGTAGATGACCGTCGAGATGACCGAATTCAGCCCCGGATCCCGCGGGATGAACAGCATCTGCGTCAGCGCCGCGAGCGCGTAGCAAAGGAAGGCGAACGACAGCACCAGGATGTAGAGCCGCTCGCGCCTATGCGTCCAGACACCGAAATAGAGCGCGGAAAAGAAGAAGGCGACAATCGGCCCCGTGTAAAGATAAAGGCCGCCGCTGGCCATGTTCTCCTCCACACCCCAATGTGCCGCCGCTTGAGCTGCGGTCCTTTCCGCCCGAAACGACTGTGCCTGCACTGCCCGCCGCCCCGACCGGCGCGGAGGTTAGCGCGATCCGGCTACGGCGTGCAGTGGCTTTGCATCCGGAAACGGAGGAAGCCGAGGCCCACCGGTGAAGAAAAGGCTCCCGGACCACCCCGCCGCGCGGGTCGCTGGAAGGCGCGGCCTCAGCGCCGGTAGAGCCAGATCCGCAATTCGTCCTTCAGCCGGCGGAAATCGTAGAAGGTGAAGGCCAACAGCGCCGTCGCGCACAAAGCCAGCACCAGCGACACCGCGCCCGGCCAATCGAGGGCGGAGGAGCAGAAATCATAGACCAGGTAGGTCAGGAGCAGGGTGACCGCGAGGGCCACGCCGAAATAGATGCGCGCATCGAGCCGTGCCAGCGCGATGCCCACGCCCACCCAGATGACGACGGCGATCAGAATCGCCCAGCCCCAGCCCAGCCCGAACTGGCGCGCCACGAAATTGCCGCCGGCGGCGCACAGCAGCACGAAGCCGACCAGCAGCAGCAGGCCCGCCCGAAGGCGAAGGATGGAGGCTTTTCGTGCTCCGGTCATTGGGCTGGACATGGTGCATCCCTTGCGATGAAAGCGAGCCACTCCACATGGGGGACACCAAGGCGGGAATCCAGCGCGAATTCCCGCTGCAAAGTCCTTTTCGGCGCGAAGCGGCCCGGGGAGCCTACGATGCGGCGAATGCTGGTGGTACTCAATGCCAAAGCCGGCCGGGTGCTCGATCTCGGCGCCGAGCCCGTGCGCCGGCAGGTGGAAGCGGCCTTGACCCGCGCCGATCTCGACGTTCAGGTCGTGCTGGCCACCGGGGAGGAGATGTGCCGCCAGATCCGCGAGGCGCCCGCGGCGGGCCATGACATCGTGGTGGTGGGCGCCGGCGACGGCACCCTCTCCTATGCCGCCTCCGTTCTGGCTGGAACCGACACCGTGCTGGGCATCCTGCCGCTCGGCACCATGAACCTGCTTGCCCACGATATCGGTCTGCCCCGCGACCTCGACGGGGCGCTCGCCGCCCTCACCGACGCCCACCCCATGCGGATCGACCTCGGCACCATCAATGGGCGGCCTTTCCATGGCGTCTCCGGCGTCGGCTTCTTCAGCCAGATGGCGCTGGCGCGCGAGCAGGCGCGCGAGCATCATGGGCGCGTGGCGGGCTGGCTCATTGCCCTGGCGAAGGCAGCCTTCCGGGCCGGGCGTTTTTCCCTGGAGCTGGAAATCTCTGGGGTTTCCCATCCGGTGGAGGCCTATGCCGCCCTTGTCACCGTCAATGCCTTCGACGCGCCTGGCCTGCACCGTTCAAGGCTCGATGGCGGGGAGCTTGAAGTGCTGGTGGCGGAAGATCGCGGCACCCTGGCGCGCCTGAAGGCGGGCGCGGACGTGTTGGTGGGCGCCTGGCGTGACAATCCCGCCATCCATCGCTTCACCAGCCCACGCCTCACCATCCACGCCCGGCGCAGCCGCGCCTGGGTCGCCACCGATGGCGAGGCCACCCGCGAAAGCCTGCCCCTGCGTTATGCCATCGCCCCTGGTGCCCTGCGGCTGCTGGTTCCGCGCGGCGCCGCGCAATGGCGCCATCACGACGAGGAGATCACCTAGAGCGCCAGCGGGTGAAGCGGCACCGGCGCGCATGAGGGAGCCGCGTTAAAACAAAGGGATCAGCAGCTTCTCTGCTTCCATGAGAGGCGAAGCGCGTCGGCGCTGGGCCCCTCCGGCAGGAACAAGATCCCGAAATCATCGCTCCACGCGGCGACTGCGGATATGCTCGCGTCCCCATCCTCAGCTCACCGTGCCCATGCCTTCCGCCCTCGCCCTCTCCCGCGCCACTCCCGTTCGGGCGGCAGCGTGATGAATTTTCCGACCCCGCTCATCCCCGCCCGCCTGATCCGTCGCTACAAGCGCTTTCTGGCCGATGTCACGCTGGAAGACGGCACCGAGACCACGGTCCACGTGGCCAATTCCGGCGCCATGACCGGCCTTGATGCGCCCGGCAGCCGGGTCTGGCTCTCCCGCTCCGCCAATCCGGCCCGCAAGCTGCCTTTGAGCTGGGAGCTGGTGGAGGCGGATTTCGGTGCCGGGCCGGAGCTCGTGGGCGTCAACACCATGCACCCCAATGCCCTGGTCGCCGAGGCCATCGCCGCCGGGCAGGTGGATGGCCTGCGTGGCTATGGCGGGCTGCGGCGGGAGGTGAAATACGGCCACAACAGCCGCATCGACATCCTGCTTGAGCAGAACGCCCGCCCGGCCTGCCTGGTGGAAGTGAAGAACGTGCACCTGATGCGCGCCGCCGGCGCCGCCGAGTTTCCCGATTGCGTCACCGCGCGCGGCTCCAAGCATCTCAACGAGCTGGCCGCCCAGGTGCGGGAGGGGCGGCGGGCGGTGATGGTCTATATCAGCCAGATCGGGTCGGCCCGCTCCATCGCGCTCGCCCGCGACCTCGACCCGGCCTATGGCGCCGCCTTCGATGCCGCCCGCGCGGAGGGCGTGGAGGTCATCGCCCTGTTGTGCCGCATCACCCTTCAGGGCATCACCGTCGCGGGCGAAATTCCCATGCTCGGATGACCTTCATGGAGGCACAGCGCTTGCTTTGGCGGCAAGTTGGCATAAATCTTGGGGGATATATCCGATACGACAGACGCGGCTGCGCCCTGGCGCCGGCCAGCGATAAGGCAGGACCATGACCTATGTGGAGGCGGCGGACGCGCCGCTCAGAAAGACCGGACACATCAAGCTCTACGGCCCGGAAGGGTTCGAGGGCATGCGCAAGGCCGGTCGCCTCGCCGCCGAGATTCTCGATGCCATCGCCGAGATGATCGGCCCCGGCGTGACCACCGCCGCCGTGGACGACCTGGTCTATGAGTACGCGGTCTCCCACGGCGCCTATTCCGCCACTTTGATGTATCGCGGCTACCGCTATTCGGTGTGCACCTCCATCAACCATGTGGTCTGCCACGGCATGCCCAATGCCAAGCCTCTGCGCGAAGGCGACATCGTGAACGTCGATGTCACCATCGTTCTCGACGGCTGGTACGGCGATTCGAGCCGCATGTTCGCCATTGGCGAGATCCCCCGCCGGGCCGAGCGGCTGCTGGATGTGACCTACGAATCCATGATGCGCGGCATCGCCGCCATCAAGCCTGGCGGCCATGTGGGCGACATCGGCGCCGCCATCCAGGAATTCGTGGAGCCGCAGCACATGAGCGTGGTGCGCGACTTCTGCGGCCATGGCGTGGGCCGCGTGTTCCATGACGAGCCCAACATCGTGCATGTGGGCCAGCGTGGCACCGGGCCGGAACTGGTGCCCGGCATGATCTTCACGGTCGAGCCCATGATCAATCTCGGCCGCCCGCATGTGAAGGTGCTCTCCGACGGCTGGACCGCCGTCACGCGCGACCGCTCGCTCTCCGCCCAGTTCGAGCATGCGGTGGGCGTGACCGAGACGGGCGTCGAGATCTTCACCCTCAGCCCCAAGGGCTACCACAAGCCCCCCTACGCCACCGTGTAACGGCGGCGCGCCCCAAAGCGGGGACGCGGCCCGCGGCGACGTAGCCCGGCTGCGGCGAAACACGCACCATCGGGATGGATCGTTTCGATCCATCCGCATGCCTGGAGTGGCGGGGAAGGAACCCATGGCGGAAGAGCCCGACGGTGGCCTGAGCGAGGCCCCGCACTTCCACGGCCATCGCGATCGCCTGCGTGCCCGCTTCCGGGAGGCAGGAGCGCAGGCGCTCGCGGATTACGAGCTCCTGGAGCTGATCCTGTTCCGCGCCATCCCCCGGCGCGACGTCAAACCCCTTGCCAAGGCCCTGGTGGAACGGTTCGGCTCGTTCGCCGAGGTCATCACCGCTCCCGCCTCGCTGCTGGCCCAGGTGCCCGGGGTGAAGGACGCCATCATCACCGAGCTGAAGCTGGCGGAAGCCGCCGCCCAAAGGCTGGCCAAGGGGCAGGTGAAGCGCCGCCCCGCCCTCTCCTCCTGGAGCGCGGTGATCGATTATTGCCGCACCGCCATGGCCTATGCCGAGCGCGAGCAGGTGCGGGTGCTGTTCCTGGACAAGCGCAACCAGCTCATCACCGATGAGGTGCTCCAGACCGGCACGGTGGACCACGCCCCGGTCTATCCGCGCGAGGTGGTGAAGCGCGCCCTGGAGGTCTCCGCCTCGGCGCTGATCCTGTGCCACAACCACCCCTCGGGCGACCCCACGCCCTCGCGCGCAGACATCGACATGACCCGCAAGATCATCGATGTGGCAAAGCCGCTCGGCATCGAGGTCCACGACCACATCATCGTCGGCAAGGATGGCCACGCCAGCCTCAAGGGCCTGCGCCTGATCTGACGCCTTCGCCAAACCTGCGGCAGCTGCGCCCCCAAACGCCTTTTGCCTTCGGGCGCCCTAACGGGCCCGCCGCGCCTTCGCTTGGCCCGAGGGGCGTGGGCGCACGTATGTGCCAAGTCAGCCCCGGCGTGCCAAGTCGACCCCCGGCTCGTGTGGAATAACCCCATCAGCTCAAGACGCCAGGGCCCCAAAGAAAAAGGGCGCCGCGCGAGTGCGCGACGCCCCTCATCCGTCAGATGACGGAAGATATCACTTCAGCTTGCTGAAGGCGGTGTCGAAGGAGAGCGAAGCCACGTAGCGATCGCCGCAGGCGTTGGTCGCGCCGCTGACGAGGCCGCACTGATAGCCGCTCAGGTCGCTGTCATAGTAACGCAGGTCGAGGGTGGCGGCCTTGTAGGTGAAGCCGAGACCGACGTTCCAGGTGGTGTAGTCGGGCATGGTGTAGTTGTTCCACGCCACATAAGCGGTGGTGGTGCCGAGCCACTGATAGCCGAGCTCACCCGACACGTAGAAGCCGACGTCCTGCACCGGGCTGTACTTGCTGAAGTCGAGCTTCAAAGTACCGGACAGGTAGGTCTCGCTGGCGCCCGAACCGGCGTAGCTGTCGCCGTAGTACACGTTCGCGCCGACAGTGATCATGTCGTTGAACGCGTAGGTCGGCTTGAAGTAGATTTCCCAGTAGTTGTAGTCCGTGTCCTTCCAGGTGTCCGGCCAGGGCAGACCGTTCGTGCCACCCGGATACGCGTAGTACACGAAGCCGGCGTCGAGGGTCAGGCCACCCCAGGAGTGACGCAGGCCGGCATAAAGGTCGATCTCAGCCGAGCCGGTGGACAGGAAGGAGACGTTCGAAGCCCAGATGCCGGCATAGAACCAGTCGAGAGCCTGGAACTCGGCATAGCCCTGAACGGCCGCGTTGCCGTTGGTCTGGGTGATGCCGCGGAACACGTAGTCGGTGGTCAGCTTGGTGCCGAAAGCGATGTCCCAGGCCGGGGCCGCAGGCTCGGGTGCCGCAGCCTTCACCGGATAGGACAGATCGGCCGCCGAGGCGGCTCCGGCGAACAGCATGGACGCGGCGACCAGTGCAATCTTTTTCATATGTATGTACCCCAGCAGAGATTTAAGGAGATAAAAATCAACTCTGCTGCGAAGTCCAATACGAAAAAAAAGGCATGTCGTGCTTCCGTTTTAGGCAAACCCGCATGAATGCTGGATTTCTGTGTTGCCATTCGGCAACGCTTAGGGCCGAACTGGAATTCAAGCATCTTCCTGACAGGAAAACCCGCAACCCAGCATGCCCCAAAACCGTCACGGACGCGTCATGAGAAGGGGCCGATTTCGCTCCGGGACCCGCGCCCAGGTACCGTCATCCTGCCGGGCGAAGCGAATCGTTGTCCCGGCGGCAACACCTCGGACCAGGATGTTGCCTCCGGACAATTCCCAGCTCGAAGCGCCGAAACGGGTCAGGATCTCGTCGCAGTCCGGCGCCACCCGCAGCCGGTAGCGCCCCTCGGCGGCGGGCGTCTCCTCGAAGGTCCAGCGGCACACCGGCGCGGCCCCGCGCTCGCGCGACAGGAGCCACTCCCCCATGACCTCCTCTGCCGTCGCCGGCAGCGCATCGGAAGCCGCAGGCGGACCGAGGAAATAGACGCCATCGCCCTCCCTCAGCGCCTCGAAGCTGCCGCCGGTCGCCTCGGTGAACTCGGCCACGAGCCCGCCCCGGGCATTCAAAAGGCGGATCGACCCGGAAGCGTCGGGGATCCATGCGGTCACCTGCGGAATGAAGGCGATGGCCGTGCAGGCCGCCGGGTCGAGCTGCACCGCCAGCCCCGCGCCGGCGGGCTCCTGCGCCAGGGTCAGGTCGCAGCGGCGCTCGCCATCGGCGCTGGTGAGGCGAAACGGTCCGGCAAGGCGAGCCGCCATCTGGCGCGCGGCGGCGTCGATCTTCGCATCCGCGACCACCGCTCCGCCTCCACCCGGGGCCTGCGCGAAGGCCGCCCCCGGAGCCCACAGCGACACCATGGCGAGCAGCGCACCCGCGCCCATGGACCGAACCGGCATCGCAGATCTCCCCTCACGCCCGATTGAGCGCATTGTCCGCCCGGCTCGGGCCGCGTCAATGGCGCGGCCCACCCTCTGTCAGCGACGCGGCCAGGGCGTCTCGGGCACCGGGGTGAGCGGCCCCCTGCCCTCGAACCACGACACCAGATTGTCCACCACCAGCTGCCCCATGGCCGTGCGCGTGTGGACGGTGGCCGAGCCCACATGCGGCAGCAGCACCACATTATCGAGCGAGAAGAACGCCTCGGGCACATGCGGCTCATGGGCGAACACGTCGAGCCCCGCCGCCAGGATGGTTCGCGCCTGGAGCGCCGCCAGCAGCGCCGCCTCATCCACCACGGAGCCGCGCGCCACGTTCACCAGCACCCCCTGCGGGCCCAGCGCGGCGAGCACCTCGGCATTCACCATGTGGCGGGTGGCCGGGCCGCCCGGCACGATCACCACCAGCGTGTCGACCGCGCCAGCCATGGCCATGAGGTCGGGGAAATGGGTGTAGGCGAGGTCGGGCACCGGCCGGCGGCTGTGATAGACGACGCCGACGCCGAACGCCTCCAGGCGCCGGGCGATAGCGCGGCCGATGCGTCCCATGCCGAGCATGCCCACCGTGCGCCCCCGCAGGGTTGCGGTGAGGGGAAACGCCCCCTTTACCCATTCGCCCGCGCGCACGAAGCGATCCGCCTGGGGCAGGCACCGCACCGTGGCCAGCAGCAGACCAAGGGTGAGGTCCGCCACCTCCTCGTCCAGCACGTCCGGCGTATGGGTCACGACGATGTCGCGGGCGGCGGCGGCCGCCGCATCCACCGTGTCATAGCCGACGCCGAAATTGGCGATGATCTCCAGCGCCGGCAGGCGATCCATCAGCGCCCCGTCCACCCGCACGGCGCCGCGGGTGGCGATGGCCCGCACCGACGCGGCATCGAGCGAATCGAGATCTGCGAGCGGACGCAGCGTGAAGCGCCCCGCCAGCTGCGGCTCCACCACCTGTTCCATGACCGGCCCGGTGAGCAGGAGGGTCGGGCGAGCAGGCGTGGTCATGGCGGCGGTCTCCCTGGATCAGGCCCCGTTCCACGGAATCGGGGTCATGCCGAACCTTATTGAGCTGACGCGGCGTCCGCGCGCGGAGCTGTGTCCGCGTCGCGCAACAGCGCGCCGGCGACGGCGCGAACCTGTTTAAGACCGCCATCGGCCGCCCTCAAGCGCCGCGCGGCTTCCCCTGCGAAGCTTTGCCCGCTTGCCGCAGCGCCCGGGCCATGGCACCGGTTAGGCGTTGCACAGACGCTTTTGTAAGCGACAATTCTTATTGAGGCAGGAGGTGGGGATGATCGAGCGGCTGATCGAATCGATTCTGTTCCGCAGCCGCTGGATCATGGCGCCATTCTATCTGGGGCTGGTGGTCGCGCTGTTCGTGCTGCTGTTCAAGTTCGGGTCGGAGGTGGTGCATTTCGTCACCCACGCCCTGGGCGCCAGCGAGAGTGACACCATTCTCGGCATCCTGGCGCTGGTGGACCTGACGCTGACCGGCAATCTGGTGCTCATCGTCATCTTCTCGGGATACGAGAATTTCGTGTCGAAGATCGACCCGGCCGGCCATCCCGACTGGCCGGAATGGATGACGCGCGTGGACTTCACCGGCCTCAAGCAGAAGCTGCTGGCCTCCATCGTCGCCATCTCGGCCATCCAGCTCCTGAAAGCCTTCATGGACCTTCCCAAGGGCTACAGCCAGGACACGCTGACCTGGCTCGTCATCATCCATGTGGTGTTCGTGGGGTCGAGCCTGCTGCTCGCCTGGTCGGACAAGCTCTCCGGCAACAAGCACTGAGAACCATCATGCGGCAGGGGAGAGCGGCGTCCGCGGAGGCCGCCTCCACACTGGGCTGAAGAAATAGGCACGCCTTCATCTTCAGCAGAACAGGGCCTTTTGCAATGCAACGGGCTTCCCGTCGGCGCCAAGGCCGGGCCAAGCCCGCCGTGGAGCGAAAATCTAGCGAGCCGGCATCGCATCTCACCTTGAGAAATCCTGCGTGAGGGTGCAGAACGTTGCGCGCCCGGGGGTGGAGCGTTCACAATGCATTTCAACATGGTCATCATTCAGCCGGCGGTGGCGTTGATCGCAGGCGTGCTGATCCTTGTTTTTCCCCGCCTTCTCAATGTGCTGGTGGCGCTCTACCTGATCCTCGTCGGGCTCACGGGTTTGCTGGGCCAATAAGGATTTCGCCCAAATAACGACGAAAGGAGCGCCCTAGAACCTGCCGGTGCGGTTGATGCCTGTTGCACTGCGAGCTAAAGCATCCGCCCATCCAGCAAGTCCCGCGCCCCTCCACAAGGGATCTCTTAGATGACGAAATGGGTCTACACCTTCGGCGACGGCAAGGCCGAGGGCAAAGCCGACATGAAGAACCTGCTCGGTGGCAAGGGCGCCAACCTCGCCGAGATGTCCAACCTCGGCCTGCCCGTCCCGCCCGGCTTCACCATCACCACGGAAGTGTGCACCTATTACTACGCCCACGGCGAGACCTACCCGGCCGAGCTGAAGGGCGATGTGGAAAAGGCGCTGGCCCAGGTGGGTGAGCTCACCGGCAAGTCGTTCGGCGACGCGGCCAATCCGCTTTTGGTCTCGGTGCGCTCGGGCGCCCGCGCCTCCATGCCCGGCATGATGGACACGGTGCTCAATCTCGGCCTCAACGACGAGACCGTGGAAGCCGTGGCCAAGCTCGCCGGCGACCGGCGCTTCGCCTATGACAGCTACCGCCGCTTCATCACCATGTATTCCGACGTGGTGATGGGCGTCGCGCACCACCACTACGAAGAGATTCTCGAGCACTACAAGGCCGAGAAGGGCTTCACCCTCGACACCGAGCTTTCGGCGGACGACTGGGCCTTCCTCATCACCAAGTACAAGGCCAAGTACCAGGCCGAGCTGGGCAAGCCCTTCCCGCAGGACCCCAACGAGCAGCTCTGGGGCGCCATCGGTGCCGTGTTCGGCTCGTGGATGAACAATCGCGCCATCACCTATCGCCGCCTGCACTCCATTCCGGAGAGCTGGGGCACGGCTGTGAACGTGCAGTCCATGGTGTTCGGCAACATGGGCGAGACCTCGGCCACCGGCGTCGCCTTCACCCGCAACCCGTCCACCGGCGAGAACGCGCTTTATGGCGAGTTCCTGGTGAACGCCCAGGGCGAGGACGTGGTGGCGGGCATCCGCACCCCGCAGGACCTCACCGAGCGGGCCCGCATCGCCGCCGGCTCCGACAAGCCCTCCATGGAAAGCGCCCTGCCGGACGCCTTCAAGGAATTCGAGCGCATCTCGCACATCCTCGAAAACCACTACCGTGACATGCAGGACATGGAATTCACGGTGGAGAAGGGCAAGCTGTGGATGCTGCAGACCCGCTCCGGCAAGCGCACCGGCAAGGCCGCCCTGCGTATCGCCGTGGAGCTGGCCAATGAGGGCCTCATCTCCCAGGAAGAAGCGGTGGGCCGCGTCGAGCCCGGCTCGCTGGACCAGCTGCTTCATCCCGCCATCGACCCCAAGGCCCCCCGCACGGTGCTGACCACCGGCCTGCCGGCCTCCCCCGGCGCCGCCGCCGGCGCCATCGTGTTCTCGGCCGACGAGGCCGAGCAGTGGAAGGAAAAGGGCCGCAAGATCATCCTCGTGCGCGCCGAAACCTCCCCTGAGGACATCAACGGCATGCATGCCGCCGAGGGCATCCTCACTTCCCGCGGCGGCATGACCTCCCACGCGGCGGTGGTGGCCCGCGGCATGGGCAAGCCCTGCGTCTCCGGCGCCGGCGCCCTGCGCATCGACTATGGCGCGCAGACCATGACGGTGGGGGGCGAGACCTTCAAGAAGGGCGACTTCATCACCATCGACGGCGGCACCGGCCAGGTGCTGAAGGGCGAAGTGCCCATGCAGCAGCCGGAGCTTTCGGGCGAGTTTGTCACCCTCATGGGCTGGGCCGACAAGGTCCGCCGCCTGAAGGTGCGCGCCAATGCCGAGACCCCCGCCGACGCCCGCATGGCCCGTTCGTTCGGCGCCGAGGGCATTGGCCTGTGCCGCACCGAGCACATGTTCTTCGATGCCGGCCGCATCCTCGCCGTGCGCGAGATGATCCTGGCCGACGACGAGGCCGGTCGCCGCGCCGCGCTCGCCAAGCTGCTGCCCATGCAGCGTGACGACTTCGTCGAGCTGTTCGAGATCATGAAGGGCCTGCCGGTCACCATCCGCCTGCTCGACCCGCCGCTGCACGAGTTCCTGCCCCACACCGAGGCGGAAACCCTGGAAGTGGCCAAGAGCCTGGGCGTCGCGGTGGAGCGCATCGAGCGGCGCAATAAGGAGCTGCACGAAATGAACCCGATGCTCGGGTTCCGCGGCTGCCGCATCGCCATCGCCTTCCCCGAGATCGCGGAAATGCAGGCCCGTGCCATCTTCGAGGCGGCCGTCATCGCCGCCAAGAAGACGGGCGAGGCCATCGTGCCCGAGATCATGGTGCCGCTCATCGCCACCAAGGCGGAGCTGGACATCGTCGGCGCCGTCATCCGCAAGGCCGCGGCCGATGTGGAGGCTGAGACCGGCGCCAAGCTCACCTTCCAGGTGGGCACCATGATCGAGCTGCCGCGTGCCGCGCTGCAGGCCGACAAGATCGCCGAGAGCGCCGAGTTCTTCTCGTTCGGCACCAACGACCTCACCCAGACCACGTTCGGCGTGTCCCGCGACGACGCCGGCACCTTCCTCGGCACCTACGTGCAGAAGGGCATTGTGGAGACCGACCCGTTCGTCTCCATCGACGTGGAGGGCGTGGGCCAGCTGGTGAAGCTGGGAGCCGAGCGCGGCCGGGCCACCCGGCCCAACCTCAAGCTCGGCATCTGCGGCGAGCATGGCGGCGACCCGGCCTCGGTGAAGTTCTGCGACAGCATCGGGCTCGACTATGTGTCGTGCTCGCCCTTCCGCGTTCCGATCGCCCGGCTCGCCGCGGCCCAGGCCGCCCTCGCCCACAAGAAGGGCTGAACCATCCCTCGCACGTCCGCGTGCGATCCTGCGCCTCATTCGCCCGCCGATGTTTCATCCCTAACATCGGCGGTGCGGAGGAACCACCATGGCGACGCGTACGTTTCGTCAGATGGCAGTGCTGGCTCTCGCCGGCGCTGCCTTTTTCATATCGGCGGCGCCCGGCCGGGCGGTCGAGCTGGACAATTTCCTGACTGGCCTCGATGAATGCGCGTTCCCCAAGAAAGGGAGCCCGTTCGCGGTGTTCGCCATCTCCATGCTGGAGCGCTATGGCAACCGGCCCGGCAATCCGCGCGGATACTCCGCCGACCGCACCGATGTCATGCTCACGGTGCCGCCGGACCTGGAGAGCGCCTTCGGCCCGCCGAGCACGCACAATTACGGGGAATATACCCAGGTCGTGGTGCCGGTGGACGGCACCTTCGGCGGGCTGCCGGTGAGCAACATGCAGTTCACCTTCGGCAACCGCAACGGCATCAAGGCCCTGCTCATCACCTTCGCCGCCAGCCATTCAGACGTGGCCGTGGTGTTCGGCGATTCCATCGAGCGCGGAGACGAGGCGGGCCAGGATGCAGGCTTCCGCGGCGACGGCTATTCGGCCGAGATCCCCCCCGGCGAACCGGGCCGCATCAGCTGCGACTGGTCGAGCTGAACCGCGCCCGGCGCTACCCTTTCATTAACCATTTCCGCTTAATCTGAGACTGTTCCACGATGCGGAGCGGGGCCAGAGGCGGGCTACCGCGCCGCACGCCTCAGTCGACGAGCGCGCCGCATCGGGACAAAAAAATTCGCCCGCCGAGAAGCCCGGCGGGCGAATGAACCGCTTCACATTGCGGAAGAACGCGTTCCGAAGGAACCGACGCCTTCACTCGGCCTCGCTCGCACCCGCCATCGCCGCCGGCGCGCCAACGTCGCTCGTCTGGCTTGCATTCAGCGCCATGCCAGTGAGCGCATAGCCGAGCACCAGAGCGGCAAACACGGCAATTCGCTTGAACATTTCTTCACCCCGACCCAGAACGTCGCGCCCGAGCTCTCGGCTCCTGTCGACGAATCCCGGCGCGGAATGTGTTCTAGCGCCACAAAGACAAACGGACGATAAACGCCGCACAGAAATCACGGCCGCAGTGCACAAGCGTGCCGTCCTGTTGCAGGAATGGCACGCTCGCGCTCCGGTCGCAGCAGCGGCGGCCCCGTGGGAGCCGCCGGCCGCGAGCCCCGGGGCTCACTCCTCGACGACGCCTTCCTCGGCCGCCACTTCCGCAGCCACCTCGGCGCGAGCCACGGCCAGCTCGGCCTCGATCTCGGCGTCCTCGTCACGGGCCGTGCGCACGTCCTCGCCACGGGCCTGACGCTCGGCCTCGTCGGCGTTGCGGGCGACGTTCACGGTCACGGTGACCTCGACTTCCGGGTGCAGGGTCACCGGCACCGGATGCAGGCCGAGGGTCTTGATGGGGTGGTTCAGCACGATCTGGTGGCGGTCCAGCGTGAAGCCGGCGGCCACCAGGCCTTCGGCGATGTCACGGGTGGAGACCGAACCGTAGAGCTGACCGCTCTCACCAGCCTGGCGGATGGTGACGATGATCTGGCCGTTGAGCTTCTCGGCCACCACCTCGGCGTCCTTGCGACGCTCCAGGTTCCGGGCCTCGAGCTCCACCTTCATGTGCTCGAAGCGCTCGCGGTTGGCCTTGGTGGCACGCAGGGCCTTGCCGTTGGGCAGCAGGTAGTTGCGCCCGAAACCGTCGCGCACCTTCACCACTTCGCCCATCTGGCCGAGCTTCGCGACGCGCTCAAGAAGAATGACGTCCATTTGTATCTCCTGGAATGTTCATGTGTCCGAGATTGGGGAAGCCGCTCAGCGCCCCCCGGTCGCCGCCGGCGGCAGACCGTCGGCGAGGCGCGAGCGGAAATCGAAGATGGCGTCGGTGAAGCCCAGCACCGCCATCGCCAGCACGGGCCAGCCCAACACCAAAGTGGTGAGCCAGACCCCCGCCAGAACCAGAAAACGCGAA
The DNA here is from genome assembly GCF_043831965.2 of Xanthobacter variabilis. Classification (NCBI taxonomy): domain Bacteria; kingdom Pseudomonadati; phylum Pseudomonadota; class Alphaproteobacteria; order Hyphomicrobiales; family Xanthobacteraceae; genus Xanthobacter; species Xanthobacter variabilis. The sequence goes on from NZ_CM195533.1 coordinate 185,016, forward strand.
CCGGATCCCACGGTAATGGCATGCACCACCGCAAAGCCCTGCAACGCGAAGCCCAGCACCAGGGTCGCGGCCGCGACCGATCCGGCGAGCCCCAGCATCCCCGGCAGCAGCGTCACCACCATCGCGACAGCAAGTGCGAAGCCGGCGATCGGGGGCAGGTGCAGGCCGGAAATCTGCGGCCAAGGCCGCGCCAGACGATCCGAGATCCGCGCCGCACGGCCCGCCAGATAGAGGCAGAACAGCTGGGAGACCATGGTGATGAGACCAGCCATGGGCGGCAGCACATGGGCCATGAAGGCGCCCAGGCTCTCCGCATCGTCACCCGGACTGCCCGCGGGCACACCCACCATGGCGTCAAACGCCACCGTCACCGCATCCTTGTAGGACTCATAGTCCGTGGCCATGGACAACACCGCCACCCAGACCCCCACGGTGGCGAACGCCGCCGCGAGCAGAACCAGGCGCCCCACCGGAAACCAGGCAAGCTGCTCCGGATCGGCTTCCTCGGAGCGCGCCAGCATGGCGGCATAGGCCAATGCGAAAGCGGGTGCCCCAATGCCCACCGCATAGGCCAGCAGGAAGGCGCCTCCGAACATCAGGCCGAGGCCGACGCTGGCGAGCACCACGGAAAGTCCGGCTGCAATGGGGGAGAAGGCGATGCCGGCGATCATGACCGGCAGCGGCGCCAGATAGAAGAGCGGGACAGCCAGCACCGATCCCGCCGCGACACCGGCGGCAAGCAGAGCGGAGGCCGCAGCAGCGGCAATGGCGATGAGAAGGATCGGTCCCATTCGACGAGCTGTCCCGCATGCGAGCGGTTAGAGGCGGATCAATCCGCCCCAGCCAGCGCCCCGGGGGTCATTCCCCGCGACGTGTCGTGCGTGGAGGGGCCGCCGGAACGGCCCCTCGCAAAGAGCGTGTGATCAGCGGATCACGAACGGCAGCAGGCCCAGGAAGCGGGCGCGCTTGATGGCGGCCGCCAGCTCGCGCTGCTTCTTGGCGGAAACCGCCGTGATGCGCGAGGGGACGATCTTGCCGCGCTCAGAAATGTAGCGCTGCAGGAGCCGCACGTCCTTGTAGTCGATCTTCGGCGCGTTCGGGCCGGAGAAGGGGCAGGTCTTGCGACGACGGAAGAAGGGACGGCGCTGGCCGCCGCCGGCGCCACCGGTCGGAGCGAAAGCCATCAGTTCTCCTCCTCGCTCTGCTGGGTCTCTTCAGCCGGACGCGGACGGCGCGGACGGTCCTCACGGCCGCCGAAACCACGGTCGCCGCGCTCACCGCGCTCGCCGCGATCCTCGCGGTCACGCTTCTGGAGCATGGCCGACGGGCCTTCCTCGTGCTCCTCAACGCGCAGCGTGAGGGAGCGCAGGACGTCCTCGTCGATGCGCTGCTGACGCTCCAGCTCCTGGATCGCCGCCGCCGGGGCGGTGATGTTCAGCAGCGTGAAGTGCGCCTTGCGGTTCTTGTTCATGCGATAGGTGAGGGACTTCACGCCCCAGTACTCGGTCTTGCCGACCGAGCCACCATTCGCCTCGATGACACCCTTGAAACGGGTGGTAAGTTCCTCGACTTGCTGCGCCGTAACATCCTGGCGCGCGAGGAACACGTGCTCGTAAAGCGGCATGTGCTCATTCGCCTTTCGTTGTCTCCGTCCACCGGCGCCGAGCCCTTCTCGCCTTTTCCGAAAGGCGCGAAGCACGGAAGGCGGGGACACGGGACGACGGGCTTTTCGCCCTGCCCTTCCGCTCATCCCGACGGGATGGGCGCAATGGCCGTCCGTTCAGCCCCCGGCCGGGTGCGACGGAAGCGGCGCGTATAGCAGGTTTCAGCGGAAAGGCAAGCTGCCGCCTCGCCGGGCTTTCAGCCGCCGCGCCGGCGCCCGCCGAGCTGGGCCACCTGGAGCACCGCGCGCTCGCAGATGGCGGGGGCCAGCGCCGCATTGCGCCGCGCCGCCAGAACCGCCTCATCCACCGCCAAGAGCGCCTTCAGGCAGCGCGCCGGATCGAATGCGCGCAGCGCCTTTTCCAGCTTGGGCTTGCGGGAGAAATGCACCATCGGCCGGGCGCCGTCGATCACCCGCTCGGGGCTCTGGCCGGCGGCCACCTGGAGCGTCATCTGGTGCAGGCTGGACAAGGCGCGCAGAAGCGCCCCCAGCGCCGCATCAGGCCGGGTGGCGGCGCCGAAAGCCTTGGCGAGGGCGGCCACCGCATCCCCGGTCTGGCCGGCAAGGGCAGCATCCACCACATCGTCCATGGCAAGGGCGGAAGCATCGCCCACGATGATGCGGACATCGTCCAGCGTCACCCGCCCCTGCCCCTGGGCATAAAGGGCGAGCTTGGCGATCTCCCCGCGCGAGGCTAGCCGATCACCGCCGATAAGCGACACCAGCAGTTCGCGGGCATCGCGATCGATGGAAAGGCCGGCTTCGCCCATCATGGTGTCCACCAGCCGGGCCAGGTCGCGCTCGGTGTCGGCGTAGCAGGCGATGGCCAGGGCGTTGGGCGATGATTCGCAAAGGGAGCGCAGGGGTGCGCCGCGCTTCAGGTCGCCCGCCTCCACCACCACCAGGGTGCCGGTGGGGGTTTCCAGGACCGGCTGAAGCGCCGGCACGAAATTGCGATTCCCGGCCCGAACCCACACCACCCGCTCACCGCCGAACAGGCCGATGGTGGAGGTCTCGTCGATCAGGCGCTGGGGATCGGAGGCCAGCTCGTCCCCTTCCAGGCGAACCAGGGCGAAGGGGTCATGGGCATCGGGGATCGAGCGGCGCACCAAGCCTTCGGCGCGCTCGCGCACAAGCCCCATGTCGGGGCCGAAGATGAGCACCACATGGCGCTTGGGATCCCGCCGGGCGAGGGCCGCCTCGGCGTCGCCGGGGCGAACCGCAACCATGGATCAGCTACCGGACGCCTTGGCCGGCTGCGGCTTCGGCAGCTCGTTGGCGGCACGGAGGAAATAGGCCACCAGCTCCGCCTTGATCTGCTCGGCCACGGCGCGCGAGGCGCGAGCCTGGGCATCGTTCTGGGCGCTGTAATTGGCAAAGCGCTGGTCGCTCAGGTCGACGGAAGCTGTGCCCACCGCCTCGCCGCCGGCAACGGGCTTCTTCTTGTCGTCGTCCGCGCGCACCAGCCGCCAATTGGCGGCCACGCGCATGATCGCATTCTCGGCGAGGCCGGAGGACGAGTTCACCAGCGCGGTGGATGAAGTGGTGCTGGTGGAGGTGTAGATCTGGAAGGTGGCGCCCTTCGGATTTCCCGCCCCACCGCCGAGCAGATAGATCAGCTCGTTGCGCAGCTCGTCGCCGAGCCGGCCCTTGATCTCCATCACCTCGACATCCTGGAGCTTTTCCTGGAGGCCGGGCCCGCCGACGGTGGCGTTGTCCGCATAGAGCGGCTGGAAGCAGCCGGCGAGCGCGCCGGACAGAAGCCCCACCACGGCGAGGCGCGCCAGAAGGCGCGCCGGGCGGCGGACAAGTGCGCCGGGTGCCATCGCGGCCCCGGCCGTAGGAGTGTCAGGCAACGACATTCACGATCCTCTGCGGCACCACGATGATACGCTTCGGCGCGCGGCCGTCGAGAGCCCGCTGCACGCTTTCCAGCGCCAGCACCGCCGCTTCCACCTCCGCCGGGGTGGCCGCGCGGGGCACCACGATGTCGTCGCGCTTCTTGCCATTGATCTGAATCGGCAGCGTGACGGTGTCCTGCTGCAAGAGCTCGGGCTCCGTCTGCGGCCAGGGGGCCTCGGCCACCAGGGTGTCGTGGCCCAGGCTCGCCCAGCACTCCTCGGCCAGATGAGGCGTCATGGGCGCCACCACCCGCACCAGCATTTCCGCCGCCTCCCGCAGGGCGAAGGCAAGATCCGCCGGCACACCGTCCTTTGCGCCACGGGCGGCCGCGACCGCGCCGCCGAACACGTTGGCGAATTCGTGCACATGGGCCACGCCCACATTGAAGCGCAGGCGCTCGATATCCTCCGCCACCGCGGCCACCAGTCCGTGGGAGGCACGACGCAGGCCGAGCGCGTTTTCACCGAAGCTGTCGGGCTTCGCGGTGCCCGCCGGCGCGCCGAGCTCGATGGCTTCGTGCACCATGCGCCACACGCGCTGCACGAAGCGCCAGGCGCCTTCAATGCCGCTCTGCGTCCACTCGCTGTCGCGCTCGGGCGGGGTGTCGGAGAGCATGAACCAGCGGGCGCAATCCACGCCATAGGTGTCGGCGATGACCTCGGGGGCCACCACGTTGCGCTTCGACTTGGACATCTTCTCCGGCGGGGAGACGATGACGGGCGTGCCGTCGGAGATCTTCTCCGCCTTGCCCGGCCCCGTGAGCTTCACCTCCTCGGGGTAAAGCCACTTGCCGGCCTGGTCCTTGTAGGTCTCGTGGACGATCATGCCCTGGGTGAACAGGCCCGCGAAGGGCTCGCTCACGTCCACCCGGCCACATTTCTTCAGCGCCCGAGTGAAGAAACGCGAATAGAGCAGGTGCAGAATGGCGTGCTCGATGCCGCCAATATACTGGTCCACCGGCAGCCAATGGGCCACCGCCGCCTTGTCCAGCGGCTTGTCCACGTTGTCCGAGGCATAGCGCAGGTAATACCAGGACGAATCCACGAAGGTGTCCATGGTGTCCGTCTCGCGCCGGGCCGGCTTGCCGCATTTGGGGCACGGCACGTCCCGCCACGCCGTGGCGCGGTCCAGCGGATTGCCGGGCTTGTCGAAGGTGACGTCGTCGGGCAACTGCACCGGCAGCTGGTCGCGCGGAACCCCCACCGGGCCGCAGCTCTCGCAATGGATGATGGGGATGGGGCAGCCCCAATAGCGCTGGCGCGAGACGCCCCAGTCACGCAGGCGGAAATTCACCTTGCGCACGCCCTGGGGGGCATCGCCCACCCGGAAACGTTCCAGCTGGCGGGCCACCGCCTCCTTGGCCTGCTCGATGCTCATGCCATCGAGGAAGCCGGAATTGAACAGGGTGCCCTCGCCGTCATAGGCGATCTCCTCGACGCGGAAAGCGCCGGGATCGGTCTCGGGCGGCAGCACCACGGGCACCACGGGCAGCTTGTACTTGCGGGCGAAGTCGAGGTCGCGCTGGTCGTGGGCCGGGCAGCCGAAGATGGCGCCGGTGCCGTAATCCATCAGCACGAAGTTCGCCACATAGACCGGCACGGTGCGGGCGGGATCGAGCGGATGCACCACCTTGAGACCGGTGTCGAAGCCTTTCTTCTCCTGGGTTTCGATGATCTCGGCGGAGGTGCCGCCCTTCTTGCAGTCGGCGACGAAGGCGGTGAGCTCGGCATTGCCGGCCGCCAGCGCCTGGGTCAGCGGATGGTCCGGCGAAAGCGCCACGAAGGCGGCGCCGAACAGGGTGTCCGGGCGGGTGGTGTAGACCTTCACCGCCTTCTGGCCGTCAGGCGCGAAACCCTTGGCGAACTCGAACAGCACCTCCAGGCCCTCGGAGCGGCCGATCCAGTTGCGCTGCATCAGGCGCACCTTTTCAGGCCAGCGGTCGAGGGTGTCGATGGCGTCCAGCAGCTCCTGGGCAAAATCGGTGATGCGCAGGAACCATTGGGAGAGCTTGCGCCGCTCCACGATGGCGCCCGAGCGCCAGCCGCGCCCATCGATCACCTGCTCATTGGCGAGCACGGTGTGGTCCACCGGATCCCAGTTGACCTCGCTCTCCTTGCGATAGGCGAGGCCATGTTCCAGGAAATCCAGGAAGATGCGCTGCTGCTCCACATAATAGCTGGGGTCGCAGGTGGCGATCTCGCGATTCCAGTCCAGGGAGAGGCCGAGCAGTTGAAGCTGCTCGCGCATGGCGGCGATGTTGTCGTAGGTCCAGCTTTTCGGGTGGATGCCGCGCTCGATGGCCGCGTTTTCCGCCGGCAGGCCGAACGCATCCCAGCCCATGGGGTGCAGCACGTTGAAGCCGCGCATGCGCTTATAGCGCGCCAGCACGTCGCCCATGACATAGTTGCGGCCATGGCCGATATGGATGCGCCCCGACGGATAGGGGAACATTTCCATCACGAAGAATTTCGGCCGCGGGTCGTCATTGCGGGTGCGGAAGATGCCGCGCTCGGCCCAGGTCTTCTGCCAGCGGGGTTCCGCCTCGCGGGCGTTGTAGCGGTCGGAGCCGCGCTCCGAGTTGCGATCTTGCGTCATCGTGCCGTTCATATACCTGTGCCGGAAACCTCCCGGCAGAAAGCTCCAGCGCCGCGCGGGCCTGCCCGATGATACCGCCGGCAGGGTCCACGGGGCGCGCTCAGCCCCTTGCCCGTCGGGGATCCCGAAAGCGGCGGGACTAGGACAGAAACCGGCGCGCCGGTCAACCACCGCATCGCAACGCGAACGCCCCCGCCTGGCCGGAGGAACGCCCCGGCGGCGGGCGGCCTCCCGCCATCCTGTCTGGCCCCAGGCCGGTTTGAGTTACCCCAGGCCGGTTTGAGTTATCATAGGGCAGTTTGACTTGCCTCAAGCGCGACCATCGTCCATCAAGCCCACTGCAACGAGGAAAGGGATGGCGATGGGATTTGTGCGCCACGGAACGCTGCTGCAGCTCGCAACTGCGACAATCGCGACCCTGGTCACATCGAGCGCGGCCCTGGCAGCGGACGGCGTGGCAACCCTGAACGGGGCGGAGCTCTCGCCCATATGGGCCATCCCCTTCGTCGGCATGCTCCTGTCCATCGCGCTGTTTCCGCTGCTGGCGGGGCACTTCTGGCATCATCATTACGGCAAGGTGGCGCTGTTCTGGGCGGCCGCCTTCGCCATTCCGTTCGCCATCGTCTATGGCCCGGCCATGACCGGCCATGAGGTGGTGCACACCGCCCTGCTGGAATACATCCCCTTCATCATCCTGCTTTATGCGCTGTTCACGGTGTCGGGGGGCATCCTCATCACCGGCAACCTGCATGGCAGCCCGGCGGTGAACACGGCCATCCTGGCTTTCGGCACGCTCATCGCCAGCCTCATCGGCACCACCGGCGCCTCCATGGTGCTGATCCGCCCGCTGCTGCGCGCCAATGACAACCGTCGCTACAATGTGCACACGGTGGTGTTCTTCATCTTCCTGGTGTCGAACATCGGCGGCTCGCTCACCCCGCTGGGCGACCCGCCGCTGTTCCTGGGCTTCTTGAAGGGCGTCAACTTCTTCTGGACCACCACGCACCTGCTGCACGACACGGTGGTGATCGCGGTGCTGCTGCTCGCCGCCTTCTACCTGCTCGACCGCTATTTCTACGCCAAGGAAGGCGGCCGCCGGCCGAAAATGGACCCCACGCCCGACACCGAGGGCCTGGGCCTGCGCGGCGCGCAGAACATTCCGCTGCTGGGCGGCATCATCGGCGCCATCCTGCTGTCCGCCCTGTGGAAGCCCGGCATCGTCTTCAACGTCTACGGCACCCATGTGGAGCTGCAATGGATGGTGCGCGACGTGCTCCTGGTGCTGATCGCACTCGTGTCGCTTGCCATCACTCCCAAGATCATCCGCGAGCGCAACGGCTTTGACTGGGAGCCCATCCTGGAGGTGGCCAAGCTCTTCGCCGCCATCTTCCTCACCATCATTCCCGTCATCGCCATCCTGAAGGCGGGGCTGGACGGGGCCTTCTCGCCGCTCGTTCAGATGGTGACGGGGCCGGGCGGGGAGCCGGTGAACGTGTGGTACTTCTGGCTCACGGGCGCGCTCTCCGCCTTCCTGGACAATGCGCCGACCTATCTGGTGTTCTTCAACCTCGCCGGCGGCGATCCCCATCACCTCATGGGGCCGCTGGCGGTGACGCTGGAGGCCATTTCGGCCGGCGCGGTCTTCATGGGCGCCATCACCTATATCGGCAACGCACCCAATTTCATGGTGCTGTCCATCGCCCGCCACCGCGGCGTGAAGATGCCGACCTTCTTCGGCTACATGGCCTGGTCGCTCACCTTCCTGCTGCCCTGCTTCGCGCTGCTGACCTTCCTCTACTTCCTGTGAGGCAGGGGAGGCCCGGCATGCCGGGCCTCCAGAAAGAACGACGCCCGCCCCGCGGAACGGGACGGGCGCGGGGATTATCGCGGGAGCGCTGATTCGCCGGCGGCGAAAGCGCTTTCGCCTCACTCCCCCGCCAGGCGCAGGGGCGAGCGCTGGCGGGTCTCCACGGCGCGCAGGCGGGCCTCCTCGGCCTCGATATAGCCGCGCGTGAGCGGCACCGCCTCCTGCCGGGCCGCGAGCTGAATGTGGAACACGTTCAGCCCCTGATGGCGAAAGCCCATCTCGCTGCCGGCGAGGTAGAATTCCCACATGCGGCAGAAGCGCTCATCGGTGAGGCGCACCGCCTCGTCCCACCGGGCCAGGAAGCGTTCGCGCCAGGCCTTCAGCGTCTCCGCATAATGCAGGCGCAGCAGCTCCACATCCGTCACCACCAGCCCGGCGCGCTCGATGTGGGGCAGCACCTCCGACAAAGCGGGGATGTAGCCGCCGGGGAAAATGTATTTGGCGATGAAGGGATTGGTGACGCCGGGCGGGTCCGAGCGGCCGATGGAATGCAGCAGCATCACCCCATCGTCCTTCAAGAGGGCGCGGACCTTGCGGAAGAATTCGCCGTAATGGGCAACGCCCACATGCTCGAACATGCCGACGGAGACGATGCGGTCGAATTTCTCCGGGATATCCCGATAGTCCTGCAGGCGGAATTCCACCCGCCCCGCGAGGCCCGCGTCGTCGGCCCGCTCGCGGGCGAGGGCGAGCTGCTCCTTCGACAAGGTGACGCCCGTGACCTTCGCCCGCGCCATCTGCGCCAGATAAAGGCCGAGCCCACCCCAGCCGGAGCCGATGTCGAGCACCCGCAAGTCCTCCCGCTCCAGCATCAGCTTGGCGGCGATGTGGCGCTTCTTGGCGAGCTGCGCGTCGTCCAGGCTTTGGCCGGGATACTCGAAATAGGCGCAGGAATATTGCCGGTCCGCATCCAGGAACAGGGAATACAGGCGCCCATCCAGGTCGTAATGGTGCGCCACGTTACGCTGGGAGCGCGCGCGCGGATTGAACTGCGCCAACCGCCGCACCAGCATGCGCGCCCAGAAGAAAATCTTCGAGGTGACCGTCGTCGTCGATGTGGACGTGGCCGGCTGGGCCATGAGCAGATCGAGCAGATCGGCGATGGAGCCTTCCTCCATCACCAAGCAGCCGTCCATATAGGCTTCACCGAGCTTGAGCTCGGGATCGAGGAGAATGGCCCGCTGGATGGCAGGTGTGGTGAAGCGCACTGCCACAGGCGGCCGATCCGGCGCCGGATGACCGATCGTCACCGTGCGGCCAGAGGCCATGGTCACCTTCAAGCCGCCATTCACCACCACGCGACGCAAGACACTTTCTAACAACCGCGACATCGGCCGTCTCCGCGCTCATGGTCGAGATCTGCCCAGGCCTTTCTCCCGTTGCCGGCTACGTCCGCCGCCAGGGAACCCGACTGAAGCGCCGGCCTCCGGTCGCGTCGCGCACCCGTTTTCCGGGTGATGCCGCCATTCCTCATTCATGCCTGCATACCGGGCGTTTGCAATCTACCGGATGGGATATCCCAGAGGCACAATCGTCGTATCACGACCGAAAGGGCGTAGCCGGTGGAATGAAACCACCAAGAATTTCACAAGACAAGTTTCGCGCCGCCCCTGGCGCATAATTTTTCGCCGCTCAGACACATCGCCCAAGATAGAGGCAGCCTCGACACCCGTGCTACGGGCCTGCCCCGCCGCCCAGGAGCACCGCCGCCCGGGAGCACCACTGCGCGCAGCGCCGCAGGCCGCGCGCCTTTACTCCGCCGCGAGGGGCCCTTAAGCGAAAGCCACCTTTCGCAAAAAAGTTCCCCCTCATGCTCCGCAAACTCTATGACTGGGTCATCGCCTATTCGGCGAAGCCTTCCGCCCCCTGGGCCCTCGCCTTCGTGTCGTTCGCGGAGAGTTCGGTCTTTCCCATTCCGCCGGACGTGCTCCTCGTGCCCATGACCCTGGCCCGGCCCGAAAAGGCGTGGCACTACGCGCTCATCTGCACCATCGCCTCAGTGGTGGGCGGGCTCGTGGGCTATGCCATCGGAGCGCTGCTTTATGAGAGCGTCGGCAAGTTCCTGATCGACCTCTACGGCTACGGCAACAAGGTTGACGCCTTCCGCGAGGCCTATGCCCATTACGGCCACTGGGTGATTTTGCTGAAAGGACTGACGCCCATCCCCTTCAAGCTGGTGACGATCACGTCCGGCTTCGCCGAATACAATCTCGGCTGGTTCATTGCGCTGTCCATCATCACGCGCGGCGCGCGCTTCTATTTGCTGGCGGCGCTGCTGCATTATTTCGGGCCATCCGCCCGTGAATTCATCGAGAAGCGGCTCGGCCTCGTCACACTCGGCCTGCTGGCGGCGGTGGTGCTGGGGCTGTTGGCGGCTGCCTATCTGGTCTAGCTCGCCTGCACGCGCAGCCAAGCCCGGGCGCGTGAAGAAGGCCCGTTCAGTCAAAAATAAGGGCATGTCCGCGATTCGCTGAAACGCAGGCATGCCCTCGCACCGCCCCTCCCTCAGAGGATCGCGGCACCACTCCAGCCGAGTGAGTTGCCGCGCTTCCCCGCATCAAAGAAAAGGTGGCACGGCCGTCACTCGGTTCCGGCAGGGCGCGAGAGGACGGAGGCGGAGCCCGCATCGGTGCTGCCGGGCGTCCCGCTACCGGCGCCGGTCGGCTCGGAAGATATCTCGGGAGCCGCCGGCTGCACCGCAGCGGCAGGCGCCGCCACCGCCCCATTGGACACGCCCCCGCCCGCCGGGGCACTGGCCGGAGTGGCGACTGCGGGCGCCGGCTCCACAGCCGCAGCCCCCGCCGGAGCGGACGTGGCGGGCGGCTGAGGAGTCGGGACCGCAGCTGGCGCGGAAAGTGCCACGTCCGCCTCTGCGGGCCGCGGCTGCGGCAAAGGTGCGCTCGGCAGGGGAGTGCTCGGCAAAGGCCTTGGCGGGGCATTGGTGATCCGCGCCGGCGGCACCATCACCGGCGCGCGGCGCGCGGGGCCGGGAGGCGGACCTGGAGGCGGGCCTGGAGGCGGACCTGGAGGCAGGCCGGCAAGCGGCCGGACATTCAGCACCTCACCGGAATAGGCATCGACCCGCAGGCCGACGAACCCATCCTCGTCCACGGCGGTAACCTGATAGACGCGCCCCGTCAGGGTGGGCCGGGAAATACGCCAATACCCCATGGCCTGCAGCCGACGGCGCACCTCCGCAGGGGGCAGCATCACATAATGCAGGGGCCCGCGCGGCGGCGGCCCGTAAACGGGCGGGCGCTCCACCACATAGGGCTCCTCCTCATAGATCAGAAACTGGGCCGAAGCCGGCGGCGCCGCGATCGCCGCGGGAATCACCACCGCCCCGCCGGCCAGCAGGGCCGCGAGGCGCACGCGCCGGCGGGCCGACATCGCGGGGGAAAACCACAAGGAAGGGGAAAAGGGCATGATCGAGCGTCACCTGCCAAGCCGAACCGGCCTGCCCCATGGGGATGGCCGCCGAGGGCACTAGAGCCGCCCAATGCGGCGGCGTTTGGACCGCTCCAAGGCCGCCGCGGCCCGCTTTCCGCCGCTTCCGCGCCAGCACGGCATCGAAACACCGTTGCGTGGCCGCGCCAACCTTCGCACCCTTCTTTCGCGGCAGACGAGCCATGCGCAATTTTTAGTCATAAAGCCGTCAGAGAGGCCATCCTGGAGCTTGTGAAATGTTCATTTTTCTGCCATCGTCCGATGGATAGGGCAACTGTGCTGCCCTATCCCCCACATTGCCGTCCTTTCTTGCGCAGCGCCCGCGCCTGCGCGGCGGCGCGTGCGATGTGGTGGCGTGGAAGTTGCAGCACACGACGAGAGAGATAGACCATTGCGCGGTGCGCGGTGGCACGGCAGTTTGGGGCGAACGGCGGGGGCCGGATCGCGCCGGCCTGTCGGCGCGCGACGCCGCAGCGCAATGGGGCCAGCCGGGTCGGAAGCCAGTGACTTCCGACCCGACAGATGAAAAGGGACGACAAAATGGCAGGGACTGATCGCAAGGATGGCTTGAGCGGAAGCGTGGCTCCGGGTGCCGCCGCCGTGAAAGACACGGCGATCGTTGGTCGTCCGGCACCGTTCGGCCTGTTCGACCCGGCGCATGAACGGGATGCCTGCGGCGTGGGCTTCGTTGCGGACATCAAGGGCCGCAAGTCGCACAAGATCGTCGAGGACGGCATCAAGATCGTGCTGAATCTCGAGCACCGCGGCGCCGTGGGCGCGGACCCGCGCGCCGGCGACGGCGCCGGCATGCTGGTGCAGATCCCGCACAAGTTCTTCGCCAAGGAGGCCGCGCGCCTCGGCTTCACCCTGCCCGAGCCCGGCAAGTATGCCGTCGGCCACCTCTTCATGCCCCGCGACGCGGAAGGCCAGGAGATCGTGCGCGCGGTATTCGAGCGCGCGGTGGCGAGCGAGGGGCTGAGCCTCATCGGCTGGCGCGACGTGCCCACCGACAATTCCTCGCTCGGCGTGAGCGTTCTGCCCACCGAGCCCAAGCATGTTCAGGTGTTCATCGGTCACGGCGAGGATATCGCCGACGAGGACACGTTCGAGCGCCGGCTCTACATCCTGCGCAAGGTCATCTCCAACGCCGTCTATGACGCGCGCGACCCGCGCACGCAGGGCTATTACTCCGTGTCCCTGTCGTGCCGGACCCTGGTCTATAAGGGCATGTTCCTGGCCGACCAGCTGGGCGCCTATTATCCGGACCTGCATGATCCGGACTTCGAGAGCGCGCTGGCCCTCGTCCACCAGCGCTTCTCCACCAACACCTTCCCGGCCTGGCCGCTGGCCCACCCCTATCGCATGGTGGCCCATAACGGCGAGATCAACACCCTGCGCGGCAACGTCAACTGGATGGCCGCGCGGCAGGCCTCGGTGGATTCGGAACTGTTCGGCTCGGACATCTCCAAGCTCTGGCCCATCAGCTATGAGGGCCAGTCGGACACCGCCTGCTTCGACAACGCGCTCGAATTCCTGGTGCAGGGCGGCTACTCGCTGCCCCACGCGGCCATGATGCTGGTACCGGAAGCCTGGGCGGGCAACCCGCTCATGGATAACGAGCGCCGCGCCTTCTACGAGTATCACGCCTCCCTCATGGAGCCGTGGGACGGCCCGGCCGCCATCGTCGCCACCGACGGCCGGCAGATCGTCGCGACCCTGGACCGCAACGGTCTGCGTCCGGCCCGGTACATGGTGACCACCGACGACACCATCGTATTGGCCTCGGAAATGGGCGTGCTCACGCTGCCCGAGGAGAAGATCGTCACCAAGTGGCGCCTCCAGCCCGGCAAGATGCTGCTGGTGGACCTGGAGGAAGGCCGCCTCGTCCCTGACGAGGAGATCAAGTCCGAGCTCGCCAAGGCCCACCCCTACAAGGAATGGCTGACGCACACCCAGCTCGTGCTCGAAGACCTGCGCCCCGTGGAGGCGCGCGAGGTGCGCACTGACGTGTCGCTGCTCGATCGCCAGCAGGCCTTCGGCTACACCCAGGAAGAGCTGAAGCTGCTCATGGCGCCCATGGCCATCACCGGCCAGGAGGCCGTGGGCTCCATGGGCTCCGACACGCCCATCTCCGTGCTCTCCAACAAGTCGAAGCCGCTGTTCTCCTACTTCCAGCAGAACTTCGCCCAGGTGACGAACCCGCCCATCGACCCGATCCGCGAGGAACTGGTGATGAGCCTGGTCTCCTTCATCGGGCCGCGGCCGAACATCTTCGACCTGGAGGGCAATGCCCGCCGCAAGCGCCTGGAAGTGCGCCAGCCCATCCTCACCAATGAGGACCTGGAGAAGATCCGCTCCATCGGCTTCATGGAGGAGCGGTTCGACACCCGCACGCTGGATATCACCTACGCCGCCGACAAGGGCGCGGCGGGCCTGGAAGGCGCGCTGGAGCACCTGTGCGACCGCGCCGAGGCCGCCGTGCACGGTGGCTACAACATCATCATCCTGTCCGACCGCATGGTGGGCCCGGACCGCATCCCGATCCCGGCCCTGCTCGCCACGGCGGCGGTCCACCATCACCTCATCCGCAAGGGGCTGCGCACCTCCGTGGGCCTGGTGGTGGAGACCGGCGAAGCGCGCGAAGTGCACCATTTCGCGTGCCTGGCGGGCTATGGCGCCGAGGCCATCAATCCCTATCTCGCCTTCGAGACGCTGCTCGCCATGAAGGACGAGATTCCGGAGGAGGTGGACGACAAGGAGATCGTCAAGCGCTTCATCAAGTCCGTGGACAAGGGACTTTTGAAGGTGATGTCCAAGATGGGCATCTCCACCTACCAGTCCTATTGCGGCGCGCAGATCTTCGATGCGGTGGGCCTCTCCTCGGAGCTGGTCAACAAGTACTTCTTCGGCACCGCCACCACCATTGAGGGTGTCGGCCTTGCCGAGATCGCCGAGGAGACGGTGCGCCGCCACCAGCTCGCCTTCTCCGACGCGCCGATCTATCGCCTCGCGCTCCCGGTGGGCGGCGAATATGGCTTCCGCATGCGCGGCGAGGACCACGCCTGGACGCCGGACACGGTCGCAACCCTGCAGCACGCCGTGCGCGGCAACGCCCAGGACAAGTATCGCGAGTTCGCCAGCATGGTGAACGCGCACAGTGAGAAGCTGCTCACCATCCGCTCCCTGTTCCGCATCCGCGAGGCGGAGGAGCTGGGCCAGCAGCCCATCGACATCACCGACGTCGAGCCGGCTTCCGAGATCGTGAAGCGGTTCGTCACCGGCGCCATGTCGTTCGGCTCCATCTCGCGCGAGGCGCACACCACCCTCGCCATCGCCATGAACCGGATCGGCGGCAAGTCGAACACCGGCGAGGGCGGCGAGGAGCCGGAGCGCTTCAAGCCCCTGCCCAATGGCGACAGCATGCGCTCCGCCATCAAGCAGGTGGCGTCGGGCCGGTTCGGCGTCACCGCCGAATACCTGGTCAATGCCGACGTGATGCAGATCAAGGTGGCCCAGGGCGCCAAGCCCGGCGAAGGCGGCCAGCTGCCCGGCCACAAGGTGGATGCGGTGATCGCCAAGGTGCGCCACTCCACCCCGGGCGTGGGCCTCATCTCCCCGCCCCCGCACCACGACATCTATTCCATCGAGGATCTGGCGCAGCTCATCTACGACCTCAAGAACGTGAATCCCGACGCCGACGTCTCGGTGAAGCTCGTCTCCGAGGTGGGCGTGGGCACGGTCGCGGCGGGCGTCGCCAAGGCGCGCGCGGACCACATCACCATCTCCGGCTTCGAGGGCGGCACGGGCGCAAGCCCGCTCACCTCCATCAAGCATGCGGGCTCGCCCTGGGAGATGGGTCTTGCTGAAACCCAGCAGACCCTGGTGGCCAACGGCCTGCGGTCCCGCGTGGCGCTGCAGGTCGACGGCGGCTTCCGCACCGGCCGTGACGTGATCATCGGCGCCCTGCTGGGGGCGGACGAGTTCGCCTTCTCCACCGCACCGCTAATCGCGGCCGGCTGCCTGATGATGCGCAAGTGCCACCTCAACACCTGCCCGGTGGGCGTCGCCACCCAGGACCCGGTGCTGCGCAAGCGCTTCAAGGGCACGCCCGAGCACGTCATCAACTACTTCTTCTTCGTGGCCGAGGAAGTGCGCGAGTACATGGCGCAGCTCGGCTTCCGCAAGCTGGAAGAGATGGTGGGCCGCGCCGACGTTCTCGACCAGCAGAAGGCCATCGACCACTGGAAGGCCAAGGGCCTCGACTTCTCCAAGCTGTTCGCCCAGCCGGCGAAGCCCACGGACGAGCGCCTTGCCGGCATCCGCCACACCGAGCGCCAGCATCACCCCATCGAGAAGGTGCTCGACCGCACCCTCATCGAGAAGGCGGCGCCGGCCCTGGAGCGCGGCGAGCGCGTGGAGATCGAGACCCCCATCCGCTCGGTGGACCGTTCCGCCGGCGCTATGCTCTCGGGCGCGGTGGCCAAGCGCTACGGCAATGCGGGCCTGCCCGATGACACCATCCATGTGCAGCTCACCGGCACTGCGGGCCAGGCCTTTGGCGCCTTCCTGGCGGCGGGCGTGACCTTCGACCTGGTGGGCGAGGCCAACGACTATGTGGGCAAGGGCCTGTCGGGCGGGCGCATCATCGTGCGGCCCCCGGCGCACTCGGCCATCGTTCCGGAACAGTCCATCATCGTCGGCAACACGGTGATGTACGGCGCCACCGAGGGTGAGTGCTACTTCCGCGGTGTGGCGGGCGAGCGCTTCGCGGTGCGCAATTCCGGCGCCATCGCGGTGGTGGAAGGCACCGGCGACCACGGCTGCGAGTACATGACCGGCGGCGTGGTCGTGGTCATCGGCCCCACCGGCCGCAACTTCGCGGCCGGCATGTCCGGCGGCGTGGCCTATGTGCTCGACGAGGACAAGACCTTCGCCAAGCGCTGCAACCTGTCCATGGTCGATCTCGAGCCCGTGGAGGAGGAGGAGGATCTCCTGGAGCGCCTCCACCACCATGGCGGCGACCTGGAGTTCAAGGGCCGCATCGACGTGCACTCCGACATGTCGCGCCACGACGAGGAGCGACTGCACCAGCTCATCGCCAAGCACCTGCACCACACGGGCTCGGCGCGGGCGCAGACCATCCTCGACAATTGGGCCGACTATCGCTCCAAGTTCGTGAAGGTGATGCCGGTGGAATACCGGCGCGCTCTGCGTGACATGGAGAAGCTGCGCGGCCTGGCCGCGGCTGAGTGAGCCGACACCCGCCCCCTCTCCCGCTCGCGGGGGAGGGCCCGGCGGGGAGAGCGCTGCCCTGATGGTCGCGCCTCTCCTTCCGCCGACATCGCGACACGGCGGAGGCCGCCTTTCCGGCCTCCCTCATCCCAAGCGCGGAGGAGTTGGCTGAACGGCAACCGCCGGCGCGCGCGAACAGGTTCTGCGCGCGGTTTCCGCCTCCTCAAGCTGTTCTAATTCTTGTAATGGAGCACGGTGCGCAGACGCGGCGCGCGCGGCGGCTCCCGCAACGAGGTTCCAATGGGCAAGGTCACCGGTTTCCTGGAGATTGATCGGCGCGAGCAGAAGTATCAGCCCGCCTCCGACCGCATTCGCCATTTCCGCGAGTTCACCCTGCCGCTGCCTGAATCCGAGGTGGTGAACCAGGCCTCGCGCTGCATGGATTGCGGCGTGCCCTTCTGCCACGGCCCCACCGGCTGCCCCATCCACAACCAGATCCCGGACTGGAACGACCTCGTCTATCGCGGCGAGTGGGAAGAAGCCGTCCGCAACCTGCACTCCACCAACAATTTCCCCGAATTCACCGGCCGCGTCTGCCCCGCCCCGTGCGAGGAAGCCTGCACCCTGAACCTCGAGGACATGCCCGTCACCATCAAGACGGTGGAGCAGTCCATCGCCGACATGGGCTGGAAGAAGGGCTGGATCAAGCCCGAGCCGGCGGCCGTGAAGACTGGCAAGACCGTCGCCGTCATCGGCTCCGGGCCGGCCGGCCTTGCCGCCGCCCAGCAGCTCGCCCGCGCCGGCCATGACGTGCATGTCTATGAGCGCGAGCCCAAGGCCGGCGGCCTGCTGCGCTATGGCATCCCCGACTTCAAGATGGAAAAGAAGCACATCGACCGCCGCGTGGCGCAGATGGAGGCCGAGGGCGTCACCTTCCATTACGGTGTCAATGTGGGCGTAACCACCTCCCTCCAAGAGCTGCTGGACCGCCATGACGCGGTGCTGCTGGCCGGCGGCTCCGAGGCCCCGCGTGATCCGCAGCTCACGGGCCAGGAGTTTGAGGGCGTGCATTTCGCCATGCCCTATCTGGTGCAGTCCAACCGCCGCGAGGGCGACGAGCAGATCACCGAGCTGCCCATTCTCGCCGCCGGCAAGCATGTGGTGGTGGTGGGCGGTGGCGACACCGCGTCCGACTGCGTGGGCACGGCCTTCCGCCAGGGCGCCCTGTCCGTCACCCAGCTCGACATCCGCCCGGTGCCGCCCATGAAGGAGGACAAGCTGGCGGTGTGGCCTTATTGGCCCACCAAGTTCCGCACCTCCTCTTCCCAGGCCGAGGGCGCCGAGCGCGAGTTCGCCTGCGCCACTTTGGGCATCGAGGGCCGCAACGGTCGCGTCACGGGCGTGAAGTGCGCCCGCGTGGATGCCAAGCGCCAGCCCATTTCGGGCACCGAGTTCGTGCTGCGCGCGGACCTCGTGTTCCTGGCCATCGGCTTCGCCCATCCCCTGCACGAGGGCATGCTGGCTGAAAGCGGCGTCTCCCTCGACAAGCGCGGCAACGTCAGCGCCAATGACGAGGACTATGCCACCTCGGTGCCGAAGCTCTATGCGGCGGGTGACATGCGGCGCGGCCAGTCCCTGGTGGTGTGGGCCATCCGCGAAGGCCGCCAGGCCGCCCACGCCATCGACAAGGCGCTTATGGGCGCCAGCACCCTCCCGCGCTGACGCGCGTCGGCGCCCGGCCACCTGCCGGGCGCCGTCTCATTCCTCTCGCGTCGCCTCCGACCGCCAGGCCCCCGGGCTCTTGCCGGTCCATTTGCGGAAGGCGCGGTGGAAGGCGCTGGGCTCGGAGAAGCCCAGATCGGCGGCGATCTCGCCCACATCCTTGCCCCCCTTGGCCAGCGCGGCGGTGGCAAGCGCGCGGCGCACGTCGTCCTTGATCTCGCGATAGGTCTGGCCCTCCAGCCGCAGACGGCGCCGCAGCGTGGGTTCCGGCATCCGCAGTTGCGCGGCCAGTTCCTCGAAGCCCGGCCAGCTGGGCGGCGCGCAAGCGCGCAGGCGGGCGCGCACCTTGGCCACCAACCCAGCATCATGGCGGTAGCGCACCAGGATATTGGCCGGCGCCCGGCGCAGGAATTCGCGCAGCGCCCGCTCGTTGCGGATGGCGGGCAGCTTCAGAAAGTCTGCGTCGAAGGCCAGGACGCTTTCCGGCTGGCCGAACCGCACCGGCGCCCCGAAAAACAGGCGATAATCGGCCCCATGGGCTGGCGGACCGCACCGGAAGTCCACCCGCCGCAGCGGAATGCGCCGGCCCACCAGCCAGCACGTAATGCCGTGCACCACGATCCAATAGGTGCGGTAGGCGAAGGCGGACCGGGGCGCGCCCGCGTCCTTCAGAACGATCTGGGCCAGCCCCTCGGCCACCACCAATTCCCCGTAGGGATCATCCATGACGAGCCGCAGAAAGCGCAGCGCGCGCTTCAGCGCCTGTTCCAGGGTCGCAGCGGACAGGATGGCGTGGCAGAGCAGCGTGAAGCTGCCCGAGCGCATGGGCCGCGCGCCCTCGCCGAAGAACTCGTCGTCGATCGCCTCCGCGATGGCGAGCCACAGCGCCCCATAACGCTCGGCCGACACCGGCTCGCTCACCTTCGCGGGTAGCCCGGCCCGGGCCAGCAGCACGGCCTCGTCGATGCCGCGACGGCGCAGGCATTGCAGCGCATCGTCCACAAAGCCGGGCGAGATCATGCGCCGCTCCATCACCCCTCCCCCGCTTCTGCCCGCCTTTGCCGGCGAATATTGCAAAATCGATCACAAATTTAGTCCCATTTGGTCATCGTATGCCACCTCCATCCATCGCTAGATCGAGGCAATCGAGAATGCGTCCCCGCCCACCGCGAAGCCGGGGACCGATGGAGGAGCACCATGGCCGACGCCCCCACACCCGCGCCCACCCATGCCGAAGCGGTTCGCGGCTTTCAGCTCGCGGACGTCGCGGCGCTGCTCGACGGCGATCTGGAGCAGGGCCTCAACGCCTGCATCGAATGCTGCGACCGCCATGTGGCATCGGGCGGCACCGCCCTCGACTGGGAGAGCGCCGACGGCCGCCGCGCCAGCTACACCTTTGCCCAGATGAAGGCGCTGTCGGCCCGCTTCGCCAATCTGCTCACCGCCCAGGGCATCAAGCCCGGAGACGTGGTGGCGGGCCTGTTGCCGCGCACGCCGGAATTGCTCATCACCATTCTCGGCACCTGGCGGGCCGGGGCGGTCTACCAGCCCTTGTTCACCGCCTTCGGCCCCAAGGCCATTGAGCATCGGCTGAAGACCTCGGACGCGAAGCTGGTGGTGACGGACAGCCACAACCGCCCCAAGCTGGACGAAATCGAGAAGGCGCCGAAAGCCGCCCTCGTCACCCGGCCCGGCGAACCGGCGCCTCGGGTGGACGATCTCGACTTCCACGCCGAGCTGGCCCGCCAGAGCCCCGATTTCGCGCCGGTGCTGCGCAAGGGCTCGGACCTGTTCCTGATGATGTCCACCTCCGGCACCACCGGCCTGCCCAAGGGCGTTCCGGTGCCGCTGAAGGCGCTGATGGCCTTCACCATCTACATGCGCGATGCGGTGGACCTGCGCCCCGAGGACAAGTTCTGGAACATCGCCGACCCCGGCTGGGCCTATGGCCTCTATTATGCCGTGACGGGCCCGCTGCTGCTGGGCCACGCCACCACCTTCTATGACGGCCCCTTCACCGCCGCCGGCACCTACGATGTCATCCGGCGCCACGGCATCACCAACCTGGCCGGCGCGCCCACCGCCTACCGGCTGCTGATCGCCGCCGGACCGCAGATGGCGGAGAAGGTGAAAGGCCAGCTGCGCGTGGTTTCCAGCGCCGGCGAGCCGCTGAACCCGGAAGTTATCCGCTGGTTCGCGGAGCATCTCGATGCCCCCATCCACGACCATTACGGCCAGACCGAGCTGGGCATGGTGGTGAATAACCACCACCGCCTGAAGCACGAGGTGCATCCCGGCTCCGCCGGCTTCGCCATGCCCGGCTACCGCATGGCGGTGCTGAATGAAAAGGGCGAGGAGCTGCCGCCCAACGTGCCCGGCGTGCTGGCGGTGGACATGGCCCGCTCCCCGCTGCTGTGGTTCACCGGCTACTGGCGGCAGGAAACCCCCGCCATGGCCGGCGGCTATTACCGCACCGGCGACACGGTGGAGCTGGAGCCCGATGGCCGCATCAGCTTCGTCGGCCGGGCGGATGACGTCATCACCTCGTCCGGCTACCGCATCGGGCCGTTTGACGTGGAAAGCGCGCTCATCGAACATCCCGCGGTGATCGAGGCGGCGGTCATCGGCAAGCCCGATCCGGAGCGCACCGAGCTGGTGAAGGCCTTCGTGATCCTGCGCGAGGGGGTGGAACCCACCGAGGCCCTGGCCGAGGAATTGCGGCAATATGTGAAGCACCGGCTGTCCGCTCACGCCTATCCGCGCGAGATCGAGTTCCGGACCGAACTGCCCAAGACGCCCAGCGGCAAGCTTCAGCGCTTCATGCTGCGCAACCAGGAAGCCAACAAGATCAAGGACAGCGCCGCCTGAGCAGGCAGCGCCAACGACAAATCGGGGGAAAGTCCATGCAGATCAAGGACCGCGTGTTTCTCGTCACTGGCGCCGGCTCCGGCCTTGGCGCCGCCGTCTCCCGCCTGCTGGTGGGCGAGGGCGCCAAGGTGGTGGGGCTCGACATCAATGCCGCGGCGGGCGACAGCATCGCCACTGAGCTGGGCGATGGCTTCCGCTTCCTCAAGGCGGACGTGACCAGCGAGGCGGACGGTCTCGCCGCGGTGGCCCTGGCCAGGTCGGCGTTCGGCGCCGTCCACGGCCTCGTCAACTGCGCCGGCGTGGCGCCGGGCGAGAAGGTGGCGGGGCGCGAGGGCCCGCACCGGCTGGAGAGCTTCGCCCGCGCGGTCTCCATCAATCTCGTCGGCACCTTCAACATGCTGCGCCTCGCGGCTGATGCCATCACGAAGGAAGAGCCGGGAGTGGATGGCGAGCGCGGCGTCATCATCAACACCGCCTCCATCGCCGCCTATGACGGTCAGATCGGCCAGTGCGCCTATGCCGCCTCCAAGGGCGGGGTGGCCGCGCTCACCCTGCCGGCGGCGCGGGAGCTGGCGCGGTTCGGCGTGCGGGTGGTCACCATCGCCCCCGGCATTTTCGAGACGCCCATGATGGCCGGCATGCCGCAAGAGGTGCAGGACGCCCTGGGCAA
The DNA here is from genome assembly GCF_043831965.2 of Xanthobacter variabilis. Taxonomy (NCBI): domain Bacteria; kingdom Pseudomonadati; phylum Pseudomonadota; class Alphaproteobacteria; order Hyphomicrobiales; family Xanthobacteraceae; genus Xanthobacter; species Xanthobacter variabilis. Next base: position 206,982 of record NZ_CM195533.1, read on the forward strand.
GAGCGTGCCCTTCCCCTCCCGGCTCGGCCGCCCGCCGGAATATGCCGCGCTGGTGAAGCATATCGTCGAGAACATCATGCTGAACGGCGAGGTCATCCGCCTCGACGGCGCGCTGCGCATGCCGCCGCGCTGAACATAAAAGGGAGGAAACACATGACCGCTTCGGATCCCATCGTCATCGTCGGCGCCGCCCGCACCCCCATGGGCGGCTTCCAGGGTGACTTCAAGGATGTCACCGCCTCCGCCCTCGGCGCCGCCGCCATCCGTGCGGCGCTGGCGCGCGCGGGGTTGTCCGCCGATCAGGTGGAGGAAATCGTTTTCGGCTGCGTGCTGCCCGCCGGCCAGGGCCAGGCGCCCGCGCGCCAGGCGGGGCTCGGCGCCGGGCTGCCGCTCTCGGCCGGCGCCACCACCGTCAACAAGATGTGCGGCTCGGGCATGAAGGCCGCCATGTTCGCCCACGATCTCCTCACCGCCGGTTCCGCCGACGTGGTGGTGGCCGGCGGCATGGAGAGCATGACCAACGCCCCCTATCTGCTCGACCGCGCCCGCGCCGGCTATCGCATGGGCCACGGCCGGGTGCTGGACCACATGTTCCTGGACGGCCTGGAGGACGCCTATGACAAGGGCCGCCTGATGGGCACTTTCGCGGAGGATTGCGCGGAAGCCTACCAGTTCACCCGCGAGGCGCAGGACGCCTTTGCCATCGCCTCCCTCACCAAGGCGCAGAAGGCCATGGCCGACGGCTCCTTCGCCGCCGAGATCACGCCGGTGACGGTGAAGGCCGGCAAGGCCGAGCGCGTGGTGGAAACCGACGAGCAGCCGCCCAAGGCCAAGCTGGACAAGATCCCCACCCTGAAGGCCGCATTCCGCGAGGGGGGCACCGTGACCGCGGCCAATTCCTCCTCCATCTCGGACGGGGCGGCGGCGCTGGTGCTCATGCGACGGTCGGAAGCGGAACGGCGCGGGCTCACCCCGCTCGCGGCCATTGTCGGCCACGCCACCAATGCCCAGGCGCCAAACCTGTTCACCACCGCCCCGGTGGGCGCCATGGAGAAGCTGGCGCAGAAGACCGGCTGGGCGCTCAAGGATGTGGACCTGTTCGAGATCAACGAGGCGTTCGCGGTGGTGCCCATGGTGGCCATCAAGGACCTCGCTTTGCCCGAGGAGAAGGTGAACGTGCATGGCGGAGCCTGCGCACTCGGCCACCCCATCGGCGCCTCGGGCGCGCGGGTGATGGTCACTCTGCTGGCGGCGCTGCAGAAATACGGGCTGAAGCGCGGTGTCGCGTCGCTCTGCATCGGCGGCGGCGAGGCCACCGCCGTGGCCATCGAGCGGCTGAACTGAGGGGCACGAGCGCGGCGGGAACACCCCGCCGGCGCGCTTCGTGCGCGTCGTCCCCCGCCAGGCCTGCAACACGGGCTCAGGCAAGGGACGCACGCACATGCGGCAGGCGCGGTCACGGCCCCACCGGCCAAGCCCCCGCTGGCCAACTCCCCGCTGGCCAAGCCGCGCTAGCCAAGCCGCGCCAGCCCTCTCCCGCTGGCCCTCTCCCGCTTGCGGGGGAGGGTTGGGAGGGGGAATGGCGCGCAACCGCCGGGGACAACCCCTGAGAGCTGCTCCCGGACCCCGCCTTCCGCCCCCTCCCCGGCCCTCCCCCGCAAGCGGGAGAGGGAGAGGGACCGCCCCACGCTTGCGGCCAAACCGCAGATCGCCCGAACCGACCGACCGCCCCAGAGCGCCGACCGCCGAAACCGACGACCGCCCGAACCACCGCCCGCCCAGACCGCCGGCGCCCGGAACAACCGCAACCCACAGGCCCGAGGACCCCACTCATGATCCTCACCGAGACCCAGACTGATATTCGCGATGCCGTCCGCGCCTTCGCGCAGGAGCGGCTCGCCCCCACCGCCGCCGCGCGTGATCGCGAGCATGCCTTTCCCCGCGCCGAGCTCACCGAGATGGGGGCGCTCGGCTTCCTCGGCATGCTGGTGCCGGAGGAGCACGGGGGCTCGGCCACCGATCTCGTCTCCTATGCGCTGGCACTGGAGGAGATCGCGGCGGCGGACGGCGCCTGCTCCACCATCGTCTCCGTGCATTCCTCCGTGGGCTGCGGGCCCATCGTGAAATTCGGATCGCAGGAGCAGAAGCAGCGCTTTCTGCCTAAGCTCGCGAGCGGCGAATGGATCGGCGGCTTCGCCCTCACCGAGCCGCATACGGGCTCGGACGCCGCCGCCATCCGCACCCGCGCCCGGCGCGAAGGCGACTCTTATGTGCTCAACGGCGCCAAGCAGTTCATCACCTCCGGCAAGAACGGGGATGTGGTGATCGTGTTCGCCGTCACCGATCCGGATGCAGGCAAGAAGGGCATTTCCGCCTTCATCGTGCCCACCGACACCCCCGGCTACGAGGTGGTGCGGGTGGAGGACAAGCTGGGCCAGCATGCCTCCGACACCTGCGCCCTCGCCTTCAACGACATGCGCATTCCCGCCGAGCTGCGTCTGGGCGCGGAGGGCGAGGGGCTGAAAATCGCGCTCGCGAACCTGGAGGGCGGGCGCATCGGCATCGCCGCCCAATCGGTGGGCATGGCCCGCGCCGCGTTCGAGGCCGCCCGCGCCTATGCCAAGGAGCGCGTCACCTTCGGCAAGCCCATCTTCGAACATCAAGCCATCGCCTTCCGCCTCGCCGACATGGCGACGCGCATCGAAGTGGCGCACCAGATGGTGCTCCACGCGGCGGCCCTGCGCGAGGCGGGCCGGCCCTGTCTCACGGAAGCATCCATGGCCAAGCTTTTCGCCTCGGAAACGGCGGAGCAGGTGTGCTCGGCCGCCATCCAGATTCATGGCGGCTATGGCTATCTGGCAGACTTCCCGGTGGAGCGGATCTATCGGGATGTGCGCGTGTGCCAGATCTATGAGGGCACCAGCGACGTGCAGCGCATCGTCATCGCCCGCAGCCTCTGAGGCGCGCTTGCCACCATGAAGCCGCTCTCCCGCCTGCGGGGGAGGATGGGAGGGGGAGAGGCTCAATTCTTCCCCCTTCCCGCGCCGGCCACCTCTCCGCCACGCGCCCCCTCCCTCGCAAGCGGGAGAGGCAGAGTGCGCCGCCCCAAGCATGCGGTCTCAAGCGCTCTCGGCCTCAAGCGCACGGCAGAAAATGCGGGGCCTGAGCCGCCCTTCGACCTCCAAATCAACATAGCGGCCGCCAAGGCCCGCCCGAGGAAACGCCAGATGACCGAAACCGCCAGCCCAGCATCACACGCCAGCCCGAAAGGCCCCCTCGCCGGCCTGCGCGTCGTCGATCTCTCGCGCCTCGCGCCGGGGCCCTATTGCACCATGCTGCTGGCCGATCTCGGCGCCGAAGTCATCGTGGTGGGCGGCGGGCGCGCGGGCGTCGCCATTCCCGAACTGTCACGCGGGAAGCGCTTCATTTCTCTGGATCTGAAAGCCCCGGCGGGCCGCGACGCGCTGCATGCACTGGTGAAGACCGCCGACGTGCTGGTGGAAGGCTTCCGCCCCGGCGTCGCCGCCCGCCTGGGCGCGGGCTATGAGGAGCTGTCCGCGCTCAATCCGAAGCTGGTCTATTGCTCCCTCACCGGCTTCGGCCAGGACGGCCCGCGCGCCCAGGAGGCAGGGCACGATCTCACTTATCTTGCGCTATCCGGCGTGCTGGGCGGCCTTGGGCCCAAGGGCGCGCCGCCGGTGCCGCCGCTCAATCTGGTGGCCGATTTCGCGGGCGGAAGCCTCGTGGCGGCGCTCGGCATCCTGGCGGCGGTGATCGAGGCGCGCGGCTCAGGCCGGGGCCAGCAGATCGACGCGGCCATGGTGGACGGCTCGCTTTCGCTCATGGCCATGCACCTGCCCTTGTGGCACACGCCCCATTGGCCGGCGCGGGGCGAAGGGCTGCTGGCGGGCGATAAGCCGTTCTACCGCACCTATGCCTGCGCCGACGGGCGCTATCTGGCGGTAGGCGCGCTGGAACGCGGCTTCTTTGAAAATCTCTGGCGCGTCCTCGATCTCGGCGCGGTGCCGGACCACATGGCGGCGGCCAACTGGCCGGCCATCGAGCGCACGTTGACCGAGACCTTCCTCACCCGCCCGCGCGATGAATGGGCGGCCCTGTTCGCGGGCACCGATGCCTGTGTGGCGCCGGTTCTGGAACCCCACGAAGTGTGGGACGAGCCCCACATCGCCGCACGCCATCCGACCTCCGGCCCCCATGAGGTGCCGGCGGTGCCGCGCCTCTCCCGGACCCCCGCCGTCGCCCGCCCCCTCGACCAGTCCGACCAGAGCCGCGCGGTGCTGGGCGCGCTCGGCCTTTCCGAAGCGCAGATGGATGCCGCCATCGACCCACCGCAGAAAGCCCAGCGCACCGGCCTCGATTGGCCACCGGCCCTGCGCTGAGAGCGCACTGAGCGGAACGAAAGCGCGGCCGGCCCGTCGGCACGGACCGGCACCGCGCCCACCACACACTTAAAACGTGTATCGACTATTTCCCGAGCGCTGAAAGGTCCCATATCACCGCGCACATCCTTGTGGCCCCGCCCCTGCTCGGCTTAAACAAGCTGAAGCGTTGCAGGAAAGCCGAGACCGTGCAGACGTTCGGTTATCCCGGCGGGGTCATTTCACTTAAGGATGTTGCTCCATGTCGAACATCATTGAAGACATCTATACCGAGCCCGAGGATTTTTCGCCGGATACACTTGCCAATCTCGGCCCCCTGCGCCGTCTTGCCGGCGTGTGGCAGTCGGACACGGGGATGGACGTGAACCCCAAGGCCGATGGCCCGGAGCGGCGCGCCTTCAGCGAAGTCGTAAAGATGGAGCCCATCGACCCGCAGACCAACGGCCCCCAGTTGCTCTATGGCCTGCGCTATCACGTCCACATCACCGCGCCGGGAGAATCCGGCACCTTCCACGACCAGATCGGCTATTGGCTGTGGGAGCCGGCCACCGGCCTCATCATGCAGACCATCGCCATCCCGCGCGGCCAGGTGGTGCTTGCCGGCGGCACGGCCGGGGCGGACGACAAGACCATTTCGGTGGAAGCGCGGCGGGGTGACACCCGCTTTGGCATCAGCTCCACCACCTTTCTCGAAGACGCCTTCCGCACCGACTTCTATCGCATCGACATTACCTTCAACGACGATGGCAGCTGGACTTATGTGACCCGCGTCGATCTGGCGATCCGGGGCCAGGAGCCGGCCTTCAACCATACCGACACCAACACCCTGCGCCGCATCCTGCGGCCGCGGCCCAACCCCATGGCGGCCACCCCCATGGAAGGCGCCGAGGGCTGATCCCCACGGACCGTGAGGGTGCTCATGGGCCTCGGGTCACACCCGTGCGGCGGCGGTCAAAGACCGGGGCCGATGGTGTGAAGGATCGGGCTCCCACAGCGGGAGCCCGTCCACCTGAAGCGACTTCAGCGGGGCGCGGTACCGGCCAGCATCTTTTCCACCTCGTCGCCCAGCGCCAAAGCGCTGGTGAGGCCGGGGGATTCGATGCCGAACAGGTTCACCAGCCCCGGCACGCCGTGGACCTGCTCGCCCTGCAACACGAAATCCGGCGTCGCGCCGTCCGGCCAGTCCAGCTTGGGGCGGATGCCGGAATAGCCGGGAATGAGGTCGTCCTCCGTCACGTCCGGCCAATAGCGGCGGATGGAGGCGAGGAAGGGTGCGCGGCGCGCCGAGTCCACCGCGTAATCGCGCGTCTCCACCCATTCCACATCGGGCCCGAACCGCCCCTGCCCGCCCAGATCGAGGGTGAGATGGGTGCCGAGGCCGCCCGGCTCCGGCACCGGATAGATGAGGTGGCGAAACGGCACCTTGCGGGCGCAGGTGAAGTAATTGCCCTTGGCATATTTCGGCCGGGGCACGAAGCGTGCCTCCAGTCCCTCGATGCGCCCCGCCACGGCGGTGGCGTCGAGCCCCGCGCAATTCACCAGCACCCGACAGCCAAGGGTTAGCGGGGCTTCGCCGCCCGCCTCCACCACGAAACCGTCCTTGCCCACCTCAGCCCGCACGAAGGGCGCGGCGAGCGCCACCATGCCGCCCGCCGCCTCCAGATCCCCTTGCAGCGCCAGCATCAGGCCATGGGAATCCACGATGCCAGTGACGGGTGAGAACAGGGCCGCGTGCACCGACAAGGCCGGCTCCAGGGCCTTCACCTCGGCGGCATCGAGCAGGCGCAGCTCTTCCACCCCATTGGCCTCGCCGGTGGCCTTCAACTTCTCCAGATAGCCCACCTCGTCCGCACTGCCGGCGACGATGAGCTTGCCGATGCGCGACACCCCCACCCCGTGGTCTGCGCAATAGCCGTAGAGCGCGCGGCGCCCGGCCACGCACAAGCGCGCCTTGAGACTGCCTGGGGCGTAATAGATGCCGGCATGGATGACCTCGGAATTGCGGGCGCTGGTGACGGTGCCGATGGCGCCTTCCGCTTCCAGCACGATCACGTCGTGCCCTGCCTGCGCCAGCGCCCGCGCCACCGCGAGCCCCACCACGCCCGCGCCCACGACGATGCAATCCACCCGATCCATGCCCGCTCCCATTCTCTGCCCCCGCGGCGAAGCGCACCATAATGCGCGGGGGTGCGCTTTCAAGCCGAGCGGGTGGCCGGCGCCCATGAAAGCAGGCCGCCGCAAAGGGCCTGGAACCCATCGCCGTCGAGAACAGCAGTCCGCGAAGGGAGCCGCCCCTCCTCCGCTCGCGGGTGAGGCGGCAGCGCATTGCCGGCCCAGCAGACGACAGGCCGTGAACGCGCCATCGCCCTTCGCAGCCCCCCGTTCGCCTTGCTACTCCGTGTTCGTGCCCAGTCCGCTGGTCCCCCTCGCCCGCAGGAGGGAGAGGGGGAAGCGGCCGGGCGCTGAGCGGTCGGGTCGGCCGCCAGTCGGTGGCCCGCCCGTCAGCGATAGAACAGGCCCACTTTGTCGCCCGCCACGTCCATCACCGTGATGTCCATGTCGTAGATGGCGCGCAGCACATCGGGTCGCATCAGCTCGGCGGGCGGGCCCTGGAAGGCGAGGCGGCCGTCGCGCATGGCCACCACGCGGTCGGCATGGCAGGAAGCGAAATTGATGTCGTGGAGCACCACCACCACCGTCTTGCCCAACTCGTCCGCCGCCCGGCGCAGCAGGCGCATGGTGGCAGCGGCGTGCTTCATGTCGAGATTGTTCAGGGGCTCGTCGAGCAGCAGATAGTCCGGGTCCTGCGCCAACACCATGGCGATGAAGGCGCGCTGGCGCTGGCCGCCGGACAGCTCATCCAGGAAACGGTCCTTCAGCGCATCGAGATCCACATAGCCGATGGCGCGCGCGACCATCTCCCGGTCCTCGCCCGTCAGGCGCCCGCGCGAATAGGGAAAGCGGCCGAACGCCACCAGTTCCGCCACCGTCAGGCGCGGCGTCACCGCATTGGCCTGCCGCAGGATGGCGAGCCGCCGCGCCAGCACGGGACCCGGCACGGCGGTGACATCCTGGCCGTCAAGGGTGACATGGCCGCCGCTCGCCGGCATCAGCCGCGCGACGATGGACAGCAGCGTGGACTTGCCCGCCCCGTTCGGCCCGATGAGCGCGGTGAGCCCGCCGGGCGGCAGGTCGAAGGACACGCCATCCAGCACCCGGGCGGCCCCATAGGCCTTGGCGAGATTGCGGATTTCAATCACGACCGGTCCCTCCGCAACAGCAGCAGGATGAAGACGAGCCCGCCCACGAACTCGATGACCACGCTCAGGGTCGTGCCCAGGTTCAACAGCCGCTCCAGCACCATCTGTCCGCCCACCAGGCAGATGACGGCCACCAGCACCGCTGCCGGCAGGGTGTAGCGGTGGCGATCCGTGCCCGTGAGGTGATAAGCAAGGTTCGCCACCAGCAGGCCGAAGAACAGCACCGGCCCCACCAGCGCCGTGGACACGGAAACCAGCACCGCCACCAGAGCCATCAACAGCGCCACCACCCGGCGATAATCCACCCCCAGATTGATGGCCACCTCGCGGCCCAGGGACAGCACGTCCAGCACCGGCGCCAGCCAAAGGGCGAGCGCGCTGCCCAGCACGATCACCACCCCGGCGAGGGGCAGGAGCGTGGTGTCCACCGCATTGAACTGGGCGAACAGCAGCCCCTGGAGCACGGCGAAGGCATTGGGATCCAGCACCCGCTGGAGCAGAGCCGCGAGGCTGCGGCACAGCACGCCGAACACCACGCCCGTGAGCAGCAGCAGATGCAGGCTGTTGCGCCCGTCGGCGAACAGCAGGCGGAACAGCAGGAGCGCCGCCGCCACCATTACCAAGGCCTCGCCCAGAAAGCGCAGGCGCGGATCCAGCATCAGCACCGCCTGGGCGCCGAAGGCGAACACGGCCAGGGTCTTGAACACCACGAACAGCGCATCGAAGCCCATCACCGCCGGGGTGAGGATGCGGTTCTGCGTGAGCGTCTGAAACACCACGGTGGAGACCGCCACGGCCGTCGCCACCGCCACCAGCCCGGCGAGCTTGGTGCCGCGAAAGGTGAGCACGAAGCTCCAATTGCCCCGCGCCCCCACGGTGAGGAAGGCCGCCATGGCGAGCAAGGCGAGCGCGGCGAGCAGCAGCAGCGTCCGCGCCGGTCTTTGGGAGAAGAGGCTAGCCAAGGCGATAGCGCCGCCCGAGCAGCAGATAGAGAAACACCGCGCTGCCCACCACACCGGCCACGGTTCCCACCGGGATCTCATAGGGAAAGCGGATGATCCGCCCGATGATGTCGCAGGCCAGGAGGAAGGCGGCGCCGCACAGCGCCACCCAGGGCAAGGTGCGGCGCAGATTGTCGCCCATCACCAGCGCCACCACGTTCGCGACGATGAGACCCAGAAAGGGCACCGTGCCCGCCGTGACCACGCAGGCAGCCGTCACCAGCGAGACGATGACGAGGCCGAGCGCCACCACCTTGCGATAATCCAACCCCAGGTTGGTGGCGAAGGCATCGCCCAGCCCCGCCACCGTGAACCGGTCCGCCGCCACATAAGCGAGCACGGCAAGGGGCACGCTGATCCACAAGAGCTCATAGCGCCCCCGCAGCACGCCGGAAAAATCCCCCGTGGTCCAGGCGGCCAGCGCCTGCAGCAGATCGAACCGATAGGCCAGGAAGGTGGAGACGGATTCGATCACCCCGCCCAGGATCAGCCCCACGAGCGGCACGATGAGCGTGGTCTTGAGGCTCAGCCGGTCGACGATGCGCAGGAACAGGAAGGTGCCGGCGAGGGCGAACAGGCCCGCCACCAGCATCTTGGCCAGCATCGGAAGATCAGGCGCCGCCACCATCACCACCACCAGGCCCAGGCGCGCCGCCTCGGCGGTGCCGGCGGTGGTGGGTTCCACGAAGCGGTTGCGGAACAGCATCTGCATAATCACCGCCGCCACCCCCATGGAGAGGCCGGCGAAGATCAGGGCCAGAGTGCGCGGCACCCGGCTCGCCAACAGCACCAGCAGCGCCTGGCTCTCCCCGCCCGACCACAGGGCGGAAAGGCTCATGTCGCCAACGCCGATGAAAAGGCTCGCCGCCGCCAGCACCATGAGCAGCACCAGCGCCAGCGCAAACGCCCCTGGAGCCACCGGCCACCGGCCGGCCGCCCCCGCCCGAACGGCGCTCATCGGGCCGCGCCAGCTTCCGGCGGCGCCCCATCCGCGCGGGTGCCATCGAGCGCCGAAGCGAGGGATTCCAGCGTCTCCGCCACGGCCCGGCCGCCGCCCGCCGTCAGATACCAGCGAGGCGCGTCGAGATAGACGATACGGTCCGCCTTGGCGGCGGCGGTTGCGGCGATAATGTCGTTGTCAAGCACCACCTGGGCCGCCCCGGAGGCACGGCCCACGGCCGCGTCGCGGTCCAGCACCAGCAGCCAGTCCGGATTGGTCTTCAGGATGTATTCGAAGGAAATGACGTCGCCGTGGGTGTCCCCCGCCTGGCCGGTGGCCACCGGCGTCAGCCCCAGGTCCCCATAGAGCCAGCCGAAGCGGGAGCCGGCGCCATAGGCCGAGAGCTTGCCGCCATTGACCATGATCATGAGCACGCGGCCCGCCTGCGGCGCCACCGTCTTCACCCGCGCGAGGGCCGCCTCGATCCTGCCATTGAGCGCGGCGGCCTCGCCCTGCTTGCCGAAGATGCGGCCCAGCGTCTCCACATTGGCCCGCGCCCCGGCGATGAAATTCCGCGGATCGACAGTGAGGTCGATGGTGGGGGCAAGGGCCGCCAGCTCCGCATATTTCGGCGCCGAGCGGCCGCCGACGATGATGAGATCCGGCGCCAGCGCCGCCACCGCCTCATAATCGGGCTCGAACAGGGTGCCCACTTTCACATGGCGGCCATCGCCATAGGCCTTCAGCGGCCCGGGCAGAACCGCATCCGGCACGCCCACCACCGCCACGCCCATGGCGTCCAGCGTATCGAGGGAGGGCGCGTCGAACACCACCACGCGGGTGGGGCGCTGGGCCAGCACCGTCTCTCCGCGGGCATGCTTTACCACCACCGGGTTCGCCGCCGCCGGCAACGCCGCGAGCGCTGCCAGAAGGACGATGGCCAAAAGGAGGGGAGCCAAAAGGACCGGGGCCAGGAAACAGGCGGCCGGGCGGAAGAGCCTCGGCCGCATGAGAAGGCCCAAGGACCGGCGCGCAAGCGCGAGCGCCGGGCTCCACCGTCCAGCCGCCGTCACGGCACCCGGCCAGCGGGCCACGGGGCACACATGCCGCAACGGAAAATGAGAGTGGAAGCTCTGGAAGTGGCGATTGATTGAAATTAGAATAAATAAAAACAAGATCCGAACCTCGATTTTATCGAGAAAATTGCAGCCTCTCGGCGTGCCACCAAAATGTTATTTCTCCGCCGATGCCTCCATCACTCATCTTATACATGCCCATTGGCGTCAAGCCCCTCGCTCATGCCCGCGACGGGTCGAATACAAGCCTGGAAGCACCTGGGAAGCACCTGGGAAGCACCTGGGAAGCACCTGGAGACGAAGGATCCGGCTACGGGCGCGCGGATGAGGCACGGCATTCAATCCGCACAAGGCGGAGGCCGGCGAACAGGGAACCGCGCCGCCCTCGGCCGGTCTCGGGTTCCCTCGCACGTCGCGAGACCCCTGCGGGGGATGAGCGAGGGGCGATCAGGCGCCCCCGTCGCTTCCCCGTGCCGCACACACGCGCTCTCGCTCCTCGCACGCATTCATGCGAGGAGCGGACGCATTTCCACTGCCCATTTTCCCTGCCCCAAGAAGCTGGGAAATGCGCCCGGGCCACGCCAGCGGGTAGCTGCCCCCTGCCCTGTCACTCCTCCCATCCGGTGACGGAGTGGCGCGGAGGCGTCAGGGGCGCAGGCCGTTTTTCAGCACCTGCAGTTCAGCGAGGGCCCAGTGCTCACGATCCCGTCCGGCGGGACATCCTTCCTCGCGCCAGATGGCGCGCGCGCGCCGACGGATCTGGTCCCGCTCGAATTCCGAAAGCGCGGCCCGCCCGCTCTCCGATGCGGCCGGGGAAGTGGTTCCGGTGGTATTCGCGGCATTGCTCATATCGTCCTCCCTATGGCTGCTCGGGCGCATCCGGGCTCCCTTGACCTCAGCCTCTGTTGCCTCAGGCCCCCCTTGGCCTCGTCCCCGGGGGTCCGGACCGGAGCACCCTCGCCTCTTTGGAAACGACGCGGCGGCCGGCTGGTTCCCTCCCCATGCGCGAGCGCCATTCCCTCGGCGCCGCTCCGGCGCTATGGGAGGGATCCGCGAGCGGACGGGCGGACCACGCGCCGCCCCACCAAGGACACGAGGAGACGGGCGGTGACGGCGGCGAACCTTCCTCCCATGAACACGTTTCCCGATGCGGCGCGGGAGATCCTCACGCGCCTCGGCGTTCCAGCCACCCGCCTTGCCGGCCCGCGCGCCGCGCGCACCCCGCTGACCGGCGAGATCCTCTCCCATGTTCCCGAGGCCGGGCCGGACCAGGTGGAAGCCGCCCTGGCGCAGGCGGGCGTGGCCTTTCGCGCCTGGCGCGCTCTTCCGCCGCCGCGCCGGGGCGAGCTGGTGCGCCTGTTCGGCGAGGAGCTGCGCGCCGCCAAGGGCGACCTGGCCCGCCTCGTCACCCTGGAAGCGGGCAAGATCCCCTCGGAGGGGGCCGGCGAAGTCCAGGAGATGATCGACATCTGCGATTTCGCCACCGGCCTGTCGCGCCAGCTCCACGGCCTCACCATCGCCAGCGAGCGCGCCGACCACCGCATGATGGAGACCTGGCATCCGCTGGGGCCGGTGGGAGTCATCTCCGCCTTCAATTTCCCGGTGGCCGTGTGGGCGTGGAATGCGGCCCTGGCGCTGGTGTGCGGCGACCCGGTGGTGTGGAAGCCCTCGGAGAAGACCCCCCTGACCGCCCTGGCGGTGGAAGCCGTGTTCGCCCGCGCCACCGCCCGCTTCGGCGGCGCGCCGGAAGGGCTGCTGAGCGTGCTCATCGGCGGGCCCGAAGTGGGCGAGGCGCTGGTGGACGATCCGCGCGTGCCGCTGGTCTCCGCCACCGGCTCCACGGCCATGGGCCGGGCGGTGGCGCCGCGGCTCGCCCAGCGTTTCGCGCGGGCCATCCTGGAGCTTGGCGGCAACAATGCCGCCATCGTCTGCCCCTCCGCGGATATCGAGCTGACGGTGCGGGCCGTGGCCTTCGCCGCCATGGGCACGGCCGGCCAGCGCTGCACGACCCTGCGCCGCCTCATCGTGCACGAGGACATTCACGACACCCTGCTGGAGCGCCTCGGCCGCGCCTATGCATCGGTGAACGTGGGCGATCCCCTGGCGGCGGGCACCCTCGTCGGCCCGCTCATCGACGAGGCCGCGTTCGAGGCCATGCAGGTGGCCCTGGAGGCCGCGCAGGCATCCGGCGGCCGCATCGTCGCGGGTGGCGAGCGGGTGGGTGGCGAGGCCCTGCCCGGTGCCTTCTACGCGCGTCCCGCTTTGGTGGAGATGCCGGAGCAGACCGACACGGTGGCCGCCGAAACCTTCGCGCCCATCCTCTATGTGCTGCGCTATCGCGACCTTGACGCCGCCATCGCCCTGAACAATGCGGTGGGGGCCGGCCTTGCCTCGTCCATCTTCACCACGGACCTTCGGGAGGCGGAGCGCTTCCTTTCAGCGTCGGGCTCCGATTGCGGCATTGCCAATGTGAATATCGGCCCCTCGGGCGCCGAAATCGGCGGGGCCTTCGGCGGCGAGAAGGACACTGGCGGCGGGCGCGAGGCGGGCTCCGACGCCTGGAAGGCCTATATGCGCCGCGCCACCAACACCATCAATTACGGCCACACGCTGCCGCTGGCCCAAGGGGTCGCCTTCGACATCGGCTGATCGGTGCCCGAATGCGGCCTGGCGCCGCACGCCCGGCGCCGCAAGGCCAACGGCCCGCGGCGTGGCCATCGCCAACCTCCACCGCAGGTCGCAGCCCCGCCCGCTTTCGCTATGGGGCTGATTTGCTCTAGCGTTACGGCAAGTCGATGCAAGGGCGAATCGGCGCCCACGCGCGAGGCGCACCGGCCCCCGAGGCCGCCGTGCCTCTTTGCCCGATGTTCGAGGGGGCGAGCCATGCTGATCGAACGAACCGCGCATCGCCCGCCGCCACCGCGGCCTTGTCACAACACGCCGGACCACGGGGGCATTGGCGCCCTTCCGGCATCCCACCCCAGCAGGAAAGGCATGTTCATGCTGCATCCCAAAGGCCTGATCAGATCCATGGCGGCGCTTGCCGTCGCGGGGCTGGTCACGGGCACCGGCGTCCCGCTCGCCATTGCGGCGCCACCCGAGCAGATGGAAGATCGCGCCGCGACCACCATCGACCCCGCCGCCACCGCCGCCCTCTCCGCCATGGGCAAGTATCTCGCCGGCCTGAACAGCTTCGAGCTGACCGCTCGGACCACGATCGAAGTGGTGCTGAAGGACGGACACCAGGTGGAGATCGGCGGCCTGGTCCATTACTGGGTGAAGCGGCCCGACCGGGTGCGCATCGACAGCGAGACGGACACGGTCTCCCGCCAATATTTCTTCGACGGCAAGACCTTCACCGTCGTCGCCCCGCTCCACGGCTACTTCGCCCAGACCGCAGGCAAGGGCAGCATCGGCGAGACGCTCGCCGCCGCCGCCGACACCTTGAACATCGAGGTGCCGCTCGCCGACCTGTTCGCCTGGGGCACGCCGCAGACCCCGCTCAAAGAGTTTGATCGCGGCTTCTATGTGGGCACCGCCAAGATCGACGGCACCGCCACCGAGCATTACGCCCTCATCGGCAAGGACATGGACCTGGAGATCTGGGTTCAGCAGGGTGACATGCCGCTGCCGCTGAAGATTGCCCTGGTGGATCGTCGCGTCGCCGGCAGCCCGCGTTTCTCCGCCACCCTCGCCTGGGTGCCGGCCGCCACCATCCCGGACAGCATCTTCACCTTCACCCCGTCCGACGGCATGGCCCGCATTCCGTTCGGTAAGGCGAATGGCGACACGCCAGCCGGCGCCGCCCCCTCCGACGCGCCCAAGGGAGGCAAGTGATGAAACCTGCGATGTCGAAGCCACGCGCGCTTCGCACCCGCGCGCTGCGGCGCGCCGGGGCCGCCCTCGCTTTGGCCGCCCTCGTTTCGCAGCCGGCGTCCACCGCTCTGGCCGCCGGCTTCCATGGCGGCGGCGGAGGCTTCGGCCACGGCGGCCTCTCCATGGGCGCGCCCCACTTCAATGCCGCGCCCAGCTTCAACGCGAATCCCGCCTTCAACCGGCCGATCCCGCCCGGCCACGCCTTCGTTCCGCCGCCCGGGCCCCATCCCATGCCCGGTCCGGGCCCGCTGCCTCCGGGTCCGGGGCCGCACCCGCTGCCACCCGGGCCGGGACCTGGACCTGGACCTGGACCGCACCCCTTGCCGCCGCCTCCCGGGCCGGGGCCCCATCCCATGCCTCCTCCGCCGCCTCCGGGGCCGGGGCCTTATCCGCCCTATCATCCCGGCTATTGGCCCGGCCCCTATTATCCGAACAATTGGGGCGCGGCGGCCGCTGGCGCTGCGGTGGGCGCGGCCATCACGGCCGCGGCCATCGGCTCCTACGTCTATTCGCTGCCGTCCACCTGCTCGCAGGTGATCGTCAACGGCATCGCCTATCAGAGCTGCGGGCCGAACTGGTACCTGCCGCAGTTCCAGGGCGGCAGCGTCGTGTATGAGGTGGTTCCGAACCCCAACTGACAGCAAAGCCGGCGGCGCTTCCAGGCGCCGCCGGCCCCTTCCCAGCTGCCGCGGGCCTTCTCAACTGCCGCCGGCCTTGCCGGCCAGCGCATCAGCGGGCGCCCGGCACGACGGCGCGCCTCAGCCCGGCAGCAGGCCACGCACCAGAAGATCGTGATATTCCAGCGCCACTTCCTCGGCCGACTTGCCCCGGCCCGGGCGGAACCAGCGCACCATCCAGCTCAGCAGCGACAGCACGGCACGGCCGGTCATCGCCTCGCCCACGGCGCGGAACGAACCGTCCGCCACGCCATCGGCGATGATCTCGCGCAGCAGCCCCTCATGGGCGTCGCGCAGGGCCAGCGCATCATCCTTCAGCTCACTGTTCGCCATGCCGGAGAAGCCCACCAGCATGGTGACGAAGCAATCATAATTGTCCGCCAGGAAGCGGGCATGCGCCACCATGTATTGGCGCAATTGGTCCACCGGCGGATCCTGCCGGTTCACCGCGATGGCCGAGGCCTCATACAGGCCGGTCAGGGTGAAGATGATGATGGCGTCATAAATCTCCTGCTTGGAGGAGAAGTAATTGTAGATGGCGCCCTTGGAATAATTCATGGCGCGGGCAAGTTCCGCCAGGGAGCCGGAGGAAAAGCCTTTCTCGGCAAACAGCCGCGCCGCCTGCTGCAGGATTTCCGCGCGCGGATCATCGAGCAGGGGCGGACGCCCCAGCGGCCGCGGCGCCGTGGCCTTCGAAGCAGCGCCCGCCCTGGGCGCACTGGCAACCTTCGGCGTGCTGGCGACCTTGGGGGCGCCCGCGACATCGGGAGGACCGGACGGCGCCGCCGCCCGTTCGCAGCCCGCTTTCGGCGCCCGCGCCTTACGGCTCGGGGCAGGAGGCCTGGTTCCGACATCGGCGGCCGTCTCCACCGGGGGCGCGAGGCTCGACGCCTTGCCGCGCCGGACCCGCGCCGGCTTTAGCTCCTTCTCGCTCAACCCATCCTCCCCCGGCACGCCTCGATGCGCGTCTTGTTCCCGCCTCGCGTTATTCCTGCCGCGCGGCCATCGGCAGCCTCGGGCCACCCCGCTCTTAACGTTCGCAGGGCGCAGGCGAAACCCACCCGGTGCGGCGCGGCGCACAAGACCCTTGACCGCGCCCTTCGAATTATATACCGACTGGTCGGAAAGTAAATCACGGCGACCAACCATACCGAGGAGACACGTCCATGGCCGCATCGTCCGCCAAGCCGAAGTTCGACTGGGCCGATCCGTTCGATTTCGAGAGCCAGCTCAACGAGGAAGAGCGGCTGGTGCGCGACACCGCGCGTGACTATGCGCAGGAAAAGCTGCTGCCGCGCGTGACCTCCGCCTATCTCGACGAGCGCTTCGACCGCGAGATCATGAATGAGATGGGCGAGCTCGGCCTGCTCGGCTGCACCATCTCCCCGGAATACGGCGGAGCCGGCCTCAACTACGTGTCCTACGGCCTCGCCGCCCGTGAGGTGGAGCGGGTGGATTCCGGCTATCGCTCGGCCATGAGCGTGCAGTCGTCCCTCGTGATGCACCCCATCAACGCCTACGGCACCGAGGAGCAGAAGAAGAAGTATCTGCCCAAGCTCGCCACCGGCGAGTGGGTGGGCTGCTTCGGCCTCACCGAGCCCGACGCCGGCTCCGACCCGGCCGGCATGCGCACCCGCGCCGAGAAAATCGACGGCGGCTATCGCCTCAAGGGCGCCAAGATGTGGATCACCAACTCCCCCATCGCCGACCTCGCGGTGGTGTGGGCGAAGTCGGCGGCCCATGACGGCGCCATCAAGGGCTTCGTCGTGGAGCGCGGCACCAAGGGCTTCACCACCCCGAAGATCGAGGGCAAGCTGTCGCTGCGCGCCTCCATCACCGGCGAGATTGTGCTCGACGATGTGGAGATCCCGGAAGAGAACCTGCTGCCCAACGTGTCCGGCCTCGCTGGCCCCTTCGGCTGCCTGAACCGCGCCCGCTACGGCATCGGCTGGGGCGCCATCGGCGCGGCGGAAGCCTGCTTCGCCCAGGCCCGCCAGTACACTCTGGACCGCAAGCAATTCGGCCGCCCGCTGGCCAACACCCAGCTGGTGCAGAAGAAGCTGGCCGACATGGCGACCGAAATCGCCCTGGGCCTGCAGCTCGCTCTGCGCGCCGGCCACATGATGGACGCGGGCACGCTGCCGGTGGAGACCATCTCCTTCCTGAAGCGCAACAATTGCGGCAAGGCCCTCGACATCGCCCGCACCGCCCGCGACATGCACGGCGGCAACGGCATCTCGGCCGAGTTCCACGTGATCCGTCACGCGGCCAACCTCGAGACCGTGAACACCTATGAGGGCACCCACGACATCCACGCCCTCATCATCGGACGCGCCATCACCGGCCTTCAGGCGTTCTTCTGATCGGCGCTCTCCCGAGCGCCCTTGTGCCCTCTCCCCTCGCGGGAGAGGTTAGGGCGAGATTCCGCCCCGCCTTTCCCCTCTCCCCCGCGGGAGAGGGGCCCTTATTTCCGAGTTGGAAGAGTTGACATGTCCGCCGAAAAGCCCGCCCCCCTTGCTGGTCTTCGCGTCCTCGAACTCGCGCGCATCCTTGCCGGCCCCTGGTGCGGCCAGATGCTGGCCGATCTCGGCGCGGAAGTGATCAAGGTGGAGCGCCCGGGCGCCGGCGACGACACCCGCACCTGGGGCCCGCCCTTCCTTAAGGGCGCCGACGGGGCCGAGCTGGGCGCAGCCTATTTCCACGCCACCAATCGCGGCAAGCGTTCCGTGGCCATTGATTTCGAGACCGCCGAGGGCCAGGCGGCCATCCGCGCGCTGGCGTCCCAGTGCGATGTGGTCATCGAGAATTTCAAGCTCGGCGGCCTCAAGAAATACGGGCTCGATTATGAGAGCCTGAAAAAGGTCAATCCGCGCCTCGTCTATTGCTCGGTCACCGGCTTCGGCCAGGACGGCCCCTATGCGCCGCGCGCGGGCTATGACTTCCTGGTGCAGGGCATGGGCGGCATCATGGACCTGACCGGCGACCCCGACGGCGAGCCACAGAAGGTGGGCGTCGCCTTTGCCGACATCTTTACCGGCCTTTACGGCACCATCGGCATTCTCGCCGCCTTGCGGCGCCGCGAGACCACGGGCGAAGGCGGCTATGTGGACATGGCCCTGCTCGACACCCAGGTGGGCGTGCTCGCCAACCAGGCCATGAACTACCTCGCCTCCGGCAAGGCGCCCAAGCGCATGGGCAATGCGCACCCCAATATCGTGCCCTATCAGGTCTTCCCCTGCGCGGACGGCTATTTCATCGCCGCCGTGGGCAATGATGGGCAGTTCACCCGCTTCTGCGCGGTGCTCGGTGCGCCCGAGCTTGCCGGAAACGACGACTTCAAGACCAATCCGGCCCGCGTTGCCCATCGGGCGGACCTGGTGCCGCAGCTCTCGGCCCTCACCCAGACCTTCAAGCGCGATGACCTGCTTGCCGCCCTGGAGAAGCAGGGCGTGCCGGCCGGCCCCATCAACACCGTGCCCCAGGTGTTCGCCGATCCGCAGGTGATCCATCGCGGGCTGCGCGTGGACCTGCCCGAGGCCGGCGGCGGCACGGTGCCCGCCGTGGGCAGCCCCATCGTCCTCGATGGCGAGCGGCAGGTGGCCAAGACCGCCAGCCCCCGTCTCGGCGCCGACACCGAGGCGGTGATGGCGCTCATCAAGGACATCATCGGAAAGGTGTGACGGCGAAAGCCGTCTCACCCGTCGGACGGCGGCGAACGGGCGGGGGTCCGCCCGCCGTCCGACCACCCCTTCCGAGGCCGCCGCCTTGCTCGCGCCACCGGGAAGTGACATGGGTAAAGAGCCCATGATCCGCCTCCCATGAACCGCTTCGCCGCCCTCATCGACCGGCTCGGCTTCGAGCCGGGGCGCAATGCCAAGATCCGCCTGATGGCGGACTATTTCCGCTCGACGCCCGATCCCGAGCGCGGCTTTGCCCTGGCCGCCCTCACCGGCGCCTTCTCCTTCGCCAATGCCAAGCCGGCTTTGGTGCGCACGCTCATCATGGAGCGGGCGGACCCGGTACTGTTCGAGATCTCCTACGATTATGTGGGCGATCTGGCGGAAACCGTCGCCCTCATGTGGCCCAAGGCAGAGGGCGCGGAGGCGCACGCGCCCCTGCTCTCGCGGATCGTGCAGGATCTTGCCACCCTGCCCAAAACGCGCCTGCCGGGCGCGCTCGCCACCTGGCTCGACGGGCTCGACGAAACCGGCCGCTGGGCGCTCTTGAAGCTCATCACCGGCGCGCTGCGCGTGGGCGCCTCCGCCCGGCTGGCCAAGACCGCCGTGGCGAGCCTCGGCCCCCTCACCGCCGACGACGTGGAGCTGGTGTGGCCGGGCCTGAGCCCGCCTTACACCGCGCTGTTCGCCTGGGCGGAGGGCCGGGGCCCGCGCCCGGAAACCACCAATCCCGCGCCCTTCCGCCCCGTGATGCTGGCTCATGCCATCGAGGAGGCGGACTTCTCCACCCTCGCGCCGGGCGACTTTTCGGCGGAATGGAAATGGGACGGCATCCGCGTGCAGGCGGTGGCGGGCGTGGATGGCGCCGGGCAGAAGGTGACGCGCCTTTATTCCCGCACCGGCGAGGACATTTCCGCAGCCTTTCCCGATGTGCTGGAGGCGCTGGACTTCGAGGGCGCGCTGGATGGCGAGCTGCTGATCGTGCGCGCGGGGCGGGTGGAGCCGTTCGGCGTTCTCCAGCAGCGGCTCAACCGCAAGAGCGTCACCCGCAAGCTGCTCACCGATTTTCCCGCCCACATCCGCGCCTATGACCTGCTGGCGGAGGGCACGCAGGACCTGCGCGACCAGCCCTTCACCGCGCGACGCGCCCGCCTGGAAGCACTGGTGGCGAAAATGGGCTCTCCGCGGCTCGACCTCTCAGCCTTGGTGCCGTTCTCGAGCTGGGACGACCTCGCCGCCGCCCGCGCCAACCCCGCCGCGGCGGGCGGGGATGCGGAAGCCGTGGAAGGCGTGATGATGAAGCGCGCCGACAGCCTTTATCTCCCCGGTCGCCCCAAGGGGCCATGGTGGAAATGGAAGCGCGATCCGCACACGGTGGATGCCGTTCTGATGTATGCCCAGCACGGTCACGGCAAGCGCTCATCCTATTATTCAGACTACACTTTCGGCGTCTGGACGGCGGGGGAGGATGGCGATGTCCTGGTGTCTGTGGGCAAGGCCTATTCCGGTTTCACGGACGAGGAGCTGAAGACCATCGACGCCTTCGTGCGCAAGAACACCGTCAACCGCTTCGGGCCGGTGCGGGAGGTGGTTCACGAGAAGGAGGCGGGGCTGGTGCTGGAGGTGGCGTTCGAGGGCCTTTCCCGCTCGCCGCGTCACAGCTCCGGCCTCGCCATGCGCTTTCCCCGCATCGCGCGTCTGAGATGGGACAAGCCACCGGGAGAGGCGGACCGGCTGGAGGCGCTGGAAGCGCTCCTGAAATAGACCGCGCCGACGCCTGATCCGCCTCAAGCTCCTGCCGCAAGCCGTCGTCCGCTTCGCTTGAAAGCGCCCCTATTGGCTTGCCCACACGATGCGGGCCATCCACTCCACCTGGTCGAGAGGCAGCAGGCGGTCCTCGTGGGCGGGGTTGAGGGAGCGCAGCTCGATCTGGCGGGCGGTCTTGCGCACCAGCTCCTTGGCCATCACCTCGCCCTCGCGGGTCTTCACCACCACCCGGTCGCCCCGGCGGATGTCCGCCTGGGGCGAGACCACCACGATGTCGCCATTGCGATACACCGGCTCCATGGAATCCCCGGCGATCTCCAGCGCGTAAGCGTGGGGGTCCTTCACCTCGGGAAACATGATCTCGTCCCAGCCCGCCCCCACCGGAAACCCTGCATCGCCGAAAAAGCCGCCGCGGCCGGCCTGCGCGAAACCGATCTGGGGAATGGAATGGATCGTTCCCTTCATGGGCGTCGCTTCCTCCTCGAAGCCGTCGCCGCCCAGATGGCCGGACAGCTCCGGCTCCAGCAAAGCGAAGAAATGCTCCACGCTGGTGCCGGTGGCATCCAGCGCCTTGGCGATGCTCTCGGTGGAGGGCCAGCGCGGCCGCCCATCCGTGGTGACCCGCTTCGAACGATTGAAGGTTGTGGGATCGAGCCCCGCCCGCTTGGCGAGACCGGACGTGGACAGCCCATGCTGCTCGGCCAGCTGATCCACCGCCCTCCAGATCTGCCCGTGGGTGAGCATGGTCATGTCGTGTCCTCGCGAGCCTTGCACATGATATGAATTTGTTCCCTATTTGTCCAGGAACCAAATCCTATTGCAACCAAATCACAACCATACCGCGCATTACGGCGTGTGTTATGCACGAAAATCACGGGGCTCCGCCTGTCCGGATGAATCAGGGCATAAATCAGGGCCCGTATCGGGGGAGGACGCTAGGTCCCTTCGCCTTTGCCTCACCGGCGCCCGGTTCGCGTGGAAAAGGCAGCGGATAGACCCATGATCCAATGCCGCAGGGAGCCCCCATGTCTCGCCCCATCTACAAGATCAGCCCCTCGGGCCTCTGGGCCAGGGCCGAGGCCGAAGGCGCCTTCACCGGTGCGGCGGTGGATCTGGCGGACGGCTTCGTTCATTTTTCCACCGCCGCGCAGGTGCGCGAAACGGCGGCACGCCACTTCGCAGAGGCCACCGACCTGAAGCTGGTGGCCGTGGATGCGGCCGCCTTGGGCGATGCGCTGAAATGGGAGCCCTCGCGCGGCGGCGCCCTGTTTCCACACCTTTACGCACCATTGCCCCTTTCCGCGGTGATCTGGGTGAAGGATCTCCCCCTCGGCGCCGATGGCGCCCACATATTCCCGCCGCTGGATTGACGCGCTTCAGGCAACCGCGAACGTGCGGCGCATCAGGGATGGCAGGCGCAGCGCCTGCAGCACGCCGCGCGCCACCAGGAACACCATCAGCGCGGCCCACAGCCCGTCATTGCCGAATGATCGCAGGGCCCACCAGGCGGCGAGATAAAAGCCCACCGCCACCAGCATCAGGTTGCGCATGTCGCGCGACCACAGGGCGCCGATGAAGACCCCATCGAAAGCAAAGGCGCCCACCCCCACCACCGGCAGCAGCGCCGCGTAGACAAGGTAGCGCCGCGCCTCATCGCGCACCTGCGCGCTGGTGCTCATCAGGTCGATCAGCGCCGGCCCCGCCAGCAGGTAGAGCGCGCCAGCCGCGAGGGCGAAGCCGAAGCCCCACATCAGCACCAGCTCGATGCCGCGCGCGAAATCGCTCCGCCGGCGCGCACCCACGGCGGCCCCGCACACCTGCTCGGCGGCGGTGGCGAATCCGTCGAGGAAATAGGCGGCCAGAAGGCCCAGATTCTGCAGCAGCGCATTGGCCGCCAGGGTCACATCCCCCGCCCGCGCCCCCTGTGCCGCGAAGAAGAAGAAGGCGAACATCAGCGCCGCCGTGCGGATCATGATGTCGCCATTGAGCAGCAGGGCCTCGCGCAGCCGCGCGGCATCGCGCAGCACCGCCCCGGGGACGCCGCGAAACAGGCCTGCCGGCCCGCCGCCCAGCAGGCGCACGCACACCGCGAGCCCCGCCACCGTGCCCGCCGCCTCGGCCACCAGCGTTCCGGCCGCGGCCCCCGCGATACCGAGCCCCGCGCCCAGCACCAGCACGATGGTGAGCGCCATGTTGAGCAGGTTCATGCCCATCTGCACCGCCAGCGCCCGCCCGGTGCGCGCAAGCCCCGTGAGCCAGCCCAGAATCGCGTAATTGGCCAGGCTGAACGGCGCCGCGAAAATGCGGACATGGTAGTAATCTGCGACCGCCCCGCTGACTTCGGCGCTGGCCCCCGCCAGCTTCAGGGCCAGGGCGAGAATGGGCACCTGCAGCAGCACCAGCGCCCCGCCGCAGAGCATGGCGATGAGCAGCGCGCGGGCGAGCACCGCCCTCTTCTCCACCCCATCGCCCCGCCCCACCGCCTGGGCGGCGAGCCCCACCGTGCCCATGCGCAGGAAGCCGAAGCCCCAGAACAACATGTCGAAGATGACGGAAGCCAGCGCCACCCCGCCGAGCAGAGCCGCATCGCCGAGGCGCCCCACCACCGCGGCGTCCACCACCCCCAGCAGCGGCGTGGTGAGATGCGCCACCGTCATGGGCAGGGCGATGGCGAGCACCCGCCGGTGCGTGACGGGCCCCTCGCCCCCGCTCATGGGCGCCGTCTCAGCGCCGGGCGCTCGCGATGCGCAGGATGAGCCACAGCGGCACCACGATGACCGCGCCCAGCAGGAAGTAGCGCCACAGCCGCTCAACCGCCTCGAAGCCGAAGGAGAACAGGCTGCGCACCAGCCGTTCCAGGCTCTGGAAGATATTCATGGGATCGAGCCCCAGCGCCGCCATGATCACGCCCACCACGACCGACAACACCACGAGGCGCACCAGCACCCAGGCGGGCGAGCCGCCAAAGAAGCGGGTGAGCTCGTTATTGTCCGACATGGCGCGTCTCCTGTGCTCTGCGTCGTTTAGAGCAAATTCAGCCAAAGTGTAACGCGGTTTTGCGTCCGCATCCGCGATCTCCCAAGACGCCGGGGCAGGTTCCAGCAACCCGGGCGCGAGCATCGTCCCCCAGCGCAGGCCCGGTCGCGCCGGGACGATTCTCGCACACAAACTGCGGGACCACATCGCCCATCCCCTGCAACGGGGGCGCCCCTTGGCAGGGCGCTCGGGCGAGGGGCGCCGGGCCATGATCCGCTCGACACGGGGCGCGTCTGCCGCTACGGCATTGCCGCAGCTTCGCACGCGCCCTCGCACGGCGCGTCGCAGGACCATCGACGGACACATGCGGGCGCCGGCGAAAGCACGCGGCCGCGAGGAGATGAGGCCCCCGATGACTTTCACCCTGCCCCGCCTTTGCGCCGCGTTCGCCCTCGCCCTGTCGCTCCTGCTGGGTCCGGCCCCCGCCTCTCCCGCCAGGGCCGCCGCGGAACCGGCGCGGACCATCATCATTCTCGACGGTTCCGGCTCCATGTGGGGGGTCGCCGGTGGCAAGCGCAAGCTGGTGGTGGCGCGGGAGACGGTGGAGAATGTGATGTCCCGGCTGCCGGCCGACCGCGAGGTGGGGCTGATGGCCTATGGCCACCGCCGCAAGGGCGACTGCGGCGACATCGAATTGCTGGTGCCGCCCGCCGCGAATTCCGGCCCGGCCGTGCGCGAGGCGGTGAAGTCCCTGCGCTTTCTTGGCATGACGCCGCTCTCCGCCGCCCTGCGCAAGGCCGCCGAGGCCCTGCGCTACACCGAGGGCCCGGCCACCGTGGTGCTCGTGACCGACGGCATCGAGACCTGCGACGCCGACCCCTGCGCCACCGCCGCCGAGCTGGAGAAGGCGGGCGTCGCCTTCACCGCCCATGTGATCGGCTTCGGCCTCACGCGCGAAGAGGGCGCCCAGGTGGCCTGCATCGCGCAGAAGACCGGCGGCCGCTATATCGAAGCGCGCGACGGCGCCTCCCTCGACAAGGCCCTCACCGAAACCGTGAGTGACGCGCCGCCCGCCAAGCCGGAACCCCAGCCCAAGGCCGCAACCCACCATCCCGGCGCCCCCATGATGCTGAATGTGGGACTGACCCCCACCGGCCGGACCACGGCGGCCAAGGCCACCCCGGTGACGCAGCCCAGCTTCCCGCCCACCGGCACCATCGCCCAGTGCGAAGCCGCCTGCACCTCCGATGCCGCCTGCGCCGCCTGGCGTTATGACCCCAAGGGCAGCTATTTCATCGACCATGCGCGCTGCGCCCTGTTCGACGGCGCGACGGAATTCGAAATCGAGCACTTCGACCCTGCTGACGGCTGGGCCTCCGGAATTAAAGACGGTCATCGGATGCTGGTGCGTCCGTATCTCATCGCCGTGACCTTCCAGGCCGACGGCGCCGATGCGCCCGTCTCCTGGTCGGCCGTGCCCGCCCCCGGCCAGACCCTGCCGCCCGAGGCCTGGGGCGCGGCCGAAGCCAGCGCCGACCCGGTGCGCGGCGAATTCCTGCCCGGCACCTATGACGTGCTCGGCACGGTCACGGAGGGCCCCTCGGCCGGCGCCACCTTTGGCGCGCAGGTGAAGATCAGCCCCACCAGCCAGACCGCCTTCACCATCCCCCGCGCCGCCAAGCCGGCACGATAGGGCGCCTCAAGCGAAGGGGATCCCCCTTCGCACTGAGAGTGCGCGCCAACGCAATGGTCCGGGGTCTGGCGCCTCCCTTCAGCGGAAGATCCAGACCACGCAGGCCACCGCGAGCAGCACCAGCAGCGCCGGCAAGCGATAATCCGCGACCCCGCGCCAGGGGCCGCAACTGTCCGCCCGTCGCCACAGGCTGATGTCGCCCCGCTCCGGTCCCGGCTTCGGAAAAATGCGGCTGACGCTCACGCCCACCAGCGCGGATGCGAGGGTCGAGAGGCCCGCCACCACCGTGAAATGCGGCAGCGGATCCATCATCCCGCTCCGCGCGAAATAGGCGCGCAGCGCCAGCAGCCCGAGCCCGAGCCCATGGCCAAACACCAGCGTGGTGAGGGCACCGATCGCCGTCATGCGCGGCCAGAACATGCCGAGCAGGAACACCGCCACCACGGGCGGCACCGCATAGGAGAACACCTGCTGGATATAATTGAAGAGCCCGGGAAAATCGCGGATCACCAAGGGCCAGAAGGCGGCCACGACGATGAACAGGCCGGTGACCACCCGCCCCAGGCGCACCGCCCTCTCAGGGCTCCAGTCGCGGCCGTGTGCACCCGCGAAATCATACATCACCAGGGTGGCGGCCGAATTAAGGGTGGAATCGATGGTGGACATGATGGCGGCCAAGAGCCCCGACAGCACCAGCCCGACGACGCCCACCGGCAGGAAATGGCTCACCATCATCGGAAACACCTGGTCGCCGTTGTCGAGGGGCGGCAGCAGCGCCACCGCGAGCGCCGCCGGCAGGGCCATCATGAACAAGGGCAGGATTTTCAATGCCGCCGCCAGCAGCGCCCCTCGCCGCGCCGCCTCCAGCGAGCGCGCGCCGAGCACCCGCTGCATGATGTATTGGTTCGCCCCCCAATAATAAAAGCCGAGCACCGGCAGACCGAGCAGCACCCCGGTCCATGGCATGCTTGGATCGGAAGCCGGGCGAACGAGGCTCAAATGCTCCGCCGGCACCGCCGCCGCCATGGCCGAAAAGGAAAAGCCGAAGCGCGCGAACACCTCATAGCTGAGCGCCATCGAACCGGCGATGAGCACCAAAGCCTGGATGACATCCGTATAGACAACACCGCGCAATCCGCCGGCCAGGGTATAGGCCCCAGCGAACAGGGCGAGGCCGATGCAAGCGGGCACGAACGGTAGACCCGGCACCAGAACCTGAAGCACCAGGATGCCCGCATAGACGCTGCCGGCCGCATCCACGAAAATGGAAAGGAAGATCGTCAGCGCCGACACATAGCGCTGCACGCCCACGCCGAACCGCCGGCCCAGATATTCCGGAATGGTGGTGAGATGGGTGCGCAGCAGCACGGGAATGGTGAACACCGCCATGCCCACCAGGATCACCGCCGCCCACAGCTCGTAGTGAGCAACCCCGATCCCATCCGTGTAGGCCGCTCCCGCGACGCCGATGAGCGTGGTGGAGGAGATGTTCGACGCGAACAGCGACAGGCCGATAGCGACGCCACCGAGACTGCGACCGGCCAGGAACAACTCTTCCGCCGAAGTGGATTTACGCGAGACGATGACGCCGATGACGGCCACCACCACAAGATAACCGACGATGACACCGAGATCGATGGAATGCAGAGAGATCATATCGGGCGACGTCACGTCCCTTCTGTCTCGAAGATGCGCAAACATCTTCTGCCATTGGAGGACGGCGCCGAGATCCACGGGCACCGATGCGGGGAATGACTCCCGTTAACACGATGACCCCCCGGTGTGAACCGCTGCGACCCGCCATTTCGAGCGGATTTGCTTCCCAGCGGGAAACCTGCTAAGCACCGCCACTTCACGAGGACGGCTACGCCGATCCGCCGACCGGACCTAAGGGTCCGGAGGTCACCGCCCGACAGCGCGTTGCGCCCTCGGGCGCGTTTGGCGTTGCCTCCACGCTCGTGAACCGAAACAGGACGCCCATGTTCGATAACCTCTCCGACCGCCTCGGCGGCATACTCGACAAGCTGAAGCGACGCGGCGCGCTGACCGAAGCCGACGTCGGCGAGGCCATGCGCGAGGTGCGCCGCGCGCTCATCGAGGCGGACGTCGCCCTCGACGTGGTGCGCTCGTTCACCGACCGCGTGAAGAAGCGCGCCGTCGGCATCGAGGTCATCAAGTCGGTGACCCCCGGCCAGATGGTGGTCAAGATCGTCCATGACGAGCTGGTCGCCACCCTGGGGTCGGATGCAGATCCCATCGATCTCAATGCGCCCGCGCCTTTGCCCATCCTGATGGTGGGTCTTCAGGGCTCGGGCAAGACCACCTCCACCGCCAAGATCGCCAAGCGCCTCACCGAGCGCAACAAGCGCCGGGTGCTGATGGCCTCGCTCGACACCCGCCGTCCGGCGGCCATGGAGCAGCTGGCCACCCTCGGCACCCAGGTGGAAGTGGCCACCCTTCCCATCGTCGCCGGCCAGAGCGCGGTGCAGATCGCCAAGCGCGCCCTCGATGCCGCCAAGCTCGGCGGCTACGACGTGGTGATGCTCGACACCGCCGGTCGCGTCACGCTGGACGAGGCGCTGATGGCGGAGGTGGCCGAGGTGAAGGCCGCCACGGGCCCGCACGAAGTGCTGCTGGTGGCCGACAGCCTCACCGGCCAGGACGCGGTGAACACCGCCAAGGCGTTCGACGAGCGCGTGGGCCTCACCGGCATCGTGCTCACCCGCGCCGACGGCGACGGGCGTGGCGGCGCGGCGCTCTCCATGCGCGCGGTCACCGGCAAGCCCATCAAGCTGCTCGGCACCGGCGAAAAGATGGACGCGCTGGAGGATTTCGATCCCCATCGCGTGGCCGGCCGCATCCTGGGCATGGGCGACGTGGTGGCCCTGGTGGAGAAGGCCGCCGAGGCCATCGACATCGAAAAGGCCAAGGCCACCGCCGAGCGCATGCGCAAGGGCACCTTCGACCTGGAAGACCTGCGCGGCCAGCTCATCCAGATGCAGAAGATGGGCGGGCTCGGCGGCCTCATGGGCATGCTGCCCGGCGTCGCCAAGGTGAAGAACCAGATCGCCTCCGCCAATCTGGACGACAAGGTGTTCAAGCGGCAGGTGGCCATCATCGGCTCGATGACGGCCAAGGAGCGTGCCCACCCCAAACTGCTCGACGCCTCGCGCAAGCGCCGCATCGCCGCCGGCTCCGGCACCAAGGTGGAGGAGATCAACCGCCTCCTGAAGATGCACCGCCAGATGGCGGATGTGATGAAGGCCATGGGTGGCAAGGCCGGCAAGCGTGGGCCCCTGGCGGGCCTGGCCAACATGATGGGCTTCGGCGGCGGGGCACCCTCACCCGAAATGCTGCAGGACATGGCGGAGAAGATGGGCGCGGGCGGCGCCGGCGCGGCGGGCGGCGGCCTGCCCCCGAACTTCCCGGGCCTGCCCGGCGGGGGCCTGCCGCCCAATTTCCCCGGCGGCCTGCCGGGCCTGCCGGGACTTCCCAAGGGCCTGCCGGGACTGGGGAAGCCCAAGAAGAAATGAGTTTTGAGAGATGAGCCCGATCACGGCGTGGATATTGGAAAATATCCAAATCGACTTGGGCAACCTGGTGGTCGGCGTGGCCACCATCTTCATCGCGATGGTCACGCTGAGAACGACGATGGCCAACATCCGGATGGAAGCCAATCATCGGATTGCCTCCTTCCGGGTGACCTGGATCGAAGAACTGAGAAGCAACGTTTCAAAATTCATCGGAGCCGCGCACATCCTGAAAGGCAAGGCGCTGGAGAACACGAAGGCCGAGACCGAAGATCTTCATACCGACATCATGAAGATCGAGACCTACATTCTCCTGATGCTGAACCTGCACGAAGAGGAACACCGGCTCCTGAAAGACCGATTGGAGCAGACCCGGACCACCCTCATCCGCTTCGCGGAGACAAAGGACCCGAGCCTGGGCCAAGTCATCGACGAAAACCTGACGACGATATTGGAAGCAACCTCGAAAATCTTGAAGACAGAGTGGGACCGCGCGTCCGCTGAAATCAAGAAGAAGAACTGAAGAAAGGTAGTATCATGTCCCTCAAGATCCGTCTCGCCCGCGGCGGCGCCAAGAAGCGTCCCTATTACCGCATCGTGATCGCCGACAGCCGCTCCCCGCGTGATGGCCGCTTCATCGAGAAGATCGGCACCTTCAATCCGCTGCTGGCCAAGGATGCCGTCGAGCGCGTGGTGCTCGACACTGAGAAGGCGAAGGCCTGGCTCGAAAAGGGCGCCCAGCCCACCGATCGCGTGGCCCGCTTCCTGGACGCCGCCGGCCTCATGAAGCGCGACGCGCGCAACAACCCCAAGAAGGCCGAGCCCGGCGAGAAGGCCAAGGAGCGCGCCAAGGAGAAGGCCGAGAAGGCCGCCGCCGCTGCCGCCCCGGCCGAGGAAGCCCCGGCCGAGTGAGGCTGAGCGTGGCGCGCGGGATCTCTCCGCGCCGCGCCGCCCGCCGGCGCATGCTGACTGGCACCGGCCCGAACACCGCACGGGGCACCCGCCCCGTGCCTTATGTACCGATCACAAGCCTTTAGCGGCTGCAGTGCGCCCTCACATACGTCGGGCGGAACCGCCCCGGATCGCATGAGTCCTCACCCGACAGAGCGTTTCCGAGCGAGGTGGGAACTGGTGCGCGTGCAGGACACGCGTGGAAACCGACCACCCCGCGGCGCAGAAGCCGGTTCCGGGCGACACCGGCCGAAGCCCCCTCACGCCTCTGCGCGGCCTATCCTGGGGCCCGGCGCGCGGGGAATGCCAGCGCCACGGCGCACCGAAAGCGCAGTGGCTTCGGTGGGCATAGCGCCACAGCTCATGCCTTGGGCACGGCAAGGACCGCGCGAGCTCTCAGCCCCCAAGACGGAGAGGCACACGAGACCGACGGGCACGTACCCGATGCGGCGCCCGGCGTCGCCAATGTCCCTCTTCCTCAAGGGCATGGGTGCAGGTCCGGATGAGCGCGCGTCGTTCGCGCCGGAATTTTCGTTCGGGCCCTGGCCCTGCACTTTGCCCCCGTCGTTGGCCGCGAAAGGAACCCCGTTGGCGCACGCGCCTTGACGCCCGCCCCTGCGCCCTATCTCAGCCACGACGCGCGCCTTCGCCCCCATCGCAGCGTCATTCGGCGTGGCGGGATACCGTTCCGGCTGAAGAAACGGCTGTGACTCCATAGCGTTGAGGATGATCTTGCGCTCCGCGAAGCGGGGAGAAGGCTCAAGGCCGCATCGGGAACCTGACGCGCGCGATCCAGCCCGGGGGATTTACACTCCCCTCCCGCTTGCGCCCCGTTTGCGCCCGCCCAGGCTCACGGGGCCTTTGCAGTGTGGGCGGGACTTCCTATCTAAAGCTCCACCGCCCGTCCGCCGGCCTGTTCGGCGCCTCGCGCCGGCCCGCATCTAGACAAAGGCGCCTGCGCGCCCCATTCCTTCACCTCCTTTTCTTCTGGAGCGCTTTATGTCCGAACCCCTGACCCTCTCGTTCGCCAAACTCACCTCCGCCCCCAAGGGCGTGGTGATCGTGCTCACCGACGAGACGCTGGCGTTCGGCACCGCCACTCAGAAGCTGCTCAAGGGCGTTGACGGCGCCCTGACCCGCGCCTTCGACGCCGAACGCTTCAAGGGCAAGGCCTTCACCGGCGTGGACCTGCTGGCGCCCGCCGGGCTCGACGCCCCGCGCCTCATTGTCCTGTCCGTCGGCAAGGCGGCGGAGCTGAAGGCCACGGATTTCCTCAAGCTCGGCGGCGTCATCGCCGGCAAGATCCCCGCCAGCGCCCGCGAGGCCAGCGTGGTCGTGGAGCTGCCCGGCACCAAGATCGCGCCCGAATCGGTGGCCGAGATCGCCCTGGGCGCCAGCCTGCGCGCCTATGAGTTCGACCGCTACAAGACCAAGAAGAAAGAGGACAACGAGCGCGGCCCGCTCACCCTCAATGTCCTGGTTTCCGAAGAGGCTGCGGTGAAGCGCGCCTGGGCCGCCCGCGAGGGCGTGGGCGAAGGCGTGCTCATCGCCCGTGACTTGGTGAACGAACCCGCCAACGTGCTCGACCCGGCCGAGTTCGCCCGCCGCATCGAGACCCAGCTCGGCGCCGTGGGCGTCGAAGTGGAAGTGCTCGGCGATGCGCAGCTCCACGAGATCGGCATGCGCGCGCTGCTCGGCGTCGGCCAGGGCTCCATCAAGGAAAGCCGCGTGGTGGTGATGCGCTGGAATGGCGGCGCCAAGGATGACGCGCCGGTGGCCTTCATCGGCAAGGGCGTCATCTTCGACAGCGGCGGCATCTCCATCAAGCCCGCCGCCGGCATGGAGGACATGAAGGGCGACATGGGCGGGGCCGCCTGCGTCACCGGCCTCCTCTACGCGCTCGCCGCCCGCAAGGCGAAGGTGAACGCGGTGGGCGTGGTCGGCCTGGTGGAGAACATGCCCGACGGCGCGGCCCAGCGCCCCGGCGACATCGTCACCTCCCTGTCCGGCCAGACCATCGAGGTCATCAATACGGACGCGGAAGGCCGGCTCGTCCTGTCCGACGTGCTCTGGTACACGAAGGACCGCTTCAAGCCCAAGTTCATGATCGACCTTGCGACCCTCACCGGCGCCATCCTGGTGGCCCTGGGGCAGGAATATGCGGGCCTGTTCTCCAATGACGACACCCTGTCCGCCAACCTCGCCAAGGCCGGCACCGAGACCGGCGAGAGGGTGTGGCGCCTGCCCATGGGCCCGGAATACGACAAGCTGATCGACAGCAAGTTCGCCGACATGAAGAATACGGGCGGCCGCAATGCCGGCTCCATCACCGCCGCCCAGTTCCTCCAGCGCTTCGTGGAGAAGACCCCCTGGGCGCATCTGGACGTGGCCGGCACCGCCATGTCCTCGCCCGCCTCGGACATCAACAAGAGCTGGGGCTCGGGCTGGGGCGTGCGCCTGCTCAACCAGCTCGTGAAGGACAATTACGAGGCCTGAGGTCCGCCGCAACTGTCTGTTGACGGGGCCGCTCCGCCGGCCCCGTCTGCTGCACCTGGCGGTGCGGGGCGGGAGTGAATGCCGTTCCCAGCGGCCCTCCCTTGCGCCGCCCGCGCAGCCGCGTGAAAAAGGCGGACATGCAGAGGTCCGCCAGCCGCCATGACTGAAGTCCTGTTCTATCATCTCGAGCGCCGCCCTTTGGAGCAGGTGCTGCCGACGCTGCTGGAGAAGTCCCTGGAGCGGGGGTGGCGGTGCGTGGTGCAGTGCGGCTCGCCCGAGCGGCGTGATGCACTCGATTCCCATCTGTGGACCTATAACGAAGCCTCCTTCATGCCCCATGGCACCGAGGCCCAGCCCCAGCCCGAGCGCCAGCCGGTGCTGATCGCCACCACAGAGGCCAATCCCAACGGCGCGCAGATCCGCTTTTTGGTGGATGCGGTGCCCCTCTCCGACGCCGGCGCCTATACCCGCATCGTCCACCTGTTCGACGGCCGCGACGAGGAGCAGGTGGCCGC
Source organism: Xanthobacter variabilis (assembly GCF_043831965.2). Lineage (NCBI taxonomy): Bacteria > Pseudomonadati > Pseudomonadota > Alphaproteobacteria > Hyphomicrobiales > Xanthobacteraceae > Xanthobacter > Xanthobacter variabilis. The sequence continues at coordinate 239,817 of NZ_CM195533.1, forward strand.
CGCCCGCGATCGCTGGCGCGAGGCCAAGGCTCAGGGCCACGCCCTCACCTATTGGCAGCAGGAGGAAACCGGTCGCTGGGTGCGCAAGGCCTGACGCCGAAGGCCGGCGAGGCTGGCGCGCCTCCCATCGCGCGGCTCGTTCAGCGGCGGTCAAGGCCGACACCGATGGCGCCCCGCTTCGTGCGTTTCCGCCCGACGTGGAAACCGGCAAGCGTGGAAGAAGCGCGCGGAAACAGGGGGATGGACTGTTTCACCGTCTCCGTGAAACCCTGAAATAACCTAGGTCGCCAGCGCCTCCATGAGCGCTCGCAGCGCCGGCGCGCGCGGCGGCAGCGCGGCATGCAGGCATACGATGCGCCGGGCATGGGCCGCGGCGTCGGGCAAGGGCAGGACGTGAACGCCCGCATCCTCCAACCCCGGCCACAGGGGCACCAATGCGTGCCCCATGCCGCGAGCCACCAGAAGGGCGATGGTCTCCAGCGCGTCGAGATCGCAACGCACCTCCGGATACAGGCCGCGCGCCTTCATATAGTCGGCGATCAGCCGTCCCCCCCAGGAGGCCGGATCATAGCGGATGAACGGCTCTGCCTCGATGGATGCCGCCGCGTCCTCCACGCCCACCGGCTCGCGGCTCAGCAGCACCAGGGGTTCCGTGCGCAGCGCGTGGCAGGCGACGGCCTTGGGCAATAAAAAGGGCGGCGCCACCAGGATGGCGGCGTCGAGCTCGCCGCGCAGCAGCAGCTCGTAAAGGTGGGCCGAAGAGCCGGGCACCAGTTGCAGCTTCAGGCCCGGCGCGGTGCGCGACAGGGTGTCGAGCACCTCCGGCATCAGCCCCGTGAGCATGGTGGAGATGGCCCCCACGGAGAGCTCGCCGGCCAGGGCATCCCCCGCAATGTCGTCCTTCAGCAAGGCCGCTTCGCTCAACAGGCGCCGCGCCCGCGGCAGCAGGGCAAGGCAGGCCTGGGTGGGCTGGGCGGCGTGGGCGGTGCGGGCAAGAAGCGCGCAGCCCAGCTCCCGCTCCAGTGCCTGCACGCGCTGGCTCACGGCCGCCGCGGTCAGCTTCTCCCGCCGCGCGGCGGCCGCGATGGAGCCCGTCTCCGCCACCGCCACGAGGCTCTGAAGAAAGCGCAGATCCACAATTTTTCCTTATGCTGAGACATGGGATTATGTAGTTTTTATATCGTATGGCCTGCGCTAATCAGCAGTCAAACCTCGCAGCCCCGGAGCCGCCCATGACCGCCGACAACACAGCCCAGACCATCCCTGCCCGCTCCCTGTTCCACCTGGCGTTCCACGTCACGGACCTTGATGCCGCCCGCAAGTTCTATGGCGGCGTGCTGGGCTGCGCGGAAGGCCGCTCCACGGACACCTGGGTGGATTTCGACTTTTTCGGGCACCAGATCTCCCTGCATCTGGGCACCCCCTTCCCCGTCACCCGCACCGGCAAGGTGGGCGATCACATGGTGATGATGCCGCATTTGGGCGCCGTGCTGCCGCTGGATGACTGGTTCGCACTGGCGGACCGGCTGCAGAAGGCGGGCATCGCCTTCGACATTCCGCCCATCATCCGCTTTGAGGGCGAGCCCGGCGAGCAGCGCACCATGTTCTTCTTCGATCCGGCCGGAAACCCCATCGAAATCAAGGGGTTCAAGGACTTCGCGGGCGTCTTCGCCCATTGATGATCAAGGGCCCGTGGGTGCATCTCACGGGCCGCCACTCCAGCCTTGCGGCGGATCGTGAAGGCGCCCGGTACCAGCCGAGGGCCGCGCGCATCGGGATGAGGCCGTGCCGGGCGCACGCTGCCGCGATTTCAGAGCCGATCCACCGGCACCGGCTTTCCAAACAGCCAGCCCTGGGCGATGGCTTCCGGGAACAGGGCCAGGATGTGGGCCGCCTGCTCCGGCTCCTCCACCCCCTCCACCACCAGATCCACCTTCAACGAGCGCGCCGTGGCGCAGATGGTCTCGACGATGGCTGAACTGGCGGCCGCCTTGCCGATGGCCCGCGTGAACATCTTGTCGATCTTGATGCCGCTGATGGGCAGCCGGGCCAGATAGGCCAGGTTGGAATAACCGGTGCCGAAATCGTCGATGAAGAACTTGTAGCCGCGCGCGCGCAGGGTCTCGACCGCTTCCTTGAGCTGGTCATGGTCGGCCGTGGAGCGCTCCGTCAGCTCCACCACCACCCGGGCGGGCGCGACGCCATGGCGCTGCACTTCCGCGTCCAGGTAGTTCAGCAGCTTCATGTCCAGCAGATCCGTGACGGAGAAGTTGATGTGGACGTCGAAGTCTTCATCACCCGTCAGCCGGTCGCGCATCTCCGCAAGGCTCATGCTGATGACGCGGCGCGTGATGACGCTGATGAAGCCCTTGTGCTCCGCGATCGCGATGAAGATATCCGGAGAAATGAGGTGGTCCTGCTCGTCGGTCAGGCGCGCCAGCGCCTCCACCCCAACAATGCGTCGGTCGCTGAGGCGCACGAGCGGCTGATAGACCATGAAGAGCCGGTCAAGCGCCACCGCGCGTCGGATCTGTTCGGGCAGGGAGGCAAGCTTCCGGCGGCGCAGCGCCAGCGCCAGGCCGAGGGACCCCGCCGTCACCGCCCCCGCCGCGCCGAGGCCCAGCCAGATGGCCGCCGGCTGCTTCAGAATGCTGACATTCGAGAGCGATGCCACGGCACAGATGTCGATGCTCTCGGCACAGGAGGCCGTCATCAGCCGCGGGCCGAATTCAAAGGGCTTCTGGCGCGTGCCGAGCCGCTCCTTCATGCCGCGCGTGTCGCCGAATGAGCGAAAGACATAGCTGCCGTCTCGGGTCAGGACCAGGGCCGCATGGCCATGGTCCGGCGCCTCGTAAAGCTTGAAGGCCGCCGGCGCCGTGAAAGCGATGACCGAGCCCCGCCGGGCCATGGACACCATCAGGCGGGGATCCATGGGGCTGCGCACATGCCGCCACAGCTCGGTGCCGCTCGCCTGACGGCGCTGCGGCGGACCCAGCTCCACCGGCTCCGGCAGATGCCCCCAACCTGCCGAACAGACGACGCGGTTATCCACGACACGGGCGATGTCGCTCAAATACTCGTTCAAGAACAATGCATAGCGCATGTTCTCAAGGTCCCGGGCGGAGCAGATCTCGGCGCCATGGCGCTCGACCTCTTCCATGGTCCTAACCTGCGCCTGCGCGACAGCCACCGACCTTTCGAGCACGCCATTCAGATAGCTCGTCAGGCCCGCCCAGGAGATCTCCACCAGCGCGAGCTGCCCCGCCAGGATGAACACGAGCGCACCCGCGGCCGCGAAGGCCAGGATGAGGATGTGATCCCTGTTGGTGGTCCGCATGCGGCCCATGTCCACCAGCCTTTCGGCGCCCCCGCCGCCCGTGCGCGCCAGCGCGTCGGGACATGTTTTCCATTTTGAGCGGCACGGGGCCCGCCCTGCCACCATCGCTTCGCTACAGCGAAGCTCACCCCCGCATCAAGACCAGCGCCCCTGGCACAATCGACCCGCGTCTTTGATCTGCGGTCGGCAGGCTCGACCACAGGCCCATGAGCCAAGCTTACGAACATCGGGTCTTAGCGCGTCGCCGTCCCTGCGGTATTGCGCTAGCGCATTGCCGCGACGAGAATCGTCCGCGCGACGCGAGAAAATGCGCCGCGCGAACGAGACATGACGAAGAATGACCGGCGCCGAAACCGCCCCGCCCCGGCGGGACGGCCTCAGCCGGCGACGCTCCAATGCAGCGGGAAGGTGGGATCGAACACCGTCAGCATCCCCTCGGCGGTGGGGATCTTGCGCGGATAGTCCACGACATCCCCCTTGGTGAGGGTGATGCGCGCCTCGTTCGGCGGCAGGCGGTAGAAGGCCGGGCCGTTGAGGGAGATGAACGCCTCCAGATTGTCGAGCGCGCCATCCTGCTCGAACACCTCGGTCACCGCCGAAAGGGCGTTGGTGGCGGTGTAGCAGCCGGCGCAGCCGCAGGCGCATTCCTTGGCCGGGTCGAGATGGGGCGCACTGTCGGTGCCGAGGAAGAAGTGGCTGTCGCCGGAGGTGGCGGCGGCCCGCACGGCCAGGCGATGCTCTTCGCGCTTAGCCACCGGCAGGCAGTAATAATGGGGCTTGATGCCGCCCACCAGGATGTGGTTGCGGTTGATGATGAGGTGCTGGACCGTGATGGTGGCGGCGATGTCGTCGCCCCCCTGGCGCACATAATCGACGCCCTCACGGGTGGTGATGTGCTCCAGCACCACGCGCAGGCCCGGCGTGCGGCGACGCAGGGGCTCCAGCACGCGCTCGATAAACACCGCCTCGCGGTCGAACACGTCCACCGCCGGGTCGGTCACCTCGCCGTGCACGCACAAGGGCAGGCCGATCTCGGCCATGGTGTCGAACACCTTCTGCACCTTGGAGAAATCGCGCACCCCCGAGGCCGAATTGGTGGTGGCGCCGGCCGGATAGAGCTTCACCGCATGGATGAGGCCATCCGCCTTGGCCGCCTTCAGGTCGGCCGGGTCGGTCTGCTCGGTGAGGTAAACGGTCATGAGCGGATCGAAGCTCATGCCCGCCGGCACCGCCGCCAGAATGCGCTCGCGATAGGCCGCCGCCTGGGCGCCGGTGACCACGGGGGGCACCAGGTTCGGCATCACGATGGCGCGGGCGAAGTGGCGCGCCGTCTCGCCCACCACCGCCTGCAACACCGCGCCGTCACGCAGATGCAGGTGCCAGTCGTCCGGCCGGCGGAGGGTGAGGGTGCGGGGGGCTTCGGCCATGGTGGTTCCTTCGCAATGCTTGCAGGCGCGCGCACGGGCCCGCCTTCGCCGCGGAAATCGCCACGGAAGCGCGCCCGATGCAAGCCCCTTTGGCGCCCCTCAACGGATCATGAAGCCGATGGCGATGGCATTGGCGATGTCGATGAAGAAGGCCGACACCAGAGGCAGGATGATGAAGGCGGTGGGCGCCGGTCCGTGGGTCTTCGTCACGGCCGTCATGTTGGCGATGGCGGTGGGCGTGGCGCCCAGGCTGATGCCGGTGAAGCCGGCCGAGATCACCGCCGCCTGATAGTCCTTCCCCATGGCCGGGAACACGATGAACAGGATGTAGCCCACCGACACCAGGGTCTGCAGCCCCAGCACCACCGCCAGCGCCGGCCCCAGGCCGCCAAGGGTCCACAGCTGCATGCTCATGAGCGACATGGCGAGGAAGATCTTCAGCGACAGGTCCGAGATCAGCGCCAGCGCCGGCGTGCGCGCCGGCCAGGGCGCGCGGCGCAGCACCAGCGGCACCGTGTTCGTGATGATGATGGCCACCAGCAGGCACACCACGAACAGAGGCAGCTTGATGCCCGTCATCTCGACCAGATCCTCCAGCCCATAGGCGATGAGGATCACGATGTTGAGCACCAGCAGCGAGCTGAGGATGTTCGTATAGGTGACCTTGCCCGCGTCGGGCCCCACATCCTCCTCCGGCAGGCCGACCATGGGCGGCTGGATCTCGTCGGAGCGGAGCTTGAAGCGATTGATGAGGATGCCGGCGATGGGGCCACCCACCACGCTCGCCAGCACCAGGCCCAAAGTGGCGCTGGCGATGCCGATTTCCAGCGCGTTGGCGAGGCCGAACCGCTCGGAGATGATGGGCGCCCAGGCGATGGTGGTGCCATGCCCGCCGATCAGCGACACCGAGCCCAGAAGCGGCCCGATGCCATAAGGCAGCCCCAGCACCGCGGCGCCGCCCACCGCCACCACATTCTGCACCACCAGATAGACCACTGTGAGCAGCAGCAGGATGAGAAGCGGCTTGCCGCCCGTGACGAGATCGGACAGCCGCGCATTGAGGCCGATGCCGGTGAAGAAATACAGCAGCAGCATGTCCCGCGCGGTGAGATCGAACGAGATGGCCAGCCCGAACACTCGATAGGCGATGAGGGTGCAGATGGCGGCCAGCAGGCCGCCCGTCACCGCCTCGGGAATGTTCCAGCGCCGCAGCGGCGCGATAATGCCGTTGAGGCCCGCCCCCACGAAGTAGACCAGGATGGCGATGGTGAAGGTCAGCAGGCCCTGGGCCTCGTAGGTCGCCGGCATGTCGCTCCCGTTGGTTGTTGGCAGAAGGGTCGAACGCCCTGCATCAGGGTGTCCAAGGAAGCACAAAATGGCGGAGGCCTCACCCCCGCATCGCATCGCGGGCTCAATGCCGCCAAAGGCCACTCAGCCGCGCTCGCCCCCTTGATGGTGGGTGAAGTGGTCGGTCAGGGCCAGGACCGCATAGCCGCAGATGAAAATGACATTGGCCAGGGCCAGCCACTTCACCTGTGCCTCGCTCACCGAAATTTCCAGCTTCATGAGAGCCTTGAGCAAAGTGATGCCGGCAATGGCCATCATCGAGGCGAACAATTTCTGCTTGAGCCCGGAAAAGCTCACCCGGCGCATCCAGCCCGGCCAGCCCTCCGCGTGGCGGCGGTCGATCTGACCCACGAAATTCTCGTAGCCGGAACAGATGATGATGACCAGCAGCCCGCCCACCAGGGTGAGGTCGATGAGGCTCAAAAGGCCCATCAGCACCTCGGTCTCGCTGGCGGAGGCGAGGCGCCAAGCAAAGGCCCAAAGCTGCATGAAGAAGGAGGCGACCACCAGCACCAGGGCGAATGTGAGGCCCAGAAACAGCGGCACCAGGGCATAGCGGCAGAGCACCACGAGCCGCGAAATCAGCAAGGCCATGCGCCCTCCGCTCCGGAAGCCGGCGCCGAGCCTTCGCCCGGCGCCGCATACGGCGTCAGAAACTGCCCACGGCGGAGCCCAGGACGATCACCACCACCAGCGCCAGCAGGGCGCTGACGATGCCGGACATGACGATGTCCATGTAGCCGTCCTTGTGGCTCACCCCGCAGACGGACAGCAGCGTGACCACCGCGCCATTGTGCGGCAGGCTGTCCAGCGTGCCCGAGCCGATCACCGCCACGCGGTGCATCAGCTCCGGATTCATGCCGATCTGCTGCGCGATCTGCATGTAGGTCGGCCCCAGCGCGTCGAGGGCGATGGTGAGGCCGCCCGAGGCCGATCCGGTGAGCGCCGCCAGGATGTTGGTGGCCACCGCCAGCGACACCAGCGGCCCGCCCTCGATGCCCAGCACCCAGTTGCGCACATCCTCGAAGGCCGGGGTTGCCGCCACGATGGCGCCGAAGCCGACCAGGCTCGCCACCGACAGGATGGGCAGGACCGAGGCATTGGCGCCCGCAGCCATGGTGGCGCGCAGCACCGGCACCGAGCGGAAATTGATCGCGACCACAGTGATGATGGCCGCGATCAGGGCCGTGATTACCGACCACACGCCGCCCACGGCCGCCAGCGTCACGCCACCCCAGCGCTCTTCGGCCAGGAACGACACGTCGATGTTCGGCAGCACCGCGAAGGACATCAGCAGGTTCACGGCCACCACCACGACGATGGGCAGGGCCGCGAGGAGGATGGGCGGGCCCACCGGGCTCTCATCGCTGTGCTCGATCTCCGCCGGGTCGAACGCGCCGGAGGTGGTGGCGCGCTCACGCACGATGGGGTCTTCCGCCGCCTTCTCCACGCTCTCCGCCGGGTCCAGCACGATACCGCCGAAGCCCTCGCCGCGGGCGCGCGCCTTGCTCTCCGCCCGCTTCAGCCACCACAGGCCGAAGCCGAGCATCACCGCCGAGGCGATGAGGCCAAGGCCCGGCGCCGCGAACGGCGTGGTGCCGAAGAAGGGCATGGGAATGGCGTTGTTGATGGAGGGCGTGCCGGGCATGGCCGACATGGTGAAGGTGGTGGTGCCGAGCGCCACCGCCGCCGGCATCAGCCGGCGCGGCAGCTGGGCCGCCCGGAACAGCTCGATGGCCATGGGCACCAGCACGAAGAAGGCCACGAACAGGCTGACGCCGCCGTAGGTGACGATGGCACCCGCCAGCACTACCGCCAGCACCGCTCGCTGCGCGCCCAGCTTCTGCGTCATGAACTGGGCGATGGAGGTGACCGAGCCGGAATCCTCCATCAGCTTGCCGAACACCGCGCCCAGCAGGAACAGCGGGAAGAATTGCGCGACGAACTGCGCCGCATTGGGCATGAAGGTCTGGGTCCAGCTCGCGAGCAAGGGCTCGCCCGCGAACGCCGCCACCAGAAGCCCCGCCACCGGCGCGATGATGAGGATCGAGGAACCCTTGAAGGCGAAATAGATAAGGACGGCGAGGCCGACCAGGATGCCGAGGAGGCCCATAGGTTCAGCTCCGCTGGTTCAAAGTTCAGACAGGAGTTGCTCGAAGGCCACGGTGGACGCCTTGCCGATGTCGTTGCCGTGCTCGGTCAGGAACACGTCCGCCGCCTTGCGCCCCTCGTCTCTCAGCCAGGAGATGAAGTCCCATTCTGCATTGAGCTTGGAGGAAAAGCCGAGCGTGTTCATCACCGGGTTGCGCACCACATGCACGCGCATGCGCGCCCAGTCGCAGGCCTCGGTGTCGCCGGTCAGCTGGCTCGCGTGGCGCTGCAGCAGCGCCATCATGTAGAGTTCCTTCACCGCCACCGAATTGAACGACACCTCGTTCAGCCGGTTGAGGATCTCGGTGGGCGTCTTGGGCGTGCCGGCCCGCTCCAGCGGATTGATGGGGATGAGAATGGTGTCGTCGCTCTTCAGCTCGCTCACCAGCGGCGCCAGGGTCGGATTGCCCGAATAGCCGCCGTCCCAATAGGCCTCGCCATCGATCTCCACGGCCTGGAACAGGGTGGGCAGGCAGGCCGAGGCCATCAGCGCCTCGGGCGTGATGTCGGCGTTGCGGAACACGCGCGGGCGCCCGGTGCGCACATTGGTGGCGGTGATGAACACCTTGACGGGGGACTGGCGCAGCCGCTCGAAATCGATCTGTTTTTCCAGGATCGGCGCCAGCGCGTTGCGGCCCATGGGGTTGTACTGATAGGGCGAGAACACCCGCGTCATCAGGTCCATGAACAGGAAGCCCGGCGCCGTGTCGAGCGACCAGCGGCCCATGACCTTGTCCCAAAGGGAGCGCTGGAAGGGGCTGAAGCGCGCTTCCTCCGAGACATGGCGCCAATAGCGCGCCAGCGCGTCCTTGGCCCCCTCCCGGCCACCGGCCGCATAGCCATCGGCCAGCACGGCGGCGTTCATGGCACCGGCGGAGGTGCCGGAAACGCCCTCGATCTCGAGCCAGGTTTCCTCCAGGAGGCGGTCGAGCACGCCCCAGGTGAACGCTCCGTGAGAGCCGCCGCCCTGCAAGGCAAAGTCGACCAGAACCGGTTCCCGTTCCATTTGCGATCCCCTCTTCGCAATCGGCGCGCCACCATCCCGGTCGGCGCGCGCTGGCTCTTCATTGCAGGGGCCGGCGTCCGGCCCCGTCCCTCCCCGTTTTCATTATCGTGGGCGAACGGCCCGAAGGCCGCCCGCTTGCATTGTTCTCAGGCCGCCAAGGTGTGGCCTGCTTCGGCGGGCCCGTCCTCGGCAGGCGCGTGCTCGGGCGGCGTGTCAGGACCGAACCACAGCACATAGAGCGCCGGCAGGAAGATCAGCGTGAGCACCGTGCCCACCAGCAGCCCGCCCATGATGGCGAACGCCATGGGCCCCCAGAACACGGTGGGCGCGATGGGGATCATGCCAAGCACGGTGGACACCGCCGTGAGCATGATGGGCCGGAAGCGCGCCGAGGAGGCCGCAACCACCGCATCCCACACCTTTTTGCCCGCAGCGCGGTCCGCCTCGATCTGGCCGATGAGAATGACCGCGTTCTTGGTGATCATGCCAATGAGCGCCAGCACGCCCAGGATGGCCACGAAGCCCAGCGGCCGGCCGGAGACCAGCAGCGCCGCCACCACGCCGATGAGGCCGAGCGGCGCCACCGACAGCACGATGACGAGGCGCTGGAAGCTCTTCAGCTCGAACATGAGCACGGTGAACATGATGAGCAGCATCACCGGCACCACCGCCATGACCGAGGCGAGGGAGGCCGCGCTTTCCTCCACCGTGCCGCCCACCGCGATGTCGTAGCCCGCCGGCAGGGTCTTGCGCAGGGCCTCGATCTTCGGCCCCAGCTCATCCACCACCGTTTCCGGCAGCACGCCCGCCTTCACGTCGGCCTGGACGGTGAGCGTGGGCACCCGGTCGCGCCGCCAGATGACCGGGTATTCCTGGTCGAACTGGAAGGTGGCGATCTGGCTCAGGGGCACCGTGCGGCCATTGGGCAGCGGCACCTGGAGATTGGCCAGGGTGTCAAGGGAGACGCGCTCCTCGTCGGTGGCGCGGGCCACCACGTTGACGAGGTAGATGTCGTCGCGCACCTGGGTGATCGGTGCGCCGGAGAGCACGGTATTGAGCACCCCGGCCAGTTGCTGGGTGGAGAGACCGAGCAGGCGCGCCTCGTCCTGGTCCACCTCGATGCGCACCTGACGGGCGGGCTCGATCCAGTCATAATTGACCTTCACCGCGTCCGGATTGGACGCGACCGTGGCGGCGAGATCGAACGCGATGGCGCGCACCTTCTCGATGTCCGGCCCCGACACGCGATACTGCACCGGCCAGCCCACGGGCGGGCCCAGCTCCAGCGGCGAGATGCGGGAGACGAGCTGCGGGAAGTCTTCCGCCAGCGCCTTTTCCAGCTTCTTGCGCAGCCGGTCGCGGGCGGCCACGTCCTGGGCCACGATCACGGTCTGGGCGAAGAAGTCGTTGGGCAGCTGCACGTCCAGGGGCAGGTAGAAGCGGATGGCGCCACGGCCCACATAGGTGGACCAGCGCTTCACGTCCGGATCACCCGTGAGGATCTTGTCGAACGCCTCGGCCACGGTCTCGCTGGCATAGATGGAGGCGTTCTGCGGCGAGGCGAGATCCACCAGCAGCTCGGGCCGGTCGGACGAGGGGAAGAACTGGCGCGGGATCAAGGGCAGCGCCAGCACCGAGAGCACGAACAGGCCGATGGTCACCGCCACCGTCACCCAGCGCATCTTCAGGCACAGGGTGAGGAAGCGGTGATACATGCCGAGCACGCCCTTCGGCGGCGCGTCCGGGTCGGGAATGCTCTCCTTCGGCGGCGCCTTCAGGATCAGCACCTGCATCAGCGGCGTGAACAGCACCGCCACGATCCACGACACCAGCAGCGCGATGGTGACCACCGCGAACAAGGTGAATGTGTATTCGCCCGCCGAGGAGGCGGCAAAGCCCACCGGCACGAAGCCCGCCACCGTCACCAGGGTGCCCGCCAGCATGGCCATCGCATAGGCCTTGAAGGCGTAGGAGGCGGCCGTCACCTTGTCGTCGCCGGCGGCGAGGCGCGTCAGCGTCGCGTCGGTGGTGGTCATGGCGTCGTCCACCATCAGCGCCAGCGCGATGATGAGGGCGCCCAGCGAGATGCGCTGCATGTCGATGTGCGCCATCTGCATGAGCGCGAACACGATGGCGAGGGTCAGCGGAATGGCGAGCGCCACGATGGCCCCCGCCCGCACGCCCAGCGCGATGAACGACACCACGAGGATGATGGCCACCGCCTGCCACAGGCTTTCCATGAACTCGGCGATGGCGATGTTCACCGTCACCGCCTGGTCGGCCACCAGATGCGCCTCGATACCGATGGGCAGGTTGGCGATGAGCCGGTTCATGGTGGCGTCGATGGCCTTGCCCATGGCCAGGATGTCGCCGCCATCCTGCATGGCGATGGCAAGGCCGATGGCGGGCTGGCCATTCACCCGGAACATGGGCTGGGGCGGGTCCGCATAGGCGCGGCGGATGGTGGCGATGTCCGCGAGGCGGATCAGCCGGCCATTCACCACGAAGTTCACATTGGCGATGTCTGCTTCCGAGTTGAACGCGCCGGAGACGCGCACCGACATGTTCTCCGCGCTGGTGCGGATCTCGCCGGCCGGCTGCACGATGTTCTGCCGCTGCAGCGCCGCCAGCACCGCCGTGCGGTCGATGCCCAGGCTCGCCAGCTCGCGCATGGAGAATTCGAGGAAGATGCGCTCGTCCTGCGCGCCCAGGATCTCGATCTTCGAGACATCCTGCACATGCAGCAGCTCGGAGCGGATGTCCTCCACATAGTCGCGCAGTTCGCGCTGGGTGAAGCCGTCCGATGTAAAGCCGTAGATGATGCCGAAGGTGTCGCCGAACTCGTCATTGAAGAACGGCCCCACAATGCCCTGCGGCAAGGTGTGGCGAATGTCGCCCACGCTCTTGCGCACGTGGTACCAGATGTCCGGCACCTCGGCGGCGGTGGCCGAGCCCTTCAGATGCACGAAAATGGTGGTGGAGCCGGCCTTCGTGTAGCTCTCCAGGTAGTCGAGCTTGGGCACTTCCTGCAGCTTGCGCTCCAGCCGCTCGGCCACCTGCTTGAAGGTTTCCTCGATGGTGGCGCCGGGCCAGTTGGCCTGCACCACCATGGTCTTGATGACGAAGGTGGGATCCTCGGCGCGGCCGAGATTCCGGAAAGCCATCACCCCCGCCACCACCGCGATGGCCATGAGGTAGATGATGACCGAGCGATGCTTCAGCGCCCAGGCGGAGAGATTGAAGCCCTTCACAGCCCCGCCCCCGAGCCGGCGGCACCCAGCAGGCGCACCTTCTGCCCGGGATGCAGGGCCTGCACGCCGGCGGTGACCACGATCTCGTCCGGCTTCAGCCCTTCGGCCACGGCCACGGCGGCGGGCGTGAAGCGCAGCACTTCCACATTGCGCAGGCTCACCGTGTGGGCCTTGGGGTCCACCACCCACACCGCCGGCTTGTCGTTCACCCGGGTGAGGGCGCTGGCCGGCACCTCGATCACCGGGCCCGTATCAGCCACCACCCGTCCGGTGACGGTGGTGCCGAGCCGCATGGCCGCGGGCGGATTGATGAGGCCCACGCGCACGCGGAAGGTGCGCGTCACCGGGTCCGCCTGGGGCGCGATCTCACGCACGCGGCCCAAGGCGGTCACCGCCGGGTCGCTGGTGAGGCTCACCTGAACCTCGCGGTCGCCGGACGCCGAACCCAGGAACTGCGCCGGCACCTCGAACACCGCATCGCGGCCATCCTGGCGCGCCACCTGGATCACCACCTGGCCCGCCTGCACCACCTCGCCCGGCTCGGCCCGGCGCTGGGTGACGACGCCCGCGCTGTCGGCCTTCAGTTCGGTATAGCTGAGGCGGTCCTCGGCGATCTTGAGCTGGGCTTCCGCATCGTCCACCTGGGAACGGGCGGCGAGGAAGGCCTGCTCAGCCTGCTCATACTGGGCGCGCGGGGTGAAGCCGCGGGCCAGCAGCTGGCGCTGGCGCTCATATTGGTTGCGGGTCTGCGACAGGCTGGCATTGGCCGCCGCCAGCGCGGCCTGGGCCGAGCGCACCGCATTCTGCTCATTCTGCGGGTCGAGCCGTGCCATCACCTGGCCCGGCTGCACCTGATCGCCCACATTCACCAGGCGGTCGATGACGCGCCCCCCGATGCGGAAGCCGTAGGAGGCCTCGTTCTCCGCCTCCACATGGCCGGTGAGGGACAGGGACTCGCTCGCAACGCGATTGGTGGTGACGATGGTGCGCACCGGCCGGACCTCGGTCGCGGCCTCCTTCTTCTCCTCGCCGCAAGCGGACAAGGCCAGCGCCACCACGCCGAGCGCGGCCACGCGCGCGAGCCACGGCGCAAGAACGCTCCCGCCGCCCGAAGACATCGACAGCCCGCCATCGCGCGCGCCCACCATCCGCCGTCTCGTCATCAGCGCAGCCACGAACGTTTCCTTTCCGAGCGCACGCGCCGCTACCCCGAAAGCCCGGAGCCGGATACCCGCGCAGCGCACACACCAACCATATTCAATGCTGACCAGGAACAGGTCTGCGAAGTGAAATTCGCCCCATCAATAGCCGCGTTCCCGCGACGCAGCAAGGCATTCACCCGGAACCGCGGAGTTGACGACAATCAAAACGGCGGTCAAAAACGATGTACTTACGAAATAATTCTGACAATACATTGAACTATTCAGATGGACTTGAGTGGTTTATCAGAACACCACCAAACCGAGGACAAAATAAGAGGACGCCATCGCCACCATCAAGCCACGCGGCATCAAGCTTAAGCTCGCGCGCCCGCTGAACCGATGACATCTTCCGAGCCGCCTATGGGTGGGCAAGTGTGCGCCCGAGCCACCATCACGCGGCTGCACACTTTATTCAGATGATTACGGTGCAGGCCCGTGCGCCCATTGGGCGCATCAATACAGAACGCCCTTCACAGAGCTGCACTTTCTACGTCACCACCTCTTCGCCTCCTGAAGCCCAGTGGCGGAAAGAACTTCCCGCGATCCTGCAAGGCAGGCCGACCACGACACGCCTCAGGGATGCTCAAGGCGTCCTTCCACCCGCCAGCGATGGCGGGAACAACGGAATTCGCCATGGTCATGATACCGATCCGGCAGCCAGAGGCTAGACAGTACCTCCACCCGCTTTATAACCTGAAGATGCCACAAATGGCGGCCTCAACATGGCCGCGTGCTTGCGGTTAAGATTGCCGGCCGGTACCGCTCGACACGTCCCTCGCCGTCGGAGCACCTTTACACAAAGCGGATACCGGTCCGCATGGAGCGAGACGTCAGCCTCGAAATCTCGACCGCTTGGCGCGTCCCAGTGGCGCGCGTTGCAACCGCGGGCCCGAATGCAGCTTGCGGCCGGACGCCGGGTGGAAACGAAAGGGCAGGAGAATGGATCGGATCAAGGTCGGGGATGTCGAGCTCGCCTGGAGGCAATGGGGAGAAGGCGATGTCACGGTCCTGTTCATCCACGGCAATCTCGCCAGCAAGGAGTGGATCGAGCTGGCGGCGCCGCATTTCCCGCGCGGCGTACGCACCATCGGCATCGACTGGCGCGGCTGCGGCGACAGCGACAAGCCCACGCCCCTGCCCTGCTTCTCCAATTACTCGGTCAGCCAGCATGCGGACGACATGCTGGGCGCCCTCGACGCGCTGGGCATCTCCTTCTGCCACCTGGCCACCCATTCGGCCGGCGGCATCATCGCCACGCGCATGCTGCTGAAGCAGCCGGACCGCTTCGGCCGCATCTTCTCCCTCTCCCCCGTGGGCCCGCAGAGTGTCGACTTCCCGCCGGAAAAGGCGGCCTATTTCGACCAGATGAAGAAGAGCAAGCCGCTCACCCGGCAGATCATGGCCGCCACCTGCATGACGCTGTTCGAGCCGGACAGCTTCGCCAAGGGTCCGGTGCGCTTCAAGCCGGATGTGGGCGCCCGCGGCGACCTGTTCGACCGCATCGTGGACCAGACCTTCGCCGTTTCGGACGGCATCTGGTACGGCACGCCCGTCACCCTCACCAAGGAGGCCCAGAGCGGCGAGCTGAAGGCGCAGATGAACGCCATCAGCCACCCCCATCTGGTGGCCTGGGGCACGCTGGATTCGGTGATCCGGGAAGCGGACCTGAAGCTGATGGCCGATGCCATGCCCGATTGCCGCTTCGTGGCGGTGCCGGGCGTCAGCCATTCCATGAATGTGGAAGCGCCCGAGCTTTATGCCGGCTTCTTCGGTGCCTGGTTCGGCGGCCTGTCCTGCTGAGCGCCCCTATGGCGTGATGGGCGGGGAGAAGGCCGCCCCGGCCATCACATAGGCCAGCACGAACGCCAGCATCACCACCGCCAGCGCCGCGGTGGACCAGCGGCGCAGCACCATGTCCAGCAGCACGGCGCCGTCGCGCACACGGGCGTAGAGCGCGCCCAAGGGAGCCGCCGCCGCCAGGATGTCGCCCGGCGGTACCTCCGAGAATCGGGGAGGCTTCTGGTAGATCAGCGCGCCCACCGCAAGGCCCAGCGCCACCGGCCACAGCCCCTTGATGAGCGTTTCGAGGCTCATCAGCACGCCCAGGGAGAGCCCCGTCACCGGCGTGAACAGGCCGAACGGCAGCAGCACCGCCACCAGGCTGAGCGCGGCCCAGGGCACCAGCAGCCCGCGGGGGGCAAGCGCCTCGCCCCCCTCCTGCGCAACATCCAGCAGCAACAGCACGTAGCGCGCCATGAGCAGCGTGGTGCCGCCAGCGGAAAGGGCAAGCAGGAAGGCGGCGAGCCCATCGCCCATGGGCGCCTTCACCGCATATTTCGCCAGCGCGCCCCCGGTGAAGGGCAGCCCGGCGAGGCTGAGGCCCAGCAGCGCCGCCACCGCCAGCACCGGCAGCAGCCGCCCGCGCGGAGTTTCCGCCGCGACGCCGACCGTGAGGAACATGGCGCCCTTCAGCAGCATGTGGTTGACCGCATAGAAGGCAGCCAGGGCGGGCACCGCGCCATCGCCCGCCTTCAGCCCCATGCCGAGCACCGCCGCCACCACGCCCATCTGGCTGACCGTGGAATAGGCCAAAGCGCGCTTGGGATGGCGCTGGGTGAGACCGATGGCGACGCCATAGAAGGCCGTGAACAGGCCGACCGCCAGCAGGCCCGCGCCCCAATCGGGCCAGCTTTCGCCCCAGGGCAGGAAGCGGATGAGGCCGATAACGCCCGCCTTCACCACGATGCCGGACAGCACCGCCGAGCCCGGCACCGGGGCCACCGCATGGGCCAGTGGCATCCACACATGGAGCGGGAACAGGCCCATCTTCATGGTGAAGCCCACCAGCAGCAACAGCAGGATCGCCTCCTTCCAGGGCGAGGCGGAAAGGCCGGCCACCGCGTCGCGGATCAGCGGATTGGCGTCGGTGACGCTGGAGGCAAGCATCACGAAGGCGGCAATCAGCAGCGCCTCGCCCAGCACAGTCAGGGCGAGATAGACCCGGCCGGCCCGCCGGGCCTCGGGCGTGTCGTCATGGGTGGCGAGGCCGTAGGCGGAAAAGCTCACCAGCGCATAGGCGAGATAGAAACTCGCCACATCCGCCACCAGGAACACCGCGAACGAGCCCGCCAGCGTCAGCAGCCACCACACGCAGAAGGTGCCGCGCGCCGGATCGTCCTTCAGGTAGAAGACGGCATAAAGGCCGGCTGCGAGCCACAGCAGCGCGGCGCCGCCCAGCAGCACCGCGCCCGGCATGTCCAGCGCGAAGGTCAGGCGGAAGGGCGGCGGCACCACCAGCAGAGACTGGCCCACCGGCACCGCCAGCGCCGCCACCAGCCCCGGCAGCGGGGCCAGCAACAGCAGCACATCGGCCCGCCGCCGAACCCACGGCTTGATGGCGGCAAGCGCCAGCAGCAGCGGCAGAGCCACGGCGGCGAGAAGCAGCAGGTCGCTCGTGCTCATGTTCCCCATCACGGCACCAACCCGGCCCAGCTCGCCGGCCGGCCGATGAACAGGAAGGACGAGGGCTCCAGCGGCACGAAGCCGAAGCCCACCGCCACCAAGGCCAGCGCAAGCGCCACCCATTCGCGCCAGCGCGCCACCGGGCGAACCGCCAGCGGCTCGGCCGGCCGCTGCAGCGCCAGCCCCACCACCTTCAGCACATAGCCGCCCGCCAGCAGGCCGCCCGCCAGGATCACCGCCGCGATCCACCACGCATCGAGGTGGATGGCCGCGCTCAGCAGCATCACCTTGGCGATGAAGCCGCCCGCCGGCGGCAGGCCCATGAGGGAGAGGCCCCCGAGCCCGAAGGCGACGAGCGCCACCGGCACAGCCCGCCCGACGCCGGAAAGGCCCGAAATGCGGTCATGCCCCAGCGCTTCCGCCATCAGCCCCGCCGCCATGAACATGGCCGCCTTCGAGAAAGCATGGGAGGCCAGATGCAGCGCCCCGCCGGTCCAGGCGAGCGCGCTCCAGGGGCTCGCCACCACCGCCAGGGGGAACATGAGGAAGAGGTAGCCGATCTGCGCCGCCGTGGAATAGGCGATCAGCAGCTTCAGCCGCGGCTGAGCGAGGGCGACGAGGCTGCCCACCAGGATGGCCGCCGCCCCGAGCCCGGCCAGAACCGGCGCCACCGCCACCGCCAGCCCGGCCGGAGCCAGATCCAGCCAGAACCGCACCAGCAGGAAGATGGGGGCCTTGATGACCACCGCCGAGAGCATGGCGCTCGCCGCCGGTGGGGCGCCGGAATGGGCCGGCGGCAGCCACAGATGCAGGGGAAACAGCGCCGCCTTCGCCATCATGCCCACGCTCATGGCCGCCAGCGCCAGCACGAAGCCGGGGCTCGCGCTCGCCGCCCGCGCCACCAGGATGATGTCCAGCGTGCCATAGAGGCCGTAGATGATGACCGCGCCCAGCAGGTAGAGCACCGAGCCGAACAGCGCGAACAGCAGGTAGCGCAGCGCCGCTTCCACCTGGGCCAGCTTGCCGTCCAGGCACACCAGCGGCACCGCCGCGAAGGTGAGCAGCTCCAGCGCCACGTAAAGGGTGAAGAGGTCTTCCGCCAGGAAAACGAGGTTCAGGGCGCTGAACACGCTTGCCAGCAGCATCCAGAAGGCCGGTGGCATGCGCCCGCGCGCGACCCGCCCCTGCGCGGCCCCCGGGGCCGTCATGGCGAACAGGCCGGTGGCGAACAACACCACCGCCGTCATCACCAGCATGAAGGCGGAAAAGCCATCGGCCCGCAGCCCCACGCCCAAAGGCGGACGCCAGCCGCCGATGAAGGTGGCGAGCGCCGCCCCGTCCGCTCCCACCCGCGCCGCGAGCGCGAGCGCCACCAAAAGGCTCGCCAGCAGAACCAGCATCGAGAGCCGCTCCGCCAGCCGTGGCGGCGCCAGCAGCAGCGGCGGCAGCGCGAACAGGGGCAGGATGACCGCCCCGACCAGCAGCATGTCGCCCGCCAGGGCCGACCCGAGAATGCCGCTCACGCCTCGCCCTCCGGAGCCGGACGGGGCGCGCGCGCCTTCTCCCGCAGCTCGGCGAGGCGCCGCAGCAGGGCCACAGCCAGCGCCGTGGCGGAAAAGGCCACCACGATGCCGGTGATGACGAGGGCCTGCGGCACCGGATCCGCGCCGAAGCCGGCCCCCGCCCCGCGCCGCGCCACCACGCCGAACACCAGGAACACGCCGCCCCCCAGCAGGTTGAAGGCGAGCAGACGCGCCAGCGCATCACGCCCCACCATCAGCCCATAGATGCCGATGGCGGACAGGGCGGCGCCGAGAAGGCCCATGACGGTGGGCGTGCTCATGCCTTCCTCCCGGCCGGCGGCCCCAGCACCAAAAGCGCCAGGGTGACCGCGATGGATGCCGTGATGGCCACCTCGACGGCGATGATGAGCGGCTTGGTGATCCCGTCGGGATAGTCGAGGAAGGCATCGGCCACGAACCAGCCGGCGATGCCAACGCCCAGGAAGGCGAACGGCCCAGCGAGCAAGGCGAGCCGCAGGCGGCGCCCGCCAAGGGCCGGCGCGGGCATCAGCCCCGCCATGATGGCCAGCAGCGCCATGGCGGCCAGCACCGCCCCGCCCTGAAAGGCCCCGCCGGGCACATCCGCCCCCGCCCAGAACAGATAGATACCCACCAGAACACCCACCGGCACCACCACCCGCGCGAGGAAATCCAGCGCGCCGGACGGCGGCGCCGGCCATAGGGGCGCCGGCCGACCGCGCCACAGCGGATCAGGCGAGAGCGACCACACGCCGATGAGCGCCACCAGCAGCACCACCGTTTCCAGCAGGGTATCGAGCGCGCGGAACACGATGAGCACGCCGGTGACGGGATTGCCGAGATCGGTGGCCGGCAGGTTGGTGGCCACCTGGGGCGCCAGGCTCGGCGCCGGTTCCGGCAGCAGCAGCACCACGGCCGCCAGCGCCGCGAACACGCCCAACGCCAGGATGGCGGCGCACACATGATAGAGCAGCCCGACGCCCCGCTCGCGGCTGAAGCGCGCATCGCCGGCGGCCTGCAGCAGGACCAGCCCGGTGATGCCGCCGCCGACCGCGATTTCCGTCAGCGCCACATCCGGTGCCGCCAGCCGCACCCAGATGAACCCCAGCACCAGCCCGTAGGCCATGAAGGCGGCCACGCGGGCGAACGCATCGCCCCCCGCCACGGCGCGGATGGCCACAGCGATGGCGACGAGGGCCAGGGGGGCATCCAGCAGCAGGCTCACGGCGCCGCGCCCCCCTCGCTGTCCTTCCGCTGCGCGGCCCGGTAGGCCACCTCCGCCATCAATTGCGAAACCGCCCCCGACGACACCTGCAGCAGCAGCCAGATGCCCACCATCTTCGCCGCGGCCAGGACGCCCCACAGCGCGACCGCCTGCGGCAGCAGGCCCAACACCACCAGGCCAAGGCCGATATTGTCAGCCTTGGTGAGGGCATGCAGCCGCGCCAGCGCGTCCGGCAGGCGCAGCAACCCCACCGTGCCGACGATGAAGAAGAGAAGGCCCGCCGCAACCACCAGCAGGGTGAAGATGTTGAGCGCCAGGGTCACGGCGCCCCCCCGGGTCCGGGGCCGCCGCCGGCATGCTCGCGCAGCGACACGGCACGAAAGGCGGCGATGGCGCACGCGGCCAGCAGCGCCAGCAGCAGCGCCGCATCCAGCACCGCCGCATCCTCCTGCGCCACGGCGAGGAGAAGCAGCACCGCGATGCCGCAGGTGCCGAACAATTGCAGCGCCATCATCCGGCCCGCGCCGCCGCTGCGCCACACGCCCAGAAGACCGGTCGCGCCGATGAGCACCAGCAGGCCGGCGGCCGCGACGAGAAAATCAGCCACGCGGCTCCTCCTGTTCCGGCGCCCCGCCGGGCCCGAGGACATTCAGGAACACGGTGAGATCGGTCTCCAGCTCTTCAAGGACCGGGCCGTCCATGTCGAGCACATGGAACAGCAGCGCATCCGGTTCCTCCCCCAGGGGCAGCGTCCCGGGTTGAAGGCTGGCGGTGGCGGCGAACGCCTGGCGGGCAAGCCCCGGCGCGAGGCCGCAATCCGCCGCCAGCACCCCAGGGGCGATGGGCAGCGAGGGCCGCAGCACCCTGAGCCCGACATCAACGCCCGCAGCCACCGACCGGCCCAGGAAATGAAGCACGAACACGGCGAGAGCCCGGGGGTCGGTCCAGCGCGCTGCCGGCGGCAGAAGCCGCAGGCTCAGTTCGCCACACAGCACGCTCACCATCGCGCCGGCCATGAGATCGGCGATGCCCACCCGGCCAAGAGCGACCCAGGCCAGGAAAAACCAAAGGCTGCGCACGGCACGCTGCGCTGGCGTGGCGCGGGGCGCCTCGCCTTCCGCGGGATTGCGAATGAAGCTCATGCCCCACGCCCGCCGCTGGCCGGGCTGAGGGCGGAAGGATTGCGCCCGTGCGCCATCATGCCGGCCCGCACATGCTGGCGGCACGGCCGCTCGCACCCGATGGAGCGCCGGCCCCCAGGCTTCGCAGTGTTCACCATCCGCCGGCTCCGCAAGGTCAGCACCGTCCGATCGACCCCTTCGTGTGCCCGGTGGCCGTCAGGCGGCCAGCGCGGCAGCTCGCCACGCTTATTCCGAGCACATCTGCGGGGCGAGAGCCACCCCATCTTCGATGAAGACGCCTGTGATACCTCCCGCAAGCGTGGACAACGCCGCGACGAGATCTCCAGCTGGCAATCGCTCCCGACCGGCCGTTTCACGCGACCCACAATCCAGCAAACTCAGCGCCGAACGGGGTCCTGTGGCCGTCAGGTGGTACGCACCGTGATTTCCTCCTTTACCGCCATCGATTGACGGTGGCAACGTGTGCACGTCACCACCCACCGCGCATTGGCGGGCCTTCCGACCCGCCGCCAAGCCACGGGTCCGCGGCGGCGGGCCATGGCGGGCAACACCGGCCGTCCCGTCTTGCCAGCGTCGCGAATTCAGACGAAGGTCCGCGCTGCCCCACGGTGGAAATCCCGGGCAGGCCAAGCGAATCAGGCCATTCCACCCAACCCAAGAGGCGTTTCATGAGCGATCTGGTCGTTTTCGGCTTCAGCGGTCTCCACCAGGCGGACGAAGTGCTCAACAAGCTGCGCTCCCTGCAGAAGGCGCACCTGATCGATCTTGAGGACGCCTGCGTCGTGGAGCGCGAGAGCGACGGCAAGGTGCATGTGAAGCAGGCCGTGAACCTCACCGCTCTGGGCGCGGCGCAGGGCGGCACCATGGGCGCGCTGTGGGGCGGGCTCGTCGGCCTTTTGTTCCTCAATCCGCTGGCGGGCATGGCTCTGGGTGCGGCCGCCGGCGCGGGCGCGGGCGCGCTTTCCGGCTCGCTGTCCGACTACGGCATCAACGACGACTTCGTGAAGCAGCTGGGCGAGACCATTCCCGCCAGTTCCTCCGCCTTGTTCGTGCTGGTGAAGAGCGTGACCTTCGACAAGGTGCTGCCGGAGATCGAGCCCTACAATCCCCGCGTGCTGAAGACCTCCCTCTCCAATGAGGACGAGGCCAAGCTGAAGTCCGCCATCGCCGCCGGCTCGGCGCCCGCGGCCTGAGCGTCCGCACCGCCCCTCACCTGCGCTCGCCGCCGGCCCGCCGCCGGCGGCGCAGCTTCGCGCGGCGGCCACCATCCCATGGATCAATGCTATAGGTGGTGCCTCGCGCATTGCGGCTCCCAGCCGCCGATCCGCCACCCGGGGCCGACATGACCGACATCGCCACGCGCGTCTACAACCACACCTGGAAGATCGACCCCATCGTTCGCTCGGTGCTCGACACCGACTTCTACAAGCTGCTGATGGGGCAGACCATTTTCCACCGCCACCGGGATACGCGCGTCACTTTCGGCATCCATAACCGCTCGTCCCACATCCGCATCGCCGACATCATCGACATCGGCGCCCTGCGCGAGCAGCTCGACCATGTGCGCGGCCTCTCCCTCACCCGGGGCGAGAGCACCTGGCTGCGCGGCAACATGTTCTATGGCAAGCGGCAGATGTTCTCGCCCGATTACATCGCCTGGCTCGAGGCCTTCCGCTTTCCCGCCTATCACCTGGAAAAATGGGACGGGCAATACGAGCTGACCTTCGAGGGGCCCTGGGTGGAAACCACCATGTGGGAGATCCCCGCCCTCGCCATCATCAACGAGCTGCGCTCGCGCGCCGTGCTGAAGGACATGGGCAAATTCGAGCTGCAGATCCTCTATGCCCGCGCCATGGCCCGCGTGTGGGAAAAAGTGGAGTTCCTGCGCACCCTCGGCCCCATCAACATCGCCGATTTCGGCACCCGCCGCCGCCACGGCTTCCTGTGGCAGGACTGGTGCGTGCAGGCGCTGATCGAAGGTCTCGGCGAAGGCTTCCTCGGCACCTCCAACTGCCTCATCGCCATGCGCCGGGAAGTGGAAGCCACGGGCACCAACGCCCATG
Source organism: Xanthobacter variabilis (assembly GCF_043831965.2). Taxonomy (NCBI): domain Bacteria; kingdom Pseudomonadati; phylum Pseudomonadota; class Alphaproteobacteria; order Hyphomicrobiales; family Xanthobacteraceae; genus Xanthobacter; species Xanthobacter variabilis. The sequence continues at coordinate 262,971 of NZ_CM195533.1, forward strand.
AGCTGCCCATGGTCTATGCCGCCCTCGCCACCACCGACGAGGAGCTCGCCTGGTCGCCCTACCAGGTCCTCGCCGATTGGCAGGACGATTACGACGGCAATCTCCGGATCATCCTGCCGGACACCTACGGCACCTCCGGCTTCCTGGCGCACGCGCCCGACTGGGTGGCCCGCTGGACCGGCATCCGCATCGACAGCAAGGACCCGGTGCAGGGCGGCGAGGAGGCCATCCGCTGGTGGATCGAGCGCGGGCAGGCCCCCACCGAGAAGCTCGCCATCTTCTCCGACGCTCTCGACGTGGCCGAGGTGGCGCGCATCCACAACGCCTTCAAGGGCCGCCTGCGCATGGGCTTCGGCTGGGGCACCCTGCTCACCAACGACTTCCGGGGGCTCGTGCCCGACGGCGCACTGGACCCCATCTCCGTCGTCTGCAAGGTGGTCTCGGCCAATGGCCGGCCCGCAGTGAAGCTCTCCGACAATCCCACCAAGGCCATGGGCCCCGCCGGCGAGCTGGAGCGCTATCGCCGCGTCTTCGAGGTGGGCGCCCAACAGGCGCGGCCGGTCCTGGTCTGAACCCGTCCCCGCGCCGCCATCCGCAACGCCTCGCTTGGCCGCGAGGAGGGCGGACAGGGAACTCCCCTTGGGCCCAGCCGGACCGGAGCCGCTGGGGAGCTGACACTTCAGCGTCGGCCCGCCGGCACGTTTTCCGTCCGCATCGGTTCGCGGCTATGGCTTCTGGCTTTCGTGGTCTCGCGTGTCTTGGTGCGGGCGCCATCTCCTGCATTCCGAAGCGCTCCGGATGCCGCGCCGTGCTACACGCTCAAAGCGCCCTGGGCGGAGCCGGCGGCGCGCACGGTCGCCGGGTTGGGACGGGCGACAAACATCGACGCCACCGGGAATGCCCAGCGGTCGCATGCGCGCCCGCGCCTGCCGGGTCAATGACCCGGGAAGGAGACGAGCGAGCGCACCGGCACGCCCAGCGCTTCCAGCTTGGCGACGCCGCCAAGGTCCGGCAGGTCGACCACGAAGCAGGCGGCCACCACCTCGGCGCCGCACTCGCGCAGCAGGTGCACCGCGCCGACCGCCGTTCCGCCGGTGGCCACGAGATCGTCCACGAGCAGCACCTGCTGCCCCGGCTCCACCGCATCCACATGCATCTCGATTTCGTCCTGGCCATATTCCAGGGCATAGGCCATGCGCACGGTCTGGTGCGGCAGCTTGCCCTTCTTGCGGATCGGCACAAAACCCGCGGACAGCTGATGGGCCACCGCGCCACCGAGAATGAAGCCGCGCGCCTCGATGCCGGCGACCTTCGCGACCTTGCCGCCGGCGAAGGGCTGCACCAGCTCATCCACCGCGCGGCGGAAGGCCCGCGGATTGCCCAGGAGCGTGGTGATGTCGCGAAACAGGATGCCCGGCTTGGGATAATCCGGGATCGTGCGGATCGAGGCGGCGAATTCGTTCAGCGTCATGGAAGGCTCCTGATGCCGCGGACGCGGGCGCCCGGTGGGCAAACCAGCGACCTAGCGCAAGCCGCGGCGGGGCACACAGAATGAAGGGGGCGCGCAAAAAGAAAAAGGGCCCTTGCGGGCCCTTTCTCGGTGCGATTCCTGCGCTCAGTGCGCGACGTTCTTCCACACCTTCTTCTTCGTGAAGTAGAGCAGCCCGCTCAGCACGATGAGGAAGATGACGACCTGGAAGCCGATGCGCTTGCGCGCATCGAGGTGCGGCTCCGCCACCCACATCAGGAAGGCCGCCACGTCCGAGGCATACTGGTCCACGGTCTGCGGAGAGCCGTCCGTGTATTCCACCAGACCATCGCTCAGCGGGTTGGGCATGGCGATCTGGTTGCCGGGGAAATACTTGTTGTAGTGCAGGCCGGACTGGACGTGGACGTCCTCGGGCGCTTCCCCGTAACCGGTGAGGACGGCGTGGATGTAGTCGACGCCATGCTCCTGGTACTGGATGAAGGCATCCGTGATGAAGCCCGGGAAGCCCACATGGTAGGAGCGGGCCTTGGCCAGCACCGACATGTCCGGCGGCAGGGCGCCGCCATTGGAGGCGCGGGCGGCCTGCTCGTTCGGGAACGGCGCCGGCCAATGATCGGACGGACGGCCGGGACGCTCGAACATGTCGCCGGAGTCATTCGGCCCGTCGGTGATCTGGTAGCCGCTCGCGATCTGTTTGACCTGCGCCTCGCTGAAGCTCGGGCCACCCGGCTGCCCCAGGTTGCGGAAGTACAGGAAGTTCGCGGAGTGGCAGGAGCTGCACACTTCCTTGAACACCTTGAAGCCGCGCTGGAGCTGCGCCGTGTCATAGGTGCCGAAGGGACCCGCGAACGACCAGGACAGGCGCGGGGGACGGCCATCATGGCCGCCACCCTCGGAAGCCGTGGCGGGCGCCACGAACAGGAGCGCCGCAGCGGCAGCGCCGAAGAGAATGCTACGGATGGTCATGGCTGTTCTCTCCGCGCCCCGTCACTTGGTCTCGGGGGCGGACGCGCCGGCCATGACCGTCGCGCCACCCGCCGCATGCTTGGCGAGCACGGCATCCGCGATGGAGGCCGGCAGGGGCTTCGGCTTCTCGATGAAGCCGAGCAGGGGCAGGATGATGAGGAAGTGGACGAAGTAATAGACCGTGAAGATGCGCGACACGATCACGTACCAGCCCTCGGACGGCTGCGAGCCGAGATAGCCCAGGCCCACCGCCACCACCAGGAAGATCCAGAAGAAGATCCGGAACAGCGGGCGGTACTTGGCCGAACGCACCTTGGAGGTGTCGAGCCAGGGCAGGAAGGCCAGCACCGCGATGGCCGCGAACATGGCCAGGACGCCGCCGAGCTTGTCCGGGATGGACCGCAGGATGGCGTAGAAGGGCAGGAAGTACCACTCAGGCACGATATGGGCCGGCGTCGACATGGGATTGGCCGGAATATAGTTGTCCGAGTGCCCGAGATAGTTCGGGGTGTAGAAGATGAACCACGAGAAGAAGATCATGAACACCGCGATGGCGAACACGTCCTTCAGGGTCGCGTAGGGGGTGAAGGGCACCGTGTCCTTGCTCACGCTCTTCACATCGATGCCGTCGGGGTTGTTCTGGCCCACATGGTGCAGAGCCCAAATGTGGAGACCGACCACGCCGGCGATCATGAACGGCAGCAGGTAATGCAGCGCGAAGAAGCGGTTGAGGGTGGGGTCACCCACCGAGTAGCCGCCCCACAGCCACTGCACGATCACCTCGCCCACCACCGGGATGGCAGAGAAGAGGTTGGTGATGACGGTGGCGCCCCAGTAGGACATCTGGCCCCAGGGCAGCACGTAACCCATGAAGGCGGTGGCCATCATGAGGAGGTAGATGATGACGCCAAGGATCCACAGCACCTCGCGCGGCGCCTTGTAGGAGCCGTAATAGAGGCCGCGGAAAATATGGATGTACACGGCAATGAAGAACATCGACGCGCCGTTGGCGTGGATGTAGCGCAGGAGCCAGCCGAAGCTCACATCCCGCATGATGTGCTCGACCCGGGCGAAGGCCACCGGAGCGTAAGCCACATAATGCATGGCCAGCACGATGCCGGAGACGATCTGCACCACGAGCATGAAGCTCAGGATCGCGCCGAAAGTCCAAAAGTAATTGAGGTTCTTCGGCACCGGATAGGCGATGGCCGAAGAATGCACCAGCCCCACGATGGGCAGACGGCTTTCAAACCACTGCGCCACCTTGTTCTTGGGCTGATAGGTGGAATGTCCTTCCATGGCGTCCAACCTTTATTGCGCCGGCGACGAACCAGCGTCAGCCGATCACGATCTTCGTATCGGAAGTGAAAGCATAGGGCGGAAGGGCAAGGTTGAGCGGCGCCGGTCCCTGCCGGATGCGGCCGGAGGTGTCGTACACCGAACCGTGGCACGGGCAGAACCAGCCGTCATAGGCCCCCTGATGACCCAGCGGCACGCAACCGAGATGGGTGCAGATGCCGATCACCACCAGCCACTGGTCCTTGCCGGCCTTCACGCGGTCGGCGTCGGGCTGGGGGTCGCGCATGGAGGCGAGGTCGGCCTTCTGCGCCTCTTCGATCTCCTTCTTGGTGCGATGGGAGATGAAGATGGGCTTGCCGCGCCACTGCACGGTCACGATCTGCCCCTCGGCGATGGGGGAGAGGTCCACCTCGGTGGTGGAAAGCGCCAGCACGGAAGCGTCGGGCTGGAGCTGCGACACGAACGGCCACACCATGCCGGCAACGCCCACCGCGCCCACGGCGCCCGTTGCGATATAGAGAAAGTCTCGACGCGTCGCCTTCTGCGACGTCTCCGCATGTGCCACGGCGCTGATCCCCCTTCTGTCGTCCGCCGCTGTCCGCATGGGGGGCTGGACCTTCCCGGTCAGGCCCCTGCGCACGAATATGGCAGAGCGATGAAGCCACAATTATCCATCTTCGAGCGCCTCTAATTGCACCCTCGCCTCATCTTGTCCAGATCATGGCCATGCGGCACGCGGTCTTTTCCCGCGGTGCGACAACGGGGCAATGGCAGCGGGCGTAAGGTCAACACCGCCGCGCAGAGCCCCCGTCATGTATGCAATCGCCGGCTAAGCACACGAAAGCAAAGAATTGCAACCGTATAGGGCGGTTAATCCCTTGTGCGCGCGGGATTCGCCACGGTAACATGCTCATGTAACCTTCCGCCGGTGCAGGCGCCCTGCATTGAACTACCTCATTCCCTATAGGCAGCGTCACATGCGCGCGTGGTGTATCCCAGCAATCGCTTCCCTTGCCGTGGCGATCTCAGGCTTCAGTACCCCGAAGGCCGAGGCCGCCTCCACGCTTCCGGTCACCATCACCAACCTCACCGGCTATACGGGCAAGATCTACGTGACCGTGTACGGGTCCACGAACCCGAACAAGAACGACACTTGGTATTATGTCGCCCAGAGCGGCAAGGCCACCAAGTTCAAGGCATCCACTGCGGCGAAGAATTACGGCTTCTCGTTCTCCGGAAAAAGCACCACCCTGCGCGTGCCCATGCTGCAGTCGGCCCGGGTCTATTTCTCCTTCTGCGAGCCGATCACCCTCAGCGTCAACAGCAAGGGCAACCCCTCCACGCCCGACGGCTGGACCCCGGGTGAGGGGAATTTCGAGACCCCGTTTGACTTCATGGAATATACCTGGGTGACGAATTCCGGCGTGGGCGGCGGCACGCAGATCTGGGCAGACACCACCCAGGTGGATGCCTTCGGCCTTCCCATTCGAATGACCCTTTCCGGCAAGCCCGGCGGCGTTGCCACCACCCTGGTCGGCGGTTTTGACAGCGCCACCGCCGGCACCAACATCATCACCGCCATGACCAAGGCGGGCGCGCCCTGGTCGAACCTCATCGTCAAGGACGCACAGAAACGGCCGATCCGCATCATCTCGCCGGTCCATGCGATGGCGCTGAGCACGAAGGATCCGAACTACTTCGATAATACCCACTGGAACAAATATATCGATCAGGTCTTCACCTATTACGCCAACGCAAAGAATACCTTTTCGATCGATACCGGCGCCACCACCTATACCGGCACGGTGACCAATAACCAGATGGTGCTCACCCCCAAGGGTGGCGGCACGCCCACGATCTTCGGCAAGCCCGACACCCCATATCTTTGGGCCAATGGCGCGCCGCCGGTCAGCGGCGGCAACGTGGCGCTGTTGCAGACCTACATCCAGGCGGCCTTCCTGCGCTCCACCTTCCTGACCAACAAGACCCTGTCGAACTGCAGCGGCGCTGCGCCCTACACGGCTTCGCCGGTGAATCAGTATTCCAAGCTCATTCACCAGTATTCCTACAACAAGGGGGCCTATACCTTCCCCTATGACGATGTCTGCTCGCAGAGCAGCACCATCTCACTGCTTCAGCCGACGGCGCTCAACCTGACGCTGTACCCGCTGAACGGATCCATGGCGAAGGTCACCTGCCCCGCCTCCAGGAACTGATGATGGCCCGAGGGTGCCCGCCGGCGCCGGCGGGCACCCTCCCAGGGCTCCCATGATGCTTCTCGCCCTTTATTGTCCTGACATCGCACAAAACGCCGGCACCTGCCTGCGCACCGGGGCCTGCTTCGGTGTTCCGGTCCACATCATCGAGCCGGCGGGCTTTCCCGTGGGCTCGGCCGCCTTCCGGCGGGCCGGCATGGACTATATCGACGCCGTGGACTGGCACCGCCACGCCAGCTTCGACGTCTTCCGCGACATGGTGCGGACACAGGGGCGCCGCCTGGTGCTGTTCACCACCGGGGCCGAACATGCGTTCACGGATTTCCGCTTTGCACCCACGGACGCGCTGCTGTTCGGGCGCGAGTCGGCCGGCGTGCCGGAGGCCGTCCATCACGCAGCCGATGCGCGCGTCACCATCCCCATGCGCGCGGGGCTGCGCTCCCTCAATGTCGCGGTGAGCGCGGGCATCGGGCTTGCCGAGGCCCTGCGCCAGACATCGGGCTTTCCCCGGTCCTGAAGCCTGTCCGGGCGAAGCGGGAGTGGCTTGCGTTAGGGAAGCGCGTCACATCAGTCCCGGACGAAGGCGGAGGATCAGTGCCGCAAGTGGACCCGAGCGCGGGCCTGCGGGGGAAGGCGGGCCCCAATGTCCGCCGTGGCGGTTTGTCCAAACGCCCATGAGGCACACGCGCGCGCCTTTGGTATAAGAACTCCTTTTCCGCCGACAGCCACGGAAGCCCCATGTCCGCCGCTCCTCCAACATCCGCCCCGCCCCCAAATCCCATCCTGAGCGAGCGTCAGGCGCGCGCCCGTGCCTGGTTCGAGGAGCTGCAGGGCCGCATCATCGCGGCGTTCGAGACATTGGAGCAGGAAGCGGCGGCGGAGCTCTACGGTCCCACGGCGGGCCGCTTCGAACGCACGCCATGGGCACGGACGGACCACAGCGGCGCGCCCGGCGGCGGCGGCACCATGGCACTCATGCGCGGGCGCCTGTTCGAGAAGGTGGGCGTGCACACCTCCACCGTATTCGGCGAGTTCGCGCCCGAGTTCCGCGCGCAGATTCCCGGCGCCGCAGAAGATCCGCGCTTCTGGGCCTCCGGCATCTCCCTCATCGCCCACATGGCGAGCCCCCATGTGCCGGCGGTGCACATGAACACGCGCTTCGTGGTGACGACCAAGGCCTGGTTCGGCGGTGGCGCGGACCTCACCCCGGTCCTGGCGCGCCGGCGCACCCAGGACGACCCGGACACCATGGCCTTTCACGCGGCCATGCAGGCGGCCTGCACGCCCCACAAGGTGGCCGACTATGACCGATACAAAGCGTGGTGCGACGAATATTTCTTCCTGAAGCACCGGGGCGAAATGCGCGGCATCGGCGGCATCTTCTACGATTATCTCGACAGCGCCGCCAAGGGCACCGGCAGCTTCGAGGAGGACTTCGCCTTCACCCGCGATGTGGGGCTGTGCTTCCTCGACATCTACCCCAGGCTCGTGCGCGCCAACATGGCCGCCCCCTGGACCGCCGAGGAGCGCGAGGAACAGCTGATCCGTCGCGGGCGCTATGTGGAATTCAACCTGCTTTACGACCGCGGCACCATCTTCGGCCTGAAGACCGGAGGCAATGTGGATTCCATTCTCTCGTCAATGCCTCCGGTTGTGAAGTGGTGATTTATATATTGTAGATTGTACATTCCCGACATCGATGACATCGTGTCTCCCCAACGCCCTGGGGAGACACGCCATGTCGGATTTGGACCTCTCGAAACTTCCTCAACCCCTGCGTATTCAGTCGGTCCAGCCCGACACGACCAAATCCCTGTGGTCCCGGCTGCGCGATATCGGCATCGCCGGAGCCGTGATCGGCCTCATCACGACTGTGGTGGCCGCTTCGGCTTCGTCCATTTTCCAATATAGTCGCTGGCAGGCCGAGCAAAGCCTTGCGCGAACCGCCGCGGATTTCCAGGCAGCAACCACCACATTCGCCGCCATTTCCTCAGAACTGGCGCGAATCAACACACTGCAGGAGATTCTCTTCTTCACCTATCGAGACGCGGTCACCAAGCCCAACACCGCCAATGCAGAGTTTCTCGCCGCCCGCGGAAAGGAACTCTTTGCTCTGTACGAAATAGGTCGAGTGGACCTGCGTGCGAAAATGGATTCCTACATTTTCGACGCCCGCCGGCATCTCGATTGGCCGAGCGCCGCCACGACCCCCGCTTTGTTGACCGACAAGGGCATGGATCGGGATCCCCTGGGCTATGGCCAGCTCAAGCGAAGCGCCGCGCGGGGAGAATTCGACTGCATCCGGGAAAAAAGCATGCCCCAGTCGTCCGACGGGCAAGTGTTTACCCCTTCCGACTTTAAGGACTTCAGCGTCGACTGGAACAGCAGCACCCACCATCTGGTGGTCTTCGGCTATTGCTTCCGGGTGCTCAATGAACTCCTCGAGCCCGCCCGCATCTGGGCCGCCGGCCTCGATAGCAGCGGCAAGACGCCGAGCCCGATGACATCCGAACAGATGGACGCCATCAGCACACAGCTCGACAATCAGGTTCACCGGCTGAATGGCTTCTCGGCCCTCGGCATCACCCAGGTGGAACGCTCGCGCGCACGGGCCAAGCCGCCCGGTTTTCTCTCCGCCATGCTCCCCGTCGTGCCCTGACCGTTTCGAAGGCTCTTCGCGGGTCCGTGATGGGCCTGTCATGATGCCCCGATAATGATGCAGGCGGCGCGCATCGCGCCGCAATCGGGGAGAGGGACATGGCGTTCGAGCCGGGAGAGATCGTTCAGCTCAAGTCGGGAAGCCCGGCCTTGACCGTGGTCGAGGTGCAGGAGCAGGACGTCAAGGTGGTGTGGTATGCCGAGGAAGTGGGCGAGTTCCGCTCCCAGAGCCTGCCGGCCGTGTCCCTCGAGACCCTTGATCTGACTGAGTTCGAGATCGAGGAAGACGGGGACGAAGGGGAAGAGGACGAGGACTGATCCTCACCCCACACGCATTCGCCCTACACCATCGGCGCCGGTCTTCGACCGGTGCCAATGGGGCACGCTCAAGAACCCGCCGGCGCGACCGAGGACCGATGAGCCAGGCTCACAGGCCCTTTGAGTGCAGCTCCCGCCGCCCACCCCGGCCTTTGGCGGGGCTTTGGGCGCTGGGATCTTTGGCGACGCATTACGCAACGTCCTCAGCGGAAAAATGTCGTGGCGCGCGAGCCCCGGGCGGCACCAAGCCGCTCCCCCGCACAGACGCGCCGAGAGCGCCGCAGGGCGAGGCGGAATGGCGTGAGCGCGAACAATTCAGCTCAGCACCGGCGGGAGAAGGGCTCTTCTTCGTCATCGACGGGCGAAGGCTCACGCCAGCTCAGCCGCCGACTCCCTCCGTGCCCAGCGCGGCCTGGATGAGCGCGTCGCGGGCCTCATTCCCTCCCGGAAAATCGGCATCCACCCAGGCATTCTCCGCATAGGCCAAGGCGCGGCCCAGTCCCGGGCCCGGCTTCAGGCCGCCGGCCAGCAGATCGGCGGCGGCCACCGGCAGACGCGGCGGCGCCCAACTGGTGGCCAGCGCCACGAGGGGCGCCATGTCCGCACGCCCGCGTGCGGCCGCCAGCAGCGCCCGATCCAGAGCCGCCTCGGCACCCGCGCGGTAAACAAAGGCGCGCTGCGCCTGGAGCGCGGCGCCCTGCGCCGGCAGGGCCGGGCGCGACGAGGCCATGGCGGAGAGGCGCTGCATTTCCACGTTCGACAAGCGCAATTTCTCGCGCAGGCGCGGCACATCATCGGCCACGCGCAGCGCCAAGGCGGCGAGCCGGCGGATGGCGTCCGGCGCCACGCCGAAGTCCGCCTCGCGCGCGACCAGCCGGCTGAAAGCCCCCACGTCGGCCAGCCCCGCCAGAAGCGGCTGGACGAGCCCACAATCGCTCATCACGTGCAGCGTATGCGCCGCCCCCGGCGCCAGCAGCAGCTTGAGAAGCTCGGCCCGCACCCGCTCGTGGGAAAGGCCGCGCAGCCCCTCGCGGCAGCGGATCGCGGCGTGCAGGGCCAGCACGTCCACCGGTCCCTCGCCATAGGCCGCATGGAAGCGGAACAGGCGCAGGATGCGCAGATAATCCTCGCGGATGCGGTTCTCCGCGTCGCCGATGAAGCGCACGCGACGCGCGGCGAGATCGGCCAGCCCGCCCACCAGATCCACCACCATGCCATCGGGCGAGGCGTAAAGGGCGTTGATGGTGAAGTCGCGCCGGGCGGCGTCATGCGCCCAGCTGCGGCCGAAGCGCACCACGGCGCGGCGGCCGTCGGTCTCCATGTCCTCGCGCAGGGTGGTGACCTCATAGGCCTCGTGGTCCACCACCACGGTCACCGTGCCATGGTCGATACCGGTGGGTACGGGCTTCATGCCGGCGCCGCGCACCCGTTCGCTCACCACTTGGGGCAAGGCGGTTGTGGCAATGTCCACGTCGGTCACCGGCCGGCCCAGCAATGTATTTCGCACCGCGCCGCCCACCACGCGCGCTTCCTCGCCGCCGCCATTGAGCACGGCCAGCAGGTCGCGCAGGCCATGGCGGCTCCAGAAATCGGCCCCTGCGAGAGATGTTCCGCTCATTCGTAATGCCCCGGCACGAAGTGGCCATCGCGGGTTTCAGCTGGAATGTAATGGCTGCCCGGCGGCGCGCTGCGTCCGCCCTCGAACAGCAGCAGCCCCACGATCATCAGCGCCAAGGCGGCCACCACGAGGCCGGCCAAAGCGCGCGGCGACCAATGCTCCGGCACCACCGAGCCCTTGGTGGCAATGAGCAGCGCGCCATAGAGCACGAAGGGGGTGAGGAACAGGGCCAGTTCCACCAGCACGGTGCGCAGCATCAGGCATAGACCCGTTCATAAAGGTTCCGCAGCATGCCGGCGGTGGCGCCCCAGATGAAGCGCCCCTCATACGGCATCGCATAATAATGGCGCAGGGTCCCCTTCCAGTTCCGCGACTGGCGCTGGTGGTTGGCCGGTGTCATGAGGAATTTCAGCGGCACCTCGAAGGCCTCGTCCACCTCGGCGGGGTTGAGGGTCAGGCCATAGGCCGGATCCACCAGGCCCACCACCGGCACGATCCAGAAGCCGGTGCCCGAGAGATAGCCGTCGAGATAACCCAGGTGCCGCACCAGGGTGCCATTCAGCCCCACTTCCTCCCACGCCTCGCGCAAAGCGGCGGCCTGCTCATCGGCATCCTCCGGATCCACGCGACCGCCGGGAAAGGCGATCTGGCCCGCATGGTTGGAGAGCTGCGCCGACCTCTGGGTCAGCAGCACGCCGGGCTCGGGACGGGCGATGATGGGCACCAGCACCGCCGCGTGCCGGGGCGGGGCGGTGGGCGCAAGGCCCTCCAGGCTGGGCTGCAAGGCGTGGTCGCCATTCACCCGGCCGAAGGCGGTGTCGGTATAGAAAGGCGGCGGCTCCCGGGAGAGGCCGCGGGCCGCCCGGTCCAGGAAATCGGCAAGGCCGGAGCCCGGCGCGGCGGTCATGACAGGCGCGTCGCTCATGCGGTGAGCCGCTCCAGGTCGGCCGCCGGCATGATGGGGAAGAACGCCCCGCCGGAGGCGATGCCGAACATCTCCCGCCCCTCCACCGCGCGCACCTCGCCCGCCGCGACGAGATCGAAATAGACCGCCCGGGTGAGCCGCGCCTCAAGCCCGTTGCGCACATGCACATAGGGCACGAACTCGCCGGGCGCGGCCCCGGACGCGAAGCGCAAAGCGTGGCCGGGACCGCAGCGCACCAGATCATCAAGATTGGTGCGGAACACCAGGATGCGGCCGCTCGCGCCCTCCTCCTCCGCCATCTCCACCGCCAGGAACGGGGCGTCGTCCACCTTGATGCCGATCTTCTCCACCGGCGTCTTCAACACATAGCGCGCGCCCTCGCGGGTGAGCACGGACGCGAACAGGCGCACCAAAGCCGGCCGGCCGATGGGCGTGCCCATGTAGAACCAGGTGCCGTCGGCGGCGATTCGCATATCCATGTCGCCGCAATCGGGCGGATTCCACTTATCCACCGGCGCCGGGCCCGAGCCGCCGGCCGCGCGCGCGGCCGCCAGCAGCGCTTCCAGCCGGCCGCCCCGATCGGCTGCCGCGCCTGCTGGCGCCTGGGTCTGCGCGAGGGTTTGCGTGCCCTGCCCGCCCGCCATGATCTCGTCCTCGCGGTGAGTTGAGAAGATCCCGCCCTCTCCCGGGGAAGAGGGATTAGACGGAACACAATCTTATCGTAAGCTCTCTATCCGGATGGCGCGACCTTTGCACGGCGAAATCCGGTCGAAGCCCGCAGCGCGGGCGGAACGGGAGCCGTCGCCGGGCGTTTTGTTGCCGTTTTTTGCGGCAAGCCTCGTGCGATGCACACCCGATGTTTTGGTGCACGGAGAGTGGTGATGGCGGCTGCCGGCGAGACCTTCGACCTCGATCAGATGATCGTCCGCAATGCGGAAACCGCCGCCGGCCACGTGAAGGCGGCCAAGACCGCCATTTCCGGCGTCATTTTCGGCCAGGACGCGGTGGTGGAGCGGGCGCTTATCACTATTCTCGCCGGCGGCCATGCGCTGCTGGTGGGCGTGCCGGGCCTCGCCAAGACCAAGCTGGTGGAGACGCTGGGCACCGTGCTCGGCCTTGACGCCCGGCGCGTGCAGTTCACGCCCGACCTCATGCCCTCCGACATCCTCGGCGCCGAGGTGCTGGAAGAGACGCCCGGCGGCCAGCGCGCCTTCCGCTTCATCCGCGGGCCCATCTTCGCCCAGCTGCTGATGGCGGACGAGATCAACCGCGCCTCGCCGCGCACCCAATCGGCCCTGCTCCAGGCCATGCAGGAATATCACGTGACGGTGGCCGGCGAGCGCCATGACCTGCCCAAGCCCTTCCACGTGCTCGCCACCCAGAACCCGCTGGAGCAAGAGGGCACCTATCCCCTGCCCGAGGCCCAGCTCGACCGCTTCCTGATGCAGATCGACGTGGATTATCCCGACCGGGAGGCCGAGCGGCGCATTCTGTTCGAGACCACCGGCGCCGAGGAAACCAAGCCCCGCGCCGCCATGAGCGTGGAGGACCTCGTTTCCGCCCAGCATCTGGTGCGGCGCCTGCCGGTGGGGGAATCCGTGGTCGAGGCCATCCTCACCCTGGTGCGTTCCGCCCGCCCCGGCTCCGAGGGCGCGGAGCAGCGCTTCATTGCCTGGGGCCCCGGCCCGCGCGCCTCCCAGGCGCTGATGCTGGCGGTGCGCGCCCGTGCCCTGCTGGACGGTCGCTTCGCGCCCTCCGTGGACGATGTGGTGGCCCTGGCCGAACCGGTATTGAAGCACCGCATGGCACTCACCTTCGCCGCGCGGGCGGAAGGCGAGAGCGTGCCCCACATCATCCGCCGGCTGGTGGAGCGGCTCGGCTGACGCCGGCAGGATCGAACGCAGTGGAAGAGACCTCCCCCGCCTCCCGCACCGTGGCCGAGGCCGCCCTTCAGGCCGCCAGCCTGGTTGCGGCCATGCCGCGCCTGGTGCTGGAGGCGCGCCGCATCGCCTCTTCCGTCGCCCATGGCCTGCACGGGCGGCGGCGCGCGGGCGCGGGCGAGAACTTCTGGCAATATCGCCGCTTCCTGGGCGGGGAGCCGGCCGCGCGGGTGGACTGGCGCCGCTCGGCCCGGGACGACCATCTTTATGTGCGCGAACGCGAATGGGAGGCTGCCCACACCGTCTGGATCTGGCCCGACCTTTCCGCTTCCATGGACTATGCCACCACGAACCACCCGCGAAAGCGGGAACGGGCGCTGGTGATCGCCTTCGCCTTGTCGGACCTGCTGGTGCGCGGCGGCGAGCGGGTGGGCATGCCCGGCCTGATGCCGCCCAGTGCCAACCGCAACATCGTGGAGCGCATGGCGGAAAACCTGGTGCTCGCCCCCGCGCTGCCGGCGAGCCTGCCGCCCCTCTTCACCCCCGCGCCCACCTCCGAGCTGGTGCTCTTGGGCGATTTCTGGAGCCCGGCGGACGAGGTGGCGGCGCGCATCGCCGCCCTCGGCTCCAGCGGCGCCCATGGCCACGTGGTGCAGATTGTGGACCCGGCGGAGGAGACCTTTCCCTTCTCCGGCCGCATCGAATTCGCCGATCCGGAAGGGGGCGAAAAGCTCACCGTGGGCCGCGCGGAAAGCTGGCGATCGGATTATGAGATGAAGCTCGAGGCCCATCGCGCCCGCCTGCGCGCCGCCGCCGAGCGGCATGGCTGGAGCTTCATCGTGCACCGCACCGACCAGCCCGCCAGCGCGCTTCTGCTGAACCTGCACATGCGCATGGGTGTCGGCGGCCCGGCACTGGCGATGGGGGGACGCGCCTGATGTTCGGCCTGCCCCTCGCTTTCTCCGCGCCGCTGCTGCTGTCTGCCTTCCTGGCCCTGCCGCTGCTCTGGTACGTGCTGCGGGTGGTGCCCCCCAAGCCGCGCACCCTCGCCTTTCCGCCCACGCGGCTGCTGTTCGACATCAAGCCCAAGGAGGAGAGCGCGGCGCGCACGCCCTGGTGGCTCACCGCCTTGCGCATGCTGCTGGCGGCCCTTGTGATCCTGGCCGCCGCCGGCCCCATCTGGAACCCGCCGGCGGCGGGCCCGACAAGCGAGGGGCCGCTGCTTCTGGTCATCGACCAGGGCTGGCCCGCGGCGGGCCAGTGGGAGGCGCGCATGTCCGCTGCCGGCGCGCTCATCGACGAGGCGGCCAATGCCGGGCGCGGCATCGCCCTCATCCCCACCGGCGACGTGCCGCGCGACGCCACCCTTCTCACCCCCGCAGCCGCCCGCGACCGGCTGCGCTCGCTGCAGCCGGTGCCTTATGCGCCGGCCCGCGCCGAGGCTTTCGCCCTGGCGGCGAAGATGCGCGCCGGAGAGCCCCAGGCCGGCATCGTCTTCCTCTCCGACGGCGTGGACATGGGTGCCGATGGCGACCTTGCCGCCGCCCTCGCGCCCCTGAAGGAGGGCTCTTCGCTGGTGGTGAGCGGCGGCGCCGCCGCGCCGCTCGCCCTCGCCAGCCCGGAAAATGGCGCCGACGCCCTCACCGTGAAGGTACTGCGTCCCGCCGGCGGGGCACCCCGCGCCGGGCGGGTGGAAGCCAAGGACATGCGCGGCCTCACCTTGGCCGACGCCCCCTTCACCCTGCCCGAGGGCGCCAGCGCCAGCGAGGCCCGGTTCACGCTGCCGGTGGAAATCCGCAACGAGATCGCCCGGCTCGACATCGTAGGCGAGTCGTCGGCCGGCGCGGTGCAGCTCATCGACAAGAGCTGGCGGCGGCGCACCGTCGGCATCGTCTCCGGCACCAGCACGGACACAGGGCAGCCGCTGCTTGCCCCCACCTATTACCTCACCCGCGCCCTCGCCCCCTATGCGGACCTGCGCGTGGCGGAGACCGGATCGGCCATCGAGAACATCAACCACTTCCTGGAGCAGCGCGTGCCCGTTCTGCTGCTGCCGGACGTGGGCACCATTCCCCCCGCCACGCGGGCGCGGCTGGCCCAGTTCGTGGAGAATGGCGGCGTGCTGGTGCGCTTCGCCGGCCCCCGCCTCGCCAATGCGCAGGACGATCTTTTGCCGGTGAAGCTGCGGCGCGGCGGGCGCGTGCTGGGCGGCTCCCTCTCCTGGGAAACGCCCCAGCCGCTGGGCGCGCTGACCCCGGAAGGCCCGTTCCGCGACATGAAGGTGCCCACCGACGTGAGCGTGAACCGGCAAGTGCTGGCCGAGCCCGACAGCGCCCTGGGCGAGCACACCTGGGCGGCGCTGAGCGACGGCACGCCCCTCGTCACCGGCACCCGCATGGGCAAGGGGGCACTGGTGCTGTTCCATGTCACCGCCGACACGTCCTGGTCCAATTTGCCCCTTTCCGGCACCTTCGTGGACATGCTGCGCCGCGTGATCGCCCTGTCCGATGCCCCGCCCGCTCTCGAGGCCGGCGCTGCCGACGCGCCGCGCGGCCTGGAACGGCCGGAAATCGCCACCCTCGCGCCCTCCCGCGTGCTGGATGGCTTCGGCGCCTTCCACCCGCCCGGCCCCATGGCGCGGGCCATTCCCGCCGATTTCACCGGCCGCGCCGGGGCCGACCATCCCCCCGGCTTCTATGGCCCGCCCGACGGACTGGTGGCCGTGAACGTGCTTCTGCCCGCCGATGCGCCCAAGGCCATCGACTTTTCCGCCCTCGGCCTGCGCACCGAGCCACTGCAGGAGAGCACGCCGCGCGACCTTGCGGGCCTCGCCCTCATCGCCGCCATGGTGCTGCTGCTGCTGGACACGCTGGCGGTGTTCTATCTGGCGGGCGGCCTCACCCGTCTCGGCGGGAAGCGGGCCACCGCCACCGCGCTGATGGGCCTTGCCCTGCTGGCGGCCGCGGCACCGCCCTCCCCGGCCCGGGCCAGCGACGATGCCTTCGCGCTCCAGGCCACGGGGCAGACGCGCTTCGCCTTCGTCGTGACCGGTGACCCCGAGGTGGACGACATTTCCCGCGCGGGGCTCAGCGGGCTTGCCACCTTCGTGGGCCAGCGCACCGCCCTGCAGGCAGGGGAGGCCATGGGGGTGGATCTGGCGAAGGACGAGCTCACCTTCTTCCCCTTCATCTATTGGCCCATCCTGCCGAACACGCCGGTGCCCCCGCCCGCCGTGCTCGCCAAGCTCGATGCGTATATGAAGCAGGGCGGCACCGTGATCTTCGACACCCGCGACGCCATCGAGGCGTCCAACGTGCCCGGCGCGCCGCTGACGCCCGCCGCCGCGAAGCTGCGCCAGATCCTCTCCGGCCTCGACATTCCCGAGCTCGCCCCGGTGCCGCGCGACCATGTGCTGACCAAGGCCTTCTATCTCCTGAAGGACTTCCCCGGCCGCTATACCGGCGGCACCACCTGGGTGGAGGCCCTGCCCCCCGGCGACGACACCGACCGGCCGGCCCGCGCCGGCGACGGCGTCTCGCCCGTCATCATCACATCCAACGATCTGGCGGGAGCCTGGGCGGTGACGCGATCGGGCGAGCCCATGCTGCCCCTCACCCCCGGGGAGCCGCGCCAGCGCGAGCTCGCCTTCCGCGCCGGGGCCAACATGGCCATGTATGTGCTGACCGGAAACTACAAGGCCGACCAGGTGCACGTGCCCGCCCTTCTGGAAAGGCTCGGCCAATGATCCGCGCCGCGTACAAGGGGGCCTGACATGAGCTACGGCCTTTCCTTCGCCCCCTTCGTTTCCTGGCCGGTGCTGATCGCCTTCGCGGCGGCGGCGGCCGTGCTGGCGCTGCTGCTTCTGGCCACCCGCACGCGCGGTGCCGCCTTTCGCGCCCTGGCCCTGCTGGTGGGCCTAGCCGCCCTCGCCAACCCCTCCCTCACCCGGGAGGAGCGCGAGCCCCTGCCCTCCGTGGTGGCCGTGGTGGTGGACAAGAGCGCGAGCCAGTCCTTCGGCGAGCGCACCGCCCAGACCGAGGCCGCCCGCGCCACCCTGGAAGGCCGCCTCAAGGCCCTGCCGGGGGTGGAGGTGCGCACCATCACCGCCGATGCCAATGCCAGCGATGGCGACGGCACCCGCCTGTTCTCCGCCCTGTCCGCCGGCCTTGCGGACGTGCCGCCGGAACGGGTGGCGGGCGCCGTGCTCATCACCGACGGGCGTGTGCATGACGTGCCGTCCAATGCCCAGTCCCTGGGCTTCTCGGCGCCCATCCACGCCCTCGTTTCCGGCCAGGACGGCGAGCGCGACCGGCGCATCGCGCTGGAAAAAACGCCGCGCTTCGGCATCGTGGGGCAGAAGCAGTCCATCACCTTCCGCGTGACCGACGAGGGCGTGCCCCCCGGCGCGCGCGTGGGCGTGACCGTGCGGCGCGACGGCGAGGTGATCGCCCGCCCCATCGTCACCGCCGGGCGGAGCGAGAGCATCGACGTGGACATCACCCACGCCGGCCCCAACATCGTCGAGTTCGAGGTGCCCCCCCTCGAAAACGAGCTGACCACGGTGAACAACCGCACCGCCGTGGCCATTGACGGCGTGCGCGACAAATTGAAGGTGCTGCTGGTTTCCGGCGAGCCCAACGCCGGCGAGCGCACCTGGCGTAACCTCTTGAAGAGCGATGCGAATGTGGACCTCGTCCACTTCACCATCCTGCGCCCGCCGGAGAAGCAGGACGGAACACCCATCAACGAGCTCTCACTGATCGCCTTCCCCACGCGCGAGCTGTTCCAGACCAAGATCAAAGATTTCGACCTGATCATCTTCGACCGCTACGCCCAGCAAGGCGTGCTGCCGCAGGTGTATCTGGACAATATCGTGCGCTATGTGCGCGGCGGCGGCGCCGTGCTGGTGGCCTCGGGCCTCGATTATGTGGAGCCCGGCTCGCTCTACAACACGCCGCTGGACGAGATCCTGCCGGCCGTGCCCACCGGCGCGGTGACCGAAGCGCCCTTCCACCCCCGCCTCACCGACAAGGGCAAGCGCCACCCGGTGACCCGCGATCTGCCCGGCGCCAATGCCGAGCCGCCCAATTGGAGCCGCTTCTTCCGTGTGATCGACACCGTTCCGCGCTCGGGCACAGAGTTGATGGCGGCCCCCGGCGACAAGCCCATTCTGCTGGTGGACAAGGCCGGCGAGGGGCGCGTGGCCCAACTCCTGTCCGACCATATCTGGCTGTGGGCACGCGGCTATGAGGGTGGAGGGCCGCACATCGACCTGCTGCGCCGCCTCTCCCACTGGCTCATGAAGGAGCCGGACCTGGAAGAGGAGCGCCTGAAGCTCACCGTCGCCGGACGCGAGCTGACGGTGGAACGCCAAACCATGGGCGACAGCGTTCCGCCGGCCGTGGTCACCACCCCATCCGGCGCCACCCGCACGCTGACCCTGAAGGAAGCCAAGCCCGGCCTGTGGCGCGCCACCACCCCCGCCGACGAGCTGGGCCTGTGGCGGGCCACCAATGGCGAGCTGACGGCGCTGGCCAATATCGGCCCGCTCAACCCCAAGGAATTCGCCGAGGTCACTAGCACCCGTGAGGTTCTTGCCCCCATCGCCGCCGCCACTGGCGGGCGGGTGTGGCGGATCGCCGATCTCCCCGGCAGTGTGCCACGGGTGGTGCAGGTTTCGTCCGCGGACCGGCTGGCGGGCGACGACTGGATGGGCCTACGCACCCGCGACGTGTCGGTGGTGCGCGGCATCGGCCTGTTCCCGGTGTTCGCGGGGCTCAGTGGCCTTCTGCTGCTGCTCGGCATGCTCACCGCCGCCTGGGTGCGGGAGGGACGCTGACGGCCCGACGCGCACCGCGCCCCGGATTGCCGCACTGTCCGGGGAACCGGAGGCGCTCGCCGCGCGCGTCGCCTTTCGCGCCGGGGACGCGCCCTTCGCACCCCGACGAGCCGGCCTCCTGCGCCGTGGGACTGCTGGGCTGAGCAGGACCTCTTTCACGCGGGGCGAGCGCGCAGCGACGGTCTCAAGCCCGACGGATGCGCACACACGTCGAGTGACACGAGCCAGCCAGCATCTCGTCCATCGACAAAAGAGGGGCCGCGGCAGTCGCTCAGCGGCAAGGCGGGGCCCCAGAATCGTGGCTTCGCGCTCACCTCGTCCATGATTGGCGTCGAGATCACCGGGATCACCGGCTTGCGCGCCAGGCTCTCCGCCTCCGGGCGTCCGTTGAATGGACGGGCGGAAGATAGCAGTGGGCAGGCCGAGGCCGTACCGGTACGCCCGCGAACGCGGTGCAAGCTCCGGCGTGGCCGCGACAAACGCGCTCGCAACACCATCGCGGCGGGCCTGGCGTGCCGTTGGCCGGCCGCGTGCGCTCCTCCCCGCGTTCAGTCGCCCGTCATTCGGCGCCTGAACCGTTGCCGTGACACCAGTCCTTCACACCAACCGGGGGGCGCTTCACTGGGAAATGGTTTCGTTACACGTGTCGCGCACGGCGACACCGCTGCCGCGATCTCCCCCGACAGGCGGACGGAAACGACCACCGCATCCTACGCGCGGTCACAAAAGCTCTTCGGCCGGCGGCCAAAGGGAAGCGAGTCGTGTGAGGGCGGTGTATTGCGCAGCGGAAGATGCAGGCGGCTCAACTGCGGGAGCGCAGGAGCATGGGCGGATGGAATGAGGGCGTTCGCCGGGGGTCGACGAACGCCCTTTATCCAGACCGATGACGCTGACACCTGACGATCGGCCTACCTTCTCTCTAGCAAGACGCAGGCCAACTTCAGAAAATCCAGATATAGTATACGCTCTCGGAACATGCACTAGATATAGACATGCGCGAATGGCGGAGACACACGCGCTGCAATTTGGTTTTGCATTTTGCGAAACCTGCATAAGCATCTTGCAAAATGCAAAACAGCTCCCGCCTGCGATGCCCTACCAAAGCACCGGGAACCATCCGCTCTATCGTCGCGCCGCGCGCGATCAGCAGCGCGCTCCCCTCGAGCGCTCACTCGTGCCATCCGGCAGAGGCCCCGCGACTGTGACCTGGGCTTGTTGTGCCATGCCGAGCTTGCGCGGAGGTGGCAGGTCACCACACTTCGCAGGCTGCCCTCAGCCGCGAGGCTTCGCGCGCCCGCTTTCGGCCACCAGCCACATGTCGAGGAAGCCATCGAGCCAGCGGCACACGGCGGCGTCATAGCGGCTCCAGCCGGCCAGATGCGCCTCGCCCGGCTGGGCGCCACGCTTGGTGAGGTTGTGCGCCCCCCGGACGGTCCACAGGCACATCATTTCCCGCGTCACTTCGGGGTGGAACTGAAGGGCGTAGGCACTCTCGCCATAGCGAAACGCCTGATTGGGAAAAACCTCCCCCGTGGCCAGTAATTCCGCCCCGGGCGGCAGCTCGAAACCTTCCGAATGCCAGTGGTAGACGTGGCTCGGCCAGTTCAGCAGCGCGGCTCCGGTATCGGTGGCCGCGAGGGGATAATAGCCGATCTCGCAGGCCCCCTCCTGATGGGGGGACACCTGGGCCCCCAGGGCCTTGGCCATCATCTGCGCACCCAGGCAGATGCCCAGAAGCGGCGTTTCCGCCTCCAGCGCTTTGGCGATGAAATCGATCTCGGCACGCACGAAGGGCAGATCGTCATTGGCGCTCATGGGCCCGCCGAACACCACCGCCCCCGCATAGGATGACAGCGTATCGGGCAGCGGATCACCCAAAGCGGGACGCCGCACATCCAGCCGATAGCCGCGCCGCTCCAGCCGCTCGCCCACGCGGCCGGGCGTGGAATGAGCCTGATGCACGATGATCAGAATGTCGGTGCAGTCCACGCTCTCGCGCTCAGGCGTGTCGGCGCGCGCACACGGGGGGCGGGCCGCGTTCTCCTGAAGCGCATCAATGCCGCCGGCAGATGCGGCGGACCGCGGCGCTGCCATGACCCCATCGGCGGGGCCGGCTCCGCGCGTTTCATCGCGCGCGCCTTGCTCCCGCGCCGCGCCGCAAAGCCCGCCCGTCCAAGCGCTAGTCCTGTCGTTCACCGCCGTTTTCCGCCTCCTCACGGATCTCGCGACGGATCTCGACCCGGTCGCGCGTGTCCACATTCAGCAGCTCCGCCGCGCGCCACACGAGATTGTCCTCAAACTCGGTCAAGGTGCCGTCCGCGAAGGCCACCTGGAACATCATCTCCACGATGCGCCGGCGCCCCTCATCGTCCAGCGCCCGGTTCAGCACGCTGGTGAAAGCATAAAGATCAACGGCTTCCGCATCCTTGGCAATGGCCAATTCCACCAGGGCGTCACTTTCGGTGCCGCTCAGCGCGAAACGATCCTCCAGGACACGCTTCAGCACCGCGCGTTCCGAATCGGTGACCACGCCGTCGACGGTGATGACATGCACCAGCAAGGCGGCGGCAGCGAGGCGGTAATCATCGGCGCCGAACGCCGTCAGCTCCCGGCGGCCACCGGTGATGTCCGAGATGAAGTCTGCAAGGCTGCGGAACATGCTTTGGGGCATCCTGTGGCTCGAAACGGCGTCGCGGAACCCTGAGGGCCCGGCGTCGCACCGGTGAACGGAACGGAACTCGATGCTACATGGGCGCGAGGCGCCGGCACGCAAGGGCCGTGGCCCTTCACCCTGCCCCGCCCCTTGCCATGATGCCGCCACCGAGGCAACCGCCGCAACCGGGAACCGCGGGCCCGCCCACCCCTGCGGCGAAGCCCGCGATGTGCCATGATGGGCGATCGGGAATCGAACCGCGCCGGGCCGGAGCCGGCAGAGCAGGAGGCCATCCAGTGCTCGATCAGCCCGCCGGCCGCGGCACCATCCTGCTGGTGGAGGACGAGCCGTTCGTGGCGCTCGTGGCCCAGCAGGTGCTGGAGGACCACGGCTTCACGGTGACGGTGGCCGCCCATGGCCGCGCTGCCCTGGAGCATGCGGGCAATTCCGCCGGCCAAGCGCTGCTGCTCGCCGTGGTGGACATGGGCCTTCCGGACATGAGCGGGGGCGATGTGGTGCGCGCACTGCGCGGGCTCCTCCCCCATCTGCCCGTCATCGTCGCCACGGGCTATGCCGCGGAGGAGGTTGAGGGCGAGCTCGCGGGGTTGGACAAGGTGGTGGTGATCCGCAAGCCCTATGACGTGCGAACCCTGCGAGCCACCCTGCGCGGCTTCGACATCGACATGCCCGAGGACTAGAAGCACCACCGCCGCCGCGTCGACATCAGCCAGGATGATCTGCCACCACGCGGAAGGCACGATGGAAGGCTGGCGCGCAGACATGGCTGGCGCGGCCTGCCCGCACGCAAGCCTTGCCCCGCCCCGCCGGGCCTGCGAAAAGGCGCGGCCATGATCGTTCTCGACGATATTTCCCTGCGCCTCGCCGGCCGCCTGCTCATCGACCACGCCTCTGTCGCCATTCCGGAGAATGCGCGGGTGGGCGTGGTGGGCCGCAACGGCTCGGGCAAGACCACCCTGTTCAAGGCCCTGGTGGGCGAGTTGGAGCTGGAGAGCGGCGCCATCCGCCTGCCCAACCGCACCCGCATCGGCCGCGTCGCCCAGGAGGCCCCCGCCGGCCCCGACAGCCTCATCGAGCGCGTGCTCGCCGCCGATACCGAGCGCGCGGCCCTGCTGAAGGAGCGCGAGACCACCGACGACCCCATGCGCATGGGCGAGATCGAGGCGCGGCTCATCGACATCAACGCCCATTCGGCTCCGGCGCGGGCGGCCACCATCCTGGCCGGCCTCGGCTTCGATGAAAGCGCCCAGAGCCGGCCTTGCTCGGAATTCTCCGGCGGCTGGCGCATGCGCGTGGCGCTCGCGGCCCTGCTCTTCACCGAGCCGGACCTGCTGCTGCTGGACGAGCCCACCAACTATCTCGACCTCGAAGGCACGCTGTGGCTGCAGGATTACCTCGCGCATTATCCGCGCACGGTCATCCTCATCAGCCATGACCGCGATTTGCTCGATTCGTCGGTGGACCACATCCTGCACCTCACCGGACAGAAGCTGACCCTCTACAAAGGCGGCTTCACCTCCTTCGACCGCCAGCGCCGCGAGCGGCTGCTTCTGGACCAGAAGGCCCGCAAGAAGCAGGAAGCGCAGCGGGCGCACATGGAGTCCTTCGTGGCCCGCTTCCGCGCCAAGGCCACCAAGGCGAAGCAGGCCCAGTCGCGCCTGAAGGCCCTGGCACGCCTGGAGCCGCTGGCCGCCCAGGTGAGCGAGGAGGCGGCGTCCATCTCCATCCGCCATCCCGAGCGGCTGCTGTCCCCGCCCATCGTGGTGCTGGAGAAGGCTGCGGTGGGCTATGTTACCGGCAAGCCGATCCTGCGCAATCTCGATCTGCGCATCGACGAGGATGACCGCATCGCTTTGCTCGGCCCCAATGGCAACGGCAAGTCCACCTTCGCCAAGCTGCTGGCGGGCCGGCTTTCCACCGATAGCGGGCGCATGGTGCGGGCCGACAAGCTGGAAGTGGCCTATCTGGCCCAACACCAGCTCGACGAACTGCGCCCCAATGACAGCCCTGCCGAGCACGTGCGCCGCCTGATGCCCGACGCCCCGGAAGCGCGGGTGCGCGCGCGGGCGGCCGAAATGGGCTTTTCCGGCGGCGCGGCCGACACCAAGGTCTCGTCCCTCTCGGGCGGCGAGAAGGCACGCCTGCTCCTGGGGCTGGCCACCTTCCACGGACCGCACCTGCTCATCCTCGACGAGCCCACGAACCACCTGGACATCGAGGCGCGCGCCGCGCTGATCGAGGCGCTGAACGATTTTCCCGGCGCGGTCATCCTCATCTCCCATGACCGCTATTTGCTGGAAGCTTGCGCCGAGCGGCTGTGGCGGGTCTCGGGCGGCACCGTGAAGCCCTATGAGGGCGACCTCGACCAGTATCGCACCGAGGTGCTCTCCAAGGCCGACGGCGACCGCATGACCAGCGAGGGCCGCAAGGAGAAGGCCGCCACCAAGGAGGAGAGCGCGCCAGAGCCCAAGCGCCGCATCGCCACGGGTCCGCTCAAGAAGCGCATCCGCGAGCTGGAAAGCCAGGTGGAGAAGCTGGAGCGGCTCATTTCCCTGCTCGACACCCGGCTGGCGGACCCGGCCTTGCACGCCAAGGCGCCGCTGGACGCCGCCCGCTATGGCCAGGAGCGCACCACCGCGGCAGCGACCCTTGCCAAGGTGGAGGAGGAGTGGCTCACCGTGAGCGCGGAGCTGGAGGAAGCGGGGGGCTGACGGCCCCTGCCGCGGAAGCGCAGGTCCGGAGCGCGGTCCAAGTCTGCGACATTCGCCGCGACACCGCCGCGCGGCCTGTCCGGGCGCGGGAGTCGCTCAGCTTGTCGGCACGCGCCCCAAAGCGGGTTCCAGGCCCGGTTCCATCACCGGGGCGAGGCGGGTGCGGCGGATCATGACCGGGCGATAGAGCTGCTTGGTGGCTTCCACCACCAGCACGCCGGAAAAGGGCAGCGACAGGCGCGAGCCCACCCGCTCAAAGGCGACCGCCGTGCGCAAGAACCAGCGGCTGGGCGGGGCGTAGAGCGCCTCGCTCCACCCCACGGGCGTGAACAGCGCCTCGCGCAGCAGTCCCACCACCTGGCCACGCGAGAAGGGCCGGCCATTGCCGAAGGGCGTGGTATCGAGCCGCGCCCACACGCCGCGCCGGTTGGGCACCACCGCCAGCAGACGCCCGCCGGGGGCCAGCACGCGCCACACCTCGCGCAGCATTTCGGCGGGGTTGCTGGTCATTTCCAAAGCGTGCACCGCCACCACCCGGTCCATGCTGGCGGTGGGCAAGGGCAATAGCAGCTCATCGGAAAGGGCGGCGAGGGCGGGGCCGGTGGACGGCCAGCGCACCACGCCCTGAGCCGCGGGCATCACCGCGATGCAGCGCTCCGCCTCCTCCCGGAACACGCCGAGAAAGGGGATGGCATAGCCCAGGCCGAGCACGGAAAGGCCGGTGACGTCCTCGAAGCGGGCGCGGATGGCGCGTCCGAGCAGCCGCCGGGTAATGACGCCCAGCGGCTGGGCATAGAAGTTGCGCAGGTCGACCACGTCGAGATTCATGCCGCTGCCCGCGATCCCCTGGCTGCCGAGATCCCACATGCTGCGAAAGTCCGGATCCACGCGCGCGCCCGCGCCCGTTGTTCAAAGGCCATGAATAGAGCATCGTCGCGGCCGGGTCGCCAGGCTTCTCGCGGCGACGGTGCAAAAGGCGGGACAGGCGCAAGCGCCACGCCTCTGCTATCATCGCCGCGGGCCACTGCCCCGGAGGACCCTTTCGTGCCGGCGGAGATCCGTCTCGTTCCCTGCCTCAGCGACAATTATGCGGTGCTGCTGCATGATTGCGTGACCGAAGCCACCGCCGTCGTGGACGCACCCGACGGGGAAGCCATCATCGCCGCCGCCGATGCGGCCGGCTGGGCCATCACCGAGGTGCTGGTCACCCACCATCACGCCGACCATGTGCAGGGCATCCCCGCGCTCAAGGCGCGCTATGGCGCCACTGTCGTTGGCCCGCGCAAGGAGGCGGATGCCATTCCCGACATCGACGTGGTGGTGGAGGATGGAGACCCCGTCGCCGTCGGCGGCCTGGTCGGCCGGGTGCTGGAAACGCCCGGGCACACGCTCGGCCATGTGGTCTATCTGTTCGAGGGGGAGCGGCTGCTGTTCAGCGGCGACACCCTGTTCTCCCTGGGCTGCGGGCGCGCCTTCGAGTGCGAGCCGGCCGTGCTATGGCACTCCCTGGCCCGCCTGCGCGCTTTGCCGGGCGACCTTTCCGTCTATTGCGGGCACGAATACACCCTGGCCAATGCCCGCTTCGCCCTCTCGGTGGATCCGGATAATGGGGACCTGAAGGCGTTTGCCGCGCAGGTGGAACAGGCCCGCGCCGAAGGCCGCCCCACCGTGCCCTCGCGCCTCCAGGACGAGTTGAAGGCCAACCCCTTCCTGCGGGCGGACGATCCCGCCCTGGCCGAGCGGCTGGGGCTCGCCGGGGCGGAGCCGGCGGCGGTGTTCACCGAACTGCGCGCCCGCAAGAACGACTTCAAGGGCTGAGCCATGGACCGTGCCGACACCCTGGACCCCAGCCTTGCCGCAGCCGACATCATCGCCTTGCTTGGCCTCCAGCCCCACCCGGAAGGCGGCCATTTTCGCGAAACCTTCCGCGACGTGGCACCGGACGGCGGGCGCGGAAGCTCCACCGCCATCTATTTCCTGCTGGCGGCGGGAGAGCGCTCCCACTGGCATCGTGTGGATGCGGTGGAGATCTGGCATTGGCACGCCGGCGCGCCGCTCACCCTTTCGGTGGCCGATGACAAAGGCCGCAGCGACCTGCTGCTGGGGCCGAAGCTCCATCTGGGGGAACGCCCGCAAGGCATCGTGCCCGCCTTCGCGTGGCAGGCGGCCGTGAGCACTGGGGCCTGGACCCTCGTCGGCTGCACCGTCGCCCCCGCCTTCGACTTCGCCGGCTTCGAGCTGGCCCCACCCGGCTGGTCGCCGGGCTGAGGGTTTCTGGCGTTTTCCTAAATCGGCCAAGGGCTTCAGCTTTTTGAGCCGGGGCTGTCTCTCCGCGAGACGCGGCCCCGTCCGTTGCCCCTCAGGGCGCAAGCGGAGCGTCCCTGAGCGCACGCGTGGAAATCAGCGAAGGCCTGCTGCCCGCAGCCAGAGACCAAATGGCCGGCCGATACGGGTGTGCCGGGTGAGAACAGCGGAGAGGCCAGCCCGGGGCGCCCTTGCCCTTCGGACCATTTCCGCTTGCCGCGAAGCTGGAGGGCATTCAACAATTCATTGATTTATTTTATTTATCGGCGCGCCCCGGTGTCCACTTCACTCGATACCGTTCCACACAGCCGAGGCGAGCGCCGAACGCTCTCCGGCCACGGCGGGAAGGACGCACGCCGAGTCCCGGACAGGCCTGCAGGCCGCCGACGTCGGCGCGCCCCAGGCTCCGGTCACCCGGCCCCGCACCGGGCGGCGCCGTCAGCTCTCGCCGCCCCGGCCGCCATGGGGCGAGGAAATTCAACAAGCTATTGATTTCAATCATTTATCGGCGCGACGCGAATTCCACTTCGCTCGATACCACTCCACGCGGCCGAGGCGAGCGCCGGACGCTCTCCGGGCACAGCGGGGAGGACACCCGCCGAGTCCCGGACAGGCCTGCAGACCGCAAACGCCGGCGCGCCGCAGGTTCCGGTCATCCGGCCCCGCACCAGGCGGCGCTGTCAGCTCTCGCCGCCCCGGCCGCCATGGGCGGCGGACAGGGCGATGGCGTCGCCCTCCACCACGTCGGCGGTATCGCTGGCGCCCATCAGCACCAGCAGCTTGGCGCGGGCCCGGTTGACGCGGCTCTTGATGGTGCCGAGGGCGCAGCCGCACACCTCCGCCGCCTCCTCATAGGAGAGGCCGGCGGCACCCACCAACACCAGCGCCTCGCGCTGGTCGTCGGGCAGGTGGGTCAGCGCCTCTTCCAGGGATTGCAGGGTCATGGACCAGTCCTGGCTGGGGCCCACATTGGTGTCCTGCTGGGCCAGCACCGACAGGCCCTCATTCTCGCGCCGTCGCTTGCGCATGTCGGTGTAGTAGGTGTTGCGCAGGATGGTGAACAGCCAAGCCCGCAGATTGGTGCCCGGATCGAACCGATCGATATTGGCGAGCGCCTTCAGCAGCGTTTCCTGAACCAGATCGTCCGCCTCGGTGCGGTTGCGGGTCAGGGAACGCGCGAAGGCACGCAGAGCCGGCAGGAACTCCAGCACCTGCATGCGCAGGGGCGGGTCGCTGTCGGGGCTGCTCGCGTGCGGGCGTGGCGTCACGTCCATGGCGAACCCTCGCATACGAAAATGCCGGGTGCGCCTGCGATCCGCCAATGGCGGGCCTTCGGCGCGATCCGCACGCGCCTTGCTTCACCACGAAGGGGGTGATGGCACTTTCGCCATCGGTTGAAACGCCCACCCTCGCGGCCTGCGCTGCGCATCTGCCTCATCTTAAGCCAGTGTGGACGTTTGCGGAAGGCGCACGCTGAACGCGCGTGCGGCTTCACATTCGCGTGAAGCGACATGGTCCCACGCGGCGTGGGCCACGCCGCGCCGCGCCCATGCTCTCATGCGCTGCGGCTGCCGGAGCCCTGGCCGCCGTGCTTCTGGCCGCCCTTCTGCCCCGCCTGCGAGGCGAGCGTGCGGTTACGCGAGAAGCTGCGCTGGTCATCCGAAACGCTCTGCCCACCCTTACGGCCGGCGGCGGCGGCCAGCGCCCGGTTCTGGAAGAAGCTGCGCTTCTCGGCGGGCACGCTCTCCCCGCCCTTGCGGGCAATGGCGCGCTGCTTTTCCGCATCCATGGCCGCGAAGCCACGGTGGGATGGGGCCTTTGATTGAACCTTTTCCATCACTGCTGCTCCTGGTCCCTTGCTGCTGGCGTCCGGCCTGAGGCCGGCTTGGCGACCGGGGGCCGGCTCCCCTGAATGGCCTTGGGCCGGGTTTGGAGAGGGCCTGAACGATCCGGAATGGGCGTCGGCTCAAAATCCGGTCGCATAACCATGAACGTTGCAGAACGGCAGAGGTTCCCGGCCCATCGTCCGGGAATGAGCAAGACGGCTCAGCGGCAGGGAAAGGCGCCGGTGACGACCATGCGTGCCCCATCGGCCACATGCACCAGGCTGCCGCCCAGCTGCGCGGCAAAGCCGTGGGCGAGGTCGCCGGTGGTTGCCGCCTCCGGCACATTCGCGCTCACGCGGATGGAGAGCATGCCATCCGCCAGGCCGCCGGTCAGCGTCAGGGCGGCGGGCTTGTCGGCCCGCAGCGTGCTCTCGCTGCCACCGGTCAGGCCGAGCACGATCTCCACCACCATCAGCGCGAGCGGCACCGCCATGTCGGTGGGCAGCGCGGCATCCTGCGCTTCCACGGTGATCCGCGCCGGCCGCTCGCAGGCGCCCTCGAGCAACGCCGCCAGCTCCCCCAGCAGCTCCCGCAGGCGCACCTGCGAGCCGTCGGCCGCCTCGTAGAGGATGCGATGCACCAAAGCCAGCGTGTTGACGCGGGTGCGCAGCTGGTCGAAGCGCCGCCGGTCGTCACCGCGCATTCCCGCGCCATAGAGGCTGATGAGGCTGACCACGATCTGCAGGCTGTTCTTGATGCGGTGGTGGATCTCGCGCACCAGCGCGGTCTTTTCCGCCAGCGCCTGGCGCAGCTGGCCATCACGCTCGCGCACCGCCAGCGCCATGTTCTCCACCGCATGGCCGAGGGCGCGGAACTCGCTGGGCGCGGCATCGATGCGGGTGGGGCGGAAGGCGTAGTGGCCCTGGGCATAGACCGCCGTCACCCGCCGCAGATACAGCAGCCATTGCAGCACGATGCGGTCCACCGCCAGCCACAGGCCGATGATGCTCGCCACCACGATCACCGTGGGCAAAGCGAAGCTGGCGGAGACCGTGAGCAGGGTCCAGCGGAACAGTCGGCTGGTGGGCATGGCGAAGGCGGCCACCAGCCCGTCGCGGCCCAGGGGGGCGGTGGCGAAGGTGTAGTCGCGGCCATCGGCGGTGCCCACGTCGCGCAGGCCACCCGCATCGGCGGTCATCTCCTTGCCGGCGAACAGAACGGCGGATACCTGCCGGGCGTTGGAGAGCAGTTCCTTGCCCTCGGCGGAGAACAGCGCCACCACCCCCTGGCTGGCGGGGGTCTCGCGGCGCAGCCGGGCTTCCAGCCAGGACACGTCGATGGACAGGCCGATGGCGCCGGAAAAGGTGCCGTCCCGCTCGCGAAGGGGCAGCACCCCCACCAGGACCTCGGTCTGGGCGGCCCGGCTGAACACCCGCTCCGACAGCAGAAATCGCGTCTCGCGCGTCGCCTGTCGCCACCAGCCTTGGCCCGATACATCGCGCGCCTCCAGCGGCAGGGCCGAGCATTCCACCGCGCCGTTGCGGTTCATCACGCCGATATTGCTGGCGAAAGGCAGGCTCAGCACCGCGCCGTGCAGAATGGCCTGGCAGGAGGGGCCAGCCTCGCGCACATCGGCGACATTCTGCAGGGCCCGCAGCACGTTCTCCGCGGAGGCGAACACTTTTTCCAGGGTCGAGGCATCGGTCAGCACATGCTGGAGCAGGCGCTGGCGGGCCTCCTGCTGGGCCGCCTGGAGCTGGAGCGCGCCCTGGACAAAATTGAGCCCCGCAATGGGGGCGAGGGCGAACAGCACCATGACGATGAGACGGCGGCGGACGCTGTCCAGAAGGCTGCGCGGATGGCCGGCCGCCGCCTCGAAGATCGCGCCGCGCTCCTTATGGCGCGCGCGCACCGCCTGCGCCTTCACCCACTCCATCGACAGCTCCGACGTGACCTGCCATCGTTCCCTGCCCGCATCCGCGCGACGCGGCGGGTGAAGCCAGATTTCATCCGGTTTACAATGCAAGGGGTTGCCAGCAGGTTCCGATCACGCGGGAACTTTCCGGCGGAGGGGCGTCGATCACGTCCCTTTTATTGCCCGGTTCGTGGTCAAGACTGCTGCTTCGGCGCACACGACACGCCCAAAAAACGATGCACGAGAACGATGCACGAGACATCTGGGGGAGGGGCCATGTCCATGAAGGGGTCATCCATCAGGGGGGCGAGTATCAGGGAGCAGCGAATGCCGCATTCCTCGATCATGAAGCAGCTTCCCGCGCTTCGGCGCTATGCCCGCGCGCTGCTGGGCTCCCAGCAAGCCGGCGACGGCGCCGTCAGGGACACCCTCCAGGCCCTGGTCGAAGGCCAGGTGGCGCTGGATGAAGGGATTTCGCCCCGCGTCGCCTATTATCGGGCCTTCCACCGGGTGTGGAACCGCAAGGCCGCCGGGGCACCGGACCTGCGCGCCGATCAGCGGCTCCAGTCCATGGACCTGTCTTCCCGGGTGGCGTTCCTCCTGACCGCCATGGAAGGATTCTCCTATACCGAGGCCGCGAGCATTCTCGGCGTCTCCATCGAGGAGGTGGAAGCCCAGGTGATCGCCGCCCAGCGCGACATCGACCGCCAGACCGCCACCCGCGTGCTCATCATCGAGGACGAATGGGTGATCGCCCTCGACCTCCGGAGCATGGTGAGCGACCTGGGGCATGAGGTGATCGGCGTCGCACCCACCCATTCCAAGGCGGTGGAACTGGCCGAAAGCTGCGATTTCGGCCTGGTTCTGGCGGATATCCAGCTGGCCGACGGCTCGTCCGGGGTGGATGCGGTGAACGACATTATGGGCTCGCGCGACGTGCCGGTGATCTTCATCACCGCCTTCCCGGACCGCCTGCTGACCGGCGAGCGGCCCGAGCCCACTTATCTCATCACCAAGCCGTTCCTTTCGGAAACGGTGAAGGCCACCATCGCCCAGGCCCTGTTCTTCCATCAGGCCCGCGGCGCGCCAGAGCCTGTCGCCCGCATCGCCTGAGCGGGCGCTCCGCCCGTCCCTTGTCCTTCCCTTGCCGTTTCCTTGGGTTCTGGCGCATCCTCCGCGCCGCACCCGCAGCAGGAGCTTTGCCATGGTTGAGAAGTCCGCAGCCGCCAAGAGCGCGTCCACTGAGAGCGAAGCCGCCAAAACCGATGCCGCGAAGACCGACGCCGGCCTCGACATGGATGCCATGCGCGCGGAACTGGAACATCTGCGCGGCGAGCTTTCGCGCCTGCTGGACGCAGTGGGCGAAAGCGCCCGGCAGGCCGCCGACGATGTGGCCATTGCCGCCGAGGCGCAGGCGGAAACCGCCGGCATCTGGGCCGAGGGGCAGTGCGAATCGCTGCGCTCCAGCATCCGCGAGCGGCCGCTCACCGCGTGCGCCATCGCCGCCGGCGCCGGCCTCATCCTGGGGCAGATCCTGCTCCGCCGCTGAGGCGCCTCGTCGCCCGACGATGCCGCGCCGGGCCTTGATTTCGCGACCGCGCAGCTGCGGCGGATTTTCTGGCCGGGACCGGCGGTGCCCCGGCCGGCCCATCGCTGCGGCCGAAGGCCGGCTGATGGGCGGATGGCTCCACGGGAGAGCTCACCGCCCGCACGCCCCGGCGCATGATCCCGGCTCCCGCTTGGCAGCGGGCGCCGACAGGGGCGACATCACCCTGAATGCGGGCGGGCTCAATCATGCTTCCGGCTCGCGGAGCGGGGAGAATGCTTTCGGCCCATCGAGCTGAGGCGCCTTCCAGCCGGCGACCCGCCCGCCGCTTCACGCGCCAACGCCCGAGAGGCGCCTTTGCGAGCCTGGTCCGCTGCGACAGAGATCGTGCTGTCGATCCGCCTCGACGCGGGCTCCCGCCACGCCGCCAACCCGCCGTGCGAGCGGGAGAAAACCGTTTCGCCCGCCTCCCCTTCCCACAGGCCTTTGCGCCAGCCCAATGGGCTCGCTTTAGCGCCGGATGGCAGAAGGCCCGTGAGTGGTGCTCACGGGCCTTCGGTCTCAGTTGTTGTTGCGCCGGTTGGTCTGCGGCCGGGCGCGCTGCTGGGGATTTGCCCTCTGCTGGGGTCTGGCGTGCTGCTTGGGCCGGGCGTGATGAGGCGCATTGGCACGAGGCTGCTGGCGCTGCGCGTTCGGACGGTTGGCGGGACGGTTCTGCCCGGCATTGGGACGGTTGGCGTTCGGACGATTCACGTTCGGACGGTTTGCCGCGGGCCGGTTCTCCGGACGATTCGCGCTGGGGCGATTGACGTTCGGGCGGTTCACATTCGGCGTGTTGCCGGGACGGCTCTCCGGCCGGTTCACGTTCGGACGATTAATCTCCGGCCGCGTGCCCGGGCGACCCTCCGGACGGTTGATGTTCGGCCGGTTGATCTCCGGCCGCGTGCCGGGGCGGTTGTCCGGACGATTGATGTTCGGCCGGTTGATCTCGGGGCGCGTGCCCGGACGACCGTCCGGACGACTGATCTCCGGGCGCGTGCCAGGGCGGCCGTCCGGACGGTTGCCGGGCCGGTTCACATCCGGGCGGTTGATTTCGGGGCGCGTACCGGGGCGATTATCCGGGCGGTTGATGATAATGCCGCTATTGCCGGGCTGATTGATGTTGATTTCGGGCCGGTTGATGATCGGGCGATTGCCCGGCCGGTTGCCCTGCCACGTGCCGCCACCGGGACGGGACGGCGGACGCATGGCCGGCCGGTCGGGCCGCCCCGGGCGGCCGGCGTCAGGCCGGCTGTGCGGCGGGCGGGGGTGCCACGGGCCAGGCCCCCAGGCCGGCGGGCGCGGACGCGGCCCCGGGCCCCAGCCCCAATGGGGCGGCTGATGCCACGCGGGCGGGGCCACCCAGATGGTGTTCCAACCCCGGTTGTTCCAGCCCCAGCGATTGTTCCAGCTCGAGCCCACCAGCACCCCTGCCCCGAAGCCCAGGGCCCCGGCGGCAAAGGTGTTGAACGCGGTATTGGGATTGTAGACCGGCACGTAGACGCGCTCGGGATTGGCCGGCTGGATATAGATGGTGCGCTGGCCGGCATCCTCGCGGGTGGTCACTACCTGCTGCGGCGTGGTGGCGAGGTTGCCCACCTGCTCGGCCTGCGCGCGCAGCATCTGAATGGCGTTGGAGACGTCCTGCGGCTGCTTGATGAAGGCGAAGCCGAGGGATTCCGTCCATTCCATGTGCTTGTAGAGGTTCTTCAGCACATCCGGGAAGCGCGTGAGCGCCTTCACGGAGGAATCCCAGGGCTTGCCGTCCAGAGCCGACAGGTCGCCGTGGCGCGCCGTATTGGGATTGCGCTCCACCCAGCGATAGGCGGCAACGATCTGGTCCGGGAACGCGGCGGCGGGCAGCAGGATGGCCAGCAGCGGATCCGGATAAAGGGCGATGGGCGCCAGCAGGAATTCCAGCTCGGCCAGGGTGTAGAGCTCGGGCGCGAGTTCCGGCGCCGCGGCCGGCACCTGCGCCGGAAGGGGCGGTGCCTGGGTGGGCGCGGGCGAAGCCTCCGCGGCCGGCGCCGGAGTGGCCGCCGCAGGCGCCTCGGGGCTCTGCGCCAAAGCGGGCGCGACCGCGGCCGACCAGCCGAACACCGCAGCAACCGCCATGCGCGACCAGTTGCCGGCCCAGGCCGGCGGCCCCTTTTTGCGAACGCAGCTCGTCATCCCTGTCTCCAGCGTCACCACGGCGCAGATCCAACGCTGATTGAGGGCGCGCCGCAAGGCGCTGGATCAATCTTGGGACGGGCCGCACAGGGCTGGGACACGCCGCGCAGCCAGCCGCCGCCCAGCGCGCCCCCGGACGATCCCGGAGCCGGCCTCAGCGCCCCGCGCGGCGGGCGCGCACGGCGGCGCCGAAGGCAGCGAGCAGGCGCGCATTGGGCGCCGACAAAGCAGGCTTGTATTCGGGATGCCACTGCACCCCCACGGCAAAGGGATGATCGCGCAGCGACACGGCCTCCACGGTGCCGTCGGGCGCGAGAGCTTCCACCGAGAGCCCCTCCCCCACCGTGTCGAGCCCCTGATAATGCAGGGAATTCACCGAAAACCGCGCCGCCCCGAAGGTCGCCTCCAGGGGCGAGGACGGTGTCAGTTCCACCTCGTGCAGGGGCCCATATTGCAGGTCGAGCGGCCCTTCCTCGGGCGAATGGTGGTTCATGCGCCCCGGCTGGTCGGCAAGTCGGGCATGCAGGGTGCCGCCCAGGGCCACGTTGAATTCCTGAAAGCCGCGACAGATGAAGAGCGACGGCATGCCGCGCGCCACCGCCGCCCGAATCAGCCCCAGCGCGAACCGGTCACGGGTGGGGTCGAACGGCCCCGGCGCATCTTCCGGCCCGTTCCAGTGGCTCGGATGCACATTGGAAGGGCTGCCGGTGAAGAAGAATCCATCCACATGGCCGAGCAGGGCGTCAATGTCCGCTTCGAATGCGCCCGGCGCCATCACCGGCAGCGCCATGACGGGCAGGCAGGCGGCGAAGTCATAGACCGCCCGCGCATATTTCTCGCCCACCATGAAATAGGGCAGCTCGGTCTCGTCCTTCAGGTCGCCGACCACGGCCACCAGCGGCTTGCCTTCAGCCATTTTCGCAAAGCTCCCGGAACCCGCTCACTCGCCCAGGCTGTAGCGCACGCCGAGGCGCAGCTGATGGCCGCCCAGCTCGTCGATGCCGACGCCCGTGATGCCCGGCAGGTCCGGGGCGCCAAGGCTCACATAGCGGTATCCGAGGTCGATGGTCCAGGTGTTCGACACAGCGTAGGACACGCCGGCCCCCAGGCTCCAGGCAAAGCGCCAGTCGTCGCCGAAGCTGGGCAGGCCCGCCGGCGGCGTGATCTGGTCGATAGCAAAGCCCACCCCGCCGCTGAGATAGGGCGTGAAGCCGGCCAAGGTGATGACATCCCAGTACAGGCTGGCGAGCGCCACCGTTGAATCGGCCTCGAAGCGCCCCAGCACCGTGTCGACGCCGCCAAGGTTGAGATAATCGATGCCCACTTCCGCCCGCAGCCAGGGCGTGAAGCGATAACCAAGACCGGCGCTGATGGACCAGCCCGAGGAATGCCCCGAGCCGCCCGTGGGCAGGGCGCCGGTGAACAGCGTGTCGAAGGAGCCGTCCACATAGCCGGCCACATAGCCCGCATCGGCGCGCAGGTACCAGCCGGCCGCGCCCTCTTCCGCCACGTCCGGCGGAGCGAGGGAGAAGTCACCGGCCTTGCCCAGCAGCGGCATGTCGTCATCCGCCCGCGCGGCGACAACCGGAGCAAGAAGAAGAGTCGCCGCCAGTACGGAAACCGAACGCCACATCACGCACCCACCGCATTACTGTCTCGATGGGGAAAGGCTCGCACGGGAAGGCTTAAAGTCGAATTAACCCTGATGGGAAGTTAAAGCCGGAGTGGCGCCTGCGGAATCCGGCATCCGGGGAGGTCTATGCTTGGCCGTCCCTGGGGCCCGGCACGAAGGCAGCCCTCAAGAACGCCAAAGGCCGGGACAAGCCCGGCCTTCGCGTTATCGCAGGATCTGTCGGCGCTTCGCCGCGCGGCTTCAGGCCGCCACACGCTTCAGGGCGTCAATGACCTCGTCCACCACTTCCTCGATCAGGTCGCGGTCATCACCCTCGCCCATCACGCGGATCACCGGCTCGGTGCCGGAGCGGCGGATCAGCAGGCGGCCGCGATTGGACAGGCGCCGCTCGGCATCGGCGATGGTGGTCTGCACATTGGCATCCTCCAGCGGCATGCCGTTGCCATAGCGCACATTCTTCAGCACCTGCGGCAGCGGGTCGAAACGGTGGCACACCTCGGACACCGGCCGGCCCTGCCGCGCCACCACCGCAAGCACCTGCAGCGCCGCCACGAGGCCGTCGCCTGTGGTCGAGAAGTCGGTGAGGATGATGTGGCCGGACTGCTCGCCACCCACATTATAGCCCTCGGCGCGCATGCGCTCGAGCACGTAGCGGTCGCCCACGGCGGCGCGGGCGAGGCCGATGCCCTGCGCGTTGAGGTGCCGCTCCAGGCCCAGATTGGACATGACCGTGGCG
Organism: Xanthobacter variabilis; assembly: GCF_043831965.2. NCBI lineage: Bacteria > Pseudomonadati > Pseudomonadota > Alphaproteobacteria > Hyphomicrobiales > Xanthobacteraceae > Xanthobacter > Xanthobacter variabilis. Next base: position 299,732 of record NZ_CM195533.1, read on the forward strand.
ACGATGCCGTTGCCGGAGAGCCGGCCATCGGCCTTGAAGCTCTCGGCCACCACGGCCATGAGCTGGTCGCCATCCACCAGATGGCCCTTCTCGTCCACCAGGATGACCCGGTCGGCGTCCCCGTCGAGGGCGATGCCGATATCGGCGCGCACCTCCCGCACCTTGGCGCTGAGCGCCTCGGGCGAGGTGGAGCCCACATCCCGGTTGATGTTGAGCCCGTCCGGATCGACGCCGATGGAAACCACCTCCGCGCCCAGCTCCCACAAGGCTTCCGGCGCGACGCGATAGGCCGCGCCATTGGCGCAGTCCACCACCACCCGCAGGCCGTCGAACTTCTGATCGCGCGGCAGCGTGCCCTTGGCATATTCGATGTAGCGGGCGTGCACGCCCTCCAGCCGGCGGGCGCGGCCGATCTCGGCCGGCCTGGCCAGGCGGCGGGAGAGATCCTGGTCGATCAGCGCCTCGATCTCCCGCTCCGTCTCGTCGGAGAGCTTGAAGCCATCGGGCCCGAACAGCTTGATGCCGTTGTCGTCGAACGGGTTGTGGGAGGCGGAGATCATCACCCCGAGATCAGCCCGCATGGAGCGGGTGAGCAGGCCCACGGCCGGGGTCGGCATGGGGCCAAGCAGCAGCACCTCCATGCCCACGGAGGTGAAGCCAGCCACCAGCGCATTCTCGATCATGTAGCCCGAGAGGCGGGTGTCCTTGCCGATCACGACCCGGTGGCGGTGATCGCCGCGACGGAAGGTGAGGCCCGCGGCCATCCCGACCCGCAGCGCGATATCGGCGGTGAGCGTCGTATTGGCGCGTCCACGCACCCCATCGGTGCCGAAATACTTGCGCGACATGTCCCCTCATACATGCTGGGGCCAGCCTGAGGCCCGCCTCCCGGTATCGTGATGGCTTAGCATCCCTTCGCCCGCCGCGCGATCACATCTCGTGACTGCATTTCACAGGGTTTGCGCGGGGCGGAGCGGATCAGAGCTTCGCCATCATGTCGTTTTCGTGGTCACTGCCCGATGGGCGTCGGCGCCGGCGTGGCGGCGAGGGGGAACAGGCGCGGCTCCTTGCCGTCCAGCTTCACCTTGGCCATGTCGATCGCCTGCAAGGCGGGATTACCGTAAGTGGTGAAGGTGTAGCGCATGTTCTTCAGGTCCGCATAAACCGTCCACTCGGTCAGCTCGTTGCCGGAAACGCCACCGCCGGCGGCGGAATCCGACTGCGTCACCACCGAGCCGGGGGCGATGTCGAACGAGCTCATGATGTGGCGCACGGTGGTCAGCCCCTCATCCACGGTCGCCGGCTGGGGCGCGAAGCGCGAGAAGAAGAAGGCGCGCACGAAGCGCGAGGGCGAGAGCACATCTCCGGGCAGGCCGTGCAGCCCCGCGCCCGTGGACGGCGGCGAGATGGTGAGCGGACCCACGCTCATGGAATCCGGCTCGGCCGCGCCAAGATTCACATATTGGCCGAGATTGGCCAGGTGCCAGTCGAAGCCGGGGGCGTTGGTGAGCACGCCGGTGGGGTTGTCGTACATGTGCAGCTCGCCGCCCACATATTCCACCACCAGGCTGGCGCCGCTGGCATCGTGCAGCGTCATGTGCACCGGCACCGGGCCCTTGAAGGTTTCCTGCGGCGCCGCGCTCACCTTGATCTTCGGCATGGCCGCCTTCACCTCCGCCACCGTGGCGAAGGAGGTGAGCACGTAGGTGAGCATCTCAAACGAGGCGATGGAGTTCTTGGCCTCCGCCGGCGTCACGTCCTGGAACTTGGCGAGGCCGGGCAGGTAGAGCAGCCCGCCGGCGAGGCCCTTCTCGTTCATGCCGTCCACGAAGATCTTCATGCCCACGCCATTGAGGCCGACGGCGGCATATTTGCCGGTCCAGCTCAGGCCGGTGCCGGCCTGCCCGGTGGGGCCGGTGCCGGTGAGCGCGACATTGCGCGGCATCACCATGGCCTGCGACTGCAGCGGCAGGCTGAACTCCATGGTGCGGCCATAGACCACGCCGCCATCCTTCGCCTTCAGGATCAGCGAGGTGCAGGCCGAGGCGGCCATGCCCTGCGCCAGCAGCGCCGTGCCGGCGATGAGGGCGGTGGCCGTGTGCTTCATCTTCCGCATGGGGTCATCCTTCCTGCAGTCATCAAGGTGTGGATCAGGCCCGGACGCACGACGTAAAGGGACCAAACGCGACGCTGCCCCCTGCCGCCCGCCTCTTGATGGCGAATGGGCGGTCGTAATTGCGCCCGTCACCATAAAGGGTGCGCCCCCTGCCGACACCCCCGGAGGCTCCCTTGAAGGCCGTCGCGCTGGCAAGAGGGTTAACGCTCCGCATTGCGCATCACCCCGCGCCGATGCTACCGCTCCGCGACGCTTTTCCGGAGATTGCCGACCGTGTCTGCTTCCAAGCTCGATGTTCTCGCCATCGGTAACGCCATCGTCGACGTGCTCGCGCGGGCAGAGGATGACTTCCTGGCCACCCACGACATGAACAAGGGCGGCATGGCGCTGATCGACGAGCCGCGGGCGGAGGCGATCTACGGCGCCATGGGGCCCGGCACCGAGATTTCCGGTGGCTCGGCCGCCAACACCGCCGTGGGTGTTGCGGCGCTGGGCGCCCGCGCCGGCTTCATCGGCAAGGTGAAGGATGATGGGCTGGGCACCGTGTTCGGCCACGACATCCGCGCCGCCGGCGTCGCCTATGCCACGCCCGCCGCCGCCAATGGCGCCGCCACCGCCCGCTGCCTCATCCTGGTGACGCCCGACGGTGAGCGCACCATGAACACCTTCCTGGGCGCCGCCCAGGACCTCACCCCCGCCGACATCCAGAAGGAGATGGTGGAAAGCGCCGCCGTCACCTATCTGGAAGGCTATCTGTGGGATCCGCCGGCGGCCAAGGAAGCCTTCCTCGCCGCCGCGAAGATCGCCCATGGCGCCGGCCGCAAGGTCGCCCTCACCCTCTCCGACTCCTTCTGCGTGGACCGGTACCGCGCCGAGTTCCTGGAGCTGATCCGCTCCGGCACGGTGGACCTCACCTTCTGCAACGAGGCAGAGCTGAAGTCCCTTTACGAAACCGCCGATTTCGATACCGCCCTCGTCGCCCTGCGCAAGGACGCCAAGGAAGCCGTCGTGACCCGCTCGGAGAAGGGCGCCTCCTTCCTCACCGCCGGGGCGGTGGTGAGCGTGCCCGCCGTGCCGGTGGAACGGGTGGTGGACACCACCGGCGCCGGCGACCTGTTCGCCGCCGGCTTCCTGGCCGGCGACACGCGCGGGCTCGACCCGGCCACCAGCCTGCGCATCGGCGCCCTGGCGGCGGGCGAGATCATCACCCAGCTCGGCGCCCGGCCGCAGCGCAACCTCATCGACCTCGCCCGCGAGGCCGGCCTCATCTCGTGAGCGAGGCCGGACAAGGCGGCCCCCCGCCCGCGACACGGCCTGCGCCCCCGCCAGCGCCCCTTGCCGATCCCGGCGGCCAGTCGGGGCGGGCGCTGGCCGCCATCACTGCGCGCGCGCCCACCCTCATGGTGCTGGGCGGCGCCGGCACGGGCAAGACCACCTTCCTGCATGAGCTGCGCAAGGCGCCCATGGGGCGGCAGGTGTTCCTTGCCCCAACCGGGGTGGCGGCGCTGCAGGTCGGCGGGCAGACCATCCATTCCTTCTTCGGCATCCCGCCGCGCCTGCTGAACCCCGACGAGGTGAAGCCGCGCGTGCAGGTGCGCCGGCTGCTGAAGAAGCTCGACCGCGTCATCATCGACGAGATCTCCATGGTGCGGGCCGATTTGCTCGACGCCGTGGACATCTCCCTGCGCATCGCCCGCGACAATTCCGAGCCCTTCGGCGGCGTGCAGATGGTGCTGGTGGGCGACTTTCTGCAGCTTCCGCCCGTGGTGCCCATGGCCGAGCAGGAGATGCTGGAGCGCATGGGCTATGAAGGCCCCTTCGCCTTCCACGCCAAGGCATTGGCGGACCTCGCCACGACCGGCGTGCCGTTCACCCATGTGCACCGGCAGACCGACCGCGGCTTCATCTCCATGCTGGATGCGCTCCGGCGCGGGCGCGGCGCACGGGAGGCGGCGGAGGCGCTCAACGAAGCCTGCGTGCGGCCTCATCGCGAGGGCGCGCTGCCGGTTCTTTTGACCCCCACCAATGCCCGCGCCGATGCCTATAACGCGCGCGGCCTCGCCGCCCTGCAGGACAGCGGGCGGGAATTTTCCGGCTTGCTGAAGGGCGAGTTCGGCCTGGAGGGTGATCGCCTGCCGGTGGCGGAAAAGCTGGTCCTGAAGCGCGGCGCCCGGGTGATGGCGCTGCGCAACGATCCGGCCCGGCGCTGGGTCAATGGCTCGGTGGGCACGGTGGTGGGCCTCGGCCTTTCCAGCGCCCTGGTGAAGCTGGATGCCGGCCCGACCGTGGAGGTGGACGCCTTCACCTGGGAGCGCATCCGCTATGGGTGGGACGAGCGCACCGGTCGCATCGAGGCGCAGGTGGTGGGCACCTATACCCAGCTTCCCCTGGCCCCCGCCTGGGCGCTGACCATGCACAAGGCCCAGGGCCTGACCCTGGACGACGTGCGCATCGATTTCGGTGAAGGCGCCTTCGCGCCGGGGCAGGCCTATGTGGCCCTTTCCCGCGCCCGCTCCATCGAGGGCCTGTCCTTGGTGCGCCCCATTCGCGGTTCCGACGTGAGGGTGGACCGGCGCGTGGCCGCCTTCATGGAGCATTTCGAGGCGGAGGAGGAATAAGGCACCCGCCCCCTCTCCCGGCGCTCAGCCCCGGGCGCGGGCGGCGCGGGTGGGCAGCACCAGGCGCTCGACCCAGTTGCGGATTTCGACCGTCCGCTTGTCCTTGGAGATCACCGCCCCATCGATGCCGCAGCGCCACGCCAGGGCCTTGTTGCCGGGCTCGCGCTCAAAATGCTCCAGGTCGGCAATGAAGGCAGCCTCCTCCTCCTCATCGGAAAAGAAGCCTTCCGCCACCAGGGAGGGCCGCAGGCGGCGGAAGATGGCCGCCATCTCGCGGAAGGGATATTCGGGGTGGTACTGCACCGCCCAGCAGGTGGACAGGCCGGCCGTGAACTCCGCCGCCTGCACCTGGGAATGGTCGTTGGTGGCCAGCAGCCGCGCTCCTTCGGGCAGGGCTTCCACCTCGTCCAGGTGCACGGTCATGGCCTCGAACACCAGGGGCTTGTCGGCGAACATGGCGTGGCCCTGGCCATGGGTGGTCTGGCGGATACGGCGGCCAAAGCCCACCTCCCGCCCGCGCGGATTGAGCCGCACGCTGCCACCCGCCGCAACCGCGAGCAATTGCAGGCCCCAGCAGCTGCCGAACAGCGGCACTCCGGTAGCGAAGGCGGCGCGGATAAGGTCGAGCTGCTGCTCCACCTCCGGCCCGCCATGATAGATGTTGAGCGACGAGCCGGTGATGGCGATGCCGTCATACCCCTCCAGCCCCGCGCTGTCGGGCAGGTTGGCGCCGGGATCGGCCGGATAGCAGATGTCCACGGTGGCGCCGGGGGCCAGCTCGCGCAGCAGCTGGGCATAGCCCTCGCTCGCGGCCTGACCTCCGAAATGGATCTGGCGGGCGCGGGCTTCGGCGGTGTTTCCTTCGACGACGAGCAGGCGTGGGGCGGGCATGATGGCGTCGGATCCTGGAGGCATGTTCGGACGAACCGGATACCGGCTTGCGTCCGGAAAATGCGTTAACGTCAGGGCTTGCGGCATTCCCCGGCCGCAGGCGGGCCACCCCGCGCGACGGGAACGCAAGCTCTCGCGCCCCCGAGGTGTCGCGGCCCTTGCACCACGGCCTTCGAGGAAGGCGATGGCGGCAGCATACGGCCCATTTTGACCAAAGCGAGGATACGCTGCATTGCGAAGGTGGCCGATGCGACGCGGGCTCGGCCCCAAGGCGGCCCCAGCCCCTGACGCATCCCGAGCCGTCCGCCTTCACGGCGGATGACGTCGCCCCACCACGGCGCAGGCTTGCCCCCAGCGCCGCGCGAGCCCTGCCCGAGTGCCGCGCAGGCTTGCCCCGAGTGCTGCGCAGGCTTGCCCCGAGTGCTGCGCAGGCTTGCCCCGAGTGCTGCTCTTGCCGGCGCGCGTCATCGCTTGCGCGATGAGGTAATGCCGGCACTCGGCGACGCCCCGCGAGGGGGCTCAAAGAGGGGGCTACAGGGCAAGGCTCCATAGTCTTGCGTTCCGCCCGATGCCGGCCGGGCCCTGCGCACCTCCGGCCGGGCCTCAAGAGCGGGCGGGCGCGGCAGCGGCCTTGGGTCGCGCCCCCGTGGAGCCCACAACGGCCCGCCCTGATGCCGCCCGGGAACCAGGGCCGATGGTCTCAGACGTCGTCGTCATCGTCGGCGGCGTCCTGCTCGTCATCGGCGCCGCCATCGGTGCCGAGCTTCTCGGCGAGGTTCTTTTCCACCTTGCGGAGCAGCTTGCGCAGACGCTTGCGCTCCTTGCCGTCGAGCCCGGCCACCATCTCGTTTTCCAGCGTCTCCCACACACCATCGATGGCCGAGGCCCGCTCCAGCCCGGTCTCGGTGAGAAATACCCGCACCAGGCGGCCATCACCGTCGGTGGTGCGGCGCTCCACCAGACCCTGGCTGGTGAGACGGGCGATGGTCTTGGAGGCGGTGGGCGGGCGCACGCGCAAGGCGGCGGCGAGATCGCCCATGGTCCGGCCATCCTGCTCCGACAACAGCTTCAGCACCGATTCCTGGCCCGGAAACAGGCCGAGGTCGCTGAGCAGCCGCGCGGAAAAAGCGCGTTGCAGCCGTGCCGTATGGTTGAGCCGATAGCCGATGGTCTTCGTGAACGGGTCCTTCATGGTCTCCCCCACCGCACGCAGAGCCCCTGGCCTCCCGCGCCCGGCCGCCCTCGCGTGCTGCCAAGGGAAACGTCCGGAAAAACGGAGGTCGTGCGAACCGTCGCGCCGCGCGCGATCACCACGGGCCTCATTATCCGCGCCGGCTTACATTTTTACGAAGGTTTAAAAATCATCAGGGCCGCCGCGTGGTCCGCGCCGCTTGACAGCGGGGCCCGGGCATCGCTTGGTTCGCTCATGACATCGTTCTCCCCCCCGGATGCCTCTGCCCCGCAGGCTGAAGACGCGGTCGAGACCAGGGCCCGGCAGGAGGCGGACGATCCGCACTCCCCGGTGGCGCGCTTCGGCCCCTCCAAGCCCCTGCGGCTCGATGCCGGCGTGCTGCTGCCCGATCTGCAGATCGCCTACCAGACCTATGGCGAGCCCAATGCCGCCCGCACCAATGCGGTGCTGGTGTGCCACGCGCTGACCGGCGACCAGCACGCCGCGAGCCTCAACCCGGTAACCGGCAAGCCGGGCTGGTGGGAAACCATGGTGGGGCCGGGCCGGCCCATCGACACCGATCGTTTCTACGTCATCTGCGCCAATGTGCTCGGCGGCTGCATGGGCACCACCGGGCCGTCCTCCACCAATCCCGCCACCGGCGCGCCCTATGGGCTCGACATGCCGCTCGTCACCATCCGCGACATGGTGAACGCCCAGGCCATGCTGCTGGACCATCTGGGCATCGAGAAGCTGCTATGCGTGGCCGGCGGCTCCATGGGCGGCATGCAGGTGCTGCAATGGGCGGCGAGCTATCCGGAGCGGGTGTTCTCGGCCCTGCCCATCGCCACGGCGGCGCGCCATTCGGCCCAGAACATCGCCTTCCACGAGGTCGGCCGCCAGGCGGTGATGGCCGATCCGGACTGGCGCGGCGGGCACTATCTGGCGGAAGGGGTGATGCCTTATCGGGGCCTTGCCGTGGCGCGCATGGCCGCGCACATCACCTACATGTCGGACCAGGCGCTGCACCGTAAGTTCGGCCGCCGGCTGCAGGACCGCGCCATGCCCACCTTCGGCTTCGATGCCGACTTCCAGGTGGAAAGCTATCTGCGCCACCAGGGCGAATCCTTCGTGCAGCGCTTCGACGCCAACTCCTATCTCTATGTCACCCGGGCCATGGACTATTTCGACCTCGCCGCCGACTATGACGGCGTGCTGGCGAACGCCTTCAAGGGCTCGAAGACCCGCTTCTGCCTGGCCTCCTTCACCTCCGACTGGCTGTTCCCCACCGACGAGACGCGCACCATCGTGCATGCGCTGAACGCCTCCGGCGCCAGCGTCTCGTTCGCGGAGATCGAGAGCGACAAGGGCCATGACGCCTTCCTGCTGGATGAGCCCGAACTGTTCGCCATCGCCCATGGCTTCCTCGACAGCGCCGCGCGCGCCTTCGGGCTGCCGCCGGCGCGCGGGAGATGAGCATGGCCCTGCCTGAAGAAACACCGTACGCCGGCGCGCCGCGCCGCGAGGGCGTGCGCGTCGACCTTGTGGTCGTTTCGGAGATGGTGAAGCCCGGCTCCCGCGTTCTGGACGTTGGCGCGGGGGACGGCGCGCTGCTGGAGCTTTTGGCCACCACGCGCGACTGCGACGCGCGCGGCATCGAGCTTTCGCGCGAGGGGGTGAATGGCGCCGTGGCGCGCGGGCTCGCCGTGATCCAGGGCGACGCAGACGTGGACCTGGCCCACTACCCCGATGATTCGTTCGACTATGTCATCCTCTCGCAGACCCTCCAGGCCACCCGGCGCCCGCGCTGGGTGCTGGAACAGATGCTGCGCATCGGCCGGCGGGCCATCGTCTCCTTCCCCAATTTCGGCCATTGGCGCTCACGTCTCGACCTGCTGGTGAACGGCCGCATGCCGGTGACGGAGAACATGCCCTTCCGCTGGTACGAGACCCCCAACATCCATTTCTGCACCATCCGCGACTTCGTGGCCCTGGTGGAGGAGCTGGACGCCAAGATGGAACGGGCCGTGGCCCTGGACTCCTCGGGCCACCGAGTGCGCTTCAACATGCCCTGGTGGGTGTGGAACCTGCTGGGCGAACAGGCCGTGTTCCTGCTCTCCCGCAAGGGCTAGGCGGGAGCGGGAACAGCGCGGGCGCGGCGCCGTCCCGTGCGTTCCGCTCGCGCGGGCCCTCGCCCAAGGATGGGCGGAGCGGGGGCGGCCTCACACCGCCGGCGCTCGGGCCAGCTCCAACAGAGCGGCGGCGGCGCGCGAGTGGTAGCGATCGGCATGCCGCAGCGCGTAGAAGCTGCGGGGCGGCAGCGCCAGGGGCAGCCGCGCCAGGGTGCCCGCGGCCAGCTCCGAGCGCGCGACCAGATCGGAAATCACCGTCGCGCCCGCCCCGGCGATCACCGCACTCAGCACCGCCTCGTTGGATGGGAGCTCAAGCGTCACCCTGAGCCGGTCCGGTGCCACCCCGGCCCGCAGCAAGGCGCTTTCAAACACCTGCCGCGTGCCCGAGCCCGGCTCGCGCAACACGAACGGCAGCTCCAGCAATTCTTCCGGGGTGATTCGCGCCCGCCCCACCCAGCGATGGGACGACGGCACCACCAGCACCAGCCGGTCGCCGGGAATGACGCTCTTGGCCAGCAGCACCTCATTGACCTCGCCTTCCACGAAGCCGAGATCCGCCTCCCCCTGCAGCACCGCCGCCGACACCTGCGCCGTATTCCCCACGGACAGCGAAAGCTCAATTTCCGGATAGAGGCTGTGGAAGCGGTAGAGCAACGGGCCAAGCCAGTAATTGGCAATGGTCTGGCTGGCCATGAGGCCGAGGCGGCCGCGCTTCAGGCCCGACAGATCGGCAAGCACCGTCTGCGCCGCCTCCACGCGCGCGAGAATGGCGCGGGCCTCCGGCAGGAAGCCCGCGCCAGCATCCGTCAGCTCGATGCGCCGGCCCACCCGGTGGAACAGCGCCACCCCGCAGGAGGCCTCCAGCGCCGCCACCGAGGCGCTCACCGCCGATTGCGTCATGTGCAGGCGCTCGGCGGCTCGCGTCATGTGCAGGTGCTCGGCCACCATGGTGAACACCCGCAACTGTTCCAGCGTCATCGTCCCATCGCATCAGCTCATGAAAGTCGCGATGAGGATAAAGCTCAGCGTGGAGATGAAAAGCCAGGCGGCGGCACCGAGCATCAAAGGCCGCAGCCCCTTCATGCGCAGCTTTCGGATGTCCGTCTCCAGCCCCATCGCGCCAAGCGCCACCGCCAGCAGGAAGGTGGTGAGAGTAATGAGCGGGCTCTTCACCTCTTGGGGAATCACCCCCGTGCTGTTCACCATCACCATCGCGATGAAGCCGAACACGAACCACGGCACCGGCGGCTTGGCGTGATGAGCATTGGCATCGCCCCGCGCCTTCCACAGCGCGACCGCGCCCAGGCCCAGCACCAGCGGCGCCAGCAACATCACCCGCGACAGCTTCGCCACCGTTCCGAACTCACCCGCCTGCTGCCCCCCCTGGAACGCGGCCGCCACCACCTGTGCGACCTCGTGGATCGAAGCACCGGTCCACAGCCCATAGGCGTGAGCATCAAACCCCGTATAGGGCAGCAGCGCCGGCATCAGCACCATCGACAGCGAGCCGAAGACCGTGACGCACGCCACGGCATAGGCCACATCCTCGTCCGACCCACGGGTGACGGTGTTGGTCGCGATCACCGCCGAAGCGCCGCAGATCGACGTTCCCGCCGCAATCAGCTCAGCCAGCTTAGCTTCCACACCCATCACCCGGCCAAGCCACCGCGTGATGAAGAAAGTGCTCGCCAACGTGATGGCGACGATGGCGAAGCCCGCCACACCCACGGTCCGCACCTGGGCAAAGGTCAACTGAAGGCCGAGCAGCACGATGGCGAAACGCAGCACCCGCCGGAGCGCGAATTTCACGCCTGCGGTCGCCGCCCGGGGTGTACCCACCAGATTGTGGTACGCCATGCCGATGAGGATCGAGATGACCAGCGGGCTAAGCATTCCCAGCCCGGGAAGCAGCCTCACCGCATACGCCGCCGCAGCGATGACGCAGGTGACCGCGAGCCCCGGAACGATGCCTTCGTGAAGATGCCGCAGGGCCCGCACATGGCGCCGCGATGGCTGCTCCATCGGGCTGGGGGCTGCGGATGTGTGCTCAACCATGATGATGTCCTCGGTAGGTGCGCGGACCATCACAGATCGGCATCAATCGCTCCAACGCGTTATATTTCTACATTCAATTATTATTTTCGATTGAATGGCGCGCACCGCCCGCGAGTCCGCCCTCTCCGGGTGCCTCTCGGCCCCAGGCGGGGGAACGCCGCCGCGGAGCACGTTGACTTCACGGCAAATCCGTACCGCCAAGGCCCGCAAAAACGCCTCTCGCTCCCGCCCGCGCCCGGCATCCCCTTGCCTTTGCCGAACAGCAGAAGATCAACGGCAGTCACTTCCCGGCTCCCCACCCTCTACCGCCACAAGGCGAGACAGGCAAAGCGCCGGTCAGATCCAGCCACCAGATCACTCGTTGCATCATGCGGAGGACGTCTCGCGTGTTACACGCGTGGGCCAACACCTTGAAGCTCGTCCCTGCTTTCCAAGTTTCGGAACAAGCCGTGTCGGCTCGGCCACCGGAAGGGCCCGAGTGACAAGCGGCACTAACCGAGGAACCCGCCACGCGCTTCCACCGCGGCCCTAGCTTCCCGTGCGCCGCGCCAAGCTTCGCCCGAGCCGCAAGAAGGCCGCGGCGCCCCTCTGGCCCGCCAAATAAAAAAGGCCGGGCACAAGGGGGCCCGGCCTTTTCAAAATACACCCACCTTCGCCCAACTCAGTGAGCAGGAGTAGCCTTAAACCCGCGCTCCAGCGCCTCAGCGACCTGCTCCAGATCCGCAAGCTGGCGCTCGGCCCGCTGGCGCTCCGCGTCGCCCTTCGCGTCTGAGACGTCTTCCTTCGCATCCCGAATCTGCTGCCTCAGATGTGCGGGATCGATCTCTTCCACGGGCTTGGCCTCTTCGGCCAGCACGGTCAGACCCGCCTGATTCACCTCGGCGAAGCCGCCGCGGACGAAGTAGCGCTTGGGCTCTCCCTCCGACTTGATGGTCAGAATGCCGGCCTTCAGCGTGCCGATGAAGGGCGCATGGCCGGCCAGAACACCGAACTCGCCCTCCGCACCGGGCACAATCACTTCGCTCACCGCGCCGGAGAACACCAGGCGCTCGGGCGAAACCAGTTCAAAGGGTAAGCTCGCCATCTTCGTCTCCGGTTCCTTCATCTCCGGTCGCTCTGGAGGTCGCGCATCCCTGGCGGGCCGCTCCCCACACCCGCGTGGCACGCGCGCCGCTCAGCGCCCTGCCCCGGATCAATCTCCGCGCTGTTCCAGTCCTGCTGAAACGCCGCGCCAACCCGCTTAGCGGACCAAGCCCGACACCAGAAAAGGCCGTCACCCGTATAGGCCCAGCCCCTCGTGCGCCTTCGCCCGCGCCGCAGTTCCGGAGCGGCGCCGCCGACCGGTCCCACTCCTGCGCATCTTGCATCGGCACTCCACCCTCGCGGGCGGAGTGCCGCGCACATCACGCCGCTTCGGCAGCCAGCTTCTTGCCCTTCTCGATGGCTTCTTCCATCGAGCCGACCATGTAGAAAGCCTGCTCCGGCAGGTAGTCGTACTTGCCTTCCACCAGGCCCTTGAAGCCCGCGATGGTGTCCTTGAGGTCGACGAGCTTGCCCGGCGAACCGGTGAACACCTCGGCCACGTGGAACGGCTGAGACAGGAAGCGCTCGATCTTGCGGGCGCGCGCCACGGTGAGCTTGTCCTCTTCGGAAAGCTCATCCATGCCCAGGATCGCGATGATGTCCTGAAGCGACTTGTAGCGCTGCAGGGTCTGCTGCACCTGGCGGGCGGTGTTGTAGTGCTCTTCGCCGAGGATGGTCGGCGACAGCATGCGCGAGGTCGAGTCGAGCGGATCCACCGCCGGGTAGATGCCCTTCTCCGCGATGGAGCGCGACAGAACGGTGGTCGCGTCCAGATGGGTGAAGGAGGTCGCCGGCGCCGGGTCGGTCAGGTCGTCGGCCGGCACGTAAATGGCCTGCACCGAGGTGATCGAACCCTTGGTGGTGGTGGTGATACGCTCCTGCAGGGCGCCCATGTCGGTGGCCAGGGTCGGCTGGTAACCCACCGCCGAAGGAATACGGCCGAGAAGGGCCGACACTTCCGAACCAGCCTGCGTGAAGCGGAAGATGTTGTCCACGAAGAACAGCACGTCCTGACCCTGGTCACGGAAGTGCTCTGCGACGGTCAGGCCGGTGAGCGCGACGCGGGCGCGGGCACCCGGAGGCTCGTTCATCTGGCCATACACCAGCGCGCACTTGGAGCCGGCCGCGGAGCCACCATGCTCCTTGGGGTCCTTGTTCACGTTGGACTCGATCATCTCATGGTAGAGATCGTTGCCCTCACGGGTACGCTCACCGACGCCGGCGAACACGGAGTAACCGCCGTGCGCCTTCGCAACGTTGTTGATGAGCTCCATGATGAGCACGGTCTTGCCCACGCCGGCGCCGCCGAACAGGCCGATCTTGCCGCCCTTCGCGTAAGGCGCCAGCAGGTCGACGACCTTGATGCCGGTGACCAGGATCTCCGCCTCGGTGGCCTGCTCCGCATAAGAAGGAGCCGGCTGGTGAATGCCGCGCTTCTGCTCGAAGGAGATGGGCCCCACCTCGTCCACCGGCTCGCCGATGACGTTCATGATACGACCCAGCGTGCCATCGCCCACCGGAACCTGGATCGGTTCCCCGGTGTCTTCCACCGCGGCGCCGCGCACGAGACCCTCGGTGGCGTCCATGGCGATGGTGCGCACGGTGTTCTCGCCAAGGTGCTGGGCAACCTCAAGAACCAGGCGGTTGCCCTGATTGGTGGTCTCCAGCGCGTTGAGAATCGCCGGCAGATGGTCGTCGAACTGCACGTCGACGACGGCGCCGATGACCTGGGTGATGCGTCCGACCTTGTTCGCCATATTCGTCGTCCTTCGTATCTTCGGTCGCGAGGCGTCAGACGGCCTCGGCGCCAGAGATGATCTCGATGAGTTCCTTCGTGATCATGGCCTGGCGGGTGCGGTTGTAGGTGAGCGTCTGCTTCTTGATCATTTCGCCCGCATTGCGGGTGGCGTTGTCCATGGCGCTCATCTGCGCGCCATAGAAGGACGCCTGATTCTCCAGCAGCGCGCGGAAGATCTGCACGGCGATATTGCGCGGCAGGAGATCGGCGAGGATCTCTTCTTCCGTGGGCTCGTATTCATAGACCGGCCCCGCCTCGGTGGTGTCACGCTCGGGGAAGGTCGCGGGGATCAGCTGCTGGGCCGTCGGCACCTGCTGGATCACGCTCTTGAAGTTGGAATAGAAGAGCGTGCAGACGTCGAACGAGCCGGCGTACAGCATCTTCAGCACCTTGGAGGCGATGTCATTCGCTTCCTTGAAGCCGATGTTGCGCACGGCGCGCAGGTCGACCACATCGATGATGTGGTCGGGATAGACCCGGCGGAGCTGGTCGGCGCCCTTGCGGCCGACGCAGAGGATTTTCACATCCTTGCCTTCCGCCAGCAGCAGCTGCGCCCGTTCGCGCGCCAGGCGCACGATCGAGCTGTTGAAGGCGCCGCACAAGCCGCGTTCGCCAGTGCACACCAGCAGCAGATGCGTCTGGGTGTGCCCCGTGCCGGCCAGCAGCACCGGCGCCTGGGAGTTACCGACGATGCCGGCGGCAAGGTTGCCCAGCACCGTTTCCATGCGCTCGGCGTAAGGCCGCGCGGCTTCCGCCGCCTGCTGAGCGCGACGCAGCTTCGCCGCGGCGACCATTTGCATCGCCTTGGTGATCTTCTGCGTCGCCTTCACCGAGGCGATGCGGTTTTTAAGGTCCTTCAGACTCGCCATCGCGCCCGTCCGTCAGGTTCGAGGAACTATCAAGAGCCGATCAGGCGAAGCTCTTGGCAAAGGCGTCGAGCGCCTTCGTCAGCTTCTCTGCGGTGTCCTTGGACAGTTCCTTGGAAGTGCGGATGGCCTCGAGGATCTCCGGATGCTCGGAGCGCAGGGCCAGAAGCAGCCCCTGCTCGAACTCGCGGACCTTGGAGACCGGCAGCGGGTCGAGGTAGCCGTTGGTGCCGGCGAAGATCACCGCCACCTGCTCTTCCACCTTGAGGGGCGAGAACTGGCTCTGCTTCAGGAGCTCGGTGAGGCGCGCGCCGCGATTCAGCAGCTTCTGGGTCGAGGCGTCCAGGTCCGAGCCGAACTGGGCAAAGGCCGCCAGCTCGCGATACTGGGCGAGGTCGCCCTTAATCTTGCCCGCCACCTGCTTCATCGCCTTGATCTGGGCAGAGGAGCCCACGCGCGACACCGACAGGCCGACGTTCACCGCCGGGCGAATGCCCTGGTAGAACAGGTCGGACTCGAGGAAGATCTGACCGTCGGTGATCGAGATCACGTTGGTCGGAATGTAGGCCGACACGTCGTTGGCCTGGGTCTCGATGACCGGCAGTGCGGTGAGAGAGCCGGAGCCGTTGGCGTCGTTGAGCTTCGCGGCGCGCTCAAGCAGGCGGGAGTGCAGGTAGAACACGTCGCCGGGATACGCTTCGCGGCCCGGGGGACGACGCAGCAGCAGCGACATCTGACGATAAGCCACGGCCTGCTTGGACAGGTCGTCGTGGATGATCAGGGCATGCATGCCGTTGTCGCGGAAGAACTCGCCCATGGCCGTGCCGGTGAACGGCGCCAGGAACTGCATGGGAGCAGCGTCGGAAGCGGTGGCGGCGACGACGATGGAATATTCGAGCGCGCCCTGCTCTTCCAGCACCTTCACGAACTGCGCGACGGTGGAACGCTTCTGGCCCACTGCGACATACACGCAGTAGAGCTTGGCCTTCTCGTCGTTGCCCTGGTTGATGGGCTTCTGATTCAGGATCGAGTCGAGCGCCACGGCGGTCTTGCCGGTCTGGCGGTCGCCGATGATGAGCTCGCGCTGACCACGGCCGATCGGGATCAGGGCGTCAATGGCCTTGAGGCCGGTCTGCATGGGCTCATGCACGGACTTGCGCGGAATGATGCCAGGGGCCTTCACGTCGACGCGGCGACGCTCGGTGTATTCGATGGGGCCCTTGCCGTCGATCGGGTTGCCGAGGGCGTCCACGACGCGACCGAGCAGCCCTTTACCGACGGGAGCGTCGACGATGGCGCCGGTGCGCTTGACGGTCTGGCCTTCCTTGATCTCACGGTCGGAGCCGAAGATCACGATACCGACATTGTCGAGCTCGAGGTTCAGCGCCATGCCGCGCGTGCCGTTCTCGAACTCGACCATCTCGCCGGCCTGGACATTGTCGAGGCCATAGACGCGGGCGATGCCGTCGCCGACGGAGAGAACCTGCCCGACCTCGGAGACCTCAGCCTCCTGGCCGAAGTTCTGGATCTGCTCCTTGAGGATGGCGGAGATTTCAGCGGCTCGAATGTCCATCAGCGGACCTCTTTCATCGCATGCCGGATAGAATTGAGTTTGGTCTTCAGCGAAGCATCGACCATGCGAGAGCCGAGCTTCACGACGAGACCACCGAGGATGGACGGGTCGACGGTGACGTCGAGCTGCACGTCCTTGCCGGTCTTCTTGGCCAGCGCATCCTTCAGCTCGGCGAGATGCGCGTCGCTCAAGGGCTGCGCCACCGTCACCTGCGCCGTGGTCTCGCCGCGCTTCACGGCGACCAGGGCACTGAAGGCGGCAATCATCTGCTGAAGCGCAAACAGCCGGCGATTCTGCACCACGAGCTTCACAAAGTTGCCCGCGAGGCCGCCGATTTCGGCCTTCTGCAAAACCGCGGTCATGGCGGAAAGCTGCACGTCGGCCGTGAAGACAGGACTCTTCACCAGCCGCGCCAGATCCGCACTTTCGGCAATGAGGGCCGACAGGCGATCGAGATCCGTTTTCACGGAATCAATGGCGCCGGCTTCATCCGCCAGTTCGAACAGCGCGGTCGCGTAGCGCCCCGCCATGCCTGACACGATCGTATCCGCCACCCGCACCTCTCTCGGACTTGCGGCCGCCCCTGGGCAGAATGCCCCGGCTTCGACCCAAACCCTTGATCTGTTGGGAATATTGATAGTGCGATCTCGCCAGCGGGCGAAACCCCACCCTCGAAATCCCGGGTTGCCTAACACAGGCAGATCAAGGCGGCAACATGACCGGAGGATGGCGCATAGGCCGCATTGCCGCACCGGGAGCATCACGGTGCCCGAGCAGGGGCACCGCAGGCTGTAGCGGACACCCACCACAGGGCGCAGGACGCCTCGGAGCGAGTGCGCCGCAGCACCTCCGGAAGCCGCATGAATGAAAGAAAATCGGGAAGGCGGCTCAGAATTTTCCGCAGGGCCTTCGGCGCGGGCGGCGCGCAACCGTTGCACGAATGCAGCGCTGGGCCGATTACGAAAACGTCCCCGCGCAAAGATTGAGCGGGGACGCTGGTCTGCACCATTTTTCGGCAGGGGAAAGTGGACCCCTTGGGCTCAGTTCGCCTGCGTCGTCTTGTTCGGCGTCGCCGGGAAGGCGGCGTTCTTCACCGTGCCCTGCATGAGCTCGACGGCGAGCTTCAGCTGGGTGTCGTCCTTCGGGTCCGGCGGCACGTAGGAAGGCGAACCGGCCTGCTCGTCCTCGCCATTCTTGAGGTGGCCCTTCAGCGAAGCCTCGCCGCGCGTGGGGTCGCCGGAAGCGCCCAGCTTGGCCTTCACGTCATCGGGCATGTCCTGCACCAGGACGATATCGGGCTCGATGCCCTTGGCCTGGATGGAGCGGCCCGACGGCGTGTAGTAGCGCGCGGTGGTCAGCCGCAGTGCGCCATTCTGCCCCAGGGGAATGATGGTCTGCACCGACCCCTTGCCGAAGCTGCGCGAGCCGAGCACCGTGGCCCGCTTCTGGTCCTGCAGGGCGCCGGCCACGATTTCCGAGGCCGAGGCCGAGCCGCCATTCACCAGCACGATCACCGGCTTGCCCTTGGTGAGGTCGCCGCCGCGCGCGTTGAAGCGCTGGGTTTCCTCGGGATTGCGGCCGCGGGTGGAGACGATCTCGCCACGATCCAGGAAGGCGTCGGACACGGCGATGGCCTGATCCAGCAGGCCGCCGGGATTGTTCCGCAGATCCAGGATATAGCCCTTGATCTTGTCGGGACCGATCTCGGCCGTGAGGTCGTCGATGGCCTTCTTCAGGCCGTCATAGGTCTGCTCGTTGAACGAGTTGACGCGGATATAGGCGATGTCGCCGGACTCCACCCGCGAGCGGACCACCTTGATCTTGATGGTGTCGCGCGTGACCTTCACGTCGATGGGCTTATCCGCGCCCTTGCGGACGATGGTGAGGGTGATGGGCGTGCCCACGGCGCCGCGCATCTTGTCCACCGCCTCGTTCAGGGTCAGGCCCTGCACCTGCTCGCCATTGAGCTTGGTGATGAGGTCGCCCGCGAGCACGCCAGCCTTGGCGGCGGGGGTGTCCTCCATGGGGGCGACGACCTTCACCAGGCCGTCTTCCATGGTCACCTCGATGCCGAGGCCGCCGAACTCACCCTTGGTCTGCACCTGCATGTCGCGGTGATTCTTCGCGTCCATGTAGGAGGAATGGGGGTCGAGCGACTGGAGCATGCCATTGATGGCCGACTCGATCAGCTTCGAGTCCTCCGGCTTCTCCACATAGTCGGAGCGCACGCGCTCGAACACGTCGCCGAACAGGTTCAGCTGGCGATACGTGTCCGAGGAGGCTGCTTCCGCCGCCGTGCCGAGGATCGCGCGCGGCTGAACCGCGGCGACAGCCACCAGCGCGCCGGCCGCCACGCCGAAGAGAAATAGGGATGTCCGACGCATTATCCGCGCACCTTCTGACTGTCCGTTGCCGCCCACCACGGGGCAGGATCGATGGAGACTCCGTCCTTGCGGAATTCAACATACAATTGGGGCTGTCCCGAGGCTGTGCCAAGGGAGGAACCTGAAGTCGCATCCGCCGCGCTTGCGCGCGCAAGGCCGCCCATGACCGCCACCGGCTCGCCCGCGAGGACGAACTGGCCGAGATCCACTGTGATCTTCTCCATACCTGCCATCAAGATATGGTATCCGCCGCCCGCGTTGATGATCAAGAGTTGGCCATAACTGCGAAAGGGCCCGGCATAGACCACCCAGCCGTCCGCCGGCGCGGTCACCGGGGCACCGGCGCGGGTGGCGATGCTGATGCCCTTGGCGGCCGCGCCCACGTCGTCAGCCGCTCCGAAATCACGCATCCTTACCCCGGCCACCGGCAACGGCAGCAAGCCTTTGGCATCCGCGAAAGGAATGGCGGGCGCGATGCGCGCCGGGTTCTGCAAGGCGGCAAGGTCCGCCTTGGTGGTGGTGGCGGGCTCCGGCAAGGCGCGCGCGGCATCCGCAGCTCGGGCGGCCGGCGGCGCCTCCGTCTCCATGCGGGTCACGAGATCGTGCACATCGGTGGAGCCGCGGGCCAGCGAATCAACCTGCGTCTTTTCCCCCGGCGGCACTGGGCTGGCTTCCGCCTGGCGCCGCTGGCGCTCCCCCACCAGGGCTGCGAGGCGCTTGCGGTCCTGGTCCAAGGCCACCTTGAGCTTGGCGAGACTTTCCCGGGCGCTGCCGAGCTCGCCGCGCACCCGCACCAGCTCCGAGAGATCGGCGGCCAGGGTTTCCGCCTCCACACGCATTTCGGGCAGAAGCGAGCCCAGCAGAATGGCGGAGCGCACCGCATCAAGGGCATCGTCGGGACGCATCAGCAGCGCGGGCGGCGGGTTGCGGCCCATGCGCAGCAGCGCCGCCAGCACTTCCGCCAGCACGCCGCGCTGCTTGGCCAGGGAGGCGGAAAGCTCCGTCGCAGTCTTGTCGAGGGCGCCAATGCGGCCCTCCACGTCAATGAGCTGCTGCTCCACGGCGCGCGAGCGGTTGGCGGTCTCGATCAGCAATGCGTTGAGCTTGGCGCGGTCGCCCTTGGCGGCTTCCAGCTCGGCGGCAAGGCGCTTCTGGAACTCTTCATTGCCCTTCACGTCGGCCTTGAGCGCCTCCGTGTCCAGCCCCTGCCGCACGGGCGAGGCCGGGGGCAGCGGCACCCCGGCGGATGGGCGCGCGCCGGACGGCCGCAGCGGCGCGGGCGCCACCGGCGGCGACGGCTCCTGCCCATGGGCCGGCCCCACCGGCCCGGCAAGGCCGATGACCAGGGCGCACAGGAGCGGGCCGGTTCGCTGCTTCATGAATCAAGGCTTAAGGCGACAGGGTTGAGGAGTTGTAAAGGTCTGTGGCGCGGCGCCACCTTTGCCCCCGAATCGCCCTCGGTCCGCCGCCCGGGCGGAGCCCCCCGCCCGCCCCCGGCGCGCGGCCGGCGGAAGAGGCAGGGGACAGGCCGGGGCGGAGGGCCGCCGGTTCCGGCCGCGATCAGGCGGCCTCCATGCCCTCGAGCTCGGTGATCATCCGGTCGATGAGCGAAAGGCCGGTCTGCCAGAAGGCCGGATGGCGCGCATCGAGCCCGAACGGGGCCAGAAGCTCCGAATGGTGCTTGGTGCCGCCCGCCGACAGCATCTGCAGATAGCGCTCGGCAAAGCCATCCGACGCCTTCTCGTAGACCGCATAGAGCGAGTTCACGAGGCAATCGCCGAAGGCATAGGCGTAGACATAGAAGGGCGAGTGGATGAAGTGGGGGATGTAGGTCCAGAAGGTCTCGTAGCCGGCGCCGAGATTGATGGCCGGGCCCAGGCTTTCGCTCTGCACCTTCATCCACAGCTCGCCGATGGCGTCGGAGGTCAATTCGCCCTTGCGGCGCTCGGTGTGGACGTGGCGCTCGAACGTGTAGAAGGCGGTCTGGCGAACCACCGTATTGATCATGTCCTCCACCTTCTGGGCCAGCATGATCCTGCGGGCCTGGGGCGTCTCCGCCTTGTCCAGCAGCCGGCGGAAGGTGAGCATCTCGCCGAACACCGAGGCGGTTTCCGCCAGGGTCAGCGGGGTCGGCGCCATCAGCGCGCCCTGGCGGGCGGCCAGCACCTGGTGCACGCCATGGCCCAGCTCATGGGCCAGCGTCATCACATCGCGCGGCTTGCCTTGGTAATTGAGCAGCACGAACGGATGCGCGGACGGCACGGTGGGATGGGCGAAGGCGCCCGGCGACTTGCCCGGCCGCACCGGCGCGTCGATCCAGCTCTTCTCGAAGAACACGCCGGCGATCTCGGCCATCTTCGGCGAGAAGGCGCCATAAGCGGACAGCACCGTGTCCTTGGCCTCGTGCCAGCCGATGTCGCGGGTTTCCACCTTGGGCAGTGGCGCGTTGCGGTCCCAGAACTCCAGCTTGTCCTTGCCGAACCAGCGGGCCTTCAGCGCGTAATAGCGGTGCGACAGGCGCGGATAGGCGGCGCGGATGGCCTCCACCATGGCGTCCACCACCTCCTTTTCCACCCGGTTGGCCAGGTGGCGGGAGGAGGCGACATCGGGGAAGCCGCGCCAGCGGTCGGAAATTTCCTTGTCCTTGGCCAGCGTGTTGGTGATGAGGCTGAACAGGCGCAGATTCTTGGAGAAGGTCTCGGCCAGCCCCTGGCCGGCGGCGCGGCGCACCTCCTCCTTGGAATCCTGCATCAGGTTCAAGGCCGGCTCGATGGCCAGCTCCTGCCCGTTCACGGAGAAGCGCAGGGAGGCCATGGTCTCGTCGAACAGCCG
Organism: Xanthobacter variabilis; assembly: GCF_043831965.2. Lineage (NCBI taxonomy): Bacteria > Pseudomonadati > Pseudomonadota > Alphaproteobacteria > Hyphomicrobiales > Xanthobacteraceae > Xanthobacter > Xanthobacter variabilis. Next base: position 321,251 of record NZ_CM195533.1, read on the forward strand.
GCTCCAGGCGGAGCGGGAGGGGTTCGACTTCTCGTGGAACAGCTGCTCGATCTTGTCATCGAGCTGGTAGGGCTTGTCCTTGCGCAGGTCCTCGACCCACGGCCGGTAGTGGCCCAGCGCCGGGTCGGCCATGGCGGCTTCCAGCGCCTTGTCGTCCAGCCGGTTCAGCTCCAGCGTGAAGAACAGGAGGTGGGTGGAGGCGTCGGTCAGCCGCTCCTGGATGTCGCCATAGAACTTGGCGCGGGCGGGATCGGAGGTGTCGCCCGCATAAATCAGGCTGCCATAGGAGGCGATTCGGCCGATGAGATCGTCGATCTCCTCATAGCGCTTCACCGCGGCGCCCAGGGCGGGGCCGGCATCGGCGGCCGCGAGCAGAGTGGCGAGCTTGCCCTTGTAGGCCTCCTCGAATGCCTTGCACTCGATGTCCGCCTTGATGAGGTCCCCCTCCAGCTCCGGCGCGTCCATGGCCGGGTAGAGATCGGCGAGGTTCCATTCGGGCAGCGATTCGGAAACGGCGGCGGCGCCGGCGGTCACCCCATGGACCATCCCGAAGCCGGCCCCGGCGGGCGCGGAAAGGAACGGCAGGTCGGCGGGGCGGGAGTGAAGCAACATGGAACCTCCGGGAAAATCGGGGCGGGTGCAATCGGCACCGTCATAGCTCGCCTCCCACGATCGCCTCAATGGCGGGGCGCCGCAAGCGGGCCGCGCCACCCCACCCGCGCCACCGGCAGGCGCCGCAGCGGCACACGAATGCGTGAAGCTCAGACTTGCTTAACCATCACCGACCAAGCTGGCCGATGTTCGCACCACGCCGGAATCCCATGAAACCCTTGCTGCTGCTGGTCGAAGACGACCCCGTGGAAGCCCGCCGCCTCGAATCGGCCGTGGCCCTGATGGGGTATGAGGCCACCCACGCCCGCGACGGAGACGAGGCCCTGGCCCTCATGGAGCGCATGGCGTTCGATGTGGTGCTCCTGGATCTCGTGCTGCCCGAGCTCGACGGAATGGGCCTGCTGGGCGCCATGAAGGCGCGCGGCCTGTGCGTGCCGGTGGTGGCCGCGGTGACGGCGGAAAGCATCGACATGGCGGCCTCCGCCATCCGCGCCGGGGCGCGCGACTTCGTGGTGAAGCCGGCCGGGGCGCTGCGCCTGCAGGTGGCCCTCGCAAATGCCATCGCCCTCGGCGGCGCTCACAAGACAGTGGAGGGCGACACGGCGGAGCGCCTGCCAGTGGAGCGCCTGCCAGTGGCGCCCGCCCCCGCGGCGCCTGCGCGTCTGGCGATGGTGGGTGAATGGCCGGTTCCGGCGGGCTTCGGCGCCCGTCCGGGCACGCTGGCTTCGGCAGCCCAATCCTCGGCGCCCCAATCCTCGACACCCCCCTGGGTCGACCATGGCGGCCATGTGCGCCCGCTGGAGGAGATCGAGGAAAAGGCCATCCGCTACGCCTGCACCCATTACGGCGGACGGCTCACGGAAGTGGCGCGCCGGCTCGGCATCGGCCGCTCCACCCTTTACCGCAAGCTTTCGCGGCTCGGCCTTGCCGTTCCTGAGGGACGCGAGCCGCCGCACCATTCGGAACCAATTGCAGCCCAGATTGTTGCGGCCGAGTGACAAGCTCACGAAAAGGCCCGGCAGCTCGCGCTTGTGAGTTGATTGGAAACCTTCGGCACGGCACCAAGCAGGGGTATAGCGGCGAGGAGAGGACCATGGGGGTCAGGGCCATCGGGCATTCAATGCCCAGCACGGGACGCAGCGGCGTCATGAAGGCCTCAGCGATGGATCGGTCTTTCGCCCGTGTGCTTGGGGTCAGCGTGCTCAGCCTCGCTCTGGCCCTGTCCTGGCTGCCGGCGGCCGAAGCCGGTCCCGCCGACACCGCGCCGGGCCTGTCGCCGGCGGCGGCATCCGCCCGCGCCCTGCTGAACGGTCCGCGTCCCTCTGCTCCCGTCACCACCCATGCCGGTATGGGCACCGCCGATCCCCCACTCCCCGCCCCCATCGCGGGCGGGGTCGACGCGGCGGGCAATGGTGAGGCGGCGACCCGTCCCGCGAGCCGGACGCAAGCCAGCGGCATCGATGCCGCCGGCAATGGAGAAGCTCGCGCCGTACCAGCTCCCACAAACCCGGCGGCCGCCTCGAACGGGCGACCGGAAGTGGCTCCCGCGACCACGCATGCCAACGCGGCGACGCCCGCCGCCAGCGATGCGGCCCGCGCTGTTCCCGAGGGCCAGGCGCAGGCGGCGCCCGCGCACGTAAACACAATGCAGGCGAACAAGGGACAAGCGAACACGGGGCAGCCGAATCCCGTTCAGGCGGTTCCGGCACAGGCCGCGGCTCGGCCGGCCACAGCGGTGCAGCCCGCGTCGACGCAGGGCGCCACTGCGCAGGCTGCTCCAACCCAAGTGACTCCGGCCCAAGTGACTCCGGCCCAAACGGCTCCAACCCAAGTGACTCCGGGCCAAGCCGCTCGGGAGCAGGCGGCTCCGGCACAGCCTGGCGCCGCGCAAGCCGTCGCTGCGCCTGCCAGCTCAACGACGCCCGCTTCAGCGCAACCCGCCCAGGCGGCGGCTCGCGGCCCGGTGCCTCCCGCCTCATCCGCGCAGCAGGCGCCCATCCAGGCGCAAGCCCCCTCCACCGTTGCCGCACCCGTGCCCACGGCGCCGGCTGCCGCTTCCCCGGCGGCCCGCGCCAACGCCGCGCCCGTGACGGCTCTGGCTTCCACCGCCGCGACCAGCCCGGCCGCTGGGACCATGCCGGCTGAGGGCCCCGCTGCAGCTCCCGTGGCCGCCGCGCCCATCCAGGGGCCGCTGGCTCCGGTGGCGGAGGCGGTCGCCATGCAGATCGCCCAGCCGGGCGGCCTCGGCTCCACCAAGAAGGAGGCGGAGGCACTCTCCGCTTTCTATGGCGCCCGCCAGGGCCTGCCCGTGTTCGTGGACGAGCGTGGGGTGAACGCGCGTGGCGCGGCCGTGCTGGCGCGGCTGCATGCCGCCGCCGAGGATGGCCTTGACCCCGCCGACTATGCCGTTGCCCTTCCGCCGCGCGGCGCCGATGCGGCGGCCCTCGCCCAGGCGGAGCTGCGCCTTGCCGTGGCGGCCCTGACCTATGCCCGCCATGCCCAGTCCGGCCGCTTCGAGCCCAGCCGCATTTCGGACCTGGTGACGCCCACCCGCGAAATTCCCGATCCCGCAGCCATTCTCGCCACCCTGGCGGAGGCTCGCGACGCCAACGCCACCCTGGCCGCCTTCAACCCGCCCCATACGGGCTACAAGGCACTGAAGGCGCGGCTTGCGGTGGTGGATCGCCCGCGTGACGCCAGCCAGGTCATGATCCCCGCCGGCGGCCTGATGAAGCCGGGCGACAGCGATCCCCGCGTACCGGCCTTGCGCGCGCGCCTGGGGCTTTCCGGCGCGCCGGGAAACCTCAGCTATGACCCCGCCCTCGTGGACGCCGTGAAGGCGTTCCAGGTGAGCGCGCGGCTGAAGCCCACGGGCGTGGTGGGAGCTGGCACGCTGACCGCCCTCAACCGTGCCGTGGTCGCCACCCCCAGCGCCGACATGAAGGCCGAACTGATCGCCAATATGGAGCGCTGGCGCTGGCTGCCGCGCGATCTGGGCGCCTATTACGTCTGGGTCAACATCCCCGAATACCTTGCCCGCATCCATGAGGGCGACAAGGTGATTCACGAGACGCGCATCGTGGTGGGCAAGAAGGAAACGCCCACGCCCCTGCTCACCCAGGACATGCGCTATGCGGTGGTGAACCCGGCCTGGAACATCCCGCCCTCCATCGCCCGCAAGGAGATGATGCCGCTACTGCGCTCCGACCCCGACGCACTTTCACGGCGCGGAATCGAGGTGGTGCGCAATGGCTCTGGCGGCTACACCTTCCGCCAGTCGCCCGGCGAGCGGAATGCCCTTGGCCGCATCAAGTTCATGTTCCCGAACGACCACTCGGTGTACCTGCACGACACCCCCTCCAAGTCCCTGTTCTCGCGGGACGAGCGTGCCTTCAGCCACGGTTGCATGCGGGTGCAGGACCCGCTGGAGTTCGGCGAGGTGCTGTTCAATATCGGCCTGCCGGGTGAGAGCTGGAGCGCCCAGCGCATCGGCAAGATGTTCGGCGGCAAGGAGCGCTATGTCACGCTCAAGCAGCGCATTCCGGTGCACGTCGTCTATTTCACCACGTTCGTGAACGACGCCGGACGCATCGAAACCCGCGACGACATCTACGGCATCAATGCCGAAGTGAAGTCGCGCCTTGGCCTCGACACCGCACGGCGCCGCCTCGCCGAGGGCAACGCCTCCTCCGCCCGTCGCTGATTCGTGCTGCACAGCCCCATCCGCGCGGCTAGCCCGCGCGCATGGGCCTGCCACCGGCCTTTATTTTTCCAGACACATCCGCCGCCCCACCGGGCGGCGGCGCCGCATCTACCGCTATCCGATTGTCAGGGATGCGCTTTCTCCAGCGGTACGCGACTGCTGGAATATCGGGCGCAACCGACCAGAGAGCCAAATTGCCGCACCGCGGCAGGCCATTGAATCATCAGCGTTACTTGCCTATGGCTTTTTCGCCACAGCCCCGCGCCAGCTTCCAGCACGTTTTCGCCATACTCCCCCGCTAGTCACGGTTGTGTGAGCGGTCACGAGAGTGTGACCAACTCGTGTGCCATGCGTTGGGGGGAGCGGGTGTCAATTCACCCTTAACCGAACCCGGCAAGACTCCGTTAGCTTCGCGTCGCGGTCATCCGCGGCGTCACTGAAACCAGAGCCTCGGGTTCGCGACATTGGCCAGGAACTTCGCATCGACCGCCGCGTCGATCCTCCCCCGTCCCTTCCGGCGCGGCGCGCGCGTCCTGCGCGCCTCCGCCATCGGTGTGACGCTCCTGGTGTGCGGGTCGACCTCGCTCCAGAACGCCGTCGCCAATGGCGACACCCGCACCCTCACCCTCCATCACACCCATCGCGGAGAAACCGGCACCTTCACCTTCAAGAAGGATGGCCGCTACGACCCCGCGGTGCTGGAAAAGATGAACGTGTTCTTGCGCGACTGGCGCAATGACAAGGCCACCAAGATGGACCCCCACCTCTTCGACGTGGTCTGGGAGGTCTATCGGGAAACGGACGCGAGCGCGCCCATCCAGATCGTCAGCGCCTTCCGCTCGCCGGAGACCAACGCCATGCTGCGCTCGCGCAGCCGGGGCGTCGCCAAATTCTCCCAGCACATGCTGGGCAAGGCCATGGACTTCTACATTCCCGGCGTGAAGCTGGTGGACCTGCGCGTGGCCGGCCTGCGGCTCCAGCGCGGCGGCGTGGGCTTTTACCCCACCTCCGGCTCGCCCTTCGTGCACATGGACACCGGCAACGTCCGCCACTGGCCGCGCATGACCCGCGACCAGCTCGCCCGCGTCTTCCCCGATGGCAAGACCGTCCATGTGCCCACCGACGGGCGGCCCATGGCCCATTATGCCGAGGCGCTGGCGGAAATCCGCTCGCGCGGCTCCAATGCGGGCGTCGCCGTCGCTTCCGCCGATTCCGGCAAGGGCATGAAGAATTTCTTCTCCGGCTTCTTCGGCAAGAAGGATGTGGAGGACGAGGAGAACGCGCCTGAAACCGCCGTGGCGGATGCCTCCGGCAGCCGCGACGAGGAGAGCGCGCCCGCCCAGCGTTCGGCCCCCGCGCGCGTAGCCCAGGCGACGCCGCTGCCCGTGGCGCGGCCGGCCGAGGTCGCGGCCGGCGTCATCGCCACCCAGCAGGTGGCCGCCGCCGCGCTGGTCGCCCCCCTGCCCCAGCGCCGGCCCAGCGAGGCGCAGGCGCGCACCCAGATGGCCGCCGCCCCCCTGCCCGCCATCATCACCCGCGGCAGCGAAGGCGGCTCGCGCGAGCTTCTCGGCTATGCGGCCACGAGCGATGTGTTTGGCCCCGCGCCCCTGGCCGGACGCGGCGCCGCAAGCCTTCAGGCCAGCCCGCAGGCGACGGCCCACGCTACCGGCGCCCGGCGCCCGCGCGATCGCGCCCGCGCGCCCCAGGCCATCGCCTTCGGCCGCCTGTTCCTGTCGCCGAGCCTGTCCACCGAGCTTTATCTGCGGCCGCCGGAGCTTCGGGTCTTCACGTCCTTCATGTCAGCGCCCAATGCGGTGGTGGCCATGGCCTTCTCGCGCGATGCCAGCTTTGGCCTGAAGTCCAGCTTCAGCGGGACCGCCGTGGCCGACGTGCCCACCTTCACCTTCCGCACGCCCGCCTACGCCCTCAACCAGCGCATGTGAGGGCGCGCGCCCGGCGCATGCCCCTGTGGCGGGTAGCGCACTGTCGTCGGGCCAAAGCGTGAGGCATTTCCGGTCGGGGCCATCATTCCGCCCCGCCTCTATCGCCACGCATCCCGCAGCGACCGTCCCGCGCCGGGATGCGTGCACGGCGGCACGGACTGGGGTCGCAAGCCAGGATTGGGCAGCCTGAGGATCCGGTGAACGCCACTCGGATGCAAAGCCTCACGGGCCTTCGAGAAGAAAGCTCCCCGGCCGAGAGCAACGCAGCCGTACGAGTACCGCGCGCCCGCCCATACAAAAAAGCCCGCCCCTGGACAGAGGCGAGCCTTTGGTGGCGAGCTGCTGTTGGAGCGGGCCTTTTGAGATGGGGAACGACCGCAGGACGGGTTCCCGGGCAGCCACCCGGCAGGCCGAAGCCGACCGGCGGCGCACGCTCACATGAAGATGCCGAGCGCCTGGCAGTAGAGCTCGACGATGGCGTCGTGCTCCTTGCGCTCGTCCTCATCCTCCTTGCGGAGCTTCAGGATGGTGCGCAGGGCCTTCACGTCGAAACCGTTCGCCTTGGCTTCGGCGAACACGTCCTTGATGTCGTCGGAAATGGCCTTCTTCTCCTCCTCGAGGCGCTCGATGCGCTCGATGAAGGACTTGAGCTGTTCCTTGGCGAAGCCCGCGGGGGCATCCGACATGTCTTCTTCCGCCACCTGGCAGGTCTCCTCAATCTGATGTGCGACGATAGAGGCCCCCAGCCCGCCCCGCGTCAAGGAACCATCCCCATTATCCACGCGGCAGGGGCACGACCGGTGCCGCTGCCTCAAGTTTGCCTCCTTGCTGCCCCGATCGGAGGCGAGAAACACCGGCCGGCCCGCCCTTGACCCCCACATGAGCCTCCTTGAGTCCCCCATGAGCCCCCCGTGAGCCCCCCTTGGGCCGCCGGCCATTGACGGATCGCGCGGTGAAAGGCACACAGCCCTCGACATGCTCCGTTGTCCCGCCCCACCGACAGCGCGCAAGCGCATCACTCGGACATCATTTTTTCGCAGCCGGCCCGCGAAGCTGACGGCGCGTCTGGCCCTTGTCTGCGGCCTGGCGCTCGCCCCCAGCCTCGCGCACGCCGACTTCCGCCTGTGCAACCGCACCCAGAGCCGGGTGGGCGTGGCCGTTGGCTACAAGGACGGCGACACCTGGAGCACCGAAGGCTGGTGGAACGTCGCCGCCAACAGCTGCGAAACCCTGCTGCGCGGCGACCTAGTCGCGCGCTTCTACTATCTCTATGCGGTGGATTACGACCAGGGCGGCGAGTGGGCCGGCAAGGCCCATATGTGCACCCGGGAAAAGGAGTTCACCATTCGCGGCGCCGAGGACTGCCTGGCCCGCGGCTTCGAGCGCACCGGCTTCTTCGAGGTGGATACCCAGGAGCAGAAATCCTGGACCGTGCAGCTCACCGAAGGCATGCAGACCCGCACGCCCACGGGCCATGCGCCGCTTCCGCCGCCCCCGCCGCCGAACTTCCGGCCGAAGCCCAACTGAAGCGGCACCCGCCCCGTTAGCGTGTTATCGGTGACATGGGCACCGGCTCACGGGGAGAGAACACGTCTCCTCGATCAGCGCGAGCATTTCCCCGACATCCGTAAGGGCGCCTAGATGTCCCGCCCCTCAACGGTCAGCGTCAGCTGTCCTTCGAGCTCCTTGGCGCCATCGAGCCGTGGATTGACCGCCAGCGCCTTGCGGGCGGCTTCCAGCGCGCGCTTGTCGTCGCCAATGTCGTGCAGGATCAAAGCGAGGGCGTAGAGCATGGCGAAATGGCGCGGCTCGCGGGCAATGACCTCGCGGATGTCGGCCAGCGCCGCTCCATAATCGTCGCGCATATAATAGATGGTCGCGCGCTTGGAGAGCGCGCCGATGTCGTCGGGATCGATCTCGATGGCCTGCCCCAGGATCTTCAAGGCGAGATCATATTGCTTGGCCTCGAACGCCACGCTGGCGCGGATCATCAGCAGATCCACGCTGGCGCTGTCGGTGGTGTTGAACAGCTGCTCCAGGCGATCGCCGATGATCTTGGCACTGCGGTCGTCGGGCGCCACCTTCAGCGCCGCGAACAGGCCTTCAAGCTGGGTGCGCTTGTCTTTCGGGACCTTGCGGGGCGCATGGGGGGCCGCCCCATCGGAAGAAGGCGCGGCAGCAGCGTCCGGCGCCGGGCCGGCCAATCCGCCAGCGGAATCATTGGTGAGAGCGAATGCGGGGGCTACAGCGAGCAGCAGGCCCAGAACGAGCGCCGACAGCGCAGCCAGCCCCACGAATGTCCTCGACCGCACGCGCAGCCGCACGAAAAGGCGGGGCGAAACGGAAGGCAGCTGAAGGAGGGGCTTGGTTTCTGCGCTCATGGTCTCGGCACTCATGAGGGGAGTGTCGGACGGCGCGCGGTGTTCGTCAACGACGGCGCGGCACCTTGGCCGCGTCCGCCCTTTCACGTTGCGGCGACGAATCGCTGGCGCGCTGGCGCCTCAGCCCTGGCGGGCCTTGTAGCGCTTCTGGGTCTTGTTGATGATGTAGACGCGGCCCTTGCGGCGCACCAGACGGTTGTCCCGGTGACGACCGAGCAGCGACTTGAGGGAATTGCGGATCTTCATGACACTCGCCTTCGGGCCGACCGCGGCGCGCGTGCCGCGCGGCTCGTCGACACTCTCTTGATGGATTGAGCGGGCGTGATAAGCGGCGGCGGCGCCGATGTCAATCCACCGGCCGTCGCGTCTTCGCCTCACGCCCTGTGGTACGGGTGGCCGGCGAGGATGGTGACCGCGCGATAGAGCTGCTCCGCCAGCATGACCCGCACCAATTGGTGGGGAAAAGTGGCCGCGCCATAGGCCAGCAGCAGCTCGGCCCGGGCGCGCACCGCGTCCGAAAGCCCGTCAGCCCCGCCGATGACAAGGGCGAGCGCAGGCATTCCGCCGTCACGCAGGGCGCCAAGGCGGCGGGAAAAATCCTCGCTGGAGACGTTTTTGCCGCGCGGATCGAGCACCATCAGCCCCGCTCCGGGCGGCACGGCGCCAAGAATCGCCGCCCCCTCCTCCGCCATGCGGTCTTCGGCGCGGCGGGCAGCGGATTCGGAAATCTCCACCATATCCACAGCGGAGAATCCCTGCGCGCGCCCAGCGGCGCGGGCGCGCTCAAGATAACGGGCGACAAGGTCGCGCTCGGCCCCGGCTTTCAGCCGGCCGACACAGACGAGGAGCAGGCGCACGCGCGTTCAGCCTTGAAGCCGCCGCATCCCCATCAGGAACGCGGCGTGCCCGACCACATCTTCTCGATATTGTAGAAGGCGCGCACCTCGGGCTGGAAGACGTGCACGATCACGTCGTTCGCGTCGATCAGCACCCAGTCGCAGGCCGGCTGACCTTCGACACGCACCTGCTTGATTCCCGCCGCCTTCAGCGCCTCCAGGAGGTGCTCGGCGATGGCGCCCACATGCCGCTGCGAGCGGCCGGAGGCGATCACCATGAAATCGGCGATGGAGGTCTTTCCGCGCAGGTCGATGGAGACGACGTCCTCGGACTTGTCATCTTCCAAGCGGGCCTGGACGAGGGCGAGGATCTCCTCGGGCTGCGGCGGCGCGGGGGAGATCGTGGCCGGCGGCATCATCTGGTCACTCGCCATCTGGTCATTCACCATGGAGCTGGTGACCATGCCGGCCGCCTGGACCGGGGCCTTGTGGGCCGGAGCCATTGTGGACAGGGGTCCATATCCTCTCAAGTTGAAAGCGCCGGGCCATCTGCCACGGGCGCAAGCATTAGAATGTAGGAAAATCAACGAATTTTCAAGGGTCGCCCGCATCAGTCCGTTGCCAACGCGGTCTCCCGGCGGCGCGCGGCGCGGATTCCCGTTGAAGAAACGGGAGATTTCAGCCCGTGCAGGAACAGCCAGGCGGGTGCGGCAAGCCCGGCCAGCGTGCCCGCATCGCTCTCGTCCACCCGCCAGCGCGCCAGCGCCTGGGCAGCCGGAGAGGCCGTGGCGGCAAGGCTTTGGCCCATGCGGTCCACCACCACCATGGGCAGGCGGCCGGCAATGGCCCGCCAGCGCTGCCAGCGGTGGAACTGGGCCAGATTGTCCGCCCCCATGATCCACACGAAATGCACTTTCGGCATGCGCCGCGTGAGCGCGGCCACCGTCTCATAGGTGTAGCGCACACCCAGCGCCGCCTCGCAGCCGGTGACATCGATGCGCGGATGGTTGGCCACCCGCCGCGCGAACGCGATGCGCTCCTCCAGCGTGGGCAATTCGCGATTGTCCTTCAGCGGATTGCCCGGCGTCACCAGCCACCACACCCGGTCCAGCCGCAGCCGCCGCAAGGCGAGCAGGCTCGCCGCGCGATGCGCCTCATGGGCGGGGTTGAAGCTGCCGCCGAACAAGCCGATGCGCAGACCCGGCGTCGCAAACGGAATGCGCCGGGCCTCGCGGGCGCAGGGCAGCCCCCGCTCGCCTCCGGCGCGCGACAGGCACGAACGCCCATCCCCCGCCCCGCCGCTCAGCGCAGGGGCGGAAGGCTGGGGCAGGAGGGCGCTCGCCGAAGCCGGGCTCACGGGCACATTCCGTGGGTCGCGCGGATCAGGGCCGGGTCTGGCCCGAGCCGTGGATGCGATACTTGAAGGAGGTGAGCTGCTCGGCCCCCACCGGCCCGCGTGCATGCATGCGGCCGGTGGCAATGCCGATCTCGGCGCCGAAGCCGAACTCGCCGCCATCGGCGAACTGGGTGGAGGCATTGTGCAGCACGATGGCCGAATCCACCTCCGCCAGGAAGCGATCCGCGGCCGCCTGGTCCTGGGTCACGATGCAGTCCGTGTGGTGGGAGCCGTGCTGCTCGATATGGGCGATGGCGGCATCGAGCCCGTCGACCACCTTCACCGCCAGGATGGCGTCGAGATATTCGGTGTCCCAGTCGCTGGCGGTGGCGGCCTCGACGCGCGGGTCGACCGCCTGCACGGTCTCGTCGCCGCGCACGGCGCAGCCCGCGTCGATGAGCATTTCCACCAGCGGCTTGAGATGGGTGGCCGCCACGGCCCGGTCCACCAGCAGCGTCTCGGCCGCGCCGCAGATGCCGGTGCGGCGCATCTTGGCGTTCAGCACCACGGTCTTGGCCATGTCGAGGTCGGCCGCCTTGTCGATGAAGACGTGCACGATACCGTCAAGATGGGAGAAGACGGGCACGCGAGCATCGCTCTGCACCCGGGCCACCAGGCTCTTGCCGCCGCGCGGCACGATCACGTCCACCGTCCCGTTCAGGCCGGCCAGCATGTGGCCCACAGCGGCCCGGTCGGGCGTGTTCACGAACTGCACCACGTCCACCGGCAGCCCGGCGGCGGACAGGCCGGCCACGAACGCCTTGTGGATAGCGCCCGAGGAGGCGAGGCTGTCCGAACCGCCCCGCAGGATCACCGCATTGCCCGAGCGCACGCACAGCGCCGCAGCATCGGCCGTCACGTTCGGCCGGCTCTCATAGATGACGCCGATGACGCCGAGGGGGGTGCGCACCCGCTCGATGATCATGCCGTTGGGCCGGGTCCAGCGCTCGGTCACCTTGCCCACGGGATCGGGCAGGCCGGCCACGGATTCGATACCCTCGGCCATGGCCTCCACCCGTTCGGGCGTGAGGGTGAGGCGATCAAGGAACGACCCGGTCATGCCCTCCGCCTTGGCACGGGCCAGGTCAGAGGCGTTGGCAGCGAGGATGTCGGCGCATGCGGCCCGCACGGCGGCGGCCGCCGCGTTCAAGGCGCGGGTCTTGGTGTCGGCATCGGCCAAAGCGAGGATGCGGGCGGCCGCGCGGGCGCGCTTGCCCATGCCCAGCATGGCGGCTTCCAGCTCGGCCGGCGGCAACGCCTGCTGCGTGGCAGCGGGGGCGATCATGCTGGCGGCAGAGGCGGTGGCCATGGCATCACTCTCTAAAATAAGGGGTTGCGGCCCTTCCAGGGGCCGCCGGGCATTCTGTATCACGTCCGCCGGAGAAATCGACACCCGGAAACCGGCGCCGGTACGAGCGCGACATTAAACATGGCGCCGGCGCTTCCCCGCGCAAGACCGGCGCATGCAACCCAGCTTTGCCCCCAGGGGAGCTATGCCAGGGGCGCTGTGCCAGGGGCGCTGTGCCAGGGGCGCTATGCCCTCACTCCACCCCCAAGGCCATGTCGTCCCGGTGCACCATCTCCGAGCGGCCGGAGACACCGAGCAACTCCTCGATCTCCACGGTGGAACGCCCCATGATGCGTTGGGCGGTCTCGGAATCATAGGCGACGAGGCCCCGACCCACTTCCGCCCCATCGGGTCCGCGCAGCAGCACGGCATCACCCCGGTCGAACACGCCTTCGATGCGCTTCACGCCCGCCGGCAGCAGGCTGGCGCCGCGCCGCAGGGCGGCCACCGCGCCGTCGTCCAGGTGCAGCGTGCCGTGGGGTTCCAGGGCGCCGGCGATCCAACTCTTGCGCGCCCGCACCGGATTGGCGGAGGTGAGAAACCAGGTGCAGCGCCCGCCTTCGCGAATGCGCCGCAGGGGATTTTTCACGTGGCCGGTGGCGATCACCATGTGAGTCCCGGCGGAAGTGGCGATCTTGCCGGCCTCGATCTTGGTGCGCATGCCCCCGCGCGAAAGCTCAGAACCGGCCGCGCCGGCCATGGCCTCGATCTCGGCGGTAATGCGCGGCACCACGGGAATGTGCTGGGCATCCGGATCCTTGGCCGGCGGGGCGGTGTAGAGCCCGTCAATGTCGGAGAGCAGCACCAGCAGGTCCGCGCTCGCCATGGTCGCGACCCGCGCCGCCAGACGGTCATTGTCGCCGTAGCGGATCTCGGAGGTGGCGACGGTATCGTTCTCGTTGATGATGGGCACGGCGCGCAGGTCCATCAGCCGGCCTAGGGTGGAACGGGCGTTCAGGTAGCGCCGCCGCTCCTCGGTATCACCCAGGGTCAGCAGCACCTGGCCGGCATTGATGTCCTCGTGAGAGAGCGCCTCCGCCCAGGTGCGGGCCAGGGCGATCTGGCCCACGGCGGCGGCGGCCTGGCTGTCCTCCAGCTTCAGCGGACCCGGCGGCAGGTGCAGCACCGTGCGCCCCAAGGCGATGGCGCCGGACGACACCACCATCACGTCGCAACCGCGCCGGTGCAGGGTTCCGATGTCTTCCACCAGGGAGACGAGCCACGGCAGGCGCACCCGGCCCCGGTCGCGGTCCACCAGCAAAGCGGAGCCCACCTTGATGACGATGCGGCGGAAATCGGTGAGGGCGGGCGGCGTGGCGGGGACCAGGGAGGCCATGGATGAAGACCGAAAAGGCGCCGGGGCGGGCGGAAGCATCCGTCGACGGCGGAAGAGAGCCCCGGGGCGAACCCGGAGGCGGGCGCGCCATGCGCCACCGCGACGGCATAGGCCATGCGGTCGGAGGAATTCAAGCCCGCCCCGGCGACGAGCGGCTCCGCGCGGCTTCGGTGCAGCAGCGGCCACCTCCGCCGCCACGACGGGTGACAAGGCGGCAGAACCGCCTTGCCCCTGCCCTTTCGCCGGGCACAATCGCCGCCATGCACGCCTGTGCCGATTCGGCCGCCCTCCTCCTCACCAGCATCGGCATCGCCGGCGCCGAGCTTCTGCTCGACCCCTCGGGGGCGGCGTTTTGGGCGGAAGAGCGGCTGCTGGTGGTGGCCGACATGCACCTGGAAAAGGGCTCCGCCTTCGCCCGGCGCGGGCAGATGCTGCCGCCCTTCGACACCCGCGACACCCTCGACCGGCTGGAGCGCCTCGTCGCCCGCCACCAGCCGCGCACGCTCCTCGCCCTCGGCGACAGCCTGCACGACCGCTGGGCCGCCGAACGCCTGGACGATGACGCGCGCATGCGCATCCACGCCCTTGCGGCAAAGGTGGATCTCGTCTGGATCGCCGGCAATCACGACCCCGCCCCCCACGATCTCGGCGGCACCTGCATCGAGACGCTCGCCCTCGGCCCCCTGCGCTTTCGCCACGAGCCGGAGGCGGAAAGGTGCCACAAGCCGGAGGCGGAAAGGTGCCACAAGCCGGAGGCGGAAAAGTGCCACGAGCCGGAGGAGCGCAACAAGCCGGAGGCGGACAGGTGCAACAAGCCGGAGGCAGAAAAACGCGACCAGCCGGCGGCGGGCGAATTCAAACTGCCGCAGGCGGGGGCGCTTTATGTGCCGCCGGTGGAGAAGCCCCGTGCGTCTGAGGCGGGGAGGATGATCTTGCCCCATGCGGCAACCGACCGGCCGGACACGATGACGGGCGAAGTGTGCGGCCACCTGCATCCGGCGGCGCGGGTGGTGGTGCGCGGACGCAGCCTGCGGCGGCGCTGTTTCGTGTCCGATGGCACGCGCCTGATTCTGCCGGCCTTCGGCGCTTTCACCGGCGGACTGGACGTGACCGCGCCCGCCATAGCCGGGCTGTTTGCCCGCGGCCGGTTCGAGGTGCACCTGCTGGGCGACGGACGCACCTTCCGCCTGCCCGCCCCCCGCCTCGGCGTCGCGTGACGCCAGCCGCGGTCCGGAGGAAATCCCCCTCCGCCCGCATTCGCCAGCCACCGGCGCAGGCGCCGAAGCCTTCCGCCGCGCTCCACTGACCACCACTCTGCAGGCGTCACGGGCGTCCGCGACGCTGGAATCCCGCCGCAGCGGACTTCACATGATGTCCGGGCCGTGGGCCGACGGCGCATGGGCCGGCAGGGCACCGTGTGCAGCCGGCAATTGCGCGCGCCCCTGACGCCTCCCGGCTCCACTCAAGGACCGGGATCGATGGGCATTCCCGAAGGAGATGGCGGGCAAAAGACCCGCTTCCTCCCCTCCTGCGGGTGAAGGAAGCCGCCGGCGTCGGCTCGGCGGCGCGGACGACGGCATGCAAGGCCTGGCGGCGCTCCGAAGTGTTGCCCTCTGCCTCGCTGTGGGGCCACATTTCCAACGCCTTGCCCCGCCCCGGGCCTTCCGGCAAGCGGCCGAGGAGCCGCGGCATGAGGAATACCGTGATGGCAGGCTACAAACGTCGCCGCGCGGGCTGAATGAGGACCGATTGCAACTCACGGCAACAGGAGCCGCACAACCCGACCGTCTCCCTCAGGCCGCCTGCGGACAAAGGCGTCGGAAGGGATCGTCGGGTGTGCCACCCGCGCAACCCGTTGGCCTCCGAGGCGGCGGCGGAGCGCGCAGCGGCGGCCAGGGAAGAGGTCTCCGGTTGGTCCGTCCACCGAAGCCGCCCCACGCGCAACGTGCGCCTCCAGGGGCGCGTTGGAGGGCTCGCAGGCTCCCCGGAAAGTAATACCCCTGGCCTCACGACGATGGCGGACCCTCACGCCCACCGCTAGCGTAAGCCGCGCCCACGGCGCGCCAGTCTGCCGGCCACAGCCCCGGGAGAGCGGGCGATGGGGCGCCTACCCGCGCCGGCGGCGGATGCGCACATAAAGGGCGCCCTCCCCGCCATGGCGCCGGCCTGCCGATTCAAAGCCGAGGACGACGCCGCGCAGATCCGGCTCTGCGAGCCATAGCGGCACGGAGCGTCGCAGCACGCCCCTCCCCTCGCCGAAATGGACACCCGTAAGCCGCTCCGGATCACCCTTGCCGGTAATCACCAGCACCACCGCGTGGCCCAGCGCCTGGGCTTCCAGCAGGAACAGGCGCAGCCGGTGATGGGCGACGGCTTGGGTGAGGCCGTGCAGGTCGATGCGGGCATCCACCTCCGCGCCACGCGTGAGGCGGCGGCGGGCCTTCGGCTCCAGCGGCGCTAGGGGAAGCGCGGGGCTGGCCTTGGCGGCCGCCGGACGCGGCGCCGGATTCGGCGATGGGGCGGAGGGGGGAGCAGGTATGGGCTCGGGCAGCGGCGCCGCAGTGGGAGCTTCCCCCTCCGGCTGCGGCTTCAGGGGCTTCACCTCCCGCACCACATGGGCCCAGAGCGCCCGCTCCTCCGCGCTCAGCAGCCGGCGACGGCCGCGACGGCTCATGCCACCCGCGCCTTCATGGTACCCGCGCCCGCGACGCCTTGACAGCAGGGAAGGCCACGGCCAGGGCCTCTGGGCCGGAGAAGCGCGGCACCAGCAGGGTGAAGCGCCCACGGTGGCGGATGCGCCCCGCCACAGAGCCGGCATTGGCACCCGTGCCGAAGAACAGGTCTGCCCGGCCGGGCCCGACGATGGCCGAGCCGGTATCCTGCGCGATCATCAGCCGCTGGAACGGATCGGCTCGCCGCGGGGCAGACAGAGGCAGCACCGCTTCCACGAACACCGGCGAACCATAGGTGTAAAGCTTGCGGTCCACCGCGAGGGAACGTTCGCTCGTCAGGGGAACGCCCTGCGCGCCCATGGCACCGTCATTGTCGGTCAGGGGCAACGCCTTGAAGAAGACGAAGGAATGGTTCTCGCGCCGCAGCTCGCGACCGGCCTCCGGATTCTGCTCCATGAAGGCGCGGATCCGATCCATGGACATCTCGTCCCGCGGCACCAGCCCCCGCTCGATCAGAAGCTTGCCCACGGGCGTATAGGAGCGCCCGTTATAGCCGTCATAATTCAGGCGCAGCACGCGCCCGTCCCGCAGGCGCACGCGGGCCGAGCCCTGGATCTGCATGAAGAACAGGTCCACCGGATCCTTGAGATAGGCGATCTCCAGCCCCCGCCCCTTCAGGGCGCCATCCTCGATCTCGGCCCGGTCGTAATAGGGCACCTCGCGCCCGTTCTCCATCCGCACCGCGCCTCCGCCATTGGCGGCGACGCCGGCCCGCATGACGAGATCCGAGGGACGCGCATAAATGGGGATGTCGAAGCCGTCGCCGGAAACCAGGGAACCTTCCACCTCGGGCTCGTAATAGCCGGTGAAGAAGGCGTCGGGATGCCGCTCGGGCACCACCCGGTAAGGGCGGAAATTGAGCTCGAAGAACAGCCGCGCCAGGGCATTGGAGGGCTCGCCGATGGCCAGGGAATCGGCGGCGGCGCAGGCCCGCAGGAGCCCTTCGCGCAGCGTGTCCGCCGAACTCGCCCCGCTGTCGCTGGAAGGCTGCCTCAGCGCCTCGCAGCTGGCGCGAAAAACCCTGAATGCGGCCGCGTGGTCATCCTCCCGCCAGCCCGTCAGCTCCGGGAACGACACCGGCATGAGCCGCGCACCCGCAATCTCCGGCGCCGTCATCGGCTCCATCCCCCAGGAGGACACCTCGCAGGCGGCCACCCGCCGCGAGCCTTCCCCCGGCGCGGTGCCGATCAGCGTCCGCGCGCCGCTCTCCGCTCGCACGGGGGCCGCAAAGCCCAGCCCCATGAGGACCACCCCCATGAGGACCAGGGCCCAGGTCATCGTCCTCAGGCGCGGCGCGCCGGGACGCGCCTTGCCGCCGTGCTCGCCGAATGCCACCACGATACCAGCCTCACTCCGCCGCTTCGGTGGCCACGAGCTTCCAGTTGGGATTGCGTGAGCCGAGGTCGCGGGCGAAGGTCCACACATCGGTCACATCCGCCACGGCCTCAGGGTCTCCATCGACCACGGCGCCGTCGCGCCCCCGCGTCGCGGTGATGAGCTGGGACACGAAGCGCACCGTGAGGCTCGCCGTCGACCCCTGCACCACCGCCTGCACCAGATCGGCCCGCGAAATGGCCACGAAACGCGATTCCATGGTTTCGCCGCGGCTCTCCCGGTCGGCGATGGAAGCGGCGAATTCGTCGTAGACCTCCTTGGACAGGAGATCCTTCAGGCTGCGCCGGTCGCCATTGGCGAAGGCGGTCACGATCATCTCATAGGCGGCCTTGGCGCCGGTGAGGAAGTGCTTGGCGTCGAAATCAGGTTCCCGGCGCGCGACTTCGTCCAGTGCCGCGGCCTGGGGGCTGCCCTCGGCGGCGACGCCGTCCCAGCGATATTTCGGCGGCTCGTCGGCGTCCGCGTCCGTGTCGACGGGCTGCGGCATGCCGGGATTGGCGGTATTGCGCTCGGGCAGCTGCACCACATTGTCGGGCGCCGGCTGGGGTGGGCGAGCGGTGTCGCGGGAATAGGGATCATAAGGCGGCCGCTCGCGCCCCGTGCGCTGACCCAGCACGCTGCGCAGCCGTATGAAGATGAATACGGCCAGAGCCAGGAAGATGATCGTGTAGATATCGATCACTGCGTTTCGCCATGCCTGCGGCGTACCGGCCATTGCCGACACGCCTGGTTTAGCCCGATCTCGAAGCCCGCGCGCCGGATGCCGCCGCACCGCATGCGCTGCCTCGCCGCTTTATGTACGCTGCACCGCCCGTCACGCCACCCCCCATCGGTCGATGGCGCACATATTTGCTGCACCTTACGGCAGGTGGGGCAGCCGCGCCACCTTACAGCACGGGGGGATGGAGCTCCGGCGGTGCCGGTGTCCGGGTCCTTCTCGCGAAGATTGAAGGCGGAAAAGAGACGGGCCGGCGCGAGGGGCGGTGGAATTCTCCACACGCGGCGTTCCCTGCGAAAAGAAATTGAGCCGGCGCATCTTCTCCACAGGCTGTGCTGCCCACTTTTCCGGAAAATGCTCTAGATTGCGCGCCCCTCCTTCTTCCACCCCAGCCGGATCGCGCCCATGGCCCCCAACGTCCTCATCGCAGACATCGGCGGCACCACAACCCGCATCGCCCGCAGCGGCGCGGATGGCGTGCCCTTCGACGTGCGGGTGGAGACGAATGATTCCTATGTCTCCGCGGAGGAGCTGATCGGCGCCTATCTGGACGACCTCACCGGCGAGGCGCCCCGGGCGGCGGTGCTGGCGGTGGCCGGGCCGGTGGAGGGCGACGACATCCGCCTCACCAATCGCGACTGGCACTTTTCCCGCTCGGCCTTGGGCGCGGCCTTCGACCTCAAGCGGGTGGAGGTCATCAATGATTTCGCCGCCTTCGCCCATGGCGTGCCGCAGCTTGGCCGCGAGGATCTGCTCGCGGTCGGCGTGGGGCGCGCCGCGGCCGGGCGCCCGCGACTGGTGTGCGGGCCCGGCACCGGCTTCGGCACGGCGCTGATTCTCACCCGCGAGAGCGGCTATGACGTGCTGCCCAGCGAGGCCGGCCACATGCGCTTCGGCGCCGTGGCCACGGACGAGGCCCGCATTATCGCCCACATGGTGCGCGACCTGGGCCCGGTGGTGGTGGAGCATGTCCTGTCCGGTGGTGGTCTGGTGCGGATGCACCGCATCCTCACCGGCGAGCAGCTCTCCTCCCACGCCATCATCAAGGCTGCGGCGAACGGGCAGCAGAGCGAAAAGGAAAGCTGCGCGGTGTTCCTGCGGGTGCTCGGCCGGGTGCTGGGGGACCTCACCTTGGCCTTTGAGGCGCTGGGCGGGGTGTATGTGGGCGGCGGGCTCGGCCGCGCCTTGGCGCCGCTGTTCACCGAAAGCCCCTTCCGCGCCGCCTTCGAGGATCACCCGCCCTATGGCGAGCGCCTCGCCCAGGTGCCGGTTCATGTGGTGACCCATGCCGCGCCTGGCCTGCTGGGCACGGCGCGCCTGGGCCGCCGGCTGCTCCAGGAAGATTGACCGCCGCGCGACGGCCGCCCTTCAGAACCGGTAGAGCGCGCTCAGCACCAGTCCGTTTTCCTGCGGCGCGTTGCGGGCCAGCCAGGTGCTCACCACCGCGGCCTGAAGGGTCATGGCCTGGCTCCAGTCATAGGCCACGCCGAGCTGCAGCTTGTAATACTCATAGGAGACATCGAAATAGGGCCCCTCTCCCGCCCCCTCGGAGAGCACGTTGAAGGACTGCACCAGCCCCTGCCAGCGCTCCGCGAAGCGCACGCCCAGAGTGAGGTCCGCATGCAGCTCGTCGGGCGGATCGCCGAAGCGCATGCGCTGGGCCAGCTGCAGGTCCACATAGGCCGGCATGTCCCACAGGGTGAACGAGAAGCCCGCCAGCAGCCGCAGGTCCAGCTCCCCATCCTCATATCCCACCGCGGCCGCGCTGGAGGAATCGCCGGTGCCGGACAGGCGCCCGACCACCTGGGCGGAAACCACAAGCCCCTGCTCTTGCCCCTGCTCCTGCCACAGGCGCACCCGCACCCCGGCATCCGTGTAGCCGAGGCCCGAATAGGAGGCGGGGTCGGGGTCCCCAAGGTTCACCGACAGATATTGGGGCGCGACAATCAGCGTCAGCCAATCGGCGATGCCGTATTCAAAGACGAGCGTCACCTCCACCTTGTCATAGGGGCGGCTGTCATAAAGGCGGGAGGAGGGACCGAACTCGGAGGACGACGACACGGCGGAGCTCTGCAGGATCACCTGGCCCGAGCCGGCCGCGAACGTCCAGGCCCCGGCCCGCGCCTCGCGGGGCCCAAGGCCCAATCCCGCCGCCACAAGGCAGGCGATTGCCGTCGATGAAATTACTCTTATTGGTTGATACGGGGAGGAGGGCGAACGATCATGCGAACGCCCCGCCGCTCGCAGGCCTGGACCACTGCCCCTGCCCTGCCCCTGCGCCATGCCCGATTGTCCCGGCCTTCCTGCAACTATAGCGGAAGTTGCCCGGCGCCTGTCAGCGGCAATACGTCTCCATGGGCACCTGACCTAGAGTGACCTTGCGTAAATTTCATCTTCCATCGTCTTGCCGCCCTATGCGGAACCAACCATATTGACGCACGAACCCGCAGGTGCGCTTTGGCGCCGGCAAAGGGTTTTAAGAGTTTCTTGAAGGGGAACGACGATGTCCGATTATGATCGCAACGTCGCCGGGCGTTGGAACCCGTCGGTGGCACGCTCGCAGGCCGCGATCGACCAGGGGCTGCGTTCGTACATGCTCAGCGTGTACAATTACATGACGCTGGGCCTTGCCATTACGGGCGCCGCCGCGCTCGGCATCTACATGCTGTCCGTCACCACCGACCCGAGCCTTGCCGTGGGCCAGGTGAAGGGCGGCATCATGCTCACCCAGCTCGGCTACGCTTTGTTCGTGAGCCCGCTGAAGTGGGTGGTGATGCTGGCGCCGCTGGCTGCGGTATTCTTCCTGAGCTTCCGTGTGGAGCGGATGAGCGTCGCGGCCGCGCAGATCACCTTCTGGGTCTATGCGGGCCTGGTGGGCGTGTCGCTGGCCACCATCTTCCTCGTCTACACCCATGAGAGCATCGTCCGGGTGTTCTTCATCACCGCGGCTTCCTTCGGCGCGCTGAGCCTTTACGGCTACACCACGCAGAAGGACCTCTCCGGCATGGGCACGTTCCTGATGATGGGCCTGTTCGGCATCATCATCGCCTCGCTGGTGAACATCTTCCTCGGCTCCTCGATGCTTCAGTTCATCGTGTCCGTGGTGGGCGTGCTGGTGTTCGCGGGCCTCACCGCTTACGACACCCAGCGCATCAAGGAGATGTATTTCGAGGGCGACGACGTGGCGGTGATGGGCAAGAAGGCCATCATGGGCGCGCTCACCCTCTATCTGGACTTCATCAACCTGTTCATGATGCTGCTCCAGCTCTTCGGGAACCGCGGCAACGACTGACGCATTCCAGGATTGCGCGATTTGGAAACCCCGGCTTCGGCCGGGGTTTTCTTTTGCCTGGAGGGTGCGGCGGCACCCGCCCCCACGCCCCGGCGGGAGGCCGGTAGCCGATGGCGCTTTCGCGCCACGCTCAAGGAGCATAAGAGGGTTGTGCGTGCTGTCCGTGCGAGGCCGAATCGGCGGACCGGCGCCAGAGGCGGGCGCGTCTATCGCCACAGGCGCGCTTCAGCGCCTCTGCATCCCTCGCAGCTTTGTGGAAGACAGGTCCATGCCGATCCGCCCAGCCACTCCCGAAGACAGCCCCGCCATCGCTGCCATCTATGACGCCGCCGTGCTGGCCGGCACCGCCTCCTTCGAGATCGACCCGCCCGGGCCGGAGGAGATGGCGCGCCGCCAGCAGGCCATCATCGCCGCAGGCTATCCCTTCCTGGTGATGGAAGAGAACGGACAGGTGGTGGGCTATGCCTATGCCAGCGCCTTCCGCCCCCGCGTCGCCTATCTGAACACGGTGGAGAACTCGGTCTATGTGGACGAGACCATGCACGGCCGTGGCATCGGCAAGGCCCTGCTGGAGGCCCTGATCATTGAGTGCGAGGCGCGCGACTTCCGGCAGATGGTGGCCGTCATCGGCGATAGTGGCAATGAAGGCTCCATCGCCCTGCACCGCGCCTGCGGCTTCGCGCCCATCGGCACCCTGCCCGCCACCGGTTTCAAGCTGGGGCGCTGGATCGACACCGTTCTGATGCAGCGCGCCCTCGGCCCCGGCGCCAGCACCCTGCCGAGCCGGTGAGGCGCGGCGCCGGCGGCGCTTCGGCGCGGCAGGCTTCCGCAGTGGAGTTCGCGCGCGAAACATGAAAGGCCCGGAAACACCGCTTCCGGGCCTTTGTCGTCAGCGGGTGATGAGGGTGCCGGCGCCGTGGTCGGTGAGAAGCTCCACCAGCACCGCGTGGGGCACCTTGCCGTCGAGGATGACCACGCCTTCCACGCCCTTTTCCAGGGCATAGATGCAGGTTTCCACCTTGGGGATCATGCCGCCGGAAATGGTGCCGTCGGCGATCAGCGCGTGCGCCTCGGCGATGGTGAGCTTGGGGATGAGCTGCTTGTTCTTGTCCAACACGCCGGGCACGTCGGTCAGCATCAGCAGGCGCTTGGCGCCGAGCGCGCCGGCAATGGCGCCGGCGAAGGTGTCGGCATTCACATTATAGGTGCCGCCATCCACGGCCGCCGCCACCGGCGCCAGCACCGGCACCAGGTCGCGGCCGAGGATCTGGTCCAGCACCATGGTGTCCACGGTGTCGGGCTCGCCCACGAAGCCGAGGTCCACCACCTGCTCGATCTTGCTCCCGGGATCGACCACGGTGCGGCTGGCCTTGCGGGCGCGCACCATGTTGCCATCCTTGCCGCACAGGCCGATGGCCTTGCCGCCGGCCTCATTGATGAAGCCCACGATCTGCTTGTTGATGGAGCCCGCAAGCACCATCTCCACGATCTCGACGGTGGCCTTGTCGGTCACGCGCAGGCCGGCCGCGAACTCGGACTTGATGCCGAGCTTCGTCAGCATGGCGCCGATCTGCGGGCCGCCGCCGTGCACCACGACCGGGTTCACCCCGGCCTGCTCCAGAAGCACGATGTCGCGCGCGAAGTGGCGGGCCACTTCCTCGTCGCCCATGGCGTGGCCGCCGTACTTCACCACGATGATGGTGTCGTCATAGCGCTGCATGTGAGGCAGCGCCTTGGCCAGGACTTCAGCCTGGAGCTGCGCTTCCGCGATGGGGGACAGGACGGTCTCGGTCATGGAGATCTCGCTCAAGCGGGTCAGCCCGAGGGGCTTTTGAGGGACCTGCGGGCGGGTGCCGGCGCCGGTCCCTGGAACGGCGCCCTCATAGCCCGTTCGTCGCCGCCGGGGAAGGGCGCGTGCCGCTGTTGACAGGTGACGGGAGGGTCATTCCACCGCTCGCGAAAACGTGATGATAAGGAGCCTCCGGCGCACCACAATCGAGGTGCGAAGAGCACGCCGCACGGCGTGTCCACCGGGTGCCGAGACCGCCGCTGTTCGAGACCATCGCCGCTCACGCATTCAACCCAAGCATGCACGCTTCAGGGCGGGCATCCTCAGGCAGAACCCCTCCATGTCCGCCCAGACCCAGTCTCCGACCCCGAAGGCACCTTCCGCCGGCCTGCGCCTGCCGCCCCGGCGCCCCCATGACCTGTCGCGCGGCCTCATCGCGGTGCTGTTCGTGGTGTGCCTGGCGATCGCCGCCATCCCGATCCTCACGCACCCCATTCCACCCCTGTCGGACTATGTAAACCACCTGGCGCGCATGCACATCATCGCCGCGCTGCCCCACGACAAGGATTTGGCCCGCTTCTATTTCCTGGATTGGTCCATCCTGCCGAACCTGATGATGGACATGGTCGTTCCCATCATCGACCGGTTCACGAACATCTATCTGGCGGGCGAGATCTACACGCTCATGTGCTTCGCCCTCATCACGGGCGGCACGCTGACCTTGCACCGGGCCCTGTTCGGCAGCTGGTCGGCCATTCCCCTGCTCGCCTTCCCGCTGCTCTACAACGCCATCTTCCTCGTTGGCGTGATGAACTATTATTTCGGCATCGGGCTTGCGCTGTTCGCCCTCGCCTTCTGGAGCCTGCTGCGCGACAGGCCCTGGCCGGCGCGCTACGCGGTGTCCACGGCGTTCGTTGTGGCCCTGTTCTTCTGCCACCTGTTCGCCGCCGGCGTTTACGGCATCGGCATTCTCTCGTTCGAGCTGGGGCGCCTGTTCACGCGGCGCAACACGCCGCTGGTGCCGCGTCTGGTGGATTTCGTCGCCTCGGGCCTGCCGTTCCTGGTGATGGTGCCCATGCTCATCGCCAGCCCCACCTGGGGCCTGTCGACCCAGAATATCTGGGAGCCCCAGGGCAAGCTCCAGGGCGTCGAGTTTGTCATCAACGTCTATTACGACATCGTCGCCTTCGTGCTCACCGCGGTGGTGGTGCTGGCGGCGGCCTGGGCCATTCAGCACCGGCTGCTGCGCACCAGCCCGCTGCTGGTGCCGCTGCTGGTGGTGTCGGGCGCGGTCTATCTCGCCATGCCGCGCGTGGTGTTCGCTTCCTATCTCGCGGACCAGCGCCTGCCCATCGCCATCGCCTTCATGGTGCTGGCCACCATCCAGGTGGATCTGCGCCACCGTCTGGCCCAGCGCGGTTTCATGGTGGTGCTCATCGTGCTGCTGGCCGTACGCGTGGGCGAGGTGCAGATGGTGTGGAACCGCCTCACCCAGTGGACGACGAATTTCGACAAGTCCATCAGCCTCATCCACCCCGGCTCGCGGGTGCTGGTGGCCTATGCGGACGCGCAGGGCGGCAACGACCCGCGTGACCTTGGCCTGGTGCATGCCGCCTGTCTCGCCATTATCGAGCGCTCAAGCCTCGTCACCACCGCCTTCGCGGTGAAGGGCAAGCAGATCCTGCGCGTGCACACCCCCTATCGCGACCATGTGGACACCGAGGACGGCACCCCGCCTTTGGTGGAACAGCTGCTGCTGACCGAGGAGGAATCCACCCCCGACGGCCCCCGCTACTGGGACCTGTGGCCCCAGCATTTCGATTATGTCTACCTGCTGTTCACCGAGCGCGGCGCGCCCAATCCCGATCCCGACCGGCTGAAGATGGTCTATGAGGGTGAGCGCTTCCAGCTCTACCAGGTCATCGCGCCCAAGCCGGCCACGACACCGGCGGCCGCCAGCAACTAGGGTGTTTTCGGGCGCGCCATTCCGTGTGAGGAAGGCGCGCCCGCGCCACGAACGGGAGCCCCTGCCCCATTTCATAAAGCGCTGAAATGCGCCAAGAGAGGCCCTCGGCGTCACGGCGCTGTCACCCATTTCTGTCAGGGCGGGATATCCCCTGCCCCGACAGCACGCATCCGGAGTCGTGATGGAATCCGTCCTCACCCATGCCCGCCTTGTCCTGGACGACCGCGTCGTCGAGGGTACGCTGGTGGTGCGCGACGGCTTCATCAGCGCTGTCGAGGAAGGCCGCAGCCACATGGCTGCGGCGGTGGACTGCGCGGGCGACTTCATCTGCCCCGGCCTCATCGACCTGCATACGGACGCGCTGGAAAGCCACTTCGTCCCGCGCCCCAAGGTGTTCTGGCCCGACGCGCGGGCCGCCGCCCTGGCCCATGACGGGCAGGTGGTGGCCAGCGGCATCACCACCGTGTTCGACGCCATCTGCGCCGGCGGCTTCGACCAGGCCAAGATGGAGCGGCGCGAGCTGTTCACCGTCATGCTCGACGCGGTGGAGGACGGGGCGGACCTGTTCCGCGCCGATCATCGCATTCATCTGCGCTGCGAGATGACGGATCCGGACCTGATGAGCCTGGCCACGCCGGCCCTGGAACGGCCGAAAGTGGCCCTTGCCTCCCTCATGGATCACACGCCCGGTGCGCGGCAGTGGCGCAATGTGGAGAGCCTGCGCGGCTTCCTTTTGGGCATCGGCAAGACCGCCGCCGAGGCGGAGGCGGAGATCGAAACCCGCGCTGCCCGCGGCCGCGCCTCGGTGGGGCTCAATTTCGGCCCGCTCTCGGACCTGCTGCGTGGCACCTCCATCATCCGCGCCAGCCATGATGACACAACGCCGGAGCATGTGGAGCTGGCGCGGGACGCGGGCTGCACCATCAGCGAGTTTCCCACCACCGTGGTGGCGGCGCGCTCCGCCCACGCCGCCGGCCTCACCACCATTGGCGGCGCGCCCAACGTGGTGCGCGGCGGCTCCCACTCCAACGGAGTGGCCATGAAGGATCTGGTGGCCGAGGGCCTGCTTGACGCGCTGGCCTCCGATTACGTGCCCGCCAGCCTGCTGCAGGCGGCGACCGCGCTTCACTTCCGGCAGGGTCTGCCGCTGTGGGATGCGCTGGCACTGGTGACATCCGCGCCGGCGCGCATGGCCGGCCTTGCCGATCGCGGCCGCCTCGCCCCCGGTCTGCGCGCCGACATCACGCGCTTTCACATGGTGGAGGGCACGCCTGTGGTCCGGCAGGTGCTGGTGAGGGGCGAGCGCGTCTTCTAGCCGTCCGGCCAGCCCCGTAACACGCCGCGTGCAGCACACAGGCACAGAAACGCGACCGGTCCCCACCGGTCCCCGCGCTCAAGCCGAGACGAAGACTGCCAATCGGACTCCGCCCTGCCTCAGAAGGCCGGCGGCAGGTTGCCCACCGGGAAGCCCCCAAGCCTGAGGCTGCCGGACTTGAAGGTTACCGCGAAGGTGACACCCTTGCGCCCCTCCACCTCGGCAGGCTTGCCGACCATGGCGAGGGCCCCCACCACGGGCGAGAGCTCCGGCGGCACCACTCCGGCCTGGTCGAGCTGCTTCATCAGGTCATTGAGCCCGGCAAAGCCGAGATCCAGATTGCCATTAAGCCGCCCCACGGGATCCAGCGACAACGCCCCCTTCGCGGAGGCCACCACCTGCGGGGTGGTGATGGCGAAACGGTCGAGCCGCGCCACGCCGCCGGCCGCAGCCCACGCCCTCAGGCGCTGCGCCACCGGCATGGGCCGCAGGTCCGCCGCTGCCGACACGAGGCCTTGCAGGGATACATCCACCGGGCCAGGGCTGCCCGCCTCCGACAAAATGGCGCTCTCCCCGCCGGTGATGCCGGCTGCATATTCCAACCCGTCCGGCCCGGAGGCCGCCGGCACGCGGCGCACGTGGAATTCCAGAAGACGCGCGGAAAGCAGGGAACGACCCGACGTGTCCGCCGGTTCCTCGATCCGCGGATCATGCACGGAAAGGGAGAAGCGTTCCGGCTGGCCGCTGAGATCGCCGACGCCGCTCATCTGCAGCAGGCTCCAGGTGGCGGCGTAGGACTGCCCGGTGGCCCGGTTCTCCACCCGCGCGGGCGGCGTGAATTCGGAAACGATGTGGTTGGGCGCCCAGATCTGCGCCACCGCATGGGCTGCCACCGCCGTCACCCGCATGGGCTCTCCGCCGCGGGTTTCCAGGCTCGGCTCCATGCACACCAGCTCGAAGCGGAAGGGGAAGCCCGCGAGGCGACGATCCGCGCAATTCCAGATGCGCCCGAGCCGGGCCTCGCGATCCACCCAAGCGTCAATCTCATGTTCGGCGCGATTGGCCGCGTAGACCCAGACGCCGCTCCAGATCACCGCCAGCAGCAGCATGAGCACCACGGGCACGATGACGAAGCGTGAGGTCAGGCGCTTGGCGGGGGCGTCTGCGGCGGGCATGCGCATCCTTCTCCGTGGGCGGCAGGGCGGGTGCAGTGCGAATCGGCATCGCCGCGCTTGCGGCGGACGCCGGGCGCTGTTAGGCGACGGCGGAAGGGATCTGTCAACGCCAAGGATATCCGCGCCGATCATGACGGAAGATGACGGAGCTGGCCACGACCGCTGGGTGTTCGCCTACGGGTCGCTGATGTGGAACCCGGGCTTTGCCTTCGCCGAGCGCTGCGAGGCCCGGCTGATCGGGGCCCACCGCTCGCTCTGCGTCTATTCCTTCCACCATCGCGGCACCCCGGAGGCGCCCGGGCTGGTGCTGGGGCTGGAACTGGGTGGGTCGTGCCGTGGCATTGCCTACCGGGTCAGCGCCGAACGGTGGGCCGAGACCCACGCGTATCTGACGGCCCGCGAGCAGATTTCAGGCGTCTATCGCGAATGCGTGCGCCGGGTGCAGCTGTTGGACGGGACGCGGCGCGCGGCGCCGGCCACGGCCTATCTGGTCAATCGCGGCCACGCGCAATATGCGGGCGCGCTCACGCGGGAGCAGCAACTCGCGCTGGTGAAGCGCTCCCACGGCAAGTCCGGCCCCAACGCGGATTACGTGTTCTCGACCGTCAGCTCCCTTGAGGAGCTGGGGCTGGCCGATCCGGATCTGGCGTGGATCGCCCATCATCTGCGCCAGGAGCACGGATTGCCCCACGCGGCGTCGCAGGCGGACGGCGATTCGGAACGCGACTGACACGCGCCGCAGTGGCGGAGCGCTGCCTACAGGCACACCCTAAGCGGGCCTGCGGGCGAAGGCGCGGATGCCGATTCCCCCGCGCGGAATGGGAAGGTCCGCTCAGGCGGCGTGGCGGCTAGCGAGTTCGGCGCCGCGCACCACCATGGGCAAGCGCGGGGTCCGAGCTTCCAGCGCGCGGCAGGCGGGCAGAGGACCGGTCAGCAGCCGAACGAGCCCCGGAGGGGCATTCTCCCCGAGCACATGGATGTGGATTTCGTCAGCCTCGAGCCGCTGCGCCATGCGCCGCGCATCCTCGCCGCTGCGCCCCACCCACATGGCCATGGAGCCGGCGGGCGTGCGGCGGGCGACGATGGCAAGGGCATCCGGATAATCGGGCGCCTCGTCGGCCGGATAGACCGAAAACACATGCCGCACGCCGTCTCCATCGCGCCAGAAGCGGTAGCGCGCTCCGAGCGCGCCGTGCTTCAAACCGGTGAGGCAGCCGGCGTCGGTCAAGGGAATGAGGAGCGAATCAGTCGCGTTCATGGGAACGAAACTAGAACACCCAAGAATCCCGATCAAGAGTTTTCCACAGTAGTGGACAACGGGGACGACGCGGCCTCCCGCAGGAGTTCCGGGGGCGCCCTCTCGCCCAGCTCCCTCAGGCCCTCTTCGAGCAGGCGGGTGCTGGCGGTTTCGATATCGCTTTCGAGCCGCGCCATGAAGGCGGCGCGGCCGAGCCCCGGCGCGATCGGCGGCAGGATATCGACCCGGATGGTGCCCGCGCGCTTGATGAACGCGCGGCGTGGCCAATAGAGGCCGGAATTGAGCGCCACCGGCAGGCAGGGCACGCCCAGCGCGCCATAAAGGTGTGCGACGCCGAACTTGTAGTCCGGCGGCGCACCTGGCGGCCGGCGGGTTCCCTCGGGAAAGATCAGGATCTGGCGGCCATCCTCGACCTCGGCGCGAGCGATGCGGGTCATGGCCTTCAGCGCGCTCATGCCGGCGCTACGGTCCACCGGGATCATCCGCGCCTTCTTCAGGTGCCAGCCCAGCAAGGGGATGAGGGTCAATTCCTTCTTGAGCACGAAGGCGGCGTCGGAAAACAGCGGCAGCAGGGCCAGCGTTTCCCAGGCCGACTGGTGCTTGGCGGCGATCAGCAGGGGGCCCGCCGGAATGTTCTCGCGGCCCGCAATCTCCACCCGGACGCCGCAGATGAGCCGCAGCAGGGCGCTGTTGGTCTTCGACCAGCCCAGCACCGCATATTTCCAGTGCACCTTGCGAGGCAGCAGCAGCAGCGGCAGGAAAGCCACCACATAGATGGTCGTCACCGCATAGAATGCGGCCAGGAATACCAGCGAACGCAGCGCCGTCACCACTTCGGAAAGCTCCCTCTCGCCCCTTGCATCAGGGGTGGCATGCATCAGGGGGTGGCAAGGGCCTCGGCGCGGATGCGCGGGTGCTGGGGGTCGGCCTGGGCCACGGCCTGCACCGGGCGGATCTGCGCCTTCGCCATCATGTACTTCAGATATTCCTTGAACAGCAGCTTCACCGTCGCCGGATCGCGCCACCACTGTTCCGTCTCCATGCGGGAGGTCACCACCGGATAGGCCACCAGCTCCACATCGGGCAGGGAGTGATTGAGCTCCACCAGGGCCCGCGGCATGTGCCAGGCCGAAGTGACCACCACCAGCGAGCGGAAATTCTGGCTGCGGGTCCACTCCGCCGCCTCGATGGCGTTGCCGCGCGTGTTCAGCGCCTTGTGGCCAAGGTCCACGCAGCAGGAAATGAGGGCCTGCCCGCCGGGCAGCGTGCGACCGAGCTCGCCCGGTGAGGTCACCGGATTGACGCCGGTGATGAGCAGGCGCTTGCCCCGCCCCTCGGCCAGCAGGCTCACCGCATCGGCGATGCGCGAGGCCCCGCCAGTCAGCACCACGATGGCATCGGCCGACTTCACCTGCACCGGCTCGCGGGCGGCGATCTGGGTGAGGAAGCCGAGGAAACCGGCCAGGACCGCGAGCACCGCCAGCCCCACCAGCAGCACCGTGCCCTTCACCAGCCGCCGCAACAGCGTGCGGCGCCACGTGGGCGCGCGGTGCGGCAAAGCGTTGACGGGCGCGTCGGGCCGATCGGCGGCGTCCCCCGGCCGCTCGCGGCGCGGGGCGCGGGCCACGGAGCCCGCCAGCATGGGCGGCATTTCAGTCGTCGTGCTCATACTCGCAACCTTGCGGGCCGAATGCGGCAGACCCGAGGTGCCTCCGCCACGGCCCTGAACGGCCATGGATTTCACTGTATCGTCCTCAAGGTTCGGTAAACGGTGACGCGCGAGGTGAGGGCGGTGGCGAATGCCACCACCGCCACTGCGCAGGCAATGCCCACAAAGCCCCAGATGCCGGGATTGAGCCAGGCGAGGAAGGTCGGGTCCTCCGGATCCCCCACCACGGAAAAGCGCGGCAGGGCGATGATGGCGCCGAACACCGCTGCCGCGGCGCAGCCGCCCAGCAGCCCGCCCTCGGCGCCGATCTTCAAAAAGTGGCGCTGGAACTGGGCGGCGATGAAACCGTCGCGGGCGCCCACGAAGTGCAGCACCTCCACCACCGCCCGGTTGGTGGCTACCGCCGCGCGGGTGGCGAACACCACCGACAGTACCGTGGCGAGCCCCACCAGGGCCAGCAGCACCACGCCGGCGATCATCACCCCTTCCGCCATGGCACCCAGGCGCTGCGACCACAGGCGGTGATCGTCCAGCGAGGCGGTGGGGATGCGGTCGCTCAGGGTGCGCCGCAGCTTGGCGAAATCCACCGGTGTCGAGCCGTCGAGCTTCAGCACCACCACGCGCGGCACCGGCAGGTCGCCCAGGTCCAGCCCCGAGCCCAGCCAGGGCTCCAGCAGCCGCCCGGTTTCCTCGGCCGAAAGAATGTGGGTTTCGGCGATGCCGGGAGTGGCGCGGGCGATCTCGGCCGCCAGCTGCACCTGGGCGTCGGTCGCAGCGGGCTCGCCGGCGCGGATCTGAATGGTCACCTCGCGCGTCACGTCGGCGCGCCACTGGCCGGCGGTGGTGCGCACCGCCATCACCGCCCCCACCGTGAGGGACGCGAGGAAGGTCATGATGGCCACCACCGCCACCAGAGTGTGCCCGGCGATGGTGGAGCGCGGAACGATGGAGGTCTGGGCGCGCGCCTTCGCGGGGCGCACTGCCTCTTCCGGGGCGGCCGCGCCCTTGGTGGCGAGGGGGGCGGTTTCAGTCGTAGACATAGAGGCGACCGTCCGCGATCACGAGACGCCGGGCATCATACTGGTCCATGAGCGCGATGTCGTGGGTAGCCAGCAGGACCGAGGTCCCGGTGCGGTTGAGCTCGATGAACAGGCGCAGCAGGCGCCGCGCCAGAGTGGGGTCCACATTGCCGGTGGGCTCGTCCGCCAGCAGGAATTCCGGCCGGCCGATGAGGGCGCGGGCGATGGCGGCGCGCTGCTTCTCACCGCCCGAGAGCACGGGGGGCAGCACGTCCATGCGGTCGCCCAGGCCCACCCAGCCCAGCAGTTCGGTCACCTCGCCGCGATAGCTCGCCTCGTCGCGGCCGAGCACGCGCAGCGGCAGCGCCACATTCTCATAGGTGGTGAGGTGGTCGAGCAGGCGGAAATCCTGGAACACAATGCCGATGCGCCGGCGCAGCACCGCCACCTCGTCCGGATCGAGGGACGACACGTCCCGCCCGAACAGGGTGATGAGCCCGCGCGTGGGCTTCAGCGAGAGGAAGAGCAGGCGCATGAGGGTGGTCTTGCCCGCGCCCGAGGGGCCGGTGAGGAACTGGAACGAACTGGGCGCGATGCCGAAGGACACGTCCTTCAGCACTTCCTGCCCCATTCCATATC
This sequence comes from Xanthobacter variabilis, assembly GCF_043831965.2. Classification (NCBI taxonomy): domain Bacteria; kingdom Pseudomonadati; phylum Pseudomonadota; class Alphaproteobacteria; order Hyphomicrobiales; family Xanthobacteraceae; genus Xanthobacter; species Xanthobacter variabilis. The sequence goes on from NZ_CM195533.1 coordinate 353,773, forward strand.
GCAGACCGACATTCTCGAATCGGACCAGATGTTCCACCCTTCCTCCGAATCGTCCGTTGTGTTGATCCGCCAACATAAACGAAGCCGGCCGCCCCGCCCACCTCGGCGCGGGCCCGGCCGCGCTCTGGACGCCTGCCGCCATCCGGTCCATGCTCGGCCGAGTTGAGCGAGGACCCATGCCCCTGCCGAATATTTCCATTCTGTTCGACGAGAACCGCATCGCCGCCCGCGTCCGCGGCGTGGCGGACGAAATCGTGGCGGCGGAACCCCACAACATGCTGGCCGTCGTCGTGATGAACGGCGCCTTCATGTTCTCCGCCGATCTCCTGCGCGCCCTGCATGCCTCGGGGCTGACGCCGGAGGTGGAGTTCATGCAGCTCTCGTCCTATCGCGAGGCCACCGTCTCCTGTGGCCAGGTGGACATCCTGTCCGACGTGCACTCCGACGTGCGCGGGCGGGACGTGCTGCTCATCGACGACATCCTGGAATCCGGCCGCACCCTGGCCTTTGCCAAGGACCTGCTGATGGCGCGCGGCGCCCGGCGGGTGCTGGTGTGCGTGCTGCTGGAGAAGCCGGGAAAGCGGGCGGTGCAGGTGCATCCCGATTTCGTCGGCTTCGTGTGCCCGGACCTGTTCGTGGTCGGCTACGGCATGGATGTCGCCCATGCCTTCCGCCAGCTCCCCTTCATCGGACACATCGTCGGCCTCGCCTGAGGCCGACGATGCTCCGCCGTCAGCCTGAATTGCGCAGGCCGGCGGAGATGCCGTTGATGGAGAGCTGGATGCCGTGCAGCACCTCCTCCCGCGCCGCCGCGTCCGCCCCCTCGGCGGGGGCCGCGCCCTGCTGGCGGTGCAGCTTCAGGAACTCGATCTGCAAGTGATTCAGCGGATCGAGATAGGGAAAGCGCGCGCGGATGGAGCGGTCGAGGGCGGGATTACCCTCCAGCGGCCGCGACTGCTCCATGATGATGTTGAGATGGGCGACGGTGCGCTCATGCTCGGCGCGGATGCGGCCGAAGATCTCCGCCCGCAGGCTCTCGTCCGGCACCAGCTCCGCATAGCGCGAGGCCACCGCCAGCGAGCTTTTCGCCAGCACCATGTCCATGTTGGAAAGCTGGGTGCGGAAAAAGGGCCATTCCCGGTACATGGCCTGGAGCAGCGACATGCCGTAGTCGGCGCGCCGGCCGATGAAGGCTTCCACCGCCGTGCCGAAGCCGTACCAGCCCGGCAGCATCAGCCGGCACTGGGCCCAGGAGAACACCCACGGAATGGCCCGGAGCGAGGCGATGGACCGCGTCTTTGCCCGCGAGGCCGGGCGCGAGCCGATGTTCAGGGTGGCGATCTCGGAAATCACCGTGGACGACCAGAAGTAATCCTCGAAGCCCTCGGTCTCGTAGACCAGGTTTCGATAGGCCTTGAAGGCATCGCCGGAGATTGCCTCCATGGCGCTCAGGAATTCAGGGCGCGGGGCGCTCTCCTGCGGCTGCAGCAGCGAAGCTTCCAGGGTGCCCGCCACCAGGATTTCCAGGTTGCGCCGGCCCACGTCGGGATTTGAATATTTGGAGGAGATGATCTCCCCCTGCTCGGTGATGCGGATCTGACCGTTCACCGCCCCACCCGGCTGGGCGAGGATGGCGTCATAGCTCGGCCCGCCGCCGCGGCCCACCGAGCCACCGCGGCCATGGAACAGGCGCAGCCGCACCGAATGGGCGCGCGCCACCTCGATGAGGCCGATCTCCGCCTTGTAGAGCTCCCAGCCGGAGGTGACGAAGCCGCCATCCTTGTTGCTGTCGGAATAGCCCAGCATCACCTCCTGCTCGCCGCTGCGGCTCGCCACCAGGCGGGCATAAGCGGGCAGCGAGAAGGCGCGCTCCATGACGGCACCGCAGGCCTTCAGGTCGTCGATGGTCTCGAACAGGGGAATGATGTTGACCGCGCTCGTCCCTTCGGCGGAAACGAGCCCCACCTCCTTCAGCAGCAGCGCCACCTCCAGCAGGTCAGAAACACTCTCGGCCTTGGAGATGATGGAATTGGGGATGGAGAGCGGCCCCAGCTCCCGATGGGCGGCCGCCGCCTCGCGGAAGATCGCCAGCTCCGAGCGGGTCTCGTCCGAATAGGCCACGAACGGCGAGGACAGAAGCCGCGCCGTGCCCAGCTCGCGCACCAGCAGATCGACCCGCGCCTCCTCGCTCAAGCTGGCGTAGGAGGTGCCCGGCACCACCTTCTCGAACAATTCCGCCACGGTGCGCTCGTGCACGTCGGAATTCTGCCGGAGGTCCAGGCAGGCGAGGTGGAAGCCGAAGCAGTCCACCGCCCGCCGCAGGCGCCGCAGCCGGCCCCGCGCCAGGATGCGCGAGCCGTTGGCGCACAGAGAGAGATGGATGGTATCGAGATCCGCCTTCAGCCCCTCGGCGCCGGCATAGGGCTCCACCTCCGCCGGCCCGCCGGCGAGATGGCTCGCCGTGGCCTCCACCCGCGCCAGGATATAGGCCACCGCCAGCCGGTAGGGCTCGCCCCGATGGCCCGGCACCGGGTCCGTGGAGCGGGCGACCAGGGCTTGCAGCTCCGGCGAGGTGCGCACCTGCCGTCCCGACAGGGACAATTCCAGCCCGAGGGCGGCCAGCTCGGCGGCATAATGGGCAAAAATGCGCGCGCGGTGCAGGCGCATCGTGTTTCGCAGCACATCGGCGGTGACGAAAGGGTTGCCGTCGCGATCGCCGCCGATCCAGCTGCCCACCCTCAGGAAGGGCGGCAGCTCCAGCTCGGGTGCGTCCGATCCCTCCGCCTCCTGCCCCTTGGTCAAGGCGTCCTCAATGGCGCAGTGCAGGCGGGGCAGCTGATCAAGGAAGGTGTAATCGTAATAAGAGAGGCCGTTCGTCACCTCGTCCAGGACGGTGAGCTTGATGCGCCGCAGCAGCGCCGTCTGCCACAGGGTCAGCACGGCCCGGCGCAGCGCCTCCTCGCCCTCGACCCGCTCCTGGGGGGTAAGGGCCATGCGCTCGCCCCGGTCCAGCAGCTCGGCAATCTCCATCTCGCGGTTCAGGGTGCTCTTGCGCCGCACCTCCGTGGGATGGGCGGTGAGCACGGGGCTGATCTTGGCGCCCCGGAAGAAGGCCGCCAGCGCCGCCGTGTCCACCCCCTGCTCGCGCGCCAGGGCGAACGAGCGCGCCAGGCTGCCGCTGGCCGGCGGCGCCGCGGTCATGGCCGCCTCGCGGCCGCGGCGAATGTGGTGCTGGTCCTCGGCGATATTTGCGAGATGGGAGAAATAAGAGAAGGCGCGGATGATCTCCACGGCCCGCTCGGGTGACAGGCGCGGCAGCAGGGCCGCCAGTTCCTGGCGCGCCTCCTCCTCGCCGCCGCGATGGAAGCGCAGGGAGGTCTGGCGGATGCGCTCCACCAGGTCGAACACCTCCTCACCCTCCTGGATGCGGACCGTGTCGCCGAGAATGCGACCCAGCCGCCGGATATCCGCCTTCAGCGGCAGATCCTCCAGGGTGTCCGGCCCCTCCGCGCTCTCCAGTCCCAGATCCACCGGCATCATCCCGCGCGTCATGCTGCGCCCCGTCCCGAGCCCGGAGGAATCGCGCTTCGTGGCGGCGCAAACCCATTCCCGGCCTTGATTGGTGCTTTTCCGACTCGCCCCCGCGAGGTTCGGAAACGCTTGAGAGCCCGACCCTAGTGTTTCGGAAATTTCGCGTCAGCGAAAGAGCCGGCCTGCTCAGCCGGCGATGCCGGCTGCCGCTTTGGCCGCCGCCGTCCTCTCCAACGCCAGATGGGCGCTGCCGCGCAGAAAGGCGAAGGAGCTGGCAAAGAAATCGGCGAGCGCCTCTTGTCCGCGCTCGGTCAGCCGCCCCGCCCCGGCTTCCGCATCGCGGGACAAAAGCCCGCCGGCCTGCGCGTCCTTCAACAGTTGCAGCACGTGGGCGCGGGAGACATGAAAGCGCCGCGCCAGCTCGGCGATGGAGGGGGAAGCCTCGCCGGCCACGGCAGCCACATGCAGCGCCATCAGGATCATGATCCCGCTGTCCCGGTCGGCCAGCTCGGCGATCGAGGGAGCATCGTCCAGAACCCGGTAGCCGGCGCGAAAGCCGTCGCCCAGCGCAATGGCCACCGCATCGAACACCGCGCGATCCAGAAGGGCGGTCTCCAGCTCCCCAAGCTTGGGGTCGAGGGTGGAGAGCAAGCGATATTGGATCTGCCAGCGCTGGAGCTGCAGGCTCACCATGCGCGGCGTGGGCTCCAGGGGCTTCACGCGCCGGTCGCCGCCATGTTCGGCGGGGGCCAGATAGCCGCCCCACCGCAGCAGCGCCAGCATGGCCTTGGCCCGGCCCCGGCTGCACACGCCGGTTTCGGCCGCCAGCGCCGCCATGTGGCTCACCGTCAGGCCGCCACCGCGCGCCTCGGGCAGCGCATGCAGGTACAGCGCAAGAAAACCGAAGAGAAGGCGGCCGCGATCATTCAACACCCGGTTGAGCAGGCGGTTGCCGCTATAGAGGCCGACCATGGAGGCGGCACTTTCATCCATCGCTGCGGGAAAGGCCGGGTGGGTCCGCACCCATTTCCGCGCCTCCACGCCCGCCGCATCGGCAAGCCATTCGCAGACCCCACGGGCCTGCGCCGCCGTATCGTACGCCCCACTCACGCTCGCCCCCGAACGGTAGACCCTGACCGCCTCGCGAACAGGAGCCTATCGGCTTTTGTCGCCGCGCGGGAGATACGGGAAGTAGAAAGAGGCCAACTTTCGGCATTGAGCGGGGCAAAAAGCCGTCCTAGCCCTTAGCTCGGCCGGACCCTCCGTGAGGTAAATCATGTCCCGCTTCGCCTTGATCGCCATGGCGGCCGCCACCCTGAGCGCCGCCGCCTTCGTCTCCCCGGCCTCTGCAGTGGTCTACTGCAAATCTGTTGGTGTTCCAAAAGGTTGCGTGGCTCGCCCGACGGCTCCCGCCGCCCGCGCGGCCGTGCACTGCACCCGACCCGGCTACCCCGTCGGCTGCGTTCCCGGCGCGGGCGCGCCCGGTGTCGGCGTCACGCCTGGCGTCGGTGTCGGCGCGCCGGGCGTCGGAGTTGCTCCGGGACCGGGCGTTGCTCCGGCCAATGCCGGCGGCCCCGTGAACCGCATTGGCGTGCGCTGACCACGAACGCCTGTGATCTCAGTCGCGCATTCGTCCCTCGCCCTGCCGCGCGGCTCCACAGCCTTCACAAACCCGGCCTTCGCAAGACTGTCGCAGGCCGCGCGGAAGCTTGCGCGCACCGGCCGCCGGCGTGCGACACCCGCCTTTTCTGATTCTTGAACCTTCACTGCCGTGATGGAGACCCCCTGACATGAAGAAGCTGCTTCTCGCCTGCGCCGCACTTGGTGCCCTGTCCGCCCCCGCTCTGGCCGATCAGGCTTCCGCGGACAAGTGCGCCGCCGGCCTCGATGCCAACGGCCAGGCCATCTACGCGGCGGCCGCGCCGCAGGCGGCTTCCACCTCCGACCTGCGCGGGCTCGTGACCACTGTCACCAAGTCGCTGGTGGGCAGCGGCGCCGTTCCCATGGGCTCCGCCCGTGGCGCGGCCGAGGCCGCCGGCGCCTGCCTCGCCAAGCTGCGCTGACAACGCAGACGCTGCACGGGGCGGCCCAAGGCTTCCCGTGCAGCGTCCGCCCGAAACTCCCGCCGGCCCACGGGGCCCTGCGCCAATCCCGCACGCGGCCGACGTCCCCACCCGCAAGGGGCATGATCTCGCGCCGGAGGGGCGAAGGCAGCGGATCCTCGCGGACGGCGCGAAGGACAAGCCAGCCCCCGCCGCGCAACAACCGGCGTTCGGCACGAATTCTGTTGCCGTGTGCCGCGCCGCCGTCGTGCGGCCGGCCCCGCGCCTCAACTCCCAGTCGCCGGCCGATCCTGATTGTACTAAGCATGGGCGGAACAACCTTCCTGCGCCCCACGCGCGACGGAAACCGCCTTATGCCATTAACGCCCGACGCCTTGCTGGCGCTGCTCGACGCCCAGGCCATTCCGGCTGAGACCTTCTCCCATCCCCCGCTGCGCACGGTGGCGGAATCCAAGGCGCTGCGCGGCAGCGTGCCCGGCGCCCACACCAAGAATCTGTTCCTGCGCGATGCCAAGAAGAACTATTTCCTGGTCACCGCCGCCGCCGATGCCGAGGTGAACCTGAAGAGCCTGCGGGCGCCGCTGGGCGCGCGGGGCTCGCTCTCCTTCGGCACGCCCGAAGCGCTGTTCGAATATCTGGGCGTGCTGCCGGGATCCGTGACCCTGCTGGCGCTGGCGAACGATCCGGACCACCGCGTGACATTCGCCATCGACAGCGCCTTGCTGCGCGCCGAGGCGGTCGGCTGCCATCCGCTCACCAATACCCGCACCACCGTCCTCACCCCGCAGGCGCTGCGCAGCTTTTTCGCGCTGACCGGCCACCAACCGGTGCTGCTCGACCTCCCCTCCCTGGCCCATGACGCATTGCAGCCTGTCGCCGGCTGAGGGCGGGGCCATCACGGCGCCCCCCTGCCCTGACGCCGCTGCACGCCCCTCCCCCAAAGGCCCGGCAATGCGCTGAAGGCAGACATGAAAACGGCCCGCGAGCCAGGCTCGCGGGCCGTTTTCACTTTGTGACATCCCAAGGCGCGGCCCCGGCCGGAGCCGGCGAGATCAATTACCGCCGTCGAGCACGCGACGGGCGATAACCTGGGCCTGGATCTCGGCCGCGCCTTCGAAGATGTTGAGAATGCGCGCGTCGCACAGAATGCGAGACACCGGATATTCCAGCGCAAAGCCGTTGCCGCCGTGGATCTGCAGCGCATTGTCCGCCGCCGCCCAGGCGACGCGGGCGCCCAGGAGCTTGGCCATGCCGGCTTCCAGGTCCGTGCGGCGCCCCTCATCCTTGGCGCGCGCGGCGAAATAGGTGATCTGGCGGGCGATCATGGTTTCCACCGCCATCATCACGATCTTGTCGGCCACACGCGGGAAGGCGAACAGGGGCTTGCCGAACTGAATGCGCTCCTCGGCGTATTTGAGGCCCACTTCCATGGCCGCCTGGGCCACGCCCACGGCGCGGGCGGCGGTCTGGATGCGGGCGCTCTCAAAGGTGGTCATCAGCTGCTTGAAGCCCTGGCCCTCTTCCCCGCCCAGCAGGTTCTTGGCCGGCACCTCGAACCCGTCGAAGCCGATCTCGTATTCCTTCATGCCGCGATAGCCGAGCACCTCGATCTCGCCACCGGTCATGCCCTCGGCGGGGAACGGGTTCTCGTCACTGCCGCGCGGCTTCTCGCCGATGAGGATGGACAGGCCCTTATAGCCCGGCTCGTTGGGATTGGTGCGCACCAGCAGCGTCATGATGTCGGCGCGGACCGGATGGGTGATCCAGGTCTTGTTGCCGGACACCTTGTAGACGTCCCCTTCCTTCACCGCGCGGGTGCGCAGCGAAGCGAGGTCGGAGCCGGTATTGGGCTCGGTGAACACGGCGGTCGGCAGGATCTCGCCCGAGGCGATCTTGGGCAGGTAATGGCCCTTCTGCTCGTCGGTGCCGCCAGCCAGGATCAGCTCGGCCGCGATCTCGGAGCGGGTCCCCAGCGAGCCGACGCCGATATAGCCGCGCGAGAGCTCCTCGGTGACCACGCACATGGCCTCCTTGGGCAGGCCCAGGCCGCCGAACTCCTCCGGAATGGTGAGGCCGAACACGCCCATTTCCGAGAGCTGGCCGATGATTTCCAGCGGAATGTATTCGTTCTTCAGGTGCCATTCATGGGCGTGGGGCGCCACTTCCGCCTCGACGAAGCGGTGCATCTCCGTGCGCATGGCCTCCAGCGTCTCGTCGAGGCCGGCCTCGCCGATGGTGCCGGTGGGATGGGCAATGCGGATGATGTCGGCGAGCGCTGCGCGGCTGGCGGCGGTGTTGCCCTTGGCGACCAGGGTGGCGACGGCCTCCTCGGCGGCGAGGGCCAGAATGCTCTCGACCGGCACATACAGGTCCGTAAGGCGGACCACCTCGCCCTGGCTCATGGGAATGCCGCCCAGGATCTGGGCGATGTATTCACCAAGGCCGATCTGCACGATCAGCTTCTCGGTCTCGCCGAACTTGCCCATCTCGGTGAGCCGGTCGGCATAGTGCACGAGCTCGCGCACGGAGAAGACATAAGTGGCGAGCCAGGCGAGGCCGTGAGTGGCGCGCTGCTCCTTCTCCAGCAAAGCGGAAGAGATCTTCGGGCCGTCGATCACCTTGGCACGCACCGCGGAGGCCGCCTCCGCCAGCAGCTTCTCGAGGCTCGCCGTCGCGATTCGGCCGAGGGCGACCGCGTCGATGGGGTTCTGATCGACGGGACGGAGGGCTGCGCTGGCGGACATGGACGATGATCTCCCTTTGTGCATCGCGAAAACGTATCTTGCCCCGGAATGCTTCCAAAGCAACGACAGACTTAAGCCGCCACAGCCATGGACGCAGACGCGCGCAACGGCAACCCCGCCGCGCTCACGCCCCGCCCTCCTCCATTTCCGAGAGGCGGGCGACCAGCTCGTCCAGATTCTCCATCATGTGGCCGCAGGCGGAGATGGCCGAAAACACCGCCCGAAGGTCGGTTCCGCTGGCATCGTCGAAGGTGCCGGCGGCGTTGAGCCGCTCCACCTCCCCGTCGAGCGCCACCACCGCCGCCCGGGCGGCTTCCGCGGCCGCGGAGAGGTCCACCCCTTTCTCGCCGTCCAGCAGGAGGGCCACCGCCTCCATGTAGCCGGTTAGCCCCGCCACCGCCCCGTCCAGCCCCGGGCCCAGCAGCATTACGATTCGCTCGGACAAAGGGGTGTCGGTGCCGCGCAGCAGGATGATGACCGAGTGCCACAGCCGCCGGCAGGAGCGCACCACCGGATTGGGGTCCAACTGCCCCGAAAGGGCCCGCTCGGCCTGGGCCTCGGCAATGCGGGCATCGGCGGCGCGCAACGCCTTGCGGGCCTTGGAGTTGAGGGCATCCATCCGGCCCGCGTCGAGGCCGCGCCCCAGCAGCCCGTCGCGCCCCAGGCTGAGCAGCTCGGCGCACAGGCGCACCGCCGTGGCGCAATGGGGAAACAGGAAGGCCACCGCCCGCGCCGGCAGGATCAGGAGCGCGCACAGCACGCCCACCACGCCACCAATGCCGATCTCGAACACCCGGTGCAGGCCCGAGATCCACGGGTCCACATGGGTGGGGTCGGACAGCAGCACGATCACCGCCGTCACGGGTGCCAGCTTGAAGCTGGTGAAACGCGCGGCCAGGGTGCTGGTGAGCAGGATGGACATGCCCAGCATCACGAAGGTGAGGAGCGCCGACGGCCCGGCCACCATGGCCGCCCCGACGCCCACGACACCCCCAACCACCGTGCCGAGGGCGCGATCAATGGCCACCGAAAGGCTTGCGCCGATGGTGGATTGCACCACCAGCACCGCCGTGAGCACCGCCCAATAGCCATTCGGCAGCTTGAGGCCATAAGCCAGGCCGTAGGACACGAGCGCCGCCACCGCGGCCTTCAGGCCGAGCGTGTAATGACCGCCGGAGAAAACTTCGCCTAGGCGCTTGAGCGAGAACGAAGGCATCGCGAGGAACTCTCCGCGGAAAAGCGTGCGGCCATGACCCGCCCGGCGCACCGAAGGCGGCATTGCCCCTGCTGATCAACGAAAGCGCGCCTGAACTCAAGGGGGTAGGCGAGCCCCTGTCCACCCGGCGCCCTGCTGCGGTGCGGCAGGCTTGAACGCGCGCTTGCCAACCGTAAGGGAAAGCCCGATGTCTCGGAGGGATCAGCGGGGACATTCATGCTGCGACGCATCATCCATATCAGCCTCGACGCGGTGTGGACCTTCAGCACCGATGATGGCTGGGCCATTTCCAGCCACATCGCGCTGTCCGCCCTCATGTCGCTATTCCCGTTCCTCATCTTCGTGACGGCTCTGGCCGGCTTCCTGGACCTGCGCCCGCTGGCGGCGGAGACCATTCCCCTGCTGCTGGAGAGCTGGCCCCGGCAGGTGGCCGACCCCATCTCCCGCGAGATCTACAATGTGGTGGATCAGGTGCGCACGGACGTGCTCACCTATGGTGTGCTGCTCGCCATCTACTTCTCGTCCAACGGAATTGAGAGCCTGCGCATTGGCCTCAACCGCGCCTATGGGGTGAAGGAGGCGCGGGCCTGGTACTGGCTGCGCCTGGAATCCATCGGCTATGTGCTGCTCTCCGCCGCCGCAATCCTGGCCCTGTCCTTCCTGGTGGTGCTGGGCCCGCTGCTGTGGCAGGCGGCCGTGGCCCACCTTCCGGCGCTGAAGCCCTTCTCCCACATCGTGACGCTGGCGCGCTTCGCGGCCACCTCCATCATCCTGGTGGTGACGCTGGTGGTCGCCCATCTGTGGCTGCCGGCGGGCCGGCGGAGCCTGGCGGAAGTGGCGCCGGGCATCCTGGTCACGCTGGTGCTGTGGCTGGTGGCGGCCTCCGCCTTCGGCATGTATCTGGCCGAGTTTCCCGCCAACTACGTCACCACCTATGCCGGCCTCGCCTCGGTGATGATCGCCCTGGTGTTTTTGTACCTCACCGCCTCCATCTTCGTGTTCGGGGGCGAGCTCAATGCCGCCATCTCGCGGGACTACAAGGCCCGCATGGCCCAAAGGGACGAAAACGTGGTCCGCGAGAAGCTGACGGCGGAGGCGGAAAGCTGATGGAACACCCGCCCCAGCCCCGGGAGGATGGGCGCCAGTCGCCCACCGCGCGCACGGTGCAGCGGGGCGTGCTGCGGCATCTGGCGGCGCGCGGCGTGGTGGGGGTGACCGAATTTTCGCTGGTGAGCGGCCGGCGCGCGGACATCCTGGCCCTCGACGGCAAGGGCGAGATTTCCATCATCGAGATCAAGTCGTCGGTCCAGGACTTCCGCACTGACGGCAAGTGGCCGGAATATCGCGCCTTCTGCGATCGCCTGCTGTTCGCCGTGCCGCTCGATTTCCCCGCCGAGATCCTGCCCGGGGAGGCCGGCCTGCTGGTGGCCGATGCCTTCGGCGCCGAGCTGCTGCGCGAGGCCCCGCGCCATCCCCTGCCGGCCGCCACCCGCAAGGCGCTGACGCTGCGCCTTGCCCGCACCGCCGCCAACCGCCTCGCCGCCCTCTACGACCCCGACCTGATGCGGCTCGACATTTGAGCCCGGCGCAGCAGAGGCTGAGGGTCGATGGACATTCGGAGCGTGGGGCGCGGCTTATCCCTCACCACCCTGTTCCTCATGGCCCCGCCCCTCTCCCGCTTGCGGGGAAGGGCCGGAGTGGGGACAAAACATTGGGAAGCCGCCCCGGCAGCGAGGGGCAGGGCAACGCCTCGCAAATCTCAAAAGTCTTGACTCTCCGGCCTCTGCGCCCCGCCGCTGTCCTAGCCCAACTGGTCCTGCCCCTCACCTTCCCCGCAAACGGGGGAGGGAACGAGACCCGCCAGCCCCTGCCTCTTCAATGTCGATCAGCCTCAGCGCGCGGCGCTTGGTTCACGGGCCCTAGCCCAGCTTGCTCAGCCCAGGAGCGAGCCCGTCGTCCACCGATCGAAGGCTGAAGGCGCGAAGGCCAAGCCGGCGGCTTTGGCCCACCCGCGCCGGCCCGCTATCATCAGAGCGGCCGCGGGGCAGACCCGACCGCCCTCCCGAGGCGGGAGCACCGGCATCGCGCGCAAAGCCCGGCGGCCCGCAGAAGCGCGAAAGCGGGCCGAAACGCACGGTGTCGGCCCTTGTGGCCTGCTCATGAGCCGGCCATTCCCGGTGAGCGGCGGCAAGGCTCCGCCGCGGCACCACGCCGTCGACAGTAGACGGGCAAGCCGTGAGCGGCTGTCCCGAGCGTGACGCGGGACCGACTCTCGATGCGCGAATGCCCCAAGCCCCGCCGCCCCGCGAGCCGGTGCATGGCGGCACGGATCCGAGCCCCGATCCGGCCCGGACCGAAGCGCGCCTGCGCCCCTCAGCGGGGCGCGCGCTTGGCCAGGATGCGCTGAAGCGTGCGCCGATGCATGGAAAGGCGACGCGCCGTCTCCGACACATTGCGCCCGCACAATTCATAGACGCGCTGAATATGCTCCCACCGCACCCGGTCCGCCGACATGGGGTTTTCCGGCGGATGGGGCTTGTGATCGCCCGAGGCGATGAGCGCGGCCACCACGTCGTCCGCATCGGCGGGCTTGGCGAGATAGTCCACCGCGCCCAGCTTCACGGCGGTGACGGCGGTGGCGATGTTGCCGTAGCCGGTGAGCACGATGGCGCGCGCGCCGGGGCGATGCTTCTTCAGTGCGGAGATGACGTCGAGGCCGCTGCCGTCGCCCAGGCGCATGTCCACCACCGCGAAGGCGGGCGCGGACTCCTCCACGCGGGCGAGGCCGTCGGCCACGGTTTCGGCGGTGGCAACCTGGAAGCCGCGCGCCTCCATGGCCCGCGCGAGGCGCTGCAGGAAGGAGCGATCGTCGTCGACGATCAGGACCGAACGGTCTTCTCCCACTTCGAGCGGCGTCGTTTCATTCATCGTTATGTGTCCTCGGCATCCGGGGCGCTGGGGCAATGCGCCGTCACATCTAAACAATGGCGTTCAGGAACGGTTGAAATTCCGCGTCCGCTTTTACGCGCCTTCGGTGGCAGAATAGTCGGCTGCGCGTCCCTTTGTCGCGTCATCATCCATTTCTATGGCCAATGCGCGCCGGGGCCAAGTGATGCGGATGGAAGCGCCGGTGGCCGGCGGCGGGCGGTTCTCGAAGGTGAGGGTGGCGCCGGTGCGCTCCAGCAGCGTCTTGGCGATGAAGAAGCCGAGCCCCAGCCCGCTCTCCTCATCCTGGTCGCCGCGATCCTCCAGGCGCTCGCGGGCACGGGAGGTCACATAAGGCTGGCCGATGCGGGCGCTCACCTCGGGCGAGAAGCCTGGGCCATCGTCCTCCACCACCATGACGAGGCTTGTGGGGGTCCATTCCGCGGCGATATCCACCCGCGAGCGGGCGAAATCGACGGCATTTTCCACCAGATTGCCGAGCCCGTAGAGCAGGCCCGGATTACGGCCGATCACCGGATCATCGGGCCGCCCCGGCGCATTGATGACGATGGCGATGCCGAAATTGCGGTGTGGCTCGGCCACTTCCTCCAGCAGCACGCGCACCGGCATGCGATCGAACGGCGCATCTCCCGACCGGAGCGAGGTCAGGGTTTGAAGAATGTCGCGGCAGCGCCCCACCTGGTCGCGCAGCAGCGACACGTCATCGGCATAGGGCGCGCCGGGCGGCATGGCCCGCTGCATCTCCTTCACCACCAGCGCGATGGTGGATAGCGGCGTGCCCAGCTCGTGTGCCGCAGCCGCCGCGAGGCCGTCGATGGCGGACAGATGCTGCTCGCGCGCCAGCACCAGCTCGGTGGCCGCCAAGGCGTCCGCCAGCTCGCGCGCCTCTTCCGCCACCCGCCAGGCATGCAGGCCGATGAAGCCGATGGCCACCGTCAGCGACACCCAGATGCCGGCCAGATAAAGCTCCGGCAGCACCGGCAGCGCCTCCCCCGCCCAGGGCAGCGGGCGCGCCCACAGGCCCACCGCGCCGGCGCAGGCCGCCGCCAGAATACCCAGCACCACCGTCGTGCTCCAGGCGAGCGCGGTCGCCGAGATCATCACCGGCGCAAGATAAAGCAGCGCGAACGGGTTCTTGAGCCCGCCCGTCAGGTAGAGCAGCGCGGTGAGCTGAAGAAGATCATAGGCCAACAGCGGACCTGCCGCAGCGTCACTCAGGCGCCGCGCCACCGGATACTTGATCCGCAACAACACGTTCACCATCGCCGAAAGGGCAACGACCGCGAAGCAGGAGGCGAGCGGCAGGGGAAAGCCCAGCAGCAGATGCACCACCACCAGCGCAGCAACCTGACCCGTCACCGCCAGCCAGCGCAGGCGAATCAACGTGTCCAGCCGCAGGCCGAAGGAGCGCCCGTGAAGCGGCGGAGCGAAAGCGGGATTCATCGTTTAGTCACTTTCAGGCAAGCCTCCGCGCCGAAGCTGTGATGTCGCAATGCGCGACATTGTGACATCTTGGCCATACTTCATCGCGAGGAACGGCGTATATCCTTTGTCGGCATTGACCACATAAGAAAGAGAGCACACGCTCTGCTTCTAAAATAAAGCGTGAAACGCAACATAAAGCGAGGAACGCACAATAAGCGAGGAAATGCCATGGCCATCGGAGACTTCACGGGCTCGACCCAGCGTCCGACTCAGGGCGAGTACGGTGGTGATCTGGGCTACACGACGCCGCTCTACTGGCTCTACGAGATGGGGCATGCTGCCCTCAACCCCTCCCGCGCCATGGCCGACGCCAGCCGACTGTTTCTGAAGAACCCCATCAACCCGGTGTCCCACACCACCATCGGCAAATCGATGGCGGCGGCCTGCGAGCTGTTCGAGCGCACCACGCGCCGCTACGGCAAGCCGGATTGGGGCATCCGGGAAACCCTTGTGGATGGCCAGCGCGTGCCGGTGCACGTCAACACCGTGTGGCGCCGTCCCTTCTGCAATCTCCTGCATTTCGAGCGCGCGTTCGAGCATCCCCCAGCGGCCCGCCAGCCGAAACTGGTGGTGGTGGCGCCGGTGTCCGGCCATTACGCCACCCTGCTGCGCGGCACGGTGGAGGCCATGCTGCCCAGCCACGACGTCTATGTGACCGATTGGGTGGACGCCAAACTGGTGCCCCTGGCCGAAGGGCGGTTCGGCCTTTCCGATTACGTGGACTACCTCATTTCCATCTTCCACCGCCTGGGCGGGGACTGCCATGTGATGGCCGTGTGCCAGCCGGCTGTTCCGGTGATGATGGCCGTGGCCCGCATGGAGGCGGAAGAGGATCCCTATGTGCCCAAGTCCATGACCCTCATGGGCGGGCCCATCGACACGCGTGAGGCGCCCACCGCGGTGAACGCCATGGCGAAGGACCGCGGCATGGACTGGTTCCGCCGCAACGTCATCACCACAGTTCCCTGGCCCCATGCCGGCGCGCTGCGGGAGGTCTATCCCGGCTTCCTCCAGCTCAACGGCTTCATGAGCATGAATCTCGACCGCCACGTCCAGGCCCATTGGGACCTGTTCACCCACCTGGTGAAGGGCGATGGCGATTCGGCCGAGAAGCATCGCGACTTCTACGACGAATACCTGGCGGTGATGGATCTGACCGCCGAATTCTATCTCGAGACGGTCGAGAACGTCTTTATCACCCATGCCCTGCCCAAGGGCGAGATCCTGCATCACGACCAGGTGGTGAAGCCGGAGGCGATCCACCGCGTCGCGCTGATGACGGTGGAGGGCGAGAAGGACGATATCTCCGGCATCGGCCAGACCCGGGCGGCCCACAAACTGTGCCCGCGCCTGCCCGATCACAAGCGGGCCCATTGGGAACAGCCGGGCGTGGGTCACTATGGCGTGTTCAACGGCTCGCGCTTCCGGTCGGAGATCGCGCCGCGCATCGCCGAGTTCATCCTGCGCCAGGAATTTCCTGACGGCATTGTGCAGGGCAACATGAAACCGGCCCCCATGACCACCGGTTCGGAACCCGCGGAAACATGCCACGAGCCTGACATTTTTGCCCTGCCGGCGAAGGTCACCTCACTTTATCCACGGAATGCTGCAACTTAGCTCTGGCTGAGGACGCCAATTCTGGAGAAGATGACACCCAATCGTCATTAGGCTCCTCGTGCATGGTGTCCTCATGCCGCTGTTTCGTCGCCCGGACCTGAAGGCGCCACCGAAGCGCTGTGAAGCCATCGAGCTGGAGCTCGATGGCGAGGCCCTTTGCGTCTCCATCCGTCGCCATCCCCAGGCCCGGCGGCTGACGCTGCGCGTGCGCTCCGCCACGCGTGATGTCACGGTCACCGCCCCGCCCCACGTTTCCCTGGCCGCTGCGGGCGATTTCGTGCGCCGTCACCGCGAGTGGATCCGCGTGCGCCTGGGTCGCCTGCCCGAAGTGGTGCGGTTCGAGCACGGCGCGCTCGTGCCGGTGCGCGGCGAGCCGCACCGAATCATCCACCTGCCGGATGCCCGCGGCACCGTGTGGCTCGGCCTTGACGATGAGGGCGGCCCGGCCCTGTTCGTGGCCGGGGAGGCGCCCTATGTGGCGCGCCGCGTCACCGATCACCTCAAGCGCGAGGCGCGGCAGGACATCTCCACCGCCGTGCAGCGCCACGCCGTGGCGGTGGGGGCGAAGATCGGCCGCATCACCCTGCGCGACACGTCGAGCCGCTGGGGCTCATGCTCCGCGAAGGGGGACCTCTCCTTCTCCTGGCGCCTCATCATGGCGCCCACCTTCGTGCTGGACTATCTGGCCGCCCATGAAGTGGCCCACCGGCTGGAGCTGAACCACGGCCCGCGCTTCTGGAAAGTGGTGGAAAGCATCTATCCTGCCCGCCGCGAGGCGGAAGGCTGGCTGCGCCATCACGGCGCCAGCCTTCACCGCTACGGCGCCTGACTGCGGAAAACACGCCCGGCGGGAGCCCGTCAGCGATCGCGGTTTTCGGCCTGACCGTCCTTGGCGCCCTTTTCCAGGGTGAACAGCAGGTGCGCCGCCACCGGCAGCGCCACCGAGAGCCCGGCGAAGCGGAACAGGTGATGGGCGCTCATGAAGGCGGGATCATAGCCCATGGCGAAACCCAGCGCCGTCATGGCCTCCAGCGCGCCGGGCGAGAATGCCGTCAGCAGCTTGCCGAAATCGTCCCCGGTCAGGACCGCCGCCAGGGTCGCGAACACCGTGGCGACTGCGATCGCCACCAGAAACGCGCCGAGCGACACCCAGAAATAGGAGCGGATGGCCGAAAGGCTGGTGCCGATGAAGCGCGCACCCACCCCCGCGCCCAGCCCCACGAAGGCGGGCACCAGCAGCGCGCGCGGCATCACCGCATCGGACCATCCGCCCATATGCAGCGCCGCGCTGCCCGCCAGCGCGCCGAGAATGAGGCCGCCGGGCACCTTGAGGGCCGCGGCGCCGAGGCCGCACGCGGCGGACACCGCGAACAGGATCACCACATCCAGCAGCGGTGAGACATGGGGTTGCGGCTGCAGGCCACCACCGGCCAGGCCCATGGCCCCCAGCACATTGGGCAGCGCCGCCACCAGCAGGAACAGGCGCAGCGTCTGGGCAAAGGCCACCTGCCTCAGGTCCACGTCGCGCTCATCGGCCATGGCGAGCACGGCGGAAAAGGCGCCGGGCGCCGAGGCATAAAACGCCGTTTCCAGGGACCATCCGCCGACGCGGGTGAGGAACAAGGCGCCGCCCGCCATGGTGCCCACCACACTCGCGGCAAGACAGGCCATGCTGATGGGCCAGGAGCCGGCATGGGCCAACATGTCTGGCGTCAGCACCGTGCCCATGGAGGCGCCCAGCACGGTGTAGGACAAAAACCGCACCCATTCGGGCACCGCCACCGGAGCCCCGCCCACCGCCAGAACGATGGTGAAGACCAGCGCGCCCGAGATCCAGCCTGCCGGCAGGCCCAGCGCGGCGAACAGCGCTCCGCCCACGCTCCCCGCCACAAGGGTGGCCAGCGCGCCGAGCGCGGTCCGGATAGCCGCCGTGGAAGGCCCCCTCATGCTCCGCCCTCAGGTCCGGGGCGTGGACGCGCGCGCGCCACCGGCATTGGCCTCGATCCAGGCCGCGAGACGCCGGGCGGCCTCCGCAAGCTGGGCCTCGCCGCGGGCGAAGCACAGGCGCATGAAGCCCTCTCCGCCGGCGCCGAAGGCGGTGCCGGGCGCGATGCCCACATTGGCCTCGTCCACCAGGGTCAGGCCCAGCCGGCGCACATCCGCAAAGCCCTCAATGCCGAAGAACAGGTAGAAGGCGCCCTTCGGCTTCACCAGGTCCACCTTGCCGGTGGCGAGCAGCGCGTCGGCCACGATGTCCCGCCCCCGCCGGGCGCGGGCGATCTGCTCGGCCACGAAGGGCTCGCCCTGTTCCAGCGCCGCGATGGCGCCCCTCTGCATGAAGGCGGCGACGCCGGAGGTGGAATACTGGATGAGGTTCTCGATGATCTGCCCCAGCCGCGGATCGGCCTCGATCCAGCCGATGCGCCAGCCGGTCATGGCCCAGTTCTTCGAGAAGGTCTGGATGAAGAGGATGTGGTCATCCGGGCTCATCACATCATGGAAGGAGGGCGCGCGCTCCCCCTCGCCATAATAGAAGCGGCCATAGATCTCGTCGGCGATGATCCACAGCTTGTGGCGGCGGGCGAATTCGAGAACAGCCTGCAGTTCCTCGTGGGTGGCCACATAGCCGCTGGGATTGGAGGGGGTATTGAGGAAGATGGCCCGCGTGCGCGCCGTCACCGCCGCTTCCAGCCGGCCGACATCAAGGGAGAAGCCCTCCGCGCCATAGGCCAGCGGCACATGCACCGGCACCGCCCCCAGCTTCTGCGCCCCGGCCGCCGCATTGGGCCAGATGGGCGAGGGCAAGAGAATCTCGTCGCCCGCGCCGAGGGCGATGGAGAAGGCCACGAGGATGGCCTGCATGCCTGAGCCGGTGACAAAATAGCGTTCCGGATCCTCCGCGACGCCGTAAAGGCGCGCCATGTAGCGGGCGATGGCCTCGCGCAGCTCGGGCAGGCCCCGCTGCCAAGTGTAGAAGGTCTCACCGCCATGGAGCGCGGCCGCCGCAGCGTCGCAGATGAAGCCGGGCGTGGGCACGTCGCCCTCCCCCGCCCACAGGGGAATCATGCCCGGACGCGAGCGGCCATAATTCATCACCTCGACAATGCCGCTTTCCGGCAGCGCCACGATGTGCTGGCGCACCTGCGCAAGATAGGGATCCTCGGACAGGAGCGGAGCCGAAGGCGAGGCGGGAGAAGAAGAGGACATGGAACTCATCTCGAAGGGGCTGCGGCATGAACCGCGCGGACCATAGCGACGGGAAGGGACCCTGGCCCATCAATTCGCGTGACACCGGCATCAAGCGTCCTGATCGGTTTGCACCGATGCAAGGCAATCTTGCAAGCGCGGCCGTTGTTCATCGGCCAAGGGGCTCCTAGATCGCCAGTGCGATCCTTGTTCATTCCATTCCTGTTCTTCCTTTTGGAACCCATCATGAAGCAGAAGATCAACGATGCTGCCCTGGAGCAGCTTTTCCTCGGCGCCCGCTCCCACAATGGCTGGACCGACCAGCCGGTGACCGACGCGGAGCTTCACGCGCTCTACGACCTGGTGAAGCTCGGCCCCACCGCCATGAACACCCAGCCCGCGCGTTTCGTCTTCGTGCGCTCGGAAGAGGCCAAGGCGCGGCTGAAGCCGGGCCTCGCCCAGGGTAACTACAAGGCGCTGGCCGCGCCGGTGATCGTGCTGATCGCCTATGACCTGAAGTTCTACGACAAGATTCCCGAGCTCTTCCCCCACAATCCGGGCGCGCGGGACATGTTCGTGAACGCCCCGGCCATGGTGGAGCCCCACGCCTTCCGCAATTCGTCGCTGGAAGGGGCCTATCTCATCATCGCCGCGCGGGCGCTGGGGCTCGATGTCGGCCCCATGTCCGGCTTCGATGCCGCCAAGGTCGATGCGGAATTCTTCCCCGACGGCACGGTGAAGACCAACTTCATCGCCGCCCTCGGCCATGGCGACCACACCAAGCTGTATGATCGCCTGCCGCGGCTGGCCTTCGCGGACGCGGCCCAGATCCTCTGAGATCACCGGCTTCGTGCGTTTTTGCGCGCGAACCTCGGGCCGTTTGCGCCGGTTGGGTCCGGGCCGGTTCAGTCCGTGCCCGGATCGGCCACGAAACCGGCGGAGGCGATGCCAGCGAGCGCCGCCGCCTCGTCATTGTCCGAAGTGTCGCCCGAAATGCCGACGGCGCCGATCACCCGCCCCTCGCCATCGCGCACCAGCACGCCACCGGGCACCGGAATGAGCGAGCCGCCGATGGCGGCCGTGGCGGCGCTGATGAAGAAGGGCTGATCCTGCGCGCGCCGGAACAGGGAGCGCGAGCCCATGCCCAGGGACAAGGCGCCATTGGCCTTACCCATGGCGATATCGCCGCGCTTGAGACTGGTGCCGTCCTCCGCCGAAAAGGCCTTCAGGGCGCCGCGCGCGTCGAGCACGCACACCGCGAGCGGGTTCATCTCCTGCGTGCGCGCATGGACGAGGGCGGCGGTGATGATCACCTGCGCGGTTTCCAGGGTGAGGTTTGCGGCGCTGGCGGGCAAGGCGCGTCTCCGTGATGTTGCGGCCGGCGCGGCTTCGCCGTCCGGGCAAGTGGCGATGGTCCGTCTGTAGAGCAATTCGCCCCGCCATTGAAAGGCTTCGCCGGCGGCTGCGGGTGTCCAGGGCCGCGCGAGGCCCCCGCCGGATGGCCCGGAGCCCCGCCCGGGCCCCACTTTTTTCACCGGCGCCCGCTCCGCCATGGCAGCATGGAGCGCCCCATTGAATCGCGCTGCGCGGGGCGTCCGCCTCTCCGGCCGTCACGGGCCCTGGGGTCACGGGCCCTGGGTCCCGTGACCCCAGGGTTCCCTGAGGACCCGGCCTGGCGTGCGCTCGCGCAGCGACCGGCCGAGGCTGCCATGACCGATCCCCGTTCGCCTGCCCCCAACCCGCCGGCCGCGCCCCGGCGCAGCCGGGAGCCCGGCCATCGTCGCAAGTTCCTGGTGGTGGTGGACGACACGCCCGAATGCGACCGCGCCGTCTATTATGCGAGCCGCCGGGCCGCCGGCACCGGCGGCGCCCTGCTGCTGCTGGGCGTGCTGGAGCTGGAGGGTGTCAACCAGCAGTGGCTCGGCATCGGCGACCTCATGCGCGTCGAAGCCACCGACGACATGAGCGCGCGCCTTCAGAAGTTCGTCGCCCGCGCCCGCCAGGTGGCCGGGGTGGACGCCGAGACGGTGATCCGCGAGGGCACCAAGGCGGAAGCCGTGCTCGCCTCCATCGCGGAGGACGAGGACGTGGCCATCCTGGTGCTGGCCGCCGGGGTGGGGCGGGAGGGGCCGGGCCCCCTGGTGAGCGCGCTGGTATCCTTCCATTCCGGCCATTTCCCGGTGCCCATCACCATCGTCCCCGGCGCGCTCACAGACGCGGAGATCGACGCCCTCGCCTGAGACGCCACGGGAGTGTCCCGACTGGACAAGACCCGTCGCGGATGGTGAGTTGCAGAGAATGAGAAGAACGGGCGGCGGTGCGGGTTCCGCCGCCGGACGGGGGACATGCTTCAGGCTTCGGTCGTCATCTTCGCCGCGCTGGCCTATATCGGCTTCCTGTTCGCCATCGCGAGCTTCGGCGACCGGCTGCGCCCCTCCGAGAAGCGCCGCTCCGCGCGGCCTCTCATCTATTCGTTATCGCTGGCGGTCTACTGCACGTCCTGGACCTTCTTCGGATCGGTAGGCCTTGCCACCACCCAGGGCTTTGACTTCCTCACCATCTATCTCGGCCCCATCATCCTGATGACGGTGGCCGGCCCGGCCTTCCTGCGGGTGGTGCGGCTGGCCAAGGCCAACAACATCACCTCCATCGCCGACTTCATCGCCGCCCGCTATGGCAAGCACCAGGGCATCGCGGCGCTGGTGGCCCTGGTCGCGCTGGCCGGCTCCATCCCCTATATCTCGCTGCAGCTGAAGGCGGTGTCGGCCTCGCTGCTGGCGGTGCTGGGCTATTTCGCCGGGCAGGCCACCCAGGGCACGCCGGCCGGCGACCTCGCTCTGTTCGTAGCCTGCGCCATGGCCGCCTTCGCGGTGCTGTTCGGCACCCGCCACACCGATGCCACCGAGCACCAGAACGGCCTGATGCTAGCCATCGCCACCGAGAGCATCGTGAAGCTCGCGGCATTCCTGGCGGTGGGCATCCTCGTCACCTTCTTCCTCTTCTCCGGCCCCGCCGACCTGTGGCGCACGGCCACCGCCGCCGGCGTGACGGCCCCCTTCACGCGCGGCCTGTCGCTGGAGAACTGGATCACCATGACGATCCTCTCCGGCGGCGCCTTCATGCTGCTGCCGCGCCAGTTCCACGTGGCGGTGGTGGAGAACAAGGGCGAGGAGGAGATCCGCCGCGCCCGCTGGCTGTTTCCTCTCTATCTCGTGCTCATCAACCTGTTCGTGGTGCCGCTGGCGCTGGCGGGCATGACGCTGTTCCCCCGCGAGGTGGTGGACAGCGACATGTACGTGCTGGCCGTGCCGCTGGCCGCGGGGGCGGAGGGGCTCGCCCTGCTCGCCTTCGTGGGCGGGCTTTCGGCGGCCACCGCCATGGTGATCGTGGAGAGCGTGGCGCTGGCCATCATGATCTCCAACGATTTCGTGATGCCCCTGCTGCTGCGCCGGCGCGCCAAGGACGCCGGCGCGCCCGAGCCCAACGACATGGTGGGCGCCCTGCTGCTGGTGCGCCGGGTCGCCATCCTCGTCATCCTGCTGCTGGCCTATCTTTATTACCGCATCATCGGCGAGGTGCAGCTGGCGCAGATCGGCCTGCTCTCCTTCGCCGCCGTGGCGCAGGTGGGCCCGGCCTTCGCCGCCGGCCTCACCTGGCGGCGCGCCACCGCCAAGGGCGCCGTCGCCGGCATCCTCGCCGGCACCCTCATCTGGGCCTACACCTTGATGCTGCCGAGCCTGGTGGAAGCCGGCCTCGTCGCCCAGAGCGTGCTCGACGCGGGCCCCTTCGGCATCGGCCTGTTGAAGCCCACCGCGCTCCTGGGCCTCACCGCCGGGCCGCTGGCCCATGGGGTGGCCTGGAGCCTCGC
The DNA here is from genome assembly GCF_043831965.2 of Xanthobacter variabilis. Taxonomy (NCBI): domain Bacteria; kingdom Pseudomonadati; phylum Pseudomonadota; class Alphaproteobacteria; order Hyphomicrobiales; family Xanthobacteraceae; genus Xanthobacter; species Xanthobacter variabilis. The sequence continues at coordinate 376,429 of NZ_CM195533.1, forward strand.
CGTCAACACGCTGGTCCTGGTGATCGTCTCCTTCCTCACCCGCCCGAGCCAGATCGAGGAGGTGCAGGCCGAACTGTTCATGGCGCGGAGCCCGGAGCAGCCCCCGCACCGCCCCTCATTCCTGCGCTGGCGTTCCGCGGTCACGGTGGGCGAGCTGATCTCCACCGTGGGGCGCTATCTGGGGCGCGATAGGGCCCAGGCCGCCTTCTCCGCCTATGCGCGCATCCACGATGTGGACATCGACCCCCACCGCGAGGCGGACGCCACCACCGTGCGCCATGCCGAGCACCTGCTGGCGGCGGCGGTGGGCGCGGCCTCCTCCCGCCTTGCTCTGTCGCTGCTGCTGCGCAAGCGGGCGGTCTCCACCAAGGCGGCGTTGAAGTTGCTGGACGATGCCTCCGCCGCCATCCAGTACAATCGCGAGCTGCTGCAGAGCGCCATCGACCATGTCCACCAGGGCATTGCCGTGTTCGACCGCGAGCTGAACCTAGTGTGCTGGAACCGCAGCTTCGGCGAGATGCTGGAGCTGCCGGCGGACTGCTACACCGTGGGCGCCCCGCTCAGCGCCATTCTCGCCAGCGCCCCGCGCCCGGAGGGCTGCCGCGAGGGGCTGGTGACGCGGGTGGAGCGCTATGCCCTTCCCGCCCCGGGCTTCTCCGAACGGCTGGACCAGAACGGTCAGGTGATCGAGACCCGCTCCGACCCCATGCCCGATGGCGGCATCGCCGTCACCTTCACCGACATCACGCCCTCGGTGGAGGCCGCCCAGGCCCTGGAGAAGGCCAATGAGAGCCTGGAACGGCGCGTGCGCGAGCGCACCGACGAGCTCGTCTGCCTCAACAAGGCGCTGGAGCGCGCCAAGGCCGAGGCGGAGGAGGCCAATATCTCCAAGACCCGCTTCCTCGCCGCCGCCAGCCACGACATTCTTCAGCCCCTCAATGCCGCCCGCCTTTATGTGACGAGCCTGGTCGAGCGCGCGAAAGGGGCGGAGGAACAACGCCTGGCGGGCCATGTGGACGCCTCCCTGGAGGCGGTGGAGGAAATCCTCGGCGCGCTGCTCGACATGTCGCGCCTCGACAGCGGTGTGCAGAAACCCGAGATCGCGCCCCTGCGCATCGGCGAGGTGCTGAAGCAACTGGAGATCGAGTTCGCGCCGCTGGCACGGAACAAATCCCTCGACCTCACGGTGGTGCCCAGCTCCCTCACCGTGCGCTCGGACCGGCGCATGCTGCGCCGCCTGTTGCAGAACCTCATTTCCAACGCCATCAAATACACGCCCCAAGGCCGCATCCTGGTGGGATGCCGCCATCTGGCGGGGCACGTGCGCGTGGAGGTGTGGGACACCGGCATCGGCATCGCTCGGACGCAACAGAAGATCGTGTTCCAGGAGTTCCAGCGCCTGGACCAGGGGGCGCGGGTGGCGCGCGGGCTTGGGCTGGGCCTCTCCATCGTGGAGCGCATCGCCCGGGTGCTCGAACATCCCATCGCCCTGCGCTCTCAGCCCGGCATCGGCTCCGTCTTCACCCTGGAGCTGCCGCTGGCGAGCGCCATTCCCGCCGCGGAAGCCTCTCCCCAGCGCCCCAGCGGGCCGGGCGCCCCCCTGAACGGGCTCACCATCCTGGTCATCGACAATGAGCCGGCCATCATCGAGGGCATGAAGCTCCTGCTCACCGGCTGGGGCTGCACCGTGATCACCGCGGGCGATGCCGAAGCGGCCCTGAAGGCGGTGCAGCAGGCCGGGATCACGCCCGATATCGCCCTCGTCGATTACCACCTCGACGGCGGCCTGGGCATCGACGCGGTGATGACCCTGCGGTGGAAATTGGGGAAGCTCCCGGCGGCCCTGATTACCGCCGACCGCAGCCAAAACGTGCGCGATGCCGCCCACGCAGCCGAAATGGTGATCTTGAACAAGCCTTTAAAGCCGGCGGCCCTGCGCGCCATGCTGGCCCAGTGGCGGCTCTCGCGCACCGCCGCCGTTTAGGTTTGGTTAACCACCCGGCCAAGCTCCGCAAACACGTTCTCGATTACGCCGCGCTTCATCCCCATGAAGGTCAAATAAACGCCCCGATCGGACGGCGTACTGGACGCGTGCCAGAGAAGCACGCCCTCGCGGCAAGGAATTGTTACCGAATTGTTAACACCGGTCTCTTTTCTTTGCCGACTTGTACCAACGAATACAATTGGAGAGCGGCTATGACGATCACGATCAACGTTCCCCTCTTCCCCATGCGGAAAGAGATCGCGGCGCGCAAGGAGCGGCGCGGATTGAAGATTGGCACGCTGATGTTCCACAACGTGTTCGGCTCCAAGAAGGCGGCCCGGCGCTACAGCCGCGAGGGCCTGGAGTTCGACGTTTCGGACTTCGCCAAGCCGAACGGCTCCGGACGCTGATTCCTCGCCGGAGGGAGCCCCTTGCCGGGGCTTCCGGCGAAGAGCAAGGCGAGCCAACTCACAAGAGACGTTCGGGCGCACCGCCCCTTCCGCGCCCCGCATGGCATCGCGGCCCGTCATCCGCTAAGGTCGCGCACCATCTCGAACAGCGCGCGTGGTGCTTCCCCGTCATGACGGACCCCAATTTTCAGCCGCCCCCGTCACCCGAAGATCCCCATGGGGCTCAAGGGCCCGCTGGGCTCCGCGACGGGAAGGCGGACACCCATTTCGGCTACCGCACCGTGCCGCTGCAGGAAAAGCAGGCCCTGGTGGACGACGTGTTCCACAAGGTGGCCCGGCGCTACGACATCATGAACGACTTCATGTCCGCCGGCCTGCACCGGGTCTGGAAGGACGCGCTGGTATCCAAGCTGCGCCCGCCCACGGGCGAGCGCCCCTTCCGCCTGCTGGACCTTGCCGGCGGCACCGGCGACGTGGCCTTCCGCGTGGCGGAGGCGGGCGGCAGTGGCACGCGCATTACCGTCGCCGACATCAATACCGAGATGCTCGCGGTGGGCCGCGAGCGCGCGGAGAAGCGCGGACTTTCCGGCAAGGTGGACTTCCAGGAGGCCAATGCCGAGGAGCTGCCCTTCCCCGATCGCTCGTTCGACGCGGTGACCATCGCCTTCGGCATCCGCAACGTGCCGCGCATTCCCATGGCGCTCAAGGAGATGCGGCGCGTGCTGAAGCCCGGCGGGCGGGCGTTCGTGCTCGAATTCTCCAAGGTGGACGTACCCGGGCTCGACAAGATCTACGAGACCTATTCCTTCAAGGTCATCCCCGCGATCGGCAAACGGGTCGCGGGGGATGCGGAGCCCTACCAGTACCTGGTGGAATCCATCCGCCGTTTCCCCCACGCGGAAGCCTTCGCGCAGATGATGCGCGATGCCGGCTTCAAGCGCGTGGACTTCATGCGCATGACCGGCGGCGTGGTGGCGCTGCACTGGGGTTTCCGCATCTGATGGCCGCTGCGGCTGAAAGGCGCTCGACGTGATTTTCCTTCTCGCCGATGCGGCGCGGCTCGTCCGCGCCGGCTACGTGCTCGCGCGCGAAGGCGTGCTTTCGCTGGTGTCGCCGGCGGCCGCGCCGCCGCTCGCCCGGCCGGCCCTGCGCATCGCCCGGCTCATCGCCCGGCGCGATGCGGGCAGCCGCTCGGCCCGCTTTTCCGCCGCTTTGTCGCGGCTCGGCCCTTCTTATGTGAAGCTGGGCCAGTTCCTCGCCACCCGGCCGGACGTGGTGGGCCCCACCGTCGCCCGCGACCTGGAGGTGCTGCAGGACCGCATGCCGGCCTTTGGCCAGGAGGCGGCCGAACGGATCGTCACCGACGCCTTCGAGCGACCGGTGAACGAGGTGTTCCCCGTGTTCGGCCCACCGGTGGCGGCCGCCTCCATCGCCGAGGTGCACAAGGCCGAGGTGGTGGACCCCGACGGCACCCGCCGCGATGTGGCCGTGAAGGTGCTGCGCCCGGGCATCAGCCGGCGCTTTTCCGCCGACATGGCCAGCTTTCGCCGGCTCGCGGAATTCGGCGAGAACACCTTTGCCGAGGCCCGGCGGCTGCGGCTGACCAGCGTGGTGGACACCATGGCCCGCTCGGTGGCCATGGAAATGGACCTGCGCCTGGAGGCCGCCGCCTATGCCGAGCTGGCCGAGAACACCCGCGAGGATCACGACCTGCACGTGCCCGAGGTGGATTGGGACCGCTCCACCCGCGACGTGCTGACCACGGAATGGATCGACGGCATCAAGCTCTCCGACAAGGAGGCCCTCATCGCCGCCGGCCATGACCTGAAGGACATTGCGCGCATCGTGATGCAATCGTTCCTGCGCCAGGCCATGCGGGACGGCTTCTTCCACGCCGACATGCACCCCGGCAACCTGTTCGTGGACGCACAGGGCCGCCTGGTGGTGGTGGATTGCGGCATCATGGGCCGCCTGGGCCTCAAGGAGCGACGCTTCCTGGCGGAGATCCTCTACGGCTTCATCACCCGCAACTGGCGCCGCACGGCGGAGGTGCATTTCGAGGCGGGCTACGTGCCCTTCCACCATTCCGTGGACGATTTCGCCCTCGCCATCCGCGCCATCGGCGAGCCCATCCACTCCCGCCGCGCCGACCAGATCTCCATGGCGCGCCTCCTCGCCCTGCTGCTGGAGGTGACCGCCCTGTTCGACATGCAGACGCGGCCCGAGCTGCTGCTGCTGCAGAAAACCATGGTGGTGGTGGAAGGCGTCGCCCGCTCCCTCGACCCGCAGCTGGACATGTGGAGCACCGCCGCACCCGTGGTGGAGGACTGGATCACCCGCAATCTCGGCCCGGTGGGACAGCTCCAGCGCGCCGGCCTCAGCCTGGGCGAGGTGGGCCATTTCGCCACCGAGGTTCCCGCGCTGCTGACCCGCACCGCCCGGGTGGTGGAGCAGCTGGACGAGGCCACGCGCGATGGCATCCACCTGTCGCCGGCCTCGCTGGACGGCATCGGCCGCGCGGAAGCCCGCCGCGCCTTCTGGGGCAACGCTGCCCTGTGGGTGATCGCCCTCGCCTTGCTGGGGCTTTGGCTCAGCTGAAGCGGTCCCGAGCGAGATAGCCGCTCGGGAGAGGCTGCCACATTCGAGGAAGGCAGGACATCAAGGCAGGAGACTCGAGCGCCATTCGATGGGCTGCAGCCGGGTGGCGGCGGTCGGGGCGCGTGGCTGCCTTGACGTGCCCTCAGCGCAGCCCACCTGCATGGCCCCTCCCCGCGGCGGGGCGCGCGGAAAGCGCTGCAGGGCAGAATGAAAGGCTCATCAAGATGCAAGCCCGCGCATCTTGGTCGCCTCTGTCGGGCCGAACCCATCGGCGGTCTCGGGAGCATGTTCCGGGCAGTGACGGTGCCTCCCCCAGCCCCGCGTGGATCGCCCCTCCCCCGCCGCGGGGCGCATGGAAAGTGGTGAATGGTGGAATGAAGGCCCCTCTCTATCGAGAGAGGCCAAGCCCCCCGCCATCTTGGTCGCCTCAGGCGCACGGGGCCCATCGGCCGTCTCCAGAGCGCACCTCGTTACCGGTGACGGTGTTTTCCTCTGGGCCCGCGCGCATCGCCCCCTCCCCTGCCGCGGGGCGCATGGAAAGCGGGGCGGGGCGGAATGAAAGGCCCGTCCGAAAGAGAGCCCGCGCCATCTTGGGCGCCTCTGTCGGGCAGGGCCCATCGGCCGTCTCCGGATCACGTTCCGTTGGCAGTGACAGCGGCTTTCTCCCGGCCCCCGTGGATTACCGCTGCGCCACGAGGCGCACGGAAAGCGGTGCAGGGCAGAATGAAAGGCTCCTGATGATGCGAGCCCGCGCATCTTGGCGCCTCAGGCGGACGGGCCCCATCGGCCGTCTCCAGACCACGCGCCGGTACCAGCGACAGGCGGCACGCCTTCCACCACCAGCGATAACGCCCCCTCGCAACGTGGTGAGCGCAAGAGTTTCAAACAGCGCCGCGATGCCCCACCGGAGTGCCCGCGCTATGGCGCCGAACGCTCAGGGGCTTGAGCAGGAACCGGAGCGCATGAATAGGGGTCACCGGCCATGATCCTGTCAGCGAGGATCCGGTTCGCGGTGATGCCGCGGCGCCGGCCTGTCTCATCCGCCCTGCGCGGAGCAACTCAAGGCGGCGGCGAGGCACCGTTCGCCAAGCGTGGCGCAGCCAAGTTCGCCGATGAGGCCGCGGCGGCTCCCCATTCGCCACACCCGCCGACGGGAAATGCGGACTGGAGCGCGGCCCGAGGCGCGGCAGCCAGCGGAGCTCTCCGGCGCGGGGCAAAGGCGGTAAGGCTGAAAGAGTCCCGCTCGTCGAAGTGCCCTGGCACTCGGGAGAACATAAGATGCGCTCGGCGCGCAGCGCGCGGGCGGAGGTGGTGGATACCGACACTCTTGGCACGCCAACGCAGCGTGAAACTCAGGCGCCACAGTCTTCGAAGAGCAGTGGGGCAAGTCTCTGAAGGGTGCAGGGGGAGCGCATGTCATGCGGTCCGAAACATAAAGGCGCGTATGCGTCACCTGCCCGCTCCGCCGGGCCTCTACGGCGACGCGCCACATCCGCCCCGGCGGCTGGCGCGGCCGGGGCGATAGGAGCGATGGCGGACCGCGCCTCAGCCGCCGCGGCGCTGCTGGCCGAGGCCCATCTGCTTGGCGAGCTCGGAGCGCGCCGCCGCATAGTTCGGCGCCACCATGGGGTAGTCCGCCGGCAGGCCCCACTTTTCCCGGTATTGCTCAGGCGTCATGTTGTACTGCGTGCGCAAGTGACGCTTGAGCGACTTGAACTTCTTTCCGTCCTCGAGGCACACGATGTAATCGGGCGCCACGGACTTCTTCACCGGGACCGCCGGCTTGAGCTGCTCCACCACGGCCTCGGTCTCGCCCGTGGAGATGCGCTGCAGCGCAGCGTAAACATCGTTGATGAGCACCGGCAGTTCCGCCGCCGCGACGGAATTGTTGCTCACGTAGGCGGAGACGATGTCCGCCGCCAAGGCGACAAAGGAATTTTCTTCCATTTCTTCGGTCATGGCACTTTCTTTTTGCCTGTGACGAGAACCACACCCAAGCTGCGGAACGCAGGCCGGGGACCTGCGGCAGCCGGTTCTTTCCCACCCCGAAACGGGCGGCCCGCTTCGATTCGGTGGCATACAGCAATGTATAGGTGTTAAGTTCGCACGCACGCAAATGCAAGTAGAAATTCAGAAACCGTCATGTACTTTCAAGTTGGACTTGGTCCCTTCCTTCTCTGCATTTGCCAGACCTCGCCCCCGCCCGGCCGGCAGAGCGGCGCGCATGCCTTGCCAGTGCGGGAAGGGATGCCTACCTGAAGGCAAACACAGCGGGGTTTTCATGCCCAACACCCTTCCCGACCCAAGCTCCAAGCCGCAGGTGCCCCAGGACGACGCCCAGGATGCACCGAAGGACACCCCCACGGGCACCGGCCCGGCCAAGGTCACCAAGAGCGAAACGGAATGGCGCTCCTGCCTGACGCCCGAGCAATTCCGCATTGCCCGCGAGCACGGGACCGAGCGCGCCTTCACCGGCCCTTATTGGGACGAGAAGCGCACCGGCCTTTATCGCTGCGTGGCCTGCGGCGCGGCCCTGTTCCGCTCCGAGGCCAAATATGATTCCGGCACCGGCTGGCCCAGCTTCTTCTCCCCCGTTTCCGCCGAGGCGGTGGTGACGCACGAGGATACCTCCCACGGCATGCGCCGTATAGAGGTTCGCTGCGCCCGGTGCGACAGCCATCTGGGCCATGTTTTTCCCGATGGGCCGCAACCCACGGGCCTGCGCTTCTGCATGAACGGAACCGCCCTTTCCCTGGAAACCGATGAAGGACAGCCCCATGACGGCGCCTGAGGCCCCGCGCGCCGCGCGCCACCCCTCCTCCCGCACCATTCATGGCGTGACCCTTACCGACGATTACGCCTGGCTGCGCGCCGACAATTGGCGTGAGGTGATGCGCGACCCCGCCGTGCTCTCAAGCGAGATCCGCACCTATCTCGAGGCGGAAAATGCCTATGCGGATGCCTATTTCGCCCCGCTGGCGGACCTGCGCCGCGCCCTGGTGGTGGAGATGCGGGCCCGCATCAAGGAGGATGATTCGACCGTCCCCGCGCCCGATGGCGCCTTCGCCTATTACAGCCGGCATCGGGAAGGCGGCCAGCACCCCCTCGCCTGCCGCAAGGCGATGCCGGACGGGGCCGAGCAGATCATCCTCGACGGCGACCTGGAGGCCAAGGACAAGGCCTATTTCCATCTCGGCCACTGGCGCCACACGGCGGACCATCGGCGCTTCGCCTTCGCCGCCGACGAGCAGGGCTCCGAGCTCTACGGCATCCGCATCCGTGATCTCTCCACAGGCGCCGACCTGCCGGATGTGATCGCGGAAACCACCGGCGACCTGCTGTGGAGCGCCGACGGCAACGCGCTCTATTACATCCGCCGCGACGCGGAGCATCGCCCCTCCAAGGTCTACCGCCATGTGCTGGGCACGGCACCGGAGGCTGACGCGCTGATCTATGAGGAGCCCGACAAGGGCTTCTTCGTCTCGCTGGCGGAGACGCAATCGCGCGCCTTCGGCCTCATTTCCTGCGGCGACCACCAGACATCCGAGGTCCATCTTCTCGACCTCTCGAACCCGGATGCGCGCCCGCGCCTGGTGGCGGAGCGCAGCTCGGGCGTGCGCTATGAGGTGGAGCATCACGCGGGCCTGAGGGGTGAGGACACGCTCGTCATCCTCACCAATGCGGACCAGGCGGAAGACTTCAAGATCGTCACCGCCCCCACAGCCGCCCCCGAGCGGCGGAACTGGCGTGATTTCGTGCCCCATGCGCCGGGCCGCATGATCCTCAGCCACACCGTGTTCGCACGCTTCATGACACGGCTGGAGCGGGAGGGCGGGCTGCCGCGCATCATCGTGCGCGACCTGGAAAGCGGCGCCGAGCATGCGGTGGCGTTCGATGAGGAAGCCTATGCGCTGGGGCTGTTCCCCGGCTTCCCGTTCGACACCCGCGAGGTGCGCTTTACCTACGCCTCCATGACCACGCCGTCTGAGGTGTGGTCCTATGACATGGCCAGCCGGGAACGGGCGCTCTTGAAGCGCCAGGAGGTTCCCTCGGGCCATGATCCGGCCGACTACGTCACCCGGCGCATCTTCGCCCCGGCGCCCGATGGCGAGATGGTTCCGGTGTCCCTGCTCTACCGCAAGGGCACGCCGCTGGACGGCACGGCGCCGCTGCTGCTGTATGGATATGGAGCCTACGGCATCACCATACCGGCAAGCTTCTCCACCAGCCGGCTTTCGCTGGTGGACCGCGGCTTCATCTATGCCATTGCCCATATCCGCGGCGGCACGGACAAGGGCTGGCGCTGGTATTCGGATGGCAAGCTCACCCGCAAGACCAACACGTTCACCGATTTCATCGCGGTGGCCGACCATCTGGTGCGGGAGAAATTCACGACGCCGGCGCGCATCGTCGCCCATGGCGGGTCGGCGGGCGGCATGTTGATGGGCGCGGTGGCGAACATGCGGCCAGAACTGTTTGCGGGCATCATCGCGGAAGTGCCGTTCGTGGACGTCCTCACCACCATGCTGGACGACACATTGCCCCTCACGCCACCGGAATGGCCGGAATGGGGAAATCCCATTTCCGATCCCGATGCCTTCACCCGGATCCGGCGCTATTCACCGGTGGATAATGTGCATGCGGCGGCCTATCCGGCCATCTTCGCCCTTGCCGGGCTCACCGACCCGCGGGTGACCTATTGGGAGCCGGCCAAATGGGTGGCGCGGCTGCGCGCGTTCAACACCTCGCATGCCCCCATCCTGCTGCGCACCAACATGGATGCCGGCCATGGCGGCGCCTCCGGCCGCTTCGACCGGCTGGATGAGGTGGCCCTGGTCTACGCCTTCGCCCTGAAGACCGTGGGCGCGCTCACCCCGGCGCGGGCGCCAGAGCCCGCCTGAGCAAGCGGAAGTGGAGAAGGGCCCAACGCCCTTCTCCACGACTTCATACGATGAGACTGCTGGATGAGTAGGTGAAGCCGCTGCCCACGGCGATCACAAGATCCGCCCGGGAGTCGCCGTTCACATCGCCCTGCAGCAATCCATTGGCCAGCCGCAGCTCCCCGGCGGTGCCCGAGAAGGCCGAAGAGCCCACATAAACGAAGGCGTCATTGACGCCGCTGTTGGTTGTGTTGGCGTCGATGGCCGAGAGGTTCAGCCGGTCCCCTGCGGCGGTGGAAAAATCCGTCAGGGTGTCATAAGTGCTGCGGTTTGAATCGGACACGGTGGTGTAGACGAAGGTGTCTCGTCCGCTGCCCCCCGTCAGGGTATCGGCGCCCACCCCACCGGTGAGAGTGTCATTGCCGCCCCCGCCCCACAGCCGATCATTGCCGCGACCGCCGGTGATGGTGTTGCTGAAGTTGTTGCCGACCCCGGTGAAGGACGACGAGCCGGTATAGATCAGGCGCTCCACGCTGGTGCCGAGCGTATAGCGCGAGAGGGTCGTGCGGACCGTGTCGAAGCCCTCGCCCGCCACTTCGACCACGACATCACCAATGGAGTCCACGTAATAGGTGTCGTCGCCGGCACCACCGGTCATGCTGTCGCTGCCGGTGCCTCCCTCAAGAAGGTCGTTGCCAACGCCACCGACGAGCCGGTCGTTGCCATCTTGGCCATAGAGCCTGTCATTGCCGGCACCGCCATCGAAAATGTCATTGCCAGTGCCACCAAGCAGACGATCATCGCCGCCGTAGCCATAGAAGGTGTCATCGCCAGCATTGCCATAGATGACATTGACATAACTGTTTCCGATGAGGCGGTCATCGCCGGATCCACCATTCGCATTCTCGATGATGACACCGAGAGCGATACCGATATTGCCGGTGAGGCCGCCAATATTTGAGAATCGGCCCGCGCGCAGATCAATGAGCTGGTTCACCGCATAGCCGGAGGCATTGAGCGTGTCGGTGCCGGCATCGTCCACGATCGTGTAGCTCGGCGCCTCGCTGTAATTGGCGAAGTCGTAGAGCGCGGCGGTGGCGCCGAGGACGGTGGAATTGAACCCATAGACGGTATTGCCGGCATGGGTGGTGCCGCGCCCGTACATGGCGCGGACGGCATAGATGTCCGCCATCATGGGCGTCATCACAAAGCGGTAGCTGCCCTGCCCCGCCTCTTCCTGGCTGAAATAGGACATGACCGTCATCTGCCAGGAATCGTTGGCATAGATGGCGTCAGTCGCATAGGTCCCGCTGCCGTCATAGGGCCCGGCATGGCCGAGCCCGAGGGCGTGGCCGATCTCATGGATGAAGGTCTGGAAGGTATAGCCGTCGACGCTGCTGTCGCCGCCTTCCCAATTGGCCGCCACGTTGACCGTCGCCGCGGTGATGGATGAGCCGGAGCTCCACCACTGGCAGAAGGCCCCGCTCTGGTTCTGCGTGAACGAGATGGTCGCCGCGCCCGTGGTTTCCGTGAAGCTGATGTCGCAAATGTCCGACCAGGTGGCCAGAGCCAGCCGCGCGAGCCCCGCCCGCTGGGCGCTGAGGCCGGTCAGGTTCACGGTGATGGGCGTATCGGTACCGGCGATCGTCAACCCGCCATTGGTCCCGAAGCGCAGATAATCGGAGATCTGCTGCACCGAATAGGTCGGCAGGCTCGCCGCCGCATACACGGCGGTTCCCGCCGCCTGAGCCTCACTGATGGACATGCATCCCTCGCCGCCACGGACATCGTTGAAGCGCGAACCTAGCAGATTCCCTCCCCCGACGTTCAGCAACCACGCACCGGCCCTCCAACTTGGCCCGGCCGACCGCCGGTCGGTCGGTGAAACCACGCGCCATCTTCCCGCCAATGCCCATCCCGCTCCATTGACGCCCCATGATTTCCCATGTTAACCCATCATTACCCAAAACATGATGGGCGGCCTTCTGGTCGTCGCCGGGCGCGTCCTCCTTCGGGAGAGGCCTGGAAATGGGGAGGCACCCCGGCGCCGAGGAGCGCTCCATGGACCGCTTCGTGTCCACCTACACGATGCGTCTTGACGCCAAGGGGCGGGTTTCCATCCCTGCGCCGTATCGCGCGGTGCTGGTGAAGGACGGCGCGGAGGGCCTCTACTGCCATCCGAGCCTCGCCGAGCCCGCGCTGGATGCGGGCGGCAACCGGCTGATCGGCGAGATCGACGCGCTGATCGACCGCTACCCGCCCTATTCCGAGGAGCGGGAAGAGCTGGCCGCCGCCCTCTACGGCACCAGCGAGACCTTACGCATCGACCCGGAAGGCCGGGTGGTGCTGACCGAAACGCTCAAGGCCCACGCCGGCATCACCGATCAGGTCGCCTTCGTGGGGCTCGGGCATAAATTCAGGATCTGGGAACCGGAGCGGCTGAAGGTGCATCTCGCGGAGGCCACCCAAAGGGTGCGCGAGCTGCGCCGGGCCATCGGCTCCCGCGCCTCGAACCCAGGGAGCAGCACGGTATGACGACGGGCCACGGGGTCGGCCCCACCGACGCCGTAGGCGGACCGGCCCGTCATCTTCCCGTAATGCTGAAAGAGGTTCTGGCGCACCTCGCGCCGAAGGATGCCGGCACCTATGTGGACGGCACCTTCGGCGCCGGCGGCTACACCTCCGCCATCCTCGCCGCCGCCGACTGCCGCGTGCTCGCCATCGACCGTGACCCCACCGCCATTGCCGGCGGACAGGCCCTGGTCGCCGCATCGGGCGGGCGCCTGACCCTGGTGCAGGGCCGCTTTTCCGAGCTCGACAGCCTCAGCGCCGAGGCGGGATTCGTCCCGCTCGACGGGGTGGTGCTGGATATCGGCGTCTCCTCCATGCAGATCGACGAGGCCGAGCGCGGCTTCTCCTTCCGGCGCGACGGGCCGCTGGACATGCGCATGGGCGGCGACGGGCTGTCCGCCGCCGACGTGGTCGCCACGATGGACGAAGTGCGCCTCGCCCACATTATCTGGGCCTTCGGGGAGGAGCGCCAGTCGCGCGCCATCGCCCGCGCCATCGTCAAGGCGCGGGAGGAGACCCCCATTACCCGCACCGCGCAACTGGCGGAAATCGTGTCGCGGGTGGTGCGCTCCAAGCCGGGCGAGATCCACCCGGCCACCCGCACCTTCCAGGCCCTGCGCATCGCCGTGAACGAGGAGCTGAACGAGCTGGTGGAAGCCCTGGCGGCGGCCGAGCGGGTGCTGAAGCCCGGCGGCCGGCTTGTGGTCGTCACATTCCACTCGCTCGAAGACAGGATCGTTAAGACTTTTCTGGCAAACAGGGTAAAGGCACCGTCCGCGTCGCGTCATCTGCCGCTCGGAGAGGGGCCGGAGCCCGCCTTCCGCCTGGTGGCGAAGGGCGCGGTGGAACCCGGTCCCGACGAAGTGGCAGAGAACCCGCGCGCAAGGTCCGCGAAGCTTCGCGCGGCCGAACGCACGCTCGCTCCGGCGCATCCGGGCGGTGACCTGATGGGGCTGCTACCGGCCCCCTCACCGCAACGGCATGGGCGGAGACGCTAAAGAGAATGTTTCGAGTCGCCAACATCTTGATGGTCGGCGCACTCCTGGTGACCGCCGCGGTGGTGTACCAGCTCAAATATGCCTCCACCGCCGAGGCCGAGCGGCTCGCCACCCTGCGCAGCCAGATCCGCAAGGAGCGCGACGCCATCGCCGTCATGCGCGCCGAATGGGCGCGCCGTACGTCACCCTTCTACATTCAGGGGCTGGTGGAACGTCACCTGGACCTGAAGCGGCTGGACGTGGAGTCCATCTCCGAGTTCGACGACCTGCCCCCCAAGCCCGCCAATGGCGGCGACGGGATCGGCGGCATCATCGAGGCGCTGGAGGATGCTCCGCTCGTCACCTCCTCCACCGGCAAGGCGTCGACGCCCATGCCCAATGGAGGGGCCCCCGCGGCCGCCGGAAATACGGGCGCCGCCAGCATTCCGGCCACCTCGGCCATACGCCCCAAACCCGCGCCCAAGCCGCAGGCCACACCGGTGGCTTCGGCGGGCGCGCCCCTCACCACCGGCAGCATCGCTCCGCGTCAGCCGGCGGCCCCTCGCCCCGCACCCGCAGCACCACCGCCAGCGGCCGAAAGCGGAGGCGAGGATTCCCCGGTCGCCACCTTCTTCAAAGGTTTCCTGAGCGTGCGCTGACGAGGTCGCCATGTCCGAGAACATGTCCGAGAACAACACCGACGCCACGCTTGGCCCCGATTCCGCCCACGCCGAGCAGGTGCACGGCGACGCCCACGCGCCGCTGCCACCCGAGCCTAAGGTCTCGCTGGGCGACGCCCTCAACGGCGCCGCGATCCTCGCCGGCCGCGCCCTCGCGGGCGGTGGCGTGAAGGCCGGCGGGCGCCTGGGTGGCGCGGCGCTTTGGGTGGCGCGGGCCCTGGAGCGCGGCATCGAGGCCGTGGGCGCGCTCGCCGTGCGCCTGGTCACCGGCATCGGCAAGCTCAGCTTCCGCAGCGTGGCCGGGCTTGGGATGCTGGCCTATCTTGGCGCGCGCAAGTTCGCGCGCGGCCTGCTGGGCCTCGACCGCGGCAGCCCGGACATGGTCGCGCGGGGCCGCATCAAGCTGCTGATGGCGGGCTTCTGCCTGGTGTTCGTGGCCATTGCCGCGCAGCTCACCCACCTTGCCCTCACCTCCGACCCCGGCGCCACGCGCGGGCGCGGATCGGACGCGGTGGCCTCGGCACGGCCGGACATTATCGACCGCAACGGCGACATCATCGCCATCGATGTGAAGTCGCCCTCCTTGTTCGCCGAACCGCGCCGGCTGCTCGACCCCGACGAGGCGCTGGAAGGCCTGATCAAGATCCTGCCCGACCTCGATGTGGAAGAGACGCGCAAGCGCCTGAATTCCGGCAAGGGCTTCGCCTGGCTGAAGCGCGAGATCACCCCGGCGCAGCGCCGCGCGATCCATCGGCTGGGCCTGCCCGGCATCGGCTTCCTCAGCGAGAATCGCCGCATCTATCCGGATGGGCCCATCCTGTCCCACGTCATCGGCGGCGTGAACGTGGACAACCAGGGCATTGCCGGCCTTGAAAAGTGGATCGACGGGCGCGGCCTCTCCGACCTGCACCTGGCGGGCTTCGCCACCGACCGCCAGCAGGAGCCGGTCCAGCTCTCCATCGACATGCGCGTGCAGCACGCCGTGCGTGACGAGCTGATTCGCGCCAAGGACAAGTTCTCCGCCCTCCACGCCATGGCGGTGGTGACGGACGTGAATACGGGCGAGATCATCTCCATGGTCTCGCTGCCCGACTTCGACCCCAACGTGCCTGGCAATCCGGCCAGCGACGCCTACCTCAACCGCCTCACCACAGGCGTCTATGAGATGGGCTCCACCTTCAAGGCCATGTCGTTCGCCATGGCGCTGGATTCCGGCAAGATCGGCCTCAACTCCACCTTCGACGCCCGCGCGCCGCTGCATTTCGGCCGCTTCAAGATCTCCGACTATCACGCCGAGAACCGGGTGCTGTCGGTGCCCGAGATCTTCCTGGTGTCGTCCAATATCGGCACCGCCAAGATGGTGCTGTCGCTGGGCGTGGAGGCGCACAAGACCTTCCTGCGCAAGATGGGCCAGCTTACCCGCCTGCGCACCGAGCTGCCCGAGAGCTCCCAGCCCATCGTGCCCCGGCACTGGGGCGAGGTGAACTCAGCCACCATCGCCTTCGGCCACGGCCTTTCGGTCGCCCCGCTCCAGGCGGTGATGGCGGTGAACTCCATGGTGAATGGCGGCTATCTCATTCCCCCCACCTTCCTCAAGCGCGACCAGGAAGAAGCGCAGAAGGTGGCCACCAAGGTGCTGAAAACCGACACCTCCGACAAGATGCGCTACATCATGCGCCTCAACGCGGAGAAGGGCACCGCCAAGAAGGCCGACATTCCCGGCTACATGGTGGGCGGCAAGACCGGCACCGCCGAGAAGGTGGTGAACGGCCACTATGCCAAGCACAAGCTGCTCACCTCCTTCACAGCTGTCTTCCCCATGGACAGGCCGCAATATCTGGTGCTGGTGATGCTGGACGAGCCGCAGCCCGCCCCCGGCACCTACGGCTTTGCCACATCGGGCTGGAACGCGGCGCCCACCGCCGGCGCCATCGTGGAGCGCATCGCGCCCATGCTGAACGTGGCGCCCCGCCAGAACCTGCCCACGGCCGAGCAGATGCTGCGCACCCTGGCGCCCAAGGTCGCGGACCGGCAGTGAGCGCTCTTCCGGCCGACACCGGGCCGCGAGCGGCGACCGGGCCTTTCGCCTTGCGGGAAGGCCCGCCGGCCCGGTTCGGCGCGCCCCGGCAGGAGTGCCCGCGGCCTCATTCCCATTCCCTGGGGTGACAGCCCGTCACCTCAATGCCATGAACAGCAGCAAGAGGAGGCTCCGATGACAGACCACACCCTCGGATCGCTCCTCGGCGGTCACGCCCGTATCCTGGCCCCCCACGCCTGCGCCCTCCGCATCGAGGGCGTGACGGCGGACAGCCGCAAGGTGAAGCCCGGCTTCCTGTTCGTGGCGGTGCCCGGCACCCATGCGGATGGCGCCCGCTTCATCGCCGACGCGGTGGCGCGCGGGGCTACCGCCGTGCTCATGGAGCCGGTGGCGCCCCTTCCCACCCAGGCCGGGGGGAGCGCCTATCCCCACGTCTCGTTCGCCTTCTCGCTCGATGTGCGCCGCTCGCTGGCGCTGGCAGCGGCGCGCTTTTTTCCGCGCCAGCCCCAGGTGATCGCCGCCGTCACCGGCACCGCCGGCAAGACCTCAGTCGCCTATTTCCTGCGCCAGATCTGGGAGCGGCTGGGCCACAAGGCCGCCTATCTCGGCACCATCGGCCTCGTGACGCCAGACGGCGCCACCTATGGCAGCCTCACCACCCCCGATCCGGTGGAGCTGCACGCCATCCTCGACGACCTCGCCGGCAAGGGCGTGACTCACATGGCGTTGGAAGCCTCCTCCCACGGGCTCGACCAGCGCCGGCTCGACGGGGTGCGGCTTTCCGCCGGCGCCTTCACCAATCTGGGCCGCGACCACCTGGACTACCACCCCACGGTGGAAGCCTATTTCAAGGCCAAGCTGCGCTTGTTCACCGAGCTTCTGCCCATGGAGGCCACCGCCGTCGGCGTGCTGGACGCGCCCTATGCCGCCACCGCTTTGGCCTGGGCGGAGACGCGCGGGCTCAAGACCCTGTCCTTCGGTGACGATTTCGCCGGCGCCACCATTGAGGTGCTGGACGTGAAGCCGGCCGGCGCCAGCCAGATCATCCGCTTCGGCGACGGCACGGAGATCGCCCTGCCGCTGGCGGGGCGGTTCCAGGCCGACAACGCTCTGGTGGCCGCCGGCCTCGCCATCGCCTGCGGGGCCGAACGCAAGGACGCGATGGCCGCCCTCTCCCACCTGAAGGGCGTGCCGGGACGGCTGGAGCGCATCGGCCACGCCCCCGCCCACCCCGTCTTCGTGGACTATGCCCACAAGCCCGAGGCCCTCGCGGCCGTGCTCGACACCCTGCGCGGCGCGGTGAAGGGACGGCTCATGGTGGTGTTCGGCTGCGGCGGCGACCGCGATCGGGGAAAACGCCCCATCATGGGCGCAATCGCAGCGGAAAAGGCCGACCTCGTCATCGTCACGGACGACAATCCGCGCAGCGAGGACCCCGCCGCCATCCGGGCCGAGATCCTCACCGCCGCCCCCGGCGCGCGGGAGATCGGCGACCGGCGCGAGGCCATCCGCGCCGCCGTGGCGATGATGCAGCCGGGCGACGCGCTCGTGGTGGCGGGCAAGGGCCACGAGACCGGCCAGATCACGGGTGGACAGACACTGCCGTTCTCGGATGCGGCGGAGGTTCTCGCCGCCCTCGCGGAGGTTGGAGCATGAGTACCGGCGCGCGCCGCCTTTATCGCCTCGACGAGATCACCCAGGCCATGTCCGCCACGCCGCGCGGACCGGTGGGCGACGTTTCCGGCATCTCCATCGACAGCCGGACGCTGACGCCCGGCGACGCCTTCTTCGCCATCATGGGCGAGAATTCCGACGGCCACGATTATGTGGAAAGGGCCATCGCCGCAGGCGCCACCCTCGCCGTGGTGGCCCGCGACAAGGCGGATCGCTTCGGCCCTGATGCCCCGCTACTGCTGGTGGACGACGTTCTCGGCGGCCTCACCGCCCTTGCCCGCGCCGCGCGCGCCCGCTCCAGGGCCGGCATCGTGGCGGTGACGGGCTCGGTGGGCAAGACCACCACCAAGGAAGCGCTGCGCCTGGCGCTGGGCGCGGATGGCGAGACCCACGCCTCCGCCGCCTCCTACAACAATCACTGGGGCGTGCCCCTCTCCCTCGCCCGGCTGCCGGAAGAGGCGCGCTACGGCGTGTTCGAGATCGGCATGAACCATCCCGGCGAGATCACGCCGCTGGTGAAGCTGGTGCGGCCGCAGGTGGCCATCATCACCACCGTGGAGCCGGTGCACATCGCCCAGTTCTCCGGAATCGAGGAAATCGCCGACGCCAAGGCCGAGATCTTCGACGGGCTGGAGGCCGGCGGCACCGCCGTGCTCAATCTCGATAATCCCCTGTTCGCCCGCCTGAAGGCATCCGCGCAGGCCAAGGGCGTCGCCCGCATCGTCACCTTCGGCGAGAGCGAGGGCGCGGACGTGCGGCTGGAAACCGTCTCGCTGCAGCCGGCCTGCTCGGTGATGGTGGTGGACGTGCTGGGCACGCGCATCACCCTCAAGGTGCCCATGCCCGGCCGCCATGTGGTGCAGAACATGCTCGCCGTGCTGGCGGCGGCAAAGCTGCTGGGCGCGGACCTGGCGCTGGCCGCCATCGGCATTTCGCGCCTTACTCCGCCGCCCGGACGCGGCGTGCCGATCCAGCTGGCGGTGAAGGGCGGCGCGGCCACCCTCATCGACGAGAGCTACAACGCCAACCCCGCCTCCATGCGCGCCGCCATCGACGTGCTCAGCCGCACCCCGGTGGGGCCGCGCGGCCGGCGCATCGCCGTGCTCGGCGATATGCTGGAGCTGGGCGACGGCGCCGCCGCCATGCATGCGGGGCTGGCCCAGTCCCTCAAGGAGGGCCGCATCGACATTGTCTTCTGCTGCGGGCCGCTGATGCACGCGCTGTGGCAGGCCCTGCCGCCCGAGCGGCGCGGCGGCTATGCCCAGCACGCCACCCATCTTGAACCCATGGTGGCCGCGGTGGTGCGCGCCGGGGACACGCTGATGGTGAAGGGCTCCAATGGCAGCCGCATGGGGCCGCTGGTGAAGCGCCTCTCCGAGCGTTTCCCCGCCAGCGAGGATGCGCTGCTCTAGACTTTTTCCCCGTTTCACAGAATCGGGGAAATGCTCTAGCTTGTTGAGTTAACGCGTTTTCTTCACGCGAACCCGTATCCACCTCGCGCGAAAACGCTCAAGTACCACCCGTCTCATTGCCGGGCTTTGCGTTCCGTCCAGGCTTTTTGATCTCACGCATTTTCTTCACGCGAACCGGTGTCCACTTCGCAGGAAATGCTTCGAGGATGACCCATGCTTCAGTGGCTCGCCGAACTCCATCAGTCGCTTCCCGCCGTCAACGTGTTCCGCTACATCACCTTCCGCACCGGCGGCTCGGTGGTGACGGCGCTCCTGTTCGTGTTCCTGTTCGGCCCGTCCATGATTTCCACCCTGCGGCTGAAGCAGGGCAAGGGCCAGCCCATCCGCACGGACGGACCCCAGTCCCACCTGCTCACCAAGAAGGGCACGCCGACCATGGGCGGGCTCATGATCCTGTCGGGCATCGTGGTGGCGACACTGCTGTGGTCCAACCTCGCCAACCCCTATGTATGGGTGGTGCTGCTG
Source organism: Xanthobacter variabilis (assembly GCF_043831965.2). NCBI lineage: Bacteria > Pseudomonadati > Pseudomonadota > Alphaproteobacteria > Hyphomicrobiales > Xanthobacteraceae > Xanthobacter > Xanthobacter variabilis. Next base: position 396,178 of record NZ_CM195533.1, read on the forward strand.
GTGACGCTCGGCTTCGGCATGATCGGGTTCTATGACGACTACCTGAAGGTGACGAAGCAGACCCACAATGGTCTTTCCGGCAAGACGCGCCTCGCCATCGAAGCGGTCATTGCGGGTGTTGCGGTCATTCTCATCATGAATGTCGGCAAAGCGGGGCTTTCGACTTCAGTCTCCTTTCCCTTCTTCAAGGACCTGCTGCTGGACCTTGGCGTGTTCTTCGTGTTTTTCGGGGCTTTCGTCATCGTGGCCGCTGGCAACGCGGTGAACCTCACGGACGGGCTGGACGGGCTTGCCATCGTGCCGGTGATGATCGCCTCGGGCACGTTCGGTTTCATTGCCTATCTCTCGGGCAACGTGGTGTTCGCCGACTATCTGCAGATCCACTATGTGGCCGGCGTCGGCGAGCTGGCGGTCATCTGCGGCGCGGTGATGGGCGCGGGCCTGGGCTTCCTGTGGTTCAACGCGCCGCCGGCCCAGGTATTCATGGGCGATACCGGCTCGCTGGCCCTGGGCGGCCTGCTCGGCACCGTGGCGGTGGCCACCAAGCATGAAATCGTACTCGCCGTGGTGGGCGGGCTGTTCGTGCTGGAAGCGGTTTCGGTGATCGTGCAGGTGGCGTCCTTTAAGCTCACCGGCAAGCGCGTGTTCAAGATGGCGCCCATCCACCACCATTTCGAGCAGCTCGGCTGGACCGAGCCGCAGGTGGTGATCCGCTTCTGGATCATCGCCGTGGTGCTGGCCCTCATCGGCCTCGCCACCCTGAAGCTGCGCTGAACGCGCCCTTCCCGAAAACGAAAAAGGCCCGGTGGAGCGATCCACCGGGCCTTTGTCTTGATGGGGCCGCGACCTACTTGTCGCAGGTCTTGATGCCGACCAGCACATAGGCCGGGCAGAAGCGGAAGACGGCCGTGAGCAGCATCACGAGGCCCACCGCCCCAATCAGCCACGCCCAGCCGCCCAGCCCCGCGAGGGCCGGAACGGAACCGCCCACGAACGGCACCAGCAGCAAAACGATACCCACGACAAACCGCAGCACGCGGTCAATCCCACCCACATTCGGCGTCATCTCAGCCTCCTGATCTCAATTCTACATTCAATGTTTTTAATGTAGCTCGCTGTCAATGCCTCTTTTCCCGAAGGTCACTTCGTCGCGGCGGCCGGCTTCCCGCACAACGAACAGCGCTTCCCTCGCGGCGCCGCCGGGATTAGACGAGAGCACGACCGGCCAGCCGGCTCCTGATTGCGCCAGATCGAGAATTTGCCAGCCATGACTCCCGTCACCGTCTTCAAGGATCAGACCGTCGCCCTTTTCGGGCTCGGCGGCTCCGGGCTCGCCACCGCACAAGCGCTCCAGGCGGGGGGCGCCCATGTGGTCGCCTATGATGACGCGGAGCCCCAGCGCCGCAAGGCCGGCGAAGCAGGCATCACGGTCCAGGACCTGCACGACATCGACTGGACGGTGGTCCAGGCCCTCGTCCTTTCGCCGGGCGTGCCGCTCACCCACCCCAAGCCCCATTGGTCAGTGGACCTGGCGCGGGCAGCGGGGGTCGAGGTGATCGGCGACATCGAGCTGTTCTGCCGCGAGCGGCAGGCGACCGCCCGGCGATCGCCCTTCATCGCCATCACCGGCACCAATGGAAAGTCCACCACCACCGCCCTCATCACCCACATCCTGAGGGTGGCCGGGCGCGACGTGCAGATGGGCGGCAATATCGGCACCGCCATCCTCTCCCTCGCCCCGCCCAAGAGCGGGCGGGTGCATGTGGTGGAGTGCTCTTCCTACCAGATCGACCTTGCCCCCTCCATCGACCCCTCGGTGGCGGTGATGCTGAACATCACTCCGGATCATCTTGATCGCCATGGCAGCATCGAGAATTACGCGGCGGTGAAGGAGCGCCTCATCACCGGGGTCGAGGGTGGCGGCGCCGCCATCATCGGTGTCGACGACGACTTTTCCGCCGCCATGGCAGACCGCGCCGAGCGCGCGGGCAAATATGTGGTGCGCCTGTCCATGCGCCGGCCCTTGGCCGACGGCATCTGGCGCGAGGGTGAGACGCTTGTGGTGTCCGAGGGCGGGGCCGAGCGGTTCCGCCTGAATCTCGGCGGCATCGGCTCCCTGCGCGGCGTTCACAATGCGCAGAATGCGGCCGCCGCCTATGCGGCCGCCCGCGCCGTGGGCGTGGCGCCGGAAATCATCGCCGTGGCCATGAAGCGCTTTCCGGGCCTCGCCCATCGCATGGAGCAGGTGGGCACCAAGGGAAACGTGCTGTTCGTCAATGACAGCAAGGCCACCAATGCCGATGCCACCGAGCGGGCGCTGGTGAGCTTCCAGGATATTTTCTGGATCGCCGGCGGCAAGCCCAAGACCGGCGGCATCACGCCCCTCGCCCCCCATTTCGGGCGCGTCGCCAAGGCCTATCTCATCGGCGAGGCGGCGGAAGCGTTCGGCGAGACCCTCGGGCCGGCGGTGGCGCATGAGATCGTCGGCACCCTCGACAAGGCGGTGGCCGCCGCCACGCGGGACGCGGAAGCCTCCGGGCTGGAACATCCGGTGGTGCTGCTTTCGCCGGCCTGCGCGAGCTTCGACCAGTTTCCCAATTTCGAGGTGCGGGGTGATGCCTTCTGCGATCTCGTGAAGGATATTTCCGGGGTGGAGCTGCTTCCGCGTGCCACCCCACCCGTCGCCCAGCAGGAGCCTCCCCGCTCCGGCCATCCGGGCATGCCGCCCCACGGCATGCCGAAAGGCATGGGGCATCCGGGAATGGGGCATCCGGGGGGTCACCCCGGTGCGGGCCATCCCGGCGGCGCGCCTCACAAGGGCCCCGCCGGCACCCCCTGATCCGTCAGGAAACCCGCCGCCAAGAGGCCGCTCTCAAGGGCCGCCGATCAGCGCGGCAAGGTCCCCTTCAGGAACAGCCGCACGCAGCGCCGGATATGGGTTCGGCGCGCGGCGGTGTCCGGCTTCTGGGGCTCACCATCGGCCTTGGGCAAATCGGCGCCGAACATCATGTCCATGAGGATGCGGGCGGTAGCCGTGGCGTCCTCCACCACCAGGCACCCGGCTGCCGCCTGCGCCGCAAGCCAGGCGGCCAGCTCCGCCCGCGAGGGATCGGCGCCAGCCTGCTCCAGGATCTGGTGCAGCTCGGGGAAAAGCGGCCCCTCCACCAGCACCAGCCGCAGCAGCGCGCGGCGCGCGTGGTCCTCCTGCTCGGTGAGATCCACGCGGAAGATGGCTTCCAGCGCCGCGTCGAGGGGCAGGTGCGCGTAGTCACCCGGCAGCGCCAGCATGCTTTGCCGGTGCGCGTCCACCACCGCGGCGAACAGGTCTGCCTTGCCGGGAAAGAAACGGTAGAGGGTGCGCTTCGACATGCGGCATTCCGCCGCCACCGCGTCCATGGTGGTTCCGCCATAGCCCGTGTGCAGAAACAGGCGGTAGGCGCCGGCCACAAGGGCGGCACGCTGCGCGGCATCGCTCGCCGCCTTCGGCCGCCCGGGTCCCCGCCGCCCGGCGGGCGAGCTGGAAACGTTCTGAACGGCACCAGGCACCTTGACAGGCTTGGCCGGACGCATTCACCTCCCCCCGAGATTGACAGCGGCACGTGCCGACAATATGGGTAATTTAAAGTTTCCTAAATCGAGTCTCCAGTGATTTGTCCTTGCCTCCTTGGTCACGGCCTGAGGGCGGAGGTTTTGGTCGAAGGTTACCCGCACTGTCAGCGCACGCTTCGGATGCCACCGGCCTCCGGCGGAGACCGTAATGTCGTGCCTGCCCCGAGGGTGAGAGCCGCGTGACTCAGTTTACCCCCATTGCTTCCGGTGCTCGCCGTTCCGCCCGACGCCACCCGCTCGCGTCAGCGCCGCGGTGCGACAGCGCGCCTGAACGCCTTTGCGCACAGGCGGTACCGCCGCGCGCGCGTCCGCTCCTTGCGCTCGCCCCCGGCCCGCTCCTGTGCCTGCTTCTGGCCGGCTGCTCGGTGGGGCCGGACTATGCCACGCCCTCCTTCGACCTGCCCGCGCGCTGGCAGGACCAGAGCGGCATGAAGAAGGAGCCTGCCGCGCCCCAGCTCGCCCATTGGTGGGAGCGGATGAAGGACCCGACCCTCAACGCCCTGATCAACACCGCGGTCGCCGGCAACCTGGACGTGGCCACCGCGAAGGCGAAGATCCGCGAGGCGCGCGCCACCTATCGCCAGCAAGTGGGCGGCCTGTTCCCCCAGGTGGACTTTTCCGCCTCCGCCACGCGGGGGCAGAACGGCTCGCGCGTGGGCAGCGGCGGCGACATCACCGTGGGCGGCCTTTATACGGACTATCAGGCTGGCTTCGACGCCTCCTGGGAGCTGGACCTGTTCGGCGCCAACCGGCGCGGCGTGGAAGCCGCGGGCTTTGCCGCCCAGTCGGCGGAGGACGACCTGCGTGGCACGCTGCTGACCTTGGTGGGCGACATCTCCTCCAATTATGTGGCCGTGCGGGGCTATCAGGCCCGCATCGCGCTGGCGCAGCGCACCGCCGCCTCCCAGCGCGAGACGGCCGCGCTCACCCGCACCAAGCTTGAGGCGGGCGCGGTTTCCGCCGTGGACCTGTCCAACGCCACCGGCCTTGCCGCCTCCACCGAGGCCAATATTCCCGAGCTGAAATCGCAGCTGGCCCAGAGCATTCATCGCCTGAGCGTGCTCACCGGGCAGCCGCCGTCCGCCCTGGCGGCGCAGCTCAATCGTGGCGGCCCCATTCCCAGCCCGCGCAACCGGGTGTCGAAGGGCGTGCCCGCAGACGTGCTGCGCAACCGGCCGGACGTGCGCCAGGCCGAACGCACCCTGGCCCAGTCCACCGCCCTCATCGGCCAGGCAGAAGCGGCGCGCTATCCGGCCATCAGCCTGACCGGCAACATCAATACCGACGGCACCAAGGTGGGCGATCTGGTGCGGGGATCGGCCATCAGCTGGTCCTATGGACCCACCTTGAGCATTCCCGTCTTCACCGGCGGCCAGCTCAAGGCCGCCGTGGAGGTGGCCGAGGCGCAGCGCGACCAGAACTTCCTGGCCTACCACGCCGCCATTCTCACCGCGCTTGAGGATGTGGAGAATGCCAGCGTCGCCCTGAACCAGGAGCGGGTGAAGGCCGGCAAGCTCTCCGAGTCCGCCTCCTCCTACCGGGAGGCGGCGCGGCTCGCCCGTTCGCTCTACCAGAACGGCTCCACCAGCTTCCTGGAGGTGCTGGACGCCGAGCGCTCGCTCTATTCGGCGGAGGATTCCCTGCTGGTGAGCCGGGTGGCCATCGCCACCGACTATGTCGCCCTCAACAAAGCCCTGGGTGGCGGCTGGGATGGCGCCATGGACGTGACCACCCCCGCCGTGGTGGACACCAATACCGGCCCGCATTTCTCCCAGATTCAACAATGAGACGCCCGTGCCTTCCTCTCTGATGCCGCGCGCGGCCGCACCCTCCAGGCCCCTCCCCTCGCCCCTCCCCTCCTGCCCCGGGAGGCGCTCATGAGCCCCGCGCAGCTCAATGGGGCCCGTTCCGGGCGGCGGCGGATCATCGTCATCGGCGCGCTGGTCATCGCCGCGATCATCGGCTTCCTGCTCATCAAGGATTCCCTGTTCGCGCCCGAGCCGGTGAAGATGATGACGGCCCGCGTTACCCGCGGTACGGTCGAGGAAACCGTGCTCGCCACCGGCACCCTGAAGCCGGCGAAGCTGGTGGCGGTGGGCGCGCAGGTTTCCGGCCGCATCACAGCCATCAAGGTGAAGCTGGGCGAAACCATCCGCCAGGGTGACCTGGTGGCCGAAATCGACTCGGTCACCCAGCAGAACGCCCTGCGCACGGCGGAAGCCTCCCTGGCCGCCGTGCACGCCCAGAAGGCCGAAAAGGAGGCGAGCCTCGTGCTCGCCCAGCAGACCCTGGCGCGCCAGAAGAAGCTGGTGGCGCAGACCGCCGTCTCCCAGGCCGATTTCGAGAGCGCCGAGGCCGAGGTGGCCACCACCCGGGCCCAGATCGCGGCGCTTGAGGCCCAGATTGCAGAGGCCGAGGTGGGGGTGGACACCGCCCGCGTCAACCTGGGCTACACCCGCATCACCGCCCCCATGGACGGCACCGTGCTCTACATCGTCAGCCAGGAAGGCCAGACGGTGAACGCCGCCCAGACCGCCCCCACCATCATCATCCTGGGCGACCTCCAGACCATGATGGTGCGCGCCGAGATTTCCGAGGCCGACGTGGTGAATGTGAAGGCCGGGCAGAAGCTTTTTTTCAACATTATCGGCGAGCCCGACCGGCGCTATGAGGCGACGCTTGAATTCATCGAGCCGGCGCCGGAATCCATCACCAGCGACAGCGCGGTTTCGACATCCTCCACATCCAGCACCAGCAAGTCCTCCTCATCATCCAGCTCGTCATCCACCGCCATCTACTATAACGGCATCTTCTACGTGCCGAATCCGGAGGGGCGGCTGCGCACCTACATGACGGCGGAGGTGCACATCATCCTCGGACGAGCCGCGGACGTTCTCACCGTCCCGTCCATCGCCCTCGGCCCGCGCCAGCGCGACGGCAGCCACACGGTGCAGGTGCTGGAAGCCGACGGCCAGGTGACCAGCCGCGCCGTCGAGGTGGGGCTGAACAACAAGACCCGGGCGGAGATCAAGAGCGGCCTCAAGGAGGGCGAGACCGTGGTCACCGGCCAGCTCTCCGGCACCGGCGCCCCCAATGCCACGCGGCGGATGCCCCCGCCCCCCATGGGCCTGTGACGGGGGGTGCGCGCATGGGCACACCGCTGATCGAACTCAACAAGCTGCGGCGGGAATATCCCGCCGGCGAGGGCGTGCTCACCGTCCTCAAGGACATCGACCTCACCATCGAGGAAGGGGAGATGGTGGCCATTGTCGGCGCCTCCGGGTCCGGCAAGTCCACCCTCATGAACATCCTGGGCTGCCTCTCGCGCGCCACCTCCGGCAGCTACCGCATCGCCGGGCGCGAAACCGCGGACCTTGATCCCGACGAGCTGGCGGCCCTGCGGCGCGAGCATTTCGGCTTCATCTTCCAGCGCTATCACCTGCTGGGCGAACTGACGGCGCTGGGCAATGTGGAGATCCCCGCCATCTATGCCGGCTGGGCGCCCGGGGCGCGGCGCGCGCGGGCGCTGGAGCTGCTGGGCCGCCTGGGCATGGGCGATCGTACCGGCCACCGGCCCGGCCAGCTTTCCGGCGGCCAGCAGCAGCGCGTGTCCATCGCCCGCGCGCTCATGAACGGCGCCAAGCTGATCCTGGCGGACGAGCCCACCGGCGCCCTCGACAAGGCCTCGGGCGAGGAGGTGCTGCGCATCCTCGACGAGCTGCACGCCGAGGGGAAGACCATCGTCATCGTCACCCACGACATGAACGTGGCGGAGCGGGCGGAGCGCATCATCGAGTTTTCCGACGGCGCCATCATCTCCGACCGGCGCACCGGCAAGCGGACCCAGCCCCACGCGGCCCCGCCCGACCCCACCGAGGGCGCGGCCTTGGACGCCGCCGCCACCCGCTCGTGGCAAGCGCTGGCGATGCGCTTCCAGGAGGCGTTCCGCATGGCGCTGCTGGCCATGAACGCGCACCGCCTGCGCACCTTTCTCACCATGCTGGGCATCATCATCGGCATCGCCTCGGTGGTATGCGTGGTGGCGCTGGGCGAAGGATCGCGGCGCAAGGTTCTGGCCAATATTTCCTCGCTGGGCACGAATACGCTGGAGATTTTCCCCGGCAAAACCTTCGGCGACGTCAGATCCGGCAAGATCACGACATTGGTGGTGGGCGACGCCCGCGCGCTTGCCGAGCAGCCCTATGTGGCGGCGGTGACACCCACCGTCTCCACGTCAAAGACGGTGCGGTTCGGCCCCACGGAAGCAACCGCCCTGGTGAACGGCGTCGGCGCCCAGTATTTCGAGGCGCGCGGAACCAAGCTGGCCCAGGGCCGCTTCTTCGACGCCGCCGCCGTGCGCAGCTACGCGCAGGATGCGGTGATCGACGAGAACACGCGCAAGACCCTGTTCGCCGATTATCCCGGCGATCCCATCGGCGAGGTGATTTTGGTAGGGGACGTGCCCTGCCGCGTCATTGGCATCACCGAGCAGCAGCAGGGCGGCTTCGGCTCCAGCCAGAACCTGTCCATCTATCTGCCCTACACCACGGTGCAGGCCCGCATTCTCGGCACCACGGCGCTGCGCTCCATCACCGTGCGGGTGAATGACGATACCGACACCGCCTTGGCCGAAACCGCGGTGACCGATTTTCTCACCAAGCGCCACGGCAAGCAGGATTTCTTCATCCTCAACACCGACGACATCCGCAAGACCATCACTTCCACCACCGAAACGCTGACCCTGCTCATCGCCGCCATCGCCCTCATCTCCCTGCTGGTGGGCGGCATTGGGGTGATGAACATCATGCTGGTGTCCGTGTCCGAGCGGGTGGCCGAGATCGGCGTGCGCATGGCGGTGGGCGCGCGGCAATCCGACATTCTCCAGCAATTCCTCATCGAAGCGGTGCTGGTCTGTCTCATCGGCGGCGTCGCGGGCATCGGGTTGGCGCTGGGCTTCGGCGTGCTGTTTGCCTATGCGGGCTCGAACTTCACGCTGGTCTATTCGCCGGCATCCATCGTGGTGGCGTTCGTGTCGTCGAGCCTCATCGGCGGCATTTTCGGCTTCCTGCCCGCCCGCAGTGCCTCCATGCTCGACCCGGTGGAAGCCCTGTCGCGGGATTGAGCGGCAGTCGGCGCCCTTCGCCCGCCGCCGGCGTTGCAGCGGGGGCGGGAGGTGGCACTCCGGGAAAATCGGGCCTCGCAGCGACCGTGACATCACGGGCGTACAGCCCGGGCACACTTTTTCCGAGCACAACCCATGGTCACACAGCAGGCACCATGGTAATCTTCCTCTCGGTCAGCACGAGCCGGCCGCCGCCCTGCGTCGACATGAGGTCGCCGCCTCTTCCCGGGCCTGCGCGCACATGAGGTGCCCGCGGCTCCCGCCTCGCAGGAGGGGCACATGGTCACCGGCGTCAGCAACAATTCCGCCAACATTCTCACCCTGTTCCAGACCGGCAAGGAAGCCGGCACCGCGAACAATGAGGAAACCCTCGCCAAGATCCAGGAGCTGGCCAAGGAAGCCGAGCAGATGAAGGCCGGCACCAGCCCCGCCCAGACCCAGGGCGCAAGCGTGGCGACCAATGCGTGGATCGGCGCGGCGGAAACGGCGCAACAGCCCGCGTCGACGACTACGGAGACGCCATCAGCCACTGAAGGGTCCAAGCCGAAAGTGTACGCGATCCTGAACCCCCAAGACCTCGCTTATGCTATAGAGAGATATAATAGCTCTCTCCGCGGGATAGAGGGAGGACGAGCCCAGGCCGAAGAAACAAAAGCGCGGCTTGCAACTGCCACGGATCAAACTGAAATCGACAAACTCTCCACAATACTCCGATTGGAGACCGGAATGGTGACTCGAATGGAGAGTACTATTGCGTATTTCCCAAGCAACATCGAAGCCTCTGCGAACGATATGTATGAAAAATGGAACGTCAGCGGAACTATACTTATAAATAACACTGACGGAACATATGGAATGGGAAAATTCGATATAAAATTGAAAGATAACGGAATTCGTACCTATTATTCCGATAATAGCGGCGCAGTTTGGGAGAACACCCGGCACTCGATATACGACAAAGACTCCTGGATCCAGGTTGCAAAGAAGGATGAACGTGGAGTTAGTGCACTTTTTACATCGCGAGATTACTGATATTTTCGGATTATAATCACTTGTTCGAATTATAATAATGGCCCTGCCCATCCGTGGGATGGGCAGGGCCATCTTCGGATTCAATAGACGGGGACCGCTTCCGTGAGGACGAAGTCAGAAGCTGTAAGTGCCAAGGTTGCACCATTCGCGATTTGAAATTCCACTGATCCAATATTTACAATTAAATTTGATGAATTTTCTGTACTGACTACTGTCGTCATCGTGGAAATGTCGTACAATCCCGTCATGTGGATATAAATAAGGTCCTCACCCTGCGTGAAGTCCTCTATCGTGTCCGTGCCCTCATTCGGGAAAAAGTGGAACTCGTCACTGCCCGCCCCGCCGATGAGGGTATCATCCCCTCCAAACCCATAGAGCTGGTCGTTCCCGACGCCACCATCCAGCCGATCCGCATTGGCACGGCCGCGCAGGGCGTCATTTCCACCGAGCCCTTCTACTGTCATGATAATTGGCGTCCCATTGACGTCATTCTTATGTGAAAGCCCAGACCTCAGCAGGTTATCACCATTATTACCTTTGACACCGATGATATCGACCAACTCAATGTTGTCCAAATTCAAGCCGTTACCCACGAGATAAGCACGCTTAACGGGGTCCGTGTTTTCGATCCTTTCAATTCCAGACAGGGCGGCGATGTTGACATCATACTGACTGTAAGTTGAATTGGCGCGAATGCTGAGCGTGTCGAAATCTGCGCCACCGTCGTAGAACACGGCGTGATAGCTCACGGTCGCAACTAAAATGTCGTTCCCACCATCTCCATAAAGATGGTCTGCGCCCATATAGCCATGGATTTCGTCATCATCAGCTCCGCCATAGATATATTCGGCGTCGTTGGAGCCGATAATGACATCGTCTCCGGCATCGCCATAGATGGATCGAGATCCACTTGATGTCGCGCCGCTGAGCTGGATCCAATCGTCGCCGACACCCCCGTGGATGCTCACGTTCTGCGCCATGGGCACGTAAATGGAGTCATTTCCCGCACCACCATCGATGATGACGCTGGAGATGAACAAATTGGAAATCGTGATCGTGTCGTTCCCGCCGTATCCGTAAACGCTCCAGGTGGCGGCCCACGTGGACACGTTCAGCTCATCGTTTCCCTCGGTTCCAGACTTCGTCGCCATGGCCTGCATCTCCTCGCAGAATGGGTTCCTACGGGAGAATGTTACCATACATTGCGCATTTTGGTTGTGACATGCGGATATCACAATCCATATTATCCGCCATGCTGCGGCGCGCGCTCAGCCGCGCTCGGGCGCTCCGGTGCCAGCGCGCCCGGCCTCCCAGCCCAATATGGCGCGCTTGCGGGTGAGGCCCCAGTGATAGCCGGTGAGGTCGCCGCTTTTGCCCAGCACGCGATGGCAGGGCACCACGAAGGAAATGGGGTTCTTGCCCACCGCCTCGCTAAAGCCCTTATCGCCGGCCCTTGCGCATGCCGCGCACCAGACGACGCAGCGGATTGCGCATCCGCCGCTCTTCCCGCAATTGCTGATCCTTTTCGGCCATCTGCTGCAGCAGGGTGCGCATCTCACGCTTGAGAGCCACGTTCTGCTCACGCAGCACGGCCATATTGGTCTCGACCGCATCCTCGACCCGAACCTTCGACGGGTCCGCCGTCCGGGCGAAGGCTTCGCGGGCTGCCTGCTGATCAATGCCCGGCAAGAGGGGCTTCAGCGTTTCATAAAGGTAGTCGCCATCCTGCGCGAACCGCGGAAAATGCAGAAAGGTGAAAGGAATGCCCGCTCGGCTGAGGCGCTCCACCAGATGGTAGAAACCAACGGCCAGGATACGCTCGACATCCTTTTCGTCCAGCGAATAGATCATGCCGCCCGGCACGGTGCCCCAGACATCCCACGGCTCTTTCAGCTCGGCGAGCCAAGGCGCCCTTTCCAGCATCGCCTGCTGTTCCACCACCGCGCGGCTGCGGGCCGCCTGGCTGAGATCGCGAATGGGGATGATGACCCCGTCGGTCTCAAACCGCCCGCTCTCTATGAGCTCGTCGATGACGAGATAGAGCCAGGGATTCTTGATGACATAAGGGGTGGTCTCATCGTCCAGCAGATGCAGCGGCACCTCAAGCCCGGCATTGGCATTTTCATCCACGGGCGAGTCGGGATTGCGCGTCAGCGTGGTATCGAGCCCCAACGCCGTGAGATAATGCACGAGGAAAGTCGTGCCGGCCCGCCCGGTCCCCGCGATATGCAAGTGACGTCCCAAAGCACTACCCCTCGATAAATTCACGGCCACGGCCAGAGATAGACCCGCGCACCATATCGCGAACGCCCATTCTGGTTGCGGGTGTTATTAGACCCCGGATGCGCCCGTTCTCTAGCCGCAGCGCGAGCTGCGGTCCAGAGCGCGCGCGGATCTCTTGCTCTTTTGGAAACGGACAAGGCTCGTGTGCGCAAAGAGGTGAAAGAAGCGGCGGGATCGCCCTTCGGCGCGCCCCCGCTCTGTTCCCTCGCCCCGCGCGGCTTCCGTCACCGACATCCGCGCGGTCGCGTCAAGGCCGCGCCATGTCGGCGCGCCCGGCCTCCCAGCCCAATATGGCGCGTTTGCGGGTGAGGCCCCAGTGATAGCCGGTGAGGTCGCCGCTCTTGCCCAGCACGCGGTGGCAGGGCACCACGAAAGAAATGGGATTTTTGCCCACCGCTGCGCCCACCGCCCGGGCCGCCTTTGGCCGCCCCACATGCGAGGCGATGTTGGAATAGGTGGTGGCCCGCCCGATGGGAATGTGCAGCAGCGTCTCCCACACCCGGATCTCGAAATCCGTGCCGATGAAGATGATGCGCAGGGGCTGGTCCTCGCGCCAGGCGCCGGGATCGAAAATGTGGGCCACCATGGGCGCGGTGGCGGCGGGGTCTTCCACATAGGTGGCGTTGGGCCAGCGGGCGCACATGTCGGCGAGCGCGGCCGCCTCCTCGCCCGCATCGGCGAAGGCAAGGCCGCACAGCCCCCGCGCGGTGGACATGGCCAGGGCGCGCCCGAACGGCGAGGGATGAAAGCCATAGCGGATGACGAGCCCCGCCCCGCCCGCCTTCCACTCCCCCGGCGACATGGCCTCGTGCACCACGAACAGATCGTGCAGCCGCCCCGGCCCCGACAGGCCCAGTTCCAGGGCGGCGTCGAGCACATTGGCGCTCTCCGCGACGATGCGCCGGGCGCGATCCAGCGTCAGGGCCTGAAGGAAGGCCTTGGGGGTCAAGCCGCACCAGCGGCGAAACAGATCCGTGAGCGCACGGGAAGAGACGCCCGCGGCGGCCGCCATCTCCTCCACCTCCGGCTGGCACCGCACATGTTGGGAGATATAGGCCACGGCGCGGTGCACCACCTCATAGTCGCGGGCGGCGATCTCAAGGGGCGTGGCGGGGCTCGCGGTCATCGATCCCAGAAGGCCGGACGGCAGCGGGCAGGCGGCGGCTTCAAGCACCGAAGTGTCTCCATCTCATCGAGCGTCGCCCATTTCAGCAGGCTCGCCAAGCGGCGGCCACCCGATTTCGCCGCGCCGAACGGGCCCCTCAGCTCGCCACCTTGTCCGCCAGGGCGCCGAAACGCTCGGAGAAAACCAGATCCTCCAGCGCCAGCCGCTTGCGCCAGCCGGCCCGCTCCAGATCCGGCGTGGTCTCGAAATGGTCCACATAGCCCACGCACAACAGCGCGATGGGAATGATGGGCTCGGGAATGCCGAGAATGTCGCGCAGGTCCTGAAGCGACAGGATGGACACCCAGCCCATGCCGAGATTTTCCGCCCGCGCCGCCAGCCAGATATTCTGCACCGCGCAGACGGTGGAATAGATGTCCATGTCGCTCTGGTGCGTGCGCCCGAGCACCACCGGCCCGGCGCGGTCCCGCTCGCAGGTGACGCACAGCAGCACCGGCGCCTCCAGCAGCCCTTCCAGCTTCAGTGTGCGATAGAGCGCCGCCCGCTCCGGCTCAAACATGGCGGCGGCTTCCGCATTGGCGCGGGTGAACGCCGCATGCAGCCCCGATTTCGTCGCCTGGTCGCGGATGACGATGAAGTTCCAGGGCTGCAGAAAGCCCACCGAGGGCGCCGCGTGGCCCGCCGCCAGCACCCGGCCCAGCACCTCGTCCGGCACCGGATCGGACAGGAAATTGCGGCGCACGTCGCGCCGCTGCGTGATGCAGCGATAGATGGCGGCCCGCTCGTCGCGGGTGAAGCTGTCGTCCGGCGTCATGCCGCATCCTCCCGACTGGGATTTTCGTCCATTCGGCGGCAATTCGCCGCACCGGTCAAGCCGGCAATCCGCGCCTCACCCATTGTTGCCCAGGGCCGGCAGCGGGCCCAGCAGGCACCCGAGCGCCTCGCGCCACAGGCCGATGCGCCGCCGCCTCTCCTCCTCCCCCATGCGGGGCTCGAACCGCCGTTCCCGCCGCCAGCTGCCGGCGAACACATCGGGCGGGGGAAAGAAGCCGCATGCGAGGCCGGCCAGATAGGCCGCGCCAAGCACCGTCGCCTCGCGCAGGACCGGGCGATCCACCGGCGCGCCGATGATGTCCGCCAGCCTCTGCATGGTGAAGTCGGACGCCGCCATGCCGCCATCCACGCGCAATACCGTCTCCCGCCCGCCGGGGCCGCTCCAGTCCGCATGCATGGCCTGCAGAAGGTCCAGGGTCTGGAAGCACACGCTCTCCAGCGCCGCGCGGGCAAGCTCGGCGGCACCGGTGGCGCGGGTGAGGCCGAACAGGGCGCCGCGCACCTCCGGCCGCCAATAGGGCGCGCCGAGGCCGACGAAGGCGGGCACCAGGATCACCTCCTGCGCGTCATCCGCCCGAGCGGCCAGGGGCCCGCTCTCGGCCGCCTCGCCGATCAGCTTCAGTCCGTCGCGCAGCCATTGCACCGCCGCGCCGGCGACGAAGATGGCTCCTTCGAGCGCATAGGTGCGCCGCCCGTCGAGCTGATAGGCGATGGTGGTCAGCAGCCGGTGGCGCGAGGTCACCGGCACCTCGCCGGTATTGAGCAGCGCGAAGCAGCCGGTGCCGTAGGTGGATTTCATCATGCCCGGCGCGAAGCAGGCCTGGCCCACCATGGCCGCCTGCTGGTCGCCCGCCACCCCGCGAATGGGAATGGGCGCTCCGAACAATGCGGGGTCCGTGAGCCCGAAATCCGAGGCACTGTCCCTCACCTCCGGCAGCATGGCCGCGGGCACCCGGAACAGGGCCAGCATGTCCGCATCCCAGGCCCCCTCGCGGATGTCGAACAGCAGCGTGCGCGAGGCGTTGGTGGCGTCGGTGGCATGCACCCGCCCGCCGGTGAGGCGGAACAGCAGGAAGCTGTCCACGGTGCCGAAGGCGAGCTCGCCCCGCTCCGCCCGCGCCCGGGCGCCGGGCACCGCATCGAGGATGTGGGCGATCTTGGTGGCGGAGAAATAGGGGTCGATCACCAGCCCCGTGGTGGCGCTCACCCTGGGCTCGTGCCCGGCGGCCACCAGGCGGGCGCATTCGCCGGCCGTGCGACGGTCCTGCCACACGATCGCGCGGTGGATGACCCGACCCGTGTCGCGCTCCCACACCAGCGTGGTTTCCCGCTGGTTGGTGATGCCGATGGCCGCCACGTCGGCCGCGCCCGCCCCCGCCGCCCGCAGCGCCGCGCGGGCGCAGGACAGGGTGGTGGACCAGATGTCCTCCGCCTCCTGCTCCACCAGCCCCGGCGCCGGGAAATGCTGGGGCAGCTCCTGGCGCGTCTCGGCCGCCACCGACGTATCCGGGCGCACCAGGAGCGCGCGCGAGGAGGTGGTGCCCTGATCGAGGGCGAGAACGTAGCGGGTCATCCAGCCTCCCCTGCGGGTTTTCGAGCGGATTGGTCACCGGCTCGCGTCAAGAAAACGCGATAAGGCAATATTTTAGCGCGCGTTTCGTGAGCCGGCGCGAACGCAAAACGCTCCATGGAGTTTTCGCGCGAAGCGGGGACCGGCTCGCGTGAGGAAAACGCGTCGACCCGGCGGGCCGGAGCCCGTCCCGATTCCGCGAAATGGGCACCTCCACGGGCGCGGTCATTTGCGGCGCGCCACCCTCAAGGCCATGTAGGTGGCGAGCATGGCCGCCGCCTCAACATCGAGCCTCAGCCCGATCTTGGTGCGCCGCCACAGCACGTCGTCGGCGCTGTGGGCCCATTCGGTGTCCATCAGAAAGTCCACCTCGCGCTGGTAGAGGCCGCCGCCGAACCCATCGCCCAGATCGTCCATGCTCCGCACGCCATCCAGCAGCTGCCGGGTCCGCGTGCCATGGGTCCGCGCCAGCCGCCGCAGCAAAGCGGGATCCAGGGCGGGAAAGTCCCGCCGCAGCTCGTCCACCAGCGTCTCGAAGCCCTGTCGCGGAAAATCGCCGCCGGGCAAATTGGTGCCGGCGGTCCAAGGGCCGGAGATCCCGGCGCCACCCGCCATGGACAGATGTGGGGCAAGCCTTTCGAGGGCCGCCTCCGCCAGCCGGCGATAGGTGGTGATCTTGCCGCCATAGACGGTGAGCAGCGGGGCGGCGCCCTCCTGCGCATCGAGGGCGAGCACGTAATCACGCGTGGCGTCCTGGGCCTTGCTGGCGCCGTCGTCATAGAGCGGGCGCACGCCCGAATAGGTCCACACCACATCCGCCGGCAGAACCGGCGTCGCGAAATAGCTGCTGGCGGCGGCGCACAGATAGGCGACCTCGTCCGCCGTCGCCGCCACGTCCTCGGGACGGCCGTGATAATCCTGGTCGGTGGTGCCGATGAGGGTGAAGTCCCCCTCGTACGGAATGGCGAACACGATGCGCCTGTCCGCATTCTGGAAGATGTAGCAGTGATCGTGGCGGAACAGCCGCCGCACCACGATGTGGCTGCCCTGCACCAGCCGCACCTTCGCCCCGGCCACCCCCACGCTCTCGCGCACCGCGCCCGCCCAGGGGCCGGCTGCGTCCACCAGCGCCCGCGCCCGGATCTCGCGCGGCTGCCCGCCCTGGAGGATGGAGACCACCCATTCCGCGCCGTCCCGCCGCGCGCCCGTCACCGGCGTGCGCGGAAGGATGCAGGCGCCGCGGGCGGCAGCATCCAGGGCATTGAGCACCACCAGGCGGGCATCATCCACCCAGCAGTCCGAATATTCGAAACCATGCCGGAAGCCGGGCTTCAGCGGCGTGCCCACGGGATCACGCCTCAGGTTCACCGCGCGGGTGGCGGGCAGCCGCTGCCGGCCGCCGAGATGGTCGTACACCCACAGGCCCAGGCGCAGCATCCAGGCCGGGCGCAGCCCGGGCAGATGGGGCAGCACGAAGCGCAGCGGCCAGATGATGTGCGGGGCCATGCCCCACAGCACCTCGCGCTCCTCCAGCGCCTCGCGCACCAGCCGGAACTCGCCGTGCTCCAGATAGCGCAGGCCGCCATGGATGAGCTTGGTGGAGGCGGAAGAGGTGCCGCTGGCAAGGTCGCGCTGCTCCAGCAGCACCACCGAGAGCCCGCGCCCGGCGGCATCGCGGGCGATTCCGCAACCATTGACGCCGCCACCGACGATGGCGAGGTCGAAGATCCGGGCCTCGTCATGGATCTGCGGCGCTGCGACCATCCCAACTGCTCCCACCCGGCTGCGCGGCCCAGAATCGGCGCGGGTCAGACCATGGCGGCTCGCCGGGCCACGTCAACCTCAATCTCCGCCGTGGGCACCCGCGGCGCCGGCCGCAGCCGGCAATGGAATGAGGACGCCTTGCGCAAGCGCGGCCGGCAGGCCAGCATGGCGGCAACGAGAAGCCCGCGCGAAGCGGGCTCCGGGAGAGGAAACGGTCCGTTGCGGACCCATGCCGAGGAGCCGACACACAATGAGTCTGACCCGTCGCACCCTGTTGCAGGCGAGCGCCGCCGCCGTGTTCACCGGAGGCGTGTGCGCCCCCTTCGTGGCGCGCGCCCAAGGGGCCGAATTCTCCTACAAGTACGCCAACAACCTGCCCGTCACCCACCCCATGAACGTGCGCGCCGGCGAGATGGCCCAGGCCATCAAGGCTGAGACCGGCGGGCGGGTGGAAATCAACATCTTCCCCTCCAACCAGCTCGGTGGCGACACCGACATGCTGAGCCAGCTGCGCTCCGGCGGCATCGAGTTCTTCACCCTCTCCCCGCTCATCCTGTCCACCCTGGTGCCCAACGCCTCGGTGAGCGGCATCGGCTTCGCCTTCCCGGACTATGCGAGCGTCTGGAAGGCCATGGACGGCAAGCTCGGCGAATATGTGCGCGGCCAGATCGCCAAGGCCGGCATCGTCGCCATGGACAAGATCTGGGACAACGGCTTCCGCCAGATCACCACCTCCACCAAGCCGATCGAGACGGCGGCGGACCTGAAGGGGCTCAAGATCCGGGTGCCGGTCTCGCCTTTGTGGACGTCGATGTTCAAGGCCTTCGGCTCCTCGCCCGCCAGCCTCAATTTCGCGGAGGTCTACACCGCCCTTCAGACCGGCACGGTGGACGCGCAGGAAAACCCGCTCGCCATCATTTCCACGGCGAAGCTGTACGAAGTGCAGAAATACTGCTCGCTCACCAATCACATGTGGGACGGCTTCTGGTTCCTCGCCAACCGCCGCGCCTTCCAGGCGCTGCCGGACGACCTGCGGGCCATCGTCGTGAAGAACATCAATGCCGCCGGCATGAAGGAGCGCGAGGACGTGGCGGCCATGAACGCTGCCTTGCAGAAGGACCTCGCTGCCAAGGGCCTCGCCTTCAACCCGACCACGCCCGACAGCTTCCGCGCCGAGCTCGCCAAGGCCGGCTTCTATGCGGAGTGGAAGGCCAAGTATGGCGACGAGGCCTGGTCGATCCTGGAAAGCTACACCGGCAAGCTCGGCTGAACCGCCGCCACTTATGGAGGCCTCGAGCGAAGCGGTTTCGCTCGAGGGCCCCGTTGCGGCTCATGCCGGCAAGGCGTACCAAGGCGGCATGGATCAGGTCCTTCGCCTGCTGATGCGTATGGCCTATTGGGTGCGCCGGCCGCCCTCGCGTGCCCGCATCATCGTCATGGCCGCCGTGGTGGCCATCGCGCTGGCCTGCGTGCTGGTCGAGGCGGTGTGGGGCTGGCCGTCCTGGCTGACGGTGGGCCGCACGCCGCGAAACCTCGGGTTCCGCCCGCTTTAGGGGTGCTGTCCACGGCCCGGTGGCGTCCGCCCCTTGCCTTTCGCGTCGCACTCCTGTAACGAACGCGCCTTCGGACCGGCCGGCGAAAAAGGGCTGCCGCGACGGTTCAGACCGCTCAACAGCAACAAGAGGCTGAGCGTCCATCGCCCCGCAAGGGTGTGATCGGTCGCGGCCACGGAGAGCCAAATGCCCAAGATGAAGACCAAGTCGGGAGCCAAGAAGCGCTTCCGCCTCACGGGTACGGGTAAGGTCATCGCCGGTCAGGCTGGCAAGCGCCACGGCATGATCAAGCGCACCAACAACCAGATCCGCAACCTGCGCGGCACCACCATCCTGAGCGAGAGTGACGGGCGGGTTATCCGCAAGCACTTCCTGCCCAACGGCTGACGCCAGTCACGATCTGTAAGGAGCTAAACCCATGGCCCGCGTGAAACGTGGCGTTACCGCCCACGCCAAGCACAAGAAGGTCTATAAGGCCGCCAAAGGCTTTTACGGCCGTCGCAAGAATACCATCCGCGCTGCCAAGTCCGCCGTCGAGCGGTCGATGCAGTATGCGTATCGCGATCGCAAGGTGAAGAAGCGGAACTTCCGCGCTTTGTGGATCCAGCGCATCAATGCCGGCGTGCGCGCCCTTGATCTCGACCTGACCTATTCGCGCTTCATCGACGGCCTCACCAAGGCCGGCATCGAAGTGGACCGCAAGGTGCTCTCGGATATCGCCATCCACGAGCCCGACGCGTTCAAGGTCCTGGTGGAGCAGGCCAAGGCCGCTTTGGCTTGATCGCCACTTTGGCGTGATTGCCGATCTGGCCTGACATTTCCGTCTTTCCAAGACCTGCGAAAGCCCCGACGGACCTCCGTGCGGGGCTTTTGCACATGGCGTTCCCCATTTCGGGGCCTCCCCTTTCGGAGCCTCCCCCACTATAAGCGGCGCGACCCATCCCGCCTTGATGGCCGCGGGCCATCGGGCCCATCCGCGACGACTGGCATTTGAAGGACCGCTCAATGTCCGACCCCGTCAACTCGACCCTCGACACCCTGGAGCAGGAGCTCTCCGCCGCCATCAATGGCGCTGCGGATGAAGCCGCTCTGGAGCAGGTGCGCATCTCCGCCCTCGGCAAGAAGGGGCAGGTGTCCGAGCTGCTGAAGTCCCTCGGCGGCATGAGCCCCGAGGAACGCAAGGTGCAGGGCCCCGCCATCAACGGCCTGCGCGACCGGGTGCAGACCCTCCTCGCCACCCGTAAGGACGCGCTGAAGAGCGCCGCCCTGGAAGCGCGCCTTGCCACCGAGCGGGTCGACGTCACCCTGCCCGTGCGCGAGACGCCGGCCGAGACCGGCCGCGTGCACCCCATCGCCCAGGTGACGGAAGAGCTGGTGGCCATCTTCGCCGACATGGGCTTCTCGGTGGCGGAAGGGCCGGACATCGAGGACGACTTCCACAACTTCACGGCGCTCAACTTCCCGCCCGGCCACCCGGCCCGTGAGATGCACGACACCTTCTTTTTGCCGCCGGACGAGACCGGCGCCCGCAAGGTGCTGCGGACCCACACCTCGCCGGTGCAGGTGCGCACCATGCTCTCGAAGAAGCCGCCCATCCGCGTCATCTGCCCGGGCCGCACCTATCGCTGCGATTCGGACCAGACCCACACCCCCATGTTCCACCAGGTCGAGGGGCTGGTGATCGACAAGGGCGCCCATCTCGGCCACCTGAAGTGGATCCTCGAAGAATTCTGCAAGGCTTTCTTCGAGGTGGAAGGCGTGAAGATGCGCTTCCGCCCCTCCTTCTTCCCCTTCACCGAGCCGTCGATGGAGGTGGACATCCAGTGCGACCGCTCCCGTCCCGGCGAGATCCGCTTTGGCGAGGGAAATGACTGGCTGGAAATCCTGGGCTGCGGCATGGTCCACCCCAATGTTCTGAGGAATTGCGGGCTGGACCCGGACGAATACCAGGGCTTTGCCTGGGGCATGGGCATCGACCGCATTGCCATGCTGAAATACGGCATGAGCGACCTGCGCGCCTTCTTCGAGGCCGATGTGCGCTGGCTCTCCCACTACGGCTTCCGCCCGCTCGATTTCCCCACCCTCGCCGGTGGCCTGAGCGCGTGAGAAGGAGGCAGGACCAATGAAATTCAGCTATTCCTGGCTCAAGGAGCACCTGGAGCCCACCGCCTCCTTCGAGGAGATCGTCGAGCGTCTCTCCCTCATCGGCCTGGAGGTCGAAGGGGTGGAGGACAAGGCCAAGGCTCTTTCCGCCTTCGTGGTGGGCGAGATCCTCACCGCGTCCAAGCACCCCAATGCGGACAAGCTGCAGGTGTGCTCGGTCTCCATCGGCACGGGCGAACCCATCCAGGTGGTGTGCGGCGCGCCCAATGCCCGCGCGGGGCTGAAGACCGTGTTCGCGGCGCCGGGCACCGTCATCCCCACCAATGGCATGCAGCTCAAGATCGGCAAGATCCGCGACGTGGAAAGCCGGGGCATGCTCTGCTCCGCCCGCGAGCTGGGCCTGTCCGAAGAGCATGACGGCATCATGGAGCTGCCGCCCGACGCCCCCGCCGGCGCCCCCTTCGCGGAGGTGATCGGCCTCGACGATCCGGTGGTGGAAATCGCCGTCACCCCCAATCGCGCCGATTGCCTGGGCGTGTCCGGCGTCGCGCGCGATCTCGCCGCCGCGGGCCTCGGCGAGCTGATGAATCCGCGCATCAAGCCGGTGGAAGGGGCGTTCCCCTCCCCGGTTTCCGTGCGGCTCGATTTCGGCGACACGCCGTCGCTGTGCCCGGCCTTCGCGCTGCGCGTCATTCGCGGCGTGAAGAACGGCCCCTCGCCCCAGTGGATGCAGGACAAGCTGCGCGCCATCGGCCTGCGCCCCATCAACGCGCTGGTGGACATCACCAATTTCATGACGTTCGACCGCAACCGCCCGCTCCACGTCTTCGACGCGAAGAAGGTGACGGGCGAGCTGGTGGTGCGCCGGGCCAAGGCGGGTGAGACCCTGCTGGCGCTCGACGACAAGACCTACACCCTCGATGACACCATGTGCGTCATCGCCGACGACAAGGGCGTGGAGAGCCTTGCCGGCGTGATGGGCGGCGAGGATTCGGGCTGCGACGACGCCACCGTGGACGTGGTGGTGGAATCGGCCCTGTGGGAGCCCATCAATATCGCCCAGACAGGGCGCAAGCTGGGCCTCAATTCCGATGCCCGCTTCCGTTTCGAGCGCGGCATCGACCCGGCCTTCACCCTGCCGGGCCTGGACCTTGCCACCCACCTCATCCTCGACATCTGCGGCGGCGAGCCCTCCGAGGTGGTGCTCGCGGGCGCCATTCCCGACACCACCCGCACCATCGCCTTCCCCCTTTCGGAAGTGAAGCGCCTGACGGGCCTCGATGCCACGGAGCAGGAAATCCGCGACGTGCTCACCGCCTTGGGCTTCGGCCTGTCGGGCGCGGCGCCCGTGCTCGAGGTGGTGCCGCCCTCCTGGCGCGGCGACATCGAGGGCAAGGCGGACCTGGTGGAAGAGGTGGTGCGCATCCTGGGCCTGGAGCGCGTGCCGGCCACCGAGCTGCCGCGCGGCGAGGATGCGCGCAAACCCATCCTCACCCCTCTCCAGCGCCGCAGCCGCAAGGCCCGGCGGGGGCTGGCCGCGCGCGGGCTCGTGGAGGCCGTCACGTGGTCGTTCGTCTCCCACAAGGAGGCGGAGCTGTTCGGTGGCGGGGCGCCGGCCATCGCGCTGTCGAACCCCATCGCCGCCGAGCTGTCGGACATGCGTCCGAGCCTGCTGCCGGGCCTCATCCGCGCGGCCCAGGCCAATGCGGACCGGGGCTTTGCCGACACCGCTCTGTTCGAGGTGGGCCAGACCTTCGCCGGGGACAAGCCGACGGACCAGAGCCAGTGTGCCTCCGGCATCCGGCGCGGCACGGCCAAGCCCTTCGGAGCCGGCCGCCACTGGTCGGGCACCGCCGGGGCGGTGGACGTGTTCGACGCCAAAGCCGATGCGCTGGCGGCCCTTGCCGCCTGCAACGCCCCGGTGGCGAACCTCCAGGTCACGGCGGATGCGCCCTCCTGGTATCACCCCGGGCGTTCGGGCACCCTGCGGCTCGGCTCCAATGCCATGGCTCATTTCGGCGAGATCCATCCGGCCGTGCTGGAGGCGCTCGACGTGAAGGGGCCGGTGGTGGGCTTCGAGATCGTGCTCGACAAGATCCCCGAGCCCAAGGCCAAGCCCACCAAGGTGAAGCCGCAGATCGACCTCTCCGCCTTCCAGCCGGTGACGCGCGACTTCGCCTTCCTGGTGGAGCGCACGGTGTCGGCGGCGGACATCCTCAAGGCCGCCCAGGGGGTGGACAAGAAGCTCATCACCTCCGTCGGCGTGTTCGACCTCTATGAGGGCAAGGGCATCGACGAGGCGAAGAAGTCGGTGGCGGTGGAAGTGACCCTTCAGCCGCGCGAGCGCACGCTCACCGACAAGGAGATCGAGGACGTGGCGGCGAAGATCGTCGCCGAGGTCACCAAGAAGACGGGCGCAACCCTGCGCGCCTGACCGGTTGCGGCCTCGCCCCACGAGGGACGAGGCCGCCACTCAAGTCCCCACGGGGCGTCAATTGCTCCCCAGCGTCTTCGCCTTGATCTTCTCGAAGTCCGTGTCGGAAATGGCGCCAGAGCGGTGCAGCTCCGCCGCCGTATGCAAATCCTGAAGGGAGCCCCCCGGCGCACCACCGCTGCGATAGGAGCGGTAGGCAAAAAACCAGCACAGGGGCAAAGAGATCGGCCAGAAGGGGATGAGCAGCCCGGCGATCATCCACAGCACCGTGGAGAACTTGAAACTGTTCGCTGTCGTCGACATGGAGACTCCTTGCATCCGCGCGCAATGGTTGCATAGGCAACAACAGCACGTTTAGGGTGCGTCTCCACCAAAATAAACCTAAAAGTGTATCAGCACGGCAGCGCCATTTACCAATCCGCGATGACGGATGGCTCTCCCCTTCCCCGCCGTGATTTGCGGCTCTTTCCGTCACAATTTTCGTGCTATCTCGCCGCCGCAAACACGGCCGTACAACCCGGCGGCCCATCGGGGCCCCATCAGCCGCGTGGAGAAGCGTCGCATGTTTCCCGTTCCCAAGCCCGTCTTGACGCCCAACACCTACGCCTACGAGTCCGAGCCCATGGTGAAGCCCACCGGCTTCCGGGAATATGACGCGCGCTGGCTGTTCCAGAAGGAAATCAACCTGATGGGCGTGCAGGCGCTGGGCCTCGGCCTCGGCACGCTGATGCACGAAATGGGTGTGCGCCCGGAAATCGTCACCGGCCACGACTTCCGCAGCTATTCCTCCTCCATCAAGCTGGCGCTGGTCAGCGGGCTGATGGCGGCGGGCATCAAGGTGCACGACATCGGCCTTGCCCTCTCGCCCATGGCCTATTTCGGCCAGTTCGCCCTCGACGTGCCGGCGGTGGCGATGGTGACCGCCTCCCACAACGACAATGGCTGGACCGGCGTGAAGATGGGCGTCAACCGGCCCCTCACCTTCGGGCCCGATGAGATGACGCGGCTGAAGGAGATCGTCCTCGCCGCCAAGTTCGATGCGCGCGGCGGCGGCGCCTATCACTTCGTGGAGAATTTCCCCGACACCTACATCAAGGATCTCACCGACCGGCCGAAGCTCTCGCGCAAGCTCAAGGTGGTGGTGGCCTGCGGCAACGGCACGGCCGGCGCCTTCGCGCCCAAGGTGATCGAGGCGCTCGGGGCCGAGGTGATCCCGCTCGACTGCGAGCTCGACCACTCCTTCCCGAAGTACAATCCGAACCCGGAAGACATGGAGATGCTCCATGCCATGCGCGACGCGGTGCTGGAGCACAAAGCGGACCTCGCGCTCGGCTTCGACGGCGACGGTGACCGCTGCGGCGTGGTGGACAATACGGGCGAGGAGATCTTCGCCGACAAGATGGGCGTGCTGCTGGCCCGCGACCTCGCCAAGCTGCATCCCGGCGCCACTTTCGTGGTGGATGTGAAGTCCACCGGACTGTTCGCCACCGATCCCGAGCTGATCAAGCTGGGCGTGAAGGCCGATTACTGGAAGACCGGCCACTCTTACATGAAGCGCCGGGTGAACGAGACCGGCGCCCTCGTCGGCTTCGAGAAGAGCGGCCACTATTTCTTCAACAAGCCGGTGGGCCGCGGCTATGACGATGGCCTCGTCTCCGCCATCGCCGTGCTCGACATGCTGGACCGCGCGCCGGGCAAGAGCCTTGCCGAGCTGCGCGAGGGCCTGCCCAAGACCTGGTCCTCCCCCACCATGTCGCCCCACTGCGCGGACGAAGCCAAGTATGGCATCGTCGACGCCGTGGTGAAGCACTATCAGGACCTCGCCGCCAAGGGCGCCCTGGTGACCGGCCAGAAGATCCGCGACCTGGTGACGGTGAACGGCGTGCGCGTCACCTGCGAGGACGGCTCCTGGGGCCTGGTGCGCGCCTCCTCCAACAAGCCCGAACTGGTGGTGGTGGTGGAAAGCCCCGTCTCCGAAGCCCGCATGCGTGAAATGTTCGCCGAGGTGGACGGGGTGCTGCGCACCCATCCGGAAGTGGGCGAGTACAACCAGAAGATCTGATCCCGCCACGAGCTGGAATACGCCACGGGGACCGGCACGCCGGTCCCCGTTTCATTTTAGGGCCCACTCCGACCGCAGCCCTTTGCATGGTTACACCGCAGCGGTCTTTCCTGTGTCCTGACCCGGCGCCTTGAGGCGAACCGCGTGCCCCCTTCCGAACCGCTCAGGCGATGGTGTCCACCACGCCGCCATCCACGCGCAACGCGGCGCCAGTGGTGGCGGAGGCCTGCTTCGAGCAGGCATAGACCACCATGTTCGCCACCTCCTCCGGCGTCGCCGCGCGCTGGATGATGGAGCTCGGGCGATGCGCCTTCACGAAGGCCACTGCTGCCGCCTCGACGCTGATGCCCGCCTTCTCCGCATCCGCCTTCAGCATCTCCGCCACCCCTTCGCTCAGCGTGGGGCCGGGCAGCACCGCATTCACCGTCACCCCGGTGCCGACCATCCGCTTGGCAAGTCCGCGCGCCACCGCAAGATTGGCGGTCTTGGAGAAGCCGTAATGGATCATGTCGGCGGGAATGTTGAGAGCCGATTCCGAAGAGAGGAACACCACGCGCCCCCAGCCCTGCGCGGCCATCGCCGGCAGATAGGCGCGCGAAAGACGCACGCCGGACATGACATTCACATCGAAATAGGTCTGCCACACCTCGTCATCGGTCTCGAAGAAGTCGCCGGGGCCGTAAATGCCCACATTGTTCACCAGAATGTCCGCGTGCGGCACAGCCTTCACCAGCGCGGCGCAGCCCTCGGCCGTGCCGAGATCGGCCACGATGCCGCTCACGGTTCCCGTGGCCTGCAGCGCTTTTACGGCGGCGTCCACCGCCGCAGGCTTACGGCCATTCACGATCACCTCGGCGCCGGCGGCCGCCAGCCCCTTGGCAATGGCGAAGCCGATGCCGAGCGTGGAGCCGGTGACGATGGCGCGCTTGCCCTGAAGGTCGACGTTCATGGGATCATCTCCTTGAAATACTCTTTGACCTGGGAACCCGGCCATGGCGGCGGAGCTCCGCCCGCCCGGCTTATGACGGCCCGCGAACCGGGAGAGCTCAGGCGCCCTCCTCGGCGCATGCCAGGGCGCCGGCCTCTTCGCCTGCTGCGTCCGTGTTGCCGCGCCGCTCAGAAAGATAGGCCGTAAGGATGGCGCCAATCGGCACGAGACCGGCCACCAGCGGCACCGCCCACAGGCCCGGCCCACCGTCGATCACCCAGCCCCCCAGCGCCGCGCCGATGGCATTGCCCAGGTTGAAGGCGGCGATATTGAAGGAGGAAGCCAGGCTCTGGCCCGCGCCCCTGGCCTTCTGCAGCACCCACATCTGCAGCGGCGCCACCGTGGCGAAGCCCGCCGCGCCTAGAAGCGCCACCGCCACCACCGCTGTCAGCTTGTCGTCGAGGGCGAGCGTCAGCCCCATCAGCACCAAAGCCAGCACGATGAGGCTGCCATAGACGGTGGCCACCAGCCGGCGGTCCGCCAGGCGCCCGCCCAGCAGATTGCCCACCACCAGCCCGCCGCCGAACACCAGCAGGATGGGCGACACCGCCGCGTCAGAGAAGCCGGTGATGCGGGTCAGCATGGGCGCGATATAAGTGAAGGCCGCGAACACGCCCACCCAGCTCAGCACCGTGGTGGCAAGGCCATAGAGCAAAGCCGGCCGGCGCAGCACCTTCAGATCATCCGCAAGGCGGGTGGTGGAGGGCGCGCCATGGTCCTTCGGCACCAGCAGCGCGATGATGGCGAACGCCACCACGCCCACCCCCGTCACCGCCACGAAGGTGGAACGCCACCCCGCCAGCTGGCCGAGCCAGGTGCCGAACGGTACGCCCAGAATGTTCGCCACCGTGAGGCCGGTGAACATGATGGCAATGGCGGAGGCCTTCTTGTTGGCGGGCACGAGATCGGTCGCCACCACCGAACCGACACCGAAGAAGGTGGCGTGGGCGAAGGAGGTGAGCACCCGCGCCGCCATCAGCCATCCATAATCGGGCGCCAGCGCACAGGCGAGATTGCCCACTGTGAACACGGCCATGAGGCCGAGCAGCACCTTCTTGCGCGGCCAGCGGGCGGTGAGCGCGGTCAGCAGCGGGGCGCCCACCACCACTCCCAGCGCATAGCCGGAAATGAGCAGGCCGGCGGCGGAGATGGACACGCCGAGATCGGCGCTCACCTGCAACAGCAGGCCCATGATGACGAATTCGGTGACGCCGATGCCGAAGGCTCCGGCCGCGAGCGCATAAAGTGCGACAGGCATGGTGCACGCCTTTTGGAAACAGGGGGGCTCCCGGCTCACCCGGAGCGGATGCAGCGCAACATGGACCCATGGCCGCTGGTGAACTAGCATGCGCCAGGTCACAACATTCATGACATGGGTTCACAAATGGCCATGGAGGCGCCCCGCGACGCCAATCGGTTCGCCGAGATGGAGGTGTTTACCCGCGTGGTGGAGCAAGGCGGCTTTTCCGCCGCCGCCCGCGCCTCCAATCTCACGCCCTCAGCGGTGAGCAAGCTGGTGGCGCGTCTGGAGCGGCGGTTGGGCGTGCGGCTTCTGGTGCGCACCACCCGCAAGCTCCAGCTCACGCCGGAAGGGGCGGCCTTCTACGAGCGCTGCGCCCGCATCCTGGACGAGATCGCGGCCGCGGAGCAGGAAGCGGCAGCCGGCGCCGCCCCGCGCGGACGGCTCCGGGTGAACGCGTCCGTGCACTTCGCCATGGTTCACCTGCTACCGCTGGTGCCAGCCTTCCTCGCCGTCCATCCGCAAATGAGCATCGAGGTGACCGTTACCGACCGGGTGGTGGACCTGCTGGAGGAGCGCGCGGATGTGGCGATCCGTGTCGGCCCCATGCGTGATTCGCGGCTTGTTGCCCGCAAGATCGCCAAAGGCGGCGCCATGGTGGTGGCGTCCCCCGCTTATCTCGAGCGGGCCGGCACGCCACGCACGCCCGACGACCTCGCCCGCCACAACATGCTGGGCTTCACCTTCACCCGCATCGTCGAAGGCTGGCCGTTCCTGGACGGCAAGGGCGGCATCGTTTCGGTGCCCCCGCGTGGCAATGCGCAGGTGAGCGATGGCGAGGCCATGCACACGCTGGCATTGGCCAGCCTGGGCCTCGCCCGGCTGGCCGAGTTCCAGGTGCGGGCGGACGTGGCGGCCGGCCGGCTGGTGCCGGTGCTGGAGCATCTCAATCCCGGCGACGCCATCGATGTGCATGCCGTCTATGTGGGCGGCTCCGGGCCGCTTTCCGCCCGCATCCGCGCCTTCGTGGACTTCCTCGCCGCGCAGGTGCGCATCTGAAAGCCCCCCTTCCCTGGCGAGAGAGCATTAACCGTCTCCCCAGCCAGACGCGGCGGGAGGTATTTTAGTAGACCGCCTTTACCTCCCCTCAAGGGGGGCCGCCTAGCTTTCCCCCTGCGGCCCACGGGCCGCGACCTGTCCGCCACCGGGATCGCCTGTGACCCGGGACCGTTTCGGAAAGCGCCCATGAAGCTCTTGATGTCCCGCTTCATCCACGAGGAGCATGGCTCCACGGCCCTGGAATACGGCCTCATCGCCGCCGGGCTGTCCATTGCCATCATCACGGTGCTGGCGCAGATCGCCACCACCTTCTCGCGCCTGAAGACCACCGCCGCGATCGCGGGCAACTGACGCGCGACACCGTGCCCAAGATGCCGACGGACCCCGCCGACGGGCCCCGCCGGGAAAGAAAAGCCGGAGGATGGCCATGGACCGGATGCACCTGTTGAACCTGCTGCTGCTGGGCCTCTACCCGGCCCTGCTGTGCCTGGCCATCGGCACCGACCTGTCCCGGCGCATCATTCCCAATGCCGTGGTGGTGACCCTGGTGGCCGCGTTCGCGGGGGTGGCCTTTCTCTCTCCGCTCGCCGATCTCTCGCTGCGGCTGATGGTGGCTGGGGCGGTGACGGCTGCCGGCTTCAGCCTGTTCGCCCAGGACATCATCGGCGCCGGCGATGCCAAGCTCGCGGGCGCCCTGGCCCTGTGGCTTGATCCGGCCCAGGTGCCGCTGTTCCTCATCGTCTGCGGCCTGATCGGCGCGGCGCTCACCCTGGCCGTCACCTGGGGCGCGCGCGCCCATCGGCTGTCGGCGCCCCTGTCCCGCCCGGCGGCTCTCATCGCCCGCACCGGCGAAACCCTGCCCTATGGCGTCGCCCTGGCGGGGGCCGGCCTGCTGCTGCACCCCTATTCGAGCCTGATGGCGCTGACCTGAGCCGCACTGGAGCTGCTTGTCCGACGCCCGCCGCAGTCCAGACCTGCGCCCGGCGGCTGCGGATCGCTCTTCTAGGATTGCGGCCGGGCGTGCTACCTCCTGAAGGGAGGAGTTCAACATGCTCGATTGCTTCGCCCCCTCTTCCGAACAGAGCCTGCCGGTGTGGTGCGTGCGCGCCACCGACCTCGACCCCGCTTCCGAAGCCAGCCCCCTGCCCGCCGCCGTGCGCGCCTTCGCCGCTTCCGCCGGCTTCAAGGCCGAGGCGGGCAAGCTTTTGCCCGTGCCCGGCGCCAGCGGCCTGCTGGCCGGCGCCCTCTTCGGCATGGCCGCGCCGGAGAAGGCCGATGCCTTTGCCTGCGGCGCGCTGGCCACCCTTCTGCCCCCCGGCATCTGGCACCTGGAGGGAGAGCCCGGCGACCGCGCGCTGGCCGCCCTCGCCTTCGCGCTCGGCACCTACCGTTTCACGCGCTACCGCAAGGCGCCCGCGCGCGCCGTGCGCCTCGCTCTGCCCGAGGGCGTGGACGAGGCCGACCTCACGCGCAAGGTAGAGGCCATTACCCTCACCCGTGATCTGGTGAATACCCCCGCCAACGATCTCGGCCCGGCCGAGCTGGAGGACGCCGCCCGCGCGCTGGCCGCCCGCCATGGGGCGCAGTTCCGCTCCATCGTCGGCGAAGCCCTGCTGCAGGAAAATTTCCCCCTGGTCCATGCCGTGGGCCGCGCCGCCGCGCGGGCGCCCCGCCTCATCGAGATCACCGCCGGCGACCCCGATGCGCCCAAGGTCACGCTGGTGGGCAAGGGCGTGTGCTTCGACACGGGCGGGCTGGACCTGAAGCCCTCCGCCGCCATGCTGCTGATGAAGAAGGACATGGGCGGCGCCGCCAATGCGCTGGGCCTTGCCCATCTGCTGCTGGCGCGCGGCGCCAAGGTGCGGCTGAAGGTGCTCATTCCGGCGGTGGAGAATTCCGTTGCCGGCAACGCCTTCCGCCCCGGCGACATCTTCCCCAGCCGCAAGGGCCTTTCGGTAGAGATCGGCAATACCGATGCCGAAGGCCGGCTGGTGCTGGCCGACGCCTTGGCGCTGGCGGACGAAGAAGCCCCGGATGTGCTGATCGATTTCGCCACCCTCACCGGCGCCGCCCGCGTGGCCCTGGGCCCGCAGTTGCCGGCCGCCTTCACCGACGACGACACCTTCGCCACCGAACTGGCCGCGGCCGCCACCGCCGAATCGGATCCGCTGTGGCGCCTGCCCTTGTGGCGGCCCTATGCGGCCATGCTCGACTCAAAGGTGGCGGACACCAACAACGTCTCCTCCGGGCCCTTCGCCGGGGCGATCACGGCCGCCCTGTTCCTGGACAAGTTCGTGAGCGCGGCCAAGACCTGGCTGCATCTCGACCTGTTCGCCTGGAACCCGTCCACCCGCCCCGGCCGCCCGGAAGGTGGCGAGGCGCAGACCATCCGCGCCCTCGACGCGCTGCTCGCCGCCCGCTACGGCTGACGCCATGGCCCTGCCCCAAGGCTTTGACCCGCGCCTGACGCCCGCGCGCGAGGATCTCGCCGCCGCCCATCTGAAGGGCCTCATCGACGCCCCCCGCTATGTGGAGGGCGCCGAGCGCGAGGTGGCGGAGGCGGTGGCCCCCGTGCGCCGCCGCCCCTCGGGCGATGCCCCCCTCGACACCGAGGCGCTCCATGGCGAGCGCCTCACCGTCTATGCCGATGACGGCGAAGGCTGGGCCTTCGTCCAGCTCGCGCGCGACGGCTATGTGGGCTACGTGCCCTCGGATGCCCTGCGCCCGCCGACCGCGGCACCCACCCACAAGGTGGCGGCGCCGCGCACCTTCCTGTTCCCCGGCCCCGACATCAAGCTGCCCCCCCGCGGCGCGCTCTGCTTCGGCAGCGAAGTGGTGGTGCGCGAGGAAAAGGGGGCTTTCGCCGCCACCCGCGACGGCTTCATCTTCATGCGCCATCTCGCGCCCCTCGCTGCGCGGGAGACGGATTTCGTGGAGGTGGCCACCCGCTTTCTCGGCGTGCCCTATCTGTGGGGCGGACGCTCGGCGCTGGGGCTCGACTGCTCCGGGCTGGTGCAGACCGCCCTTTCCGCCTGCGGCATTCAGGCCCCGCGCGACAGTGACATGCAGGAAAAAGCGCTCGGCCGCCCCGTTGCGCTCGACGCTCCGCTTCAGCGTGGCGACCTTCTGTTCTGGCCTGGCCATGTGGCCATGGTGGAGACGAGCGACCTGCTGCTGCATGCGAATGCCTTCCACATGATGGTGGCGCGCGAGCCCCTCGCCCCCGCATTGGCGCGCATCGCCGCCGGCGGCGCGGTGCTGCGCGCCGTGCGCCGCCTCGACCCTCCGGAGATTGCGTGATGACCGAAGCCACCCACCATCTTGCGGAGGTGCGCGCCGCCATCGCCAAGGCCTGCCGCGAATTCGACCGGCGCGCGGAGGACGTGACCCTGGTCGCGGTGTCCAAGACCTTTCCCGCCGAGGCCGTTCGCCCCGTTCTCGAGGCCGGGCAAAGGGTGTTCGGCGAGAACCGCGTGCAGGAAGCACAAGGCAAGTGGCCGGCGCTGCGCGAGGCCTTCCCCGATGCGCGCCTCCACCTCATCGGCCCCCTGCAATCCAACAAGGCGCGGGAGGCTGTGGCCCTGTTCGACGCCATCCACACGGTGGACCGCCCCAAAATCGCTGCCGCGATCGCCGCCGAGCAGGCGCGCACCGGCAAGGCCCTTGAGCTGTTCGTCCAGGTGAACACCGGTGCCGAGCCGCAAAAGGCGGGTGTTCTGCCCGAAGCCGCAGACGCCTTCATCTCCGAGTGCCGGGACGTACACGGGCTCACCCTCGCCGGCCTCATGTGCATTCCCCCGGCCGATGCGGTGCCCGATCCGCATTTCGCCCTTCTGGCGGAGATCGCGGCCCGCAACGGGCTGAAGGGCCTCTCCATGGGCATGAGCGGCGATTTTCCCGCCGCCATCCGCCAGGGCGCGACCCATGTGCGCGTCGGCAGCGCCATCTTCGGCCACCGCCCACCGATCGCCTGACCCGACCCTGTGGAAAATTCTCCACCACCGCGAGGCAAGGCTTGCGGCCCTCCGGGAAGGCCGCTATAGAGACGGCCTTCCCGCGACGCTCCCATCGTCTAGCGGTCTAGGACGTCGCCCTCTCACGGCGAAAACAGGGGTTCGAGTCCCCTTGGGAGCGCCAATCTTTTCAAAGGCTTAGCCCCGCCCCTTGCGGGGCTTTTGTGTTTTTTGGGAAGAATTTGGGGAGTATGCGTCGGCGGACGCGGGCGGATTTCCGCGGGGTTGGGCGGGCGCCGCGAGGGCTGATGAGGCTTCGGACATATCGTTAGCGGAACTCTGGCGGCACAATGCCAAACCCAAAGCCGAGCTCCCCAAGAGGCAATGTGGCGCCAAAGGTGCACCAGCAGCGGTCCGCCATTGCGTTTTCTTTTTGTCTCCAGCTGACCCTTTGCGGGCATTGGAAGGGTCCGCTTCCGTGTGGGTTGATGATGCGTATCAAGCGGCGGAGATGGGGCCGCAAGCGGAAACGCAGCTTTCCGTCGAAACCGAGCAGATAGCTGCCGATCGTTCGATCTACATCCAAAGGCCTTTCACTCAACAGACAGCAAAACGAGACTGGATCAGCAGTGGCTTGACCCTTCTTGTGAAACCACCGGGGCACTGCGATAAGTCCGGTGGGGGGCAGCATGGACAAGCGAGCGCTTACCGAACGGGACATCTGCACGAAGTTCATCCTGCCGGCCATCAAGCGCGCGGGCTGGGACGAGATGGTGCAGGTACGCGAGGAGGTCTATTTCACCAAGGGCCGGATCATCGTGCGCGGCAAACTGGTGACGCGCGGCCAGGCCAAGAAGGCTGACTTCGTTCTCTACTACAAGCCGAACATCCCGATCGCGCTGATCGAGGCGAAGGACAACAATCATTCGGTCGGCCACGGCATCCAGCAGGGGCTCGACTATGCCGCGACCTTGGACATCCCCTTCGTGTTCTCCTCGAACGGCGACGGATTCGTGTTCCACGACCGCACCGGCCAAAGCGTGCCGGTCGAGACGAATATCGGGCTCAACGCCTTCCCATCGCCGGCCGATCTGTGGATGCGCTATCGCGCGTGGAAGGGCCTGGACGCGGCCGCCGAGCAGATCGTCCTTCAGGACTATTTCGACGACGGCAGCGGCAAGGCCCCGCGCTATTATCAGGTGAACGCCGTCAACGCTGCGATCGAGGCCATCGCCAGGGGCCGCAACCGCGTGTTGCTGGTGATGGCGACCGGCACCGGCAAAACCTATACGGCTTTCCAGATCATTTGGCGGCTTTGGAAGGCGGGCCGCAAGAAGCGCATCCTGTTCCTCGCCGACCGCAACGTGCTGATCGACCAGACGATGGTGAACGACTTTCGCCCGTTCGGCGCAGCGATGGCGAAACTCTCGACTAATGCCAAGACCATCGAACGACAGGACGGCACCCAGGTCGATCTGCCGATGGCGCTCGATGGCAAGCGTCGCATCGACACAGCCTTCGAAATCTATCTCGGGCTCTATCAGGCGATCACCGGGCCGGAGGAGAGGCAGAAGCTCTATCGCGAGTTCTCGCCCGGCTTCTTCGACCTGATCGTGATCGACGAATGCCATCGCGGCAGCGCGGCCGAGGATTCGGCCTGGCGAGAAATCCTCTGCCACTTTTCCGGCGCGACGCAGATCGGCCTCACGGCTACGCCGAAGGAGACCGCATACGTCTCCAACACCGACTATTTCGGCGAGCCGGTCTTCACCTATTCGCTGAAGCAGGGGATCAGCGACGGCTTCCTCGCGCCTTACAAGGTGGTGAAGGTTCACATCGACCGTGACGTGGAGGGCTACCGGCCCAAACTCGGCCAGCTCGACCGCGACGGCAACGAGGTCGAGGACCGCATCTACAACTCTAAGGATTTCGATCGGCACATCGTGCTCGACGACCGCACGGTGCTGACCGCGAAGAAGATCACCGAGTTCCTGAAGGACAGCGGCGACCGCTTCCAGAAGACCATCGTGTTCTGCGTCGATGAGGAGCACGCCGCGCGGATGCGGCAAGCGTTGGTCAACGAGAACGCCGATCTGGTCGCCGGAAACCAGCGTTACGTCATGCGCATCACCGGCAGCGACAAGGAAGGCCTGGACCAGCTCGGCAACTTCATCGACCCGGAATCGAAATATCCCGTGCTGGTGACGACCTCGCGCCTGCTCTCGACCGGCGTCGATGCGCAGACTTGCCGGCTGATCGTGCTCGACCGCGCGGTGGGCTCGATGACCGAGTTCAAGCAGATCGTCGGGCGCGGCACCCGCGTCCACGAGGACACGAAAAAATTCTTCTTCACGCTGATCGACTTTCGCGGCGCGACCAGCCATTTCGCCGACCCGGATTTCGACGGCGATCCGATCACACCGCCCGACGACGCGCCGCAGGGCGATGATGCGATCCCGTCCACACCCGGCGACGACGAAACGCTGGTCGATCAACCGGGTCCGCCATTGCCGCCCGGTGGCCCGATCCGGAAGGTTTATGTCGATGGCGTCGGCGCCCGTATCGTCGCTGAGCGCGTGGAATATCTCGACGAGAACGGCAAGCTCGTCACCGAATCCCTGCGCGACTTCACAAGGACGGCGCTGAAGAAGCGCTTCGCCAGCCTCGACGATTTCCTCAAGCGTTGGAAATCGGCCGAGCGCAAGCAGGCGATCATCGAGGAACTGGAGGCTGAGGGCCTGGCGCTCGACGCCGTGGCCGGCGAGCTTGGCAAGAACCTCGATCCGTTCGATCTAATCTGTCACGTCGCGTTCGACATGAAGCCGCTCACCCGTCGCGAACGGGCCGAGAACGTGAAGAAGCGCGACGTTTTCACCAAGTACGGGCCGCAGGCCCGCGCCGTGCTAGATGCGCTGCTGGAGAAGTATCGCGACGAGGGCGTGCTCAATCTCGACGACGCCAACGTGCTGAAGGTGACGCCATTCACCGCGATGGGCAGCGTCATGCAACTCATTAAGGCGTTCGGCGGCAAGGATGGCTTCGAGAAGGCCGTCCACGAGATGCAGGACGCGCTCTATCAGGAAACCGCTTGACCCATGATCGTTCGCACCACCGTCAAATCCATTCAGGACATCATGCGCCAAGACGTGGGCGTCGATGGCGATGCGCAGCGCATCAGCCAGCTCACCTGGCTATTCTTCCTCAAGATCATCGACGATCAGGATCAGGAACTCGAACTGACGCGAAACGGCTACCGCTCGCCGATCCCTGAGCGCTTCCAGTGGCGCAGCTGGGCGGCGGACCCGGAGGGCATCACTGGGCAGGCGCTGCTCGATTTCGTCAACGACGCGCTGTTCCCTGCACTGAAGGGCTTGGCCCTCACCGGCCAGCCGGGCGACCGCCGCCGCGTGGTGCGCGACGTGTTCGGAGACGCCTACAACTACATGAAATCCGGACAGTTGCTGCGGCAGGTGGTCAACAAGATCAACCAGGTCGATTTCAACAATCTCGACGAGCGCCGGCACTTCGGCGAGTTCTACGAGCAACTGCTCAACGACCTGCAATCGGCCGGTAATGCTGGCGAATATTACACGCCGCGCGCCGTCACCGCCTTCATGGTCGATCGCATCGACCCGCGCCCCGGCGAAACACTGTTCGATCCTGCCTGCGGCACAGGCGGTTTCCTGTCCTGCGCGATCAACCACATGGAGGCGAACTACGTCCGAACGCCGAAGCAGCGCGAGAAAATGCAGGGCGCATTGCGCGCAGTGGAAAAAAAGCAGCTGCCGCATATGCTCTGCGTCACAAACATGCTGCTGCACGGCATCGAGGACCCAAGCTTCGTGCGCCATGACAACACGCTGGCCCGGCCGCTCATTTCATGGGGCAAGGACGAGCGCGTCGATATCGTCGTCACCAATCCGCCCTTTGGCGGCAAGGAGGAAGACGGCATCGAGGACAACTTCCCGACCTTCCGCACCAAGGAGACCGCCGACCTGTTCCTGGCGCTGATCGTGCGCCTGCTCAAGACCGACGGCCGCGCCGCTGTGGTGTTGCCAGACGGCACGCTGTTCGGCGAGGGCGTCAAGACGCGGCTCAAGGAACATCTGATGGAGGAGTGCAACCTCCACACCATCGTTCGCCTGCCCAATTCCGTGTTCAAGCCCTATGCCTCGATCGGCACAAACCTGCTGTTCTTCGAGAAAGGCGCGCCGACCAAGGACATCTGGTTCTACGAGCATCGCGTGCCCGAAGGCCAGAAAGCCTATTCGATGACCAGGCCGATCCGGCTGGAGCATTTTGCAAGCTGCATCGACTGGTGGGGCGGCAAGGAGCGCAAGGGCCGCGAGGAGACGCCGCAGGCATGGCGCGTCACGGCCGAGGAGGTGAAGGCGCGCGGCTACAATCTCGACTTTAAGAACCCTCATGTACAGGCCAACGATCACGGCGACCCGGAAACGCTGCTGGCCGATCTTGCCCGCGCCGAGACCGATACGGCGACCTATCGCGACCAGTTGAAGGCGATCTTGGCCGAGGCGCTTGCCCGATGAATGCCGAACGCCTGCTGGCGCACTATGAGACGATCGCCGACGCGCCTGACGCCGTCGCGCGGCTGCGCCACTTTATCCTCGATCTCGCCGTGCGCGGAAAGCTCGTGCCGCAGGATGTGGACGACGAACCGGCGTCGGAATTGCTGAAGCGGATCGCTAAGGAGAAAGCGCGGTTGGCGAAGGCGGGGGAAATCAGGACGCCCAAAGCGCTCCCTGCGCTTGCCGAAATACCGTTCCCGATCCCCTCCAATTGGCGATGGTCACAGCTTGCCGAGATCGGCATTTTGAACCCACGCAACGACGCGCCTGACAAGCTCGAAGCGTCCTTCGTCCCGATGCCGTTGATTGCGGCCGAGTACGGCGTTGCGAACGAGCACGAAGCCCGCGTCTGGGGTGAGATCAAGAAGGGCTACACGCATTTCGCCGAGGGCGACGTTGGCCTCGCCAAAATCACGCCATGCTTCGAGAACGGCAAATCGGCCGTGTTCCGAAACCTAACAGGGGGAATTGGCGCAGGCACGACCGAGCTGCATGTCGTCCGGCCGCTGTTCATCGATCAGGATTATATCCTGCTTTTCCTCAAGAGCCCGCATTTCATCGAAACTGGCATCCCCAAGATGACCGGCACGGCCGGGCAGAAGCGCGTGCCGACCGAATATTTCGCGCATTCACCCTTTCCCCTCCCGCCCCTTGCCGAACAACTCCGCATCGTCGCGAAGGTCGATGCGCTGATGGCGCTTTGCGACCAGCTGGAGGCGGCGCGGGCGGTGCGCGAGGCGGTGCGCGACCGGCTGGCGGCGGCCAGTCTCGCCCGCCTCAACGCGCCCGATCCCAAAACCTTCAACGCCGACGCCCGCTTCGCCCTCGACGCGCTGCCGGCCCTCACCACGCGCCCCGACCAGATCAAGGCTCTGCGCCAGACCATCCTCAATCTCGCCGTGCGCGGCAAACTCGTGCCGCAGGATTCGAACGACGAACCGGCGTCGGAGCTGCTAAAGCGGATCGAAAAAGCCAAGGCCGAGCGGAAAAAGAAAACCGGCGATGCACGGATCAAGATCGCGCCCAATCCGACGCCGGACGACCTCGAGATGCCGCTTCCTTCAGGATGGGGTGTTCAATCATTCGAGAACCTATTTCTCTTCATCGACTATCGCGGCAACACGCCGCCCAAGACGGAAGAGGGCATACCGCTCATCACTGCAAAGAACATTCGCATGGGATATCTCAACCGAGAGCCACGCGAATACATATCCACGGCGACTTTCGACGGCTGGATGACGCGCGGATTTCCCAAAGTTGGCGACTTGTTCTTTACGACGGAGGCCCCCCTCGCCAACATCTGCTTGAACGATATCGAGGAGCCTTTCGCACTCGCGCAGCGTGCGATTTGCTTTCAGCCTTATGCGCAGATCGACACCAAGTTCCTGATGTTCGCGGTGATGAGCGACGTGATGCAATCGTTGATCGACAAGCACGCAACCGGCATGACTGCCAAGGGCATCAAGGCGGCAAACCTGAAGCCACTTCCAATCCCGATCCCACCGCTCGCCGAGCAACAGCGCATTGTCGCTAAGGTGGATGCGCTGATGGCGCTTTGCGACCACCTGGAGGCGAGTCTCACCGCCACCGCCGCCACCCGCCGCCGTCTGCTTGACGCGCTCCTCGCCGAGGCCCTGGTGCCGACGGATGCGAGACTGTCCGGCATCAGCCATCGACAAGCCGTCGCATCGGCTGATGATGACTCAGAGACGGTCATTTTCGCAGAGAGGTCAGCTTATATTCTTTCGCTTGCGTATGAACGTCACCGCGTTGCCCGAAGGGAGCGAACGTTCGGGCGTGTCAAAGCTCAAAAGGTTCTCCATCTCGTGGAAGCAGAGGCGGGGTTCGATCTTGGACGGGCACCAATACGCGATGCTGCTGGCCCGAATGATTTCCAACATATGCTCGCCGTAGAGCAGTGGGCCCGCAAGCATGAACGCTTCGTATTCGAGACCAACGGCGCCGGCTACCTGCTGCGACGGCTGTCCGATTTTGATAAGTCACTGACGACAGTGCATGGTCCCGATCCATCCGTGCGGGCGATTGCCACTAGACTTATTGACCTTTTTGTTCCCATGGACACGAGGCAGGCAGAGGTCTTTGCGACGGTCTATGCTGCTTGGAATAATCTACTGATAGAAGGCAAGGCCCCGACCGACACAGAGATCGTGTGTGCAGCGCGCGACAACTGGCACCCTGACAAGCTAAAGTTGCCAGCCAGCGACTTCCTTGCCGCCCTCGCCAAGCTTAGGCTCGAGGGGATAATTCCTAAAGGTAAGGGCAAATTCGTTCATGGCCCGCGTCAGAAAAGCCTGTTCGACTAGGAGCACCTAACAAAACCTGCTGATAGCTCTGAAGCATATGATGGCGGCAGCAAGAACACAGAAGGCACGATAGAGGTCGGTGTGACGTTCGTAGCGGATGGCAAGACGGCGGAACTGGTTGATCCAGGCGAAGGTGCGCTCGACGACCCATCTGTGCTTGCCGAGATGCTCGGAGCTGTCGATGCCGCGGCGGGCGATGCGGGGCGCGATGCCCCGCTTGCGCAGGTCCCGGCGGCGGCGCAGGAAGTCGTAGCCCTTGTCGGCGTGAAGCTTCCTGGGTCGGTTGCGAGGGCGTCCGCGTCGTTGGCGAACCGGGTGGACCGCATCTACCACCGTCGTCAGCGCCATGCTGTCGTGCCGGTTGGCGCCGGTCAGGACGAGAGCGAGTGGGATGCCGCCACGGTCGACCACGATGTGCCGCTTGGTGCCCGGCTTGCCGCGATCGGTCGGGTTCGGGCCGATCGCGTCGCCCCCTTTTTCGCCGGCACCGACGAGGCGTCCACGCTGGCGCGCGACCAGTCGATCTCCCCGGAAAGGTTGAGGCGCTCCAGCATGTGGCGATGGATCTCGTCCCACAACCCGGCATCCTGCCAGGCGCGCAGCCGGCGCCAGCAGGTCATGCCCGAGCATCCCGCCACCTCAAACGGCAGCCGCTCCCATGGGATGGCGGTGTAGAGCACGAACAGGATGCCGATCAACGCCTCGCGGTCCGCCACCCGGGGCCGGCCGCCCTTCGGGCGCGGTGCGGCGGGCGGAAACACCGGGGCGATCTCGGCCCAAAGGGCATCGGGCAATAGCTTCTTGGCCATGCCCAACGCTCGCTCAAAGATGGTTAACAAATGGTTTTGTTAGGCACTCTAAACCACTTGTGAGATGCGGGATTGCGCTCAACGTCTCCAAGCGGAAGCGATACTCAGGTCGAAGTTTGGCGAACCGGCCAAGCCGCCCACCGACTACTGATCGGGTTCAAGATGCTAGCCGGCAAAATTCTTGCCATTCATTGCGAGGCCGCCGAGACGCGCATCGGGTTCCGGCTGCGTCCGCCGCCGACTTTCGACGGCGGGCCGCTTCTGGATAGGGCCTCGAATGGAAACTCGAACATCAACGGCCCACTTTTACCGCTTCGCGCGCGGACAACGCTGCGCGTCGAACTCGCACGCCCAGCGCGCCGATGGTCCCGGTCGTCACGACAGCTTTGGGGATAGCAATAGACTGGCCGAATGACCGAGATGGGGGCGCTAAGTCGAACGTCTGCTATCAGGCGATCAATCAATGTCTACTGCTGGCGCAAGTAGGTCAATGCGCCTGAACGCCCCGAAGGATGGTGGAGGTATCCTGAAGATGCCATCTTAGCCTCGGTCAGTGACCGGCGTGCAGGTATCCTCGCCTGCACGCCAGCTCCGCAAGCCGGCGAGTTTGGGAGCGGAGCACTATGCTCAGCATTTACCGGGATCACGCAAGGGCGCGTGCCGCTTCCCGTCGCAACGTGTCGACAAGCACCTGCAGGGCGTCGTTCAGCAGCGGCCATGCCCAGTCTTCATAGACCTCGCCCTCCGCGACAGAGAGCGACAGGGCACAGGATGTTCTTGAGGTGGCGGAGGCCGCGTGTGTGCCCGCCGCAAGATGGAGCGTCGGCGATAGGGTGAGACCGAGGCGCATCGCGTAGGGGTCATTGGTCGGACCGGCGACATGCTGCTCGCCGCCGGGGCTGCCCGGCTGATAGCTCATGCAGAGGGGCGAGCGCTCCTGGATATCGTCGTGGGGTCTGCCGAGGGTGATGGAGGCGTGCTGTTTGTCCACCGGGTTGAGGCTGAACGCGACGCCCATGTCGGGCTGGGCCGAGTGGAGTTTGATGAAGAGGGCCGGATTGCACCA
The DNA here is from genome assembly GCF_043831965.2 of Xanthobacter variabilis. Lineage (NCBI taxonomy): Bacteria > Pseudomonadati > Pseudomonadota > Alphaproteobacteria > Hyphomicrobiales > Xanthobacteraceae > Xanthobacter > Xanthobacter variabilis. The sequence continues at coordinate 437,698 of NZ_CM195533.1, forward strand.
CGCCCGGATGATGGCGTCGGACGGGGCGTGGATCAGGCGGCGGTGGCGGACGAGAAGCTGGTGCTGGCCGGTGGCGGAAACGTGCAGGAACATGAGACGACCTCTCGCGTGAGAAGAGCGTCTCATCCCGGCCTGGGTGGCTTTACGGAGAAGGCCGAGAGAAGAGCCCAGCGGAAGAAGCTGCTGGGGTAGAAGAGATGGCAAGAAAGAGGTCTGTTGTTGGTCTTGAGGCAGAGGGACCCAGGCCAGGGATGAGACGCTGCCGGGCGGGAGTGCTTCGGCTCACGTCATATAAAAAGGCGGCGGGGGCCGAAATACACGGTACCTCGTCAGGGTATGAAGCCGCCGTGGCCGTGAGTTTTCAATCCGCTGCCTCTTGGATCAATGGCGCGATCCGGTCCGCCAGTTTGTCTTCGCTCAGCTCGCTTGCGGCCAGCGCCAGCCAGGTGGTCACTGCCGTGGCGTCGTCCATGGCGAGTTCATAGCCGTTGAGGGCCAGGAACAGCTCGCACACCACGAAGGACGTGCGCTTGTTGCCGTCGACGAACGGGTGGTTCTTGGCGATGCCATAGGCATAGGCGGCGGCCAGGGCCGCCATGTCGGAGGTGGACACCTGCGCTCCGGCGGCCTCGTCCGGCTGCATGTAGTGGTAACGGTTCTTCGGACGATCGAGAGCCGTCTCCAGCAACCCTTCGTCCCGCACGCCCCGGCCGCCACCATGCTCTGCAAGCTGGGCGTCATGAACGGCGAGCACGACGGCCTTGTTCACCCAGCGCGGCTCGCCCCGATGGGGGCCGCTCATTTCGCGAGTTCCCGGAGCACGTTGCGGCGCTTCTTCATGATCTTGCGGGCTTCCTCCATCTGCGCCTCGAACTCGGGCTCGTAGGGCGACAGGTGGTAGCCGTCCGGGGTCTCGGTCAGATAGAGGGTGTCGCCCTGGCCCACCTTGAGGCGCGCCAGCACCTCCTTGGGCAGCACCGCGCCCACCGAGTTGCCGATCTTTCCAAGCTTCAGCGCAACCATGACCGTGCTCCCTTCTGTATGAACGATTGTATGAACCATATAGCGGCGTCAAGGCCAGTCCGCTCGGCTGCGCCAGGCAGGGAGCGGATCGGCTCGGTTCTGCTCACTCCTCGGTGAACGGCTCCCAATCCTCGATCAGGCGATGAACCGGCGTGAAGTCGGTGTAGCGCTCGTGCAGGCGGGCGGCGAGGTCAGGGTCCCCGGTCTCGCCGATAGCCGCAATCACGGCCTCCAGCGGCAGGGCCATGAAGGGCACGCTGTCAGTCCGGTCGGCCAGCATGGTGCGGTAGAGGTCCACGGCATTCCAGACGTCGCGATTGCCGGCAGGGGCGATGACCACGAAGATGGCGCGGGCGCCCGGCCCCAGCCGTTCGCGGATGAGGGCGGCGAGGAGGTGTTCAGCAGTCAGCTGAACCAGCGGATCAGCCAGGAGGCCTGGCGCTTCAGGATCGAGGTGAAGGGCGCAGGTGCGGGTCAGCTCCCGGTAGCGCGCCGTGCTGCTTCGGCCCGGCTGGCGCATGGCCTCGGAATATTTCATTTCGATGGCAATGAAGGCGGGATGACCGTCCGGGGCAAGGCCGCTCACGAAGAGGTCGAAGGCGGTGTAGTCGCCGAGATAGGTGGGGTCGCCCCGGCCGGGCGAGTGCTCGAAGGCGAGCTTCCTGACTTCGCCGAAGAAGCCGGGGAAGAGGCGGTTGAAGAGCGCGCGGCCGTGGTCGGGCGCAGTCTGGCAGCGGGCAAACAGGTTGAAGGTGAGCGGCTGGCTCGATAGGAGGTTCTCCCACAGCCTCTGCTCTTCGATGAAGGCGCCGATCTCCCGATAGGCCGTCGCGCGGCGGGTCAGGCGGGCGATGTCTGGGGTCAGGAGGTTGCGGCCCCGGCGGGCGTCGTCTGGATCGAGGCGGCTGCCGAGGATGCGCTGGCGTCCGTCCCGGCTCCGATGCCAGCCGGGCGCCAGGCCTCGGCTTTCCCGCCAGATGGATTGAAGCAGGCGGGCGCAGCTCGCAAAGCGCGTGTCACCCAGCTCATTCACATGATAGCGTTGTAGAATCTCACGAGGCACAATAGGGAGAAGTGAGTTCTCATAACCATATGTATTATCAGACATTTCGTCACCTGATTGCTGATCAGTGACGATATTTCCTGTCGCCCTGCGACAACATTACGCAGCTTCGCGACCGTCTGATTCGGCTTCCAAAACTCTATATTTATTGTCCGGCAAATTCCGGGCGCCTTCGCCAACCTCCTGTGAGGCGCTTTCATGTCCTTCGATTCGTTCTCCTCTGCAGTAATTCTCCCGCAACTTTCCACCCAGTCCAGTGGGCAGTTCATGGGGCCATTTGCACCTGCCCTTCGTGTGACCGGGGCGAGGGGCGACATGGCGTGGTGCGGGAGGCTGAGGCGGCCCACGCGCTACATCAGCCGAGATGAACTGTGTCGCCTTTACGAAGGCATCCTGTTTGCGAACTATCAGGGCGCTGTGTTGAACGCCGAGGTTACCTTCTCTTGGCGCCTTGCCGGTTACGAGGGCACCATCCAGATGAATGGAGCCCTCAATCGGGTCTTGGACCGATTCCGAAAATTCGCGGCTCATCGAGAAATGAAAGCATATTATTACGCGGTCAATGAACACGGTAAGCATAATGGATATCATACGCACATGTCATTTCATATCCCGGACAAATACCGGGACGATTTTCGCCGGTGGCTGAGTGACATCAATAGTGATACGGCTAATGCAAGGCGCACGAAGGGGTTCATTTTCCTGCGAACCCATAAACAGGATGCTGTGCATAGCCAGTGGCGCTGGTTTCAGTATTGCATGAAAGGCCTTGACCCAAGGTTGCTGAAAGGCGAGGCAAAGGGAGAGGGTTATGAGAAGCTTGACACCAACAAGCTTGCGGCCGTGTCGCGCAGCGAAACGGGCAGCATTGACATAAAACGATTGCGAATTGCTCGTGCGATGGGGAAAAAGGCCCAAGCTGACGCCGGATATAAGCCGCCATTTACGATGCTCAACGTAAGGCCTGAGTATCGATATCAGGATAGCGAGTACAGGCGCGGACTGATTGACCATAATGAAGTTTTGAGAGAAACACTCAAGGCATTGGACTCGATGGACCTTGTTTAGATCAGGGCAGGATATCCGGTCGGCTCGATCCCAGTTCCGTGAAGTACCCAGGCTGGAGAGCTGTGGATGTGACGGCCAAGTTGACTGAATCGACCCGCAGTGGAGTGCGTCCGCTGCGGGTCATTTGCTGTGTCAGATGAATTCATACATATGCGCCCTCCCCGGCGGGCTCTTAACTGGCACGGCTGCACAGTGCGTCCGCGATTGCCGCGTGCCGGTGACGGCATGAAGACCCAGGAACGGCAGGTGCGGCGGCCTCGATGGAGCGGTTCCTCAGCAAACTGTCGTGTCGTGCATGTCTGGTGGGTGGTGGTGTGAATGGCTCCGTTTTTTGGATCTTCATGAATAGGGAGCCTCCGTTTCGTCTTTACAGAAATCGAGCGCCAAAAGAGACAGAATTACAATGCGTTATGAATGGTCCGCGTGGCTAAGCGCGATTGGAGGCGGGTCGGCCTCGGTCTTGGTGCTCCAAGCGCGCCAGCAAGGCGGCGAGGCCACGGTCTGGTTCAGCGGCGGGGTGGCCGTCGCGGACGATGGTGCCCCGGCCGGGATAGAAATTCCATTCGTCGATTTTGAGCTGATAGGCGGTCTTGCGCTCGAAGCCGATGCCGAGGGCGTTCAGGCGATGGATGGCATGAACCATCCGGGGCGGGTCATCGGGCAGCGGCGCGTCGCTGGGGAAAATGCTTCTGCTCATTTTGGTTTTCTCCTCCTGCTGCCGAGGTGGTGGCAGAGCGCACCAGGGCATGGATGATCTGGGGCAGATGGTCAGGGGAGAGGGAGAGGGAGAGGGAGAGGGAGAGGATGGCAGGGCGATCATCATCGCAGGGGGGTATTGCGAATATGGTGCGCGACGCCGCGCGTGAGTAGTGCTGACCTGCGTCTCGTTTGCCGGGGGTGCCCTCGCGCCGTGCCGCTGGGCAAAATAAAAGCCTCCGCGCCGGGTTGAACGGCAGCGGAGGCTGTGAGAGTGCGATTTGTCGAAGGTCTCAGGTGTTCGTGGGTGGCCCGAAAGGTCCCCATGGTCCGGGATTGAATGTGGGCTCAGGTGGGAGTTCGTCCCGGCTGCGGCCCAGCAGCGCCAGCAAGGCGTCGATGCCTCGTTCGGGCAGCAGGCCGTAGCCGTGCCGGACGATCCGCCCACCGGTGAGGTAGAACGTCAGATCCTTTATTTTGAACACCTCCATGTCGTCATCCATTGTGAAGGGGATGTTGAAGATCTCCAACATCTCGATGAAATCTCCAATGGGGTCGTGTCCGCCGATCCAATCAGCGGGGAGGGCTTGGTTCTGCATGGTGATGTCTTTCGGTGTGTGGGAGGCTGCGGCGTCAATTGTCGGGCCGTGTCGTGCTGGCGGCATGGAAGGCGCACTCACCCGGCGCCGCTGGGCAAAGCATCCAGCCAATTGCGCGCCGCATCCATGGTGATGAGGGTGCGCCGGCCCACCTTCTTGATGCGGAGCTTGCCGCACTCGATTTCCTTGTAGGCCAAGGTGCGGCCGATGCCGGCCCACTTGCAGAACTCAAGAATGGAAAGGGCGCCGTGCCCGTCTGCCTGTGCCATCGTGATCTCCGTTGATGTGGCACTGGCCCATATAGAAGCGGCTTTTCCGCCGACTCATCGCAGGCGGACAAAAATTGGCGCGCCCGGTTCTGACGAAGCAGGCGATTACGCTCCCGCTGGGCTGCACCTGCTTGGGCGTGCAGCAGGAGCGGAGGCCGGCGTGGCGCGAATTCTGCGATCAGCGATAGTTGTTGGTATTTTAGTAGCGCTCTTTGCTGGCGAGGCCTCCGCGCAGCAAGGCGTGACCTACGGCCGCTGGGCCGACAATCCGGCAGGGTGCGGCGACACCCAGCATAGCGGCGTCGTGAACTTCGAGGGGTTCGTCTTCAACAAGCTTGCCTGCCGCACGAAGACGACACGGACCTTCTATGGCGGCGAGGAGCGGGTGATGACCTGCGACATTGGCGAGACCAAAGGCAGCGAGGGGCTTCTCACCTTCGTCCGCACGTCCGACGCCACCCTGGAACTGGAAATGCACATCTTTGCCCCGGCGGCGCCGATCAACGGCCGGATCGCGCTTTTTGCGTGTCCGGTCCGCTGAGGCGGTGGACCGGCGTCATTTTTCGCGGGAGCGACCCTGCCTTCTCGCTCTGGCTGCGAAACCCGGAAGCACCGACCGAAAATGACGTGGCACGGGGATATCATCCCCGCATCCGCTTCCCGTCCGACGAGGAACATTCATGAGCACGATCGCTGTTGTCTTGATGCTTGCTGGTGCTCTTGTCCTCGGCTTGTTCCTGGCAAGTGCAGCCATGGGAGAGGCGCTGATGGCCGGAGATCGTCACCGTTGAAGGGGCCGGGCTCTCTCAACAGGTGAGAGCTAAAAATTACTCGGATTATTTCGCAGCATTCACTGTCGAATTGCATGTACGAGCGCGGTTCTTAAATGCCGCCGCGACTGCGCCAGCAGGGGCGCCGGGCGCCTTGCTCCCGGCCAGCTGCCCAATCACACTTTTTGCGTGCGCAGGCGCCGGAAATCATCCTGCTACGCCCAAGATTGACGTAGGTGTGTGGTAACCGTTCCGACCCATGCGATAACAGGGGGCGGAACATGCGCGCGACAGGACGATGGCGGGGTGGAGAAACAGCCGCGGCGGCAATCGCCGCAGCCCAGCTCTGAGGCCCGCTTATGCGTGTGCGCATTCATCGCGGGACGAAGGAGATTGGCGGGACGGCAGTGGAGCTGGAAACCGAGGGGCAGCGCCTGCTGCTCGATTGCGGCCTGCCGCTCGATGCCGAGCCCGATGTTCCTGTCGTGCTGCCGGAGGTGGCGGGTCTCGCCGCGCCTGATCCCTCCCTGCTCGGGGTCGTCCTCTCCCATGGTCACCGCGACCATTGGGGGCTGCTCGGCCATGCGACCGGGGCGCCTCCGGTCTTCATGGGCGCGGGAACCGAGCGCATCCTCGCCGCTTCGTCCTTCTTCATCAAGGACGTGCCGGCGCTGAAGGCGGCCGCCCATCTTGAGGATGGCCGGTCGCTCGCGCTCGGTCCATTCACCGTCACGCCGCATCTGGTGGACCACTCCGCCTTCGACGCCTATGCCCTCACGGTGGAAGCCGGCGGGCGGCGGCTGTTCTATTCCGGGGACATCCGCAGCCATGGCCGCAAGGGCGCCCTGTTCGACCGGCTGGTGAATCGCCCGCCCAAGGACATCCACGTGATGCTCATGGAGGGCTCCAGCCTCGGCCGGCTCGATGAAGAGGCGCGCTTTCCCACCGAGGCCGAGATCGAGACGGAGCTGACCCAGGTCATCGGCCGCACGCCCGGCATGGTGCTGGTGGCTGCCTCGGCGCAGAACATCGACCGGGTGGTGACGATCTTCCGCGCCGCCAAGCGCAACGGGCGCACCCTGGTGGTGGACCTCTACGCGGCCGAGATGCTGCACGCCACCGGGAAGGACACCATCCCGCAAACCTCCTGGCCGGAGGTGGCGGTGTTCACGTCCTGGCACCAGCGGGTGAAGGTGAAGAAGGCCGAGCGCTTCGACCTGATCGAGCGCCACAAGGCTGGCCGGGTGTTCCCGGAGGATCTCGCCGCGCACCCTGAACGATACGTCGTGCTGTTCCGCGGAAGCCTGCTCGATGACCTCGTGAAGGCCCAGTGCCTGGCGGGCGCCCATGCCGTCTGGTCGCAATGGGCGGGCTATCTGAAGGATGAGAAGACGGCCGCCCTCCTTGCGGCACTGAAGGCGCAGGGCATCGGCTTCGAGGTCATCCACACCTCGGGCCATGCGGCCATCCCCGATCTGAAACGGCTTGCCGGCGCCATCGCGCCGCAGGCCCTGGTGCCGATCCACACCTTCGAGGCGGATCGGTTCCCGTCCTTGTTCGAGAATGTCGTCGTGCGGCGCGACGGCGAATGGTGGGAGGTGTGAATGGCTGAGTTCAAGCGTGGCATCCGCAAGAAGGGCATGATCGAGGCGTTGGCTGATCTGGCGACCCGGCCCGGCTGGTGGCGGGACGTGCTCCAGGACAAGAGCCTCGTCATCGGCGTGCGGGACGACTATCTCAACGTCTATTGGCGCGGGCAGTCCATCTTCAAGGTGGAGATGAAGCACGAGCGCATCATCGCCACCACCCATCCGAAGTATCTGCTCGATCCCGACCTTTCCGGCCAGGTGGCGCTCGACACCGAGACCGGCGCCTTCGCGCTGGATGGTCTCGACGCTCTGACCCGCATTTATGTGCCCGGCGAGACGCTGCCCAAGCTGAAGAAGGCCGCCGGCCTGTTCGCGGGGGACGAAAAGGCGGGCGTTCAGGCCATCGTCAATGCCAATCCCAACGTGGTGGATGTGGAGATCGCCTTCCCCGCCGAGCCGGGCAGCCATAGCGTGCCGCGCATTGATATCGCAGCTTTCAAGCCTGCCGATAGCGGGGTGAAGCTTGTCTTCTGGGAAGCGAAAGTGCTGAGCAACACCGAGCTGCGCACCACTGGCGAAAAGAATGTGGTCACGCAGATCAAAGGCTATGTCGAAGTGCTGGCCGCGCATGCTCCGGGCATTTTGGACAGTTATCAGGTCATCGCGGAGAACCTGTTGGCTTTCGAAACGATGAGCCAGCAGGCACGAACCGTGTCGGACGAAATTAGGCAGGTGGCGGAAAAGAAGGTCAAACTGCTACTTCCTGATCCCGCCGACGTGCGGCTGGTAGTCTATGGCTACGATGCTCTTCAGCGTGACAATATGTGGGAGCCTCTGAAGGTGAAACTGGAGGATGTGCTCGGCACGGGCGCCATCTTGTGCCGCGGTGAGCCGGACGGCATCAAGCTGTAGGCGTTTCCTCCAAAGGAGTGGCAATTCCCACCGCCAGCGCCCGCATGAGCTGCTCTGCGTCCGCCCCGGCCCGGTGCCGGGGCGGTTCTGCTTCCAGCGCGGCCATGGCACTCTCACGGCGCGCATCGGGCAGGCTGAGCAGGAGGGCTGACCAATTGCCGAGGGAGAAGCTCGGCTTCAGGCTGCTGGCGGTGAACAGGGTGCGCAGCCAATAGGCATCATAGGGGCCGCCGTCGCACCAGACGAGGCCACCGCCCAGCTTCTCATTGAGCAGAGCTGCGACATCCTGCGCGGCCATGCCGGCCGAAAGCTCGCTCATGGCGATACCGTGCACCCGTCGTGACGCCAGGCTCCAATGGCCGAAGCTGCGCCAATCGTCGGTGGGCCGGATCAGGGTGGACCAGACCGTGATGGGGGCGTCCTTCCGAGGCCACATCGCGAGGCCCACCTCGATGGGATAGCTACGCTCCTCCAGGGAACTCGCTTCGAAGTCGATGATGCGCACGGGCCAGGAGAGGGTCATATCGTTCGCCATCCTTATCGATCTCGTGGTTTTTGACGGCACGTCTGCGGGCCTGAGCTAGACCCTCAAGCCAGCCTGCGAAGCGCCTCGTCCAAAATTTTCCTTACTTTTTCGTAAGACGCTTTCACTTCTGGAGAAATTCTGTAGGGATTGACGGCATCGGGCGGCAGGCGAGCGTTCCCCTTGCCATCTCCTATATTTTCTTTATTGGAAATATACTTTTTCTTTGTCATATTAACACTCCATTAACTATTGGCTCATGTCCATATTTTCTTGGTGTGTGCTGTAGCCCGCGGCGCGTGCGTAAGGCCCTCTCTTCGTCGAACAGCCCAAGAAAGTCTCTCTCTTTCCAATGTGTTAGGGACGCCAAAATCGGCCAGAACCTCATGATGAACTGGAGCGGGCGGGCGGCCCCGATGCCTTGAACCTCGCGTCACCAGAATGGGCACCGAAGCCGAAGCGGGTCCGCTCGCGTGGGTAGCCGTCAGACGGCCGGGTCTTCCTTGGCTGGGCCCAAAGTCAGTGGAATCTGCAATTTTGCGTCGTAGTGCGGGTCCGGTAAGAACGTCGTCGCATCAGGCGGCAGAGAGAACTCCCGTAGAAGATGGCACCTGTAGTATAGCGTCAGGAGCTGCACGTCGGCGTACACTGTGAACTGATGCGTAGGCTCGTGATAAATCACCCGGCCACGCGGCCAATCCGCCCAATCGCCTTCCAGTTCGCACTTAATTTTATACCCAGGCCACTCTTCTATATGGGCATGTTCCTGAACCCAGTATTCCATCATTTGCTGGGCTTCTGGCCAGGGGGTTGATCTTGACAGGAGCCTGAATTTTCCCAAAGCCTTGGTGACCCAGAAGAGGCCCACCTCTGGGATGCCGGCCTGCCGGAGTGCCGCCCGGCGTCGCTGCTTGGCTTGAATCTGTGCGATAATCGCACGCTCGGCCTCATCATCTTCCTCCGCGGGATCCACGGGAAGTCGGGGCAAAGACATTTCACCGCCTTTCTTTGGCGATCTTGACCCGGCGCACCGCCTGCCAGTCATTCGCAGACTGCGGTCGCGTGCGAATGAACTCAATGGCTTGCAGCTTGCGCCGGGCGGTCTTGTCCTCGGCCAGCCTGCGTGCTGTTTGAGCTGCGCCATGGCCCGCCCAGCGCGCACGCAGCTCTTTCTTCGTTGAGGGCGCTGAAAATCGATATCTTCCCACCATCTTATGGACGCTCGAACCAGCCTGAAGCTCAAGATGCCTTGAACTTCTCGCCGCCGGAATGGGCGTCGAAGGCGAAGAGGGCCCGCTCGGGCGGGGAGCGGTCAGAGGGTTGGGTCCTCATTGGCAGGGTCCAAAGTTGCTGGAATTTGCAATTTTGCGTCGTAGTGCGGGTCTCGCTGGAAACGCGTCGCTCCAGCCGGAAGCGAGAATTTCCGCAGAATCTGGCTCTGGTAATATGGCGTCACAAGCTGTGGGTCGGCGAAGACTGTGAAGAGGCCGGATGGCTGGTTATAGTTCACTCGCCCCCGAGGCCAGTCGGTCCAGACACCTTCCAGTTTATACATTGCCTTACGGCTATCCCACTCCTTGTGGTGGGCAAATTTTTCCACCCAATTCTCACCGGCCGGCTCAGCTTCGGGCCAAGGCGTCGATTGAGACAGGAATTCAAATTTTCCGAGGATCTTGGTGACCCAAAAGATGGCCACTTGCGGTACGCCCGCTTTGCGAAGGGCGGCCCGGCGGAGCGCCTTTTCCTGGAACTTGGCAATGAAGTTACGCGCGGCCTTTTCCTCGTCAGGCGTCATCGGGCGTCGCGTGAAGGTCATGTGACGGCCTTTCTCTGAAAGAGCGTTAGCAGGTGGGCGGTGCGCCGGAGCTGGCGGGCTGGCCCGAGACCTTGAATTTCGCGCCGCTGTAATGGGCATCGAAGGCGAAACGGGTCCGCTTGGGTGGCAGGCGGAAAGCTTGGAGGATCGCTGCGCGGAAGCTGTCGCCGGCCAGTTGCCGGTCGATATAGGCGGTGAAGACTTCATCGCGGACATGATAGACAACGCGTCCGCGCGGCCAGTCTTCATATTCGCCCATGAGCTTCAGCTTTTTCCGCAGCCTCGGCCAGAAGTCGTAATGGGCCATCGCCTCGGTTTTGAAGTCGCCATAGTCCTCCGCCTCCGGCCACGGTGTGCGGCAGGTGAAAAGCTCGGGGCGGCCCGCCTGCATCACGAACCAGAAGATGCCAACGCAGGGAATGGCGGCGTCTTTCCCCTGGGCCTCATTCTCCGATGAAGGGAGGGGACCGCCGTCAGTCTGTTGCTCTGTGGTCATCCTGACGCGCTCCTACTGGGTCGCACGAATGGGGGCGGTGCCCCCTATTCACGTTGCTCGCTCAGTTTGTGACAGCAAGCTGCGCAGACGTTCCGGCCGCACCGCCTCCACATGGTCACGCCAGGGGGCCAGGAAGTGCGCCAGCTCCATGAGCCCGCCGGCCTCTAAGGTCACCTGAAGGCGCCCATCTTCCAGCTCTCGCATCTCCTGCGTCGGGTGGAAGGCGGTGTTGCGGGCCTCGGCGGCAGCGGCGGGAGCGAACAGCAGCTCGATGCGCTCCGGCTCTTCCTGGAAGAAGCCGAAGGAACGGTCCGCATAGGCCCGAAGGTCGAACCCTTCCGGCCGGCGGCCGGGCTCGTCCAGCTCGATGGCATGGTCGATGCGGTCGAGGCGCAGCAGATGGGGCTTCGGCCGGTCAAGAAAACCCGAGACGATATAGTGGCGCGTGCCCAGGATGAGACCGAACGGCACGAGACGATAGAGGTGCGGCTCTTCCTCCCCGATCTTGCGGTAGCGGACCTCCACCGCGCGCTCGGCCAGAAGGGCGTGGCGGATGGTCTTCAGCACCTCGGGCCGGCAGAGCTGCGCCGGGCCGGGCACATGGGCCCACACCTCCGTGCTCAGATGGGCTTCGATATCCGGGTCAAGGCGCAACGCCTCCTTCGGCAGCAGGGCCGCGCCGATCTTCCGCCGGAGGCTGTCGAGCAGGTCGGCCCGTGCGGGGTCGCGGGCCCGCATGGCCTCCGCGAGATTGCTGAGTTCCGCCAGCTCTTCCGCCGTGGGCATGGTGAGGAAGCTGAAGCCCTTGGGCAAAGGCAGGCGGTAGCGCACCTTCGGTCCATTCGACTCGTAGTCCGGCAGGCGCTCCAGTTCGCCGAAGGCTTCCTCCACCAGATCGCGCATGCGCTCGGCGGTGCGGCGGGACAGCTCATATTCCTGCTGGATGTCGTCGATGGTCCGGCCGCTGGTATTCGCGGCAAGGTACAGCGCCAGGTCCAGGGCGACCTTCACCTTGCTGAAGCGGCTGTCCTCAGTGGGCTTCCTGTCCTTGCTGACCATGGGATGAATCCGCCCTTTCCGTTCCGCCTTCCGCCCGCCCGTGCCTGACGTTGCGGCGCCGCAACTTGAGGGCGAGTCAGTGGAGGCACAATGCGGCATTTTATCTGAAATCTCGATTATCCGAAAAGCCGATTAACTGAGCGGCTCCCGTCGAAATCCCATTGGGGATCGGAAGCTCGATGTGCCGCGTGACCTGCGCCAGCCCCGCTATGCCTGCCTGCGCCAATTGGTGATCGAAGCGCGCAAGACGGCCGGCCTCACCCAGGCGGCCGTGGCCGAGCGGCTGGGCCGTCCGCAATCCTATGTGGCCGACATCGAACGCAACGAGCGCCGCATCGACGTGATCGAGTTCCTGGCGCTCGCCGAAGCCATCGGCGTCGACCCCTTGGGCCTGCTCCGGCAGGTGCGCGACGTGCCGGCCGAGTGAGATGGCGTGGCGGCCGGGGCCCGGGAAAGTCCCGCTTGAGCGGTCATCTAAAGCGGCATCCAGAAGCGCTTGGGTCCTCCGGAGTCCACATAGATCCGTCCCGTGCGACGTTGACCGTGGTGATCATTGAAGCTCACCTCATAGGAGGTGACGTCATCGCCATCTGCCAGGGGATCGTAGGTATCGACGACCAGGCAGTGGCCGGCGGGAAGGCTTGGAAAGCTCCCGGTCGAAACCGAGGTTGTGAGCGGCCCGCCTGTCTCGGGATCGGGAAGCTTCGCGGTGAAGCCGGCTGCCCCCTTCTCGATCTCGGTCAGTGGGGCCGCCCCCGGATTGGCAAGGCAGACGGAGAGGCGCCTGTCATCCCCGTGCCGCCGCAGCCATAAGGCCACCTGCTCGCCACGACCGGCGGGACAGGGGATGAGGCTGCCGAACGGCTCGGGCGTGCGCGGCAGGAACGTCATCGGCACGCTGGAGATCTTTGGCACGAACGGGTTCCCCCGGCCGATGGCCTCGACGCTGGCAATCAGCAGGGTCGCGCCGGCTGCGTTGCAGGCCCGTTGCGCCGCCGCCAGGGCCGGACGCACCAGCCCGCCGTCATCCGTCTCGCAGAACTCGTCGATGACAGTGACATCGCGCTGTGCGAGGTCGGCCGCGACGGCGGCTTTCTGCTCGTCCAGCGCCACAGTGGACGCCGCAGGCTCGCCGGGGCGTGTACGGTAATAGACCACGATTTTCTTGGCGGACATGCGAGGACACCCAGGAAAGCGATGGAACGGTTGTGGCACGGCGCCGGGGCGATACCTGCTGCTGTACGCTATGAAGCCAGCCCCCGGGCCTTCAGGTTCGAGCGCAGCTCTTCGACCCCGCTGAGGTCCCGCACCACGATGCGTACGTCGAGGGGCCACGCCTGCGCCAGCTCCAGGGCGCGGACGATGGCGTCGTTGATCCAGCGGTCGTCATTGCCGAAGGCCCCGCCGCCGAGCCGGGTCAGGTACACGCGTTGGGAACCGCCGCGCCCGAGGTTCTCCAGGGCACAGAGCAAGGTGGCCTCATAGGCGGCCTCCAGCACCAGGCTCGCGAAGGTGGCCCACAGCGCCTTGGGCACGCTGCGTTGGTAGCTCACCGGCAAAGCCGAGCAGAACGCCTGCGTCACGCTCTGGCCGGGTGTCTCGGGCTCATCCGTCACCTCCACATCGGCATGCACACCGATCCGCAGCAGGCCACGGAGGGTGTCCAATCCTTCGGCGTGGAGACCCGCCACGGCCGCGTCGATGGCGGCGAGACCGTCCTTCGTGCACAGGGCGTAGCCGTTGCGCATCTCCCACAGGTCGCTCACGGGTCGAGCCGTCAGCATGCCAAGACGGGCGCCCAGGTCCGCCAGGCCGTCGAGCTGCCGGTCGCGGGTCTGGCCGATGCCGTCACCCACGGGGACGAAATAGTTGCGGAAGATGGTGGCCGCACCCGCCGCAATGGCGCAGGCTGGCCCCTGGGTGGGGTCACCTTCATAGCCGGCGACACCGTGCTCAGGGGTGACGCGGTAATCCATCATCTCCAAAAGGTTGAACTGGGATGCCACCTGGAACAGCGCCCCGGCGCTCTCCTGCCGCCGATGCAACCGCCGGGCATCCGCCTGGATGAAGTCCACCTTCAGGCCGCCCGTGTCGCCCGGCACCACGGCGCGCCGGCGCAGCTCGTCCAGCGACACCAGCTCCAGCGTGCCGATGCCGAAGGACCGGCCATTGGCACGCGAGTGCAGGTGTCCGTCGCGGACCTCCAGCCGGTCCTTTGTCTCGTGATAGCCGGCCTCTTCAAAGCCCGTCAGTCTGCCAAACCAGCTCATGCGTCCCCGCGATGTGGTGTGCGCCAGGGTGCGACCAACCCAATGGCAATCCGCATTTCTCTCGTGGGTTGAACTTATACACCCCGCCTGCGTCAATTCCGGTCGCAGGTCAGCTGGTGCGTGAGACGAGCCACCCGGATTCAACAGTTCGGGAGCCACAAGCGCGGCTGCGATCCACTCGACGTCATTGGAAAACCGCACTATCGCCGCTGGCCGAAGACAGTGCGGATGAGCAAAGGCACCGTACCCTTCCCCATGTTCTCAATTGAGCCGTTCCCGATGCCCCGCGCGATCTCGCCGAAGACGGCGCAATGGCGCGGGGCTGCAAGGTGCTCGCGGCGATTACAGAACGATGCTGCCGGAGGCGAGAGACGACACCCCCGCGAGCTTGACGGAGAGGTCGGCCGTCTTGTCTCCGTTCACGTCGGCCTGGAGCACGCCCTTGGCGAAGCGCAATTCCCCTGCCGTGCCCGAGAACGCCTTCGTGCCGATATAGACGAAGGCGTCGTTCGTCTTCGTGGCACTCCTGGCGTCGAGGGCAGACAGATCGATCTTGTCTCCCGCCTTGGCGGAAAAGTCGGTGATCGTGTCGGAGCTCTTCGAGGTGGAGTCGGCGAGCGCGGTATAGACGAAGATGTCAGCTCCGCTGCTTCCGGTGAGGGTGTCCGCCCCGGCCTCGCCATAGAGCTTGTCGTTGCCCGACCCGCCCGTGATCTTGTCGTTGCCGGCGCCACCCTTCAGCGTGTTGGCCTTGGCGTTGCCGGTGATGACGTTGGCAAGGGTGTTGCCGGTGCCGTTGATGGCGTCGGAGCCGACCAGCGTCAGATTCTCGACGTTGGACGCGAGCGTGTAGGTGACCGAAGACTTCACGAGGTCAGTGCCCTCGCCCGCCTTCTCCACCACCTTGTCTTTGGCGTTGTCCACCACATAGGTGTCGTTGCCCTTGCCGCCGGTCAGCGTGTCGGCACCCGCCTTTCCGTCGAGCGCATTGTTGCCGCTGTTGCCGGTGAGGACGTTGGCGAGGCTGTTGCCGACGCCGTTGATGGCCGCCGTGCCGGTCAGTGTCAGCCGCTCCACATTGGTGGCCAGGGTGTAGGAGACCGCGGACTTCACGAGATCGGTGCCCTCGCCGGACGCTTCCACCACCTTGTCGCGGGAGCTGTCCACCACATAGGTGTCGTTGCCTGCACCGCCGACCAGCGTGTCGTTGCCGGCTCCACCATTGAGGATGTCGTTGCCCGCGCCCCCGTTGAGGGTGTCATTGCCGTCGTCACCGTTGAGGGTATCGTTGCCCCCCGCTCCCACCAGATTGTCGTTCCCGGAGCCACCATCGAGCCGGTCGTCGGCACCGATGTCGGACGCCCAGTCCCCATAGAGCCAATCAGCGCCATCGCCCCCAATCAGGCGGTCCTTTCCATCGGCTCCGATCAATGTGTCGTTGCCAGAGCCGCCGTTCAGGGTGTCGTTGCCGGTTCCGCCATCCATCGTGTCGTTGCCGACTCCACCATTGAGGATGTCGTTGCCCGCGCCCCCGTTCAGGACATCGTCCCCGTCGTCGCCGTTGAGAGTGTCGTTGCCACCCTCGCCCACCAGATTGTCGTTCCCGGTCCCTCCATCGAGCCGGTCATCGCCGCCGACGCCAGTTGACCAGTCTCCATAGAGCCAATCATTGCCGTCGCCGCCAAGCAGCCGGTCATTGCCGTCGGCTCCGATCAGGTTGTCGTCGCCCGTACCCCCGGTGATGGTGTTGTTCGCGGCATTGCCGGTTCCGGTGAAGGCCCCGGTCCCGATGAACGCCAGGTTCTCCACATTGGTGCCGAGGGTGTAGCCGGCCAGCGTCGTGCGCACCGTATCGGTGCCGCCGCCACTGGCCTCAGTCACCGTATCTCCGTAGGAATCAACGACATAGGTGTCGTTTCCGGTTCCCCCGATCAGCATGTCGATCCCGGCCCCGCCATCCAGCGTATCGTTGCCGGCTCCGCCGTTGAGGGTGTCGCCCCCGGCGCCGCCCTTCAGCACGTTGTTCCCGGAATTGCCGGTGATGACATTGGCGAGAGAATTGCCTGTGCCGTTGATGGCGCCCGAGCCGGTGAGGATCAGGTACTCAAGCTCCTGTCCCTCCATGTTGAACGACACCGAGCTCTGCACTGTGTCGGTGCCCGCGCCGTTGGCCTCGATCACCACGTCGCGGGTGGAGTCCACCACATAGGTGTCGTCACCGGTCCCGCCCGCGAGGGTGTCGTTGCCTGCGCCGCCGTTCAGGATGTCGTCGCCGGCAGCGCCGCTGAGCATGTCATCGCCGGCCAAGCCAAAGATGGTGTCGTAGCTCGCGTCGCCCGTGAGCGTGTCGTTGCCGCTCGTGCCGTAGAGGGTGCGGACCGCGTTGGTCCCTGTCACGACGAAGTCTGCGTTCGTCAGCGCAAGGCCGGTCGAGAGCGTGGCGATCTGCACCGCGGCGCCGGAGCCCGTGCCGTCCGCATCATAAAGAAGCGCGCCGGTGGCCGAGTTGTAGATGATCCGGTCGCTGGCATCGTGAGCGGCCGAGCCGATATGGAACTGGTCTGCGCTCAGGGTGCCGGTGGTGAGGAGGGCGATGAAGACATAATTGTCCAACTCGATCGTGTCGTCAGCCACCGAGAAGTCGGTGATGATATCCGCCTCACCCGCAGTGCCGATGCTCGTATTGAAAACAAATGTATCCTTTCCGGCCCCTCCGGTCAGTGTGTCGATGCCATAGTGACCTTTGAGGATGTCGTTTCCGGCGCCGCCGTTCAGGATGTCGTCGCCGGCATTGCCGCTGAGCGTGTCATCGCCGATGCCGCCGTTGACCGTATCCTTGCCGGTGCCGCCATAGAGCGTGTCATTGCCGGCGCCACCCTCCACCGTGTCGTTGCCATCGCCGCCATAGACATTGTCGTCGCCATCGCCACCATCGACGATGTCGTTCCCGACCTGACCGTCGACCCAGTCATTCCCGGCTCCGCCATCCAACGTATCGTCGCCGGCATCACCGAGGACAGTGTCGGCGCCCCCATAGCCGTAGATGGTGTCGTTTCCGCTGCCGCCGGAGAGGGTCTCGTTCGCATCCGTGCCGCTCAACGTCGCCATGGTTCAAATCCCTGAAAATCAATCGGAGACAGGTCGCAGCAGGTTGCTGGAGGAGAAATGAACTCACGCCTCTCCGTCCCCGCTGCACGAAGCTTCAACTCAAGCCACCTGTCTGAAAGTCCGCTATCTGCAACACCCAATAGGCGTGCGGAAGCTCGGCCACAAGCCGGGAGGTTGCATCCGAGCGGGTTTCTATGACAGGTGGAGGATCTTCGGAAGATCGATCGCGAAAGCGACACCAGCGTGCCGATGCCGAAGGAGCGGCCATTGGCGCGGAAGTGCAGGCTTCCAGCCGGTCCTTTGTGTCGTGACAGAAGGCCTCTTCAAAACCCGTCAGTCTGCGAAACCAGCTCATGCGTCTCCACGATCTTGCCGTACGCCAGGGTGCGCCCGACCCAATGGCAATCCGCATTTCTCTCGTGGGTTGAACTTATACACCGGCGCTACGTCAATTCCGGTCGCAGGTCGAATGGTGCATAAGACGGCCTCCGGGACATGGGTAGCTTGTAGCCCATGGGCTACATTTTCGGCATGATCGAAATCCGACAGACCGCGACTTACGCGAGATGGTTCGTCGGGCTTCGGGACATGAGAGCGGACGAAGATCCTCGCGCGCATCGAGCACCTCACCATCGGCGATGCAGGCAACGCGGCGCCGGTGGGCGAAGGCGTCCGCGAGATGCGCATCCATTATGGGCCGGGCTATTGGGTCTATTTCGTCCAGCGGGGCAAGGTGCTGATGATCCTGCTGTATCGCCAGAACAAAGGCATCCAATCCCAAGATATAGACGCAGCGAAGGTGCTGGCGCGCGCGACGAAGGATTGAAGCGATGGCCATCAAAACCACTATACTGGGACGTGGCCAAACACCTCGACAGCGACGAGAGTATTGTCGTGTTTCTGGAGGTTGTGCTCGAAGAAGACGATTCCGTGTTGCTCACCGCCGCGCTGGGCGACATCGCCCGCGCCAAGGGCATGACCGAGCTGGCCCGGAAGCCGGGCCTCTCGCGGGAGAGCCTCTACCGGGCGCTGAGCGCGGAGAGGAACCCCGAGTTGGCCACCATTATGAAAGTGATCGGCGCCCTGGGCCTTCACCTGACCGAGGCACCGAACCAAGCAGCCTGAAGGGGAGTGCTCGCCTGACTTGCGGAGGCACACTGCGTCCGACATCCTGGCCGAGTACCGGATGCCAAGACATGGTGCATCATCGCGCTCCGAGTGGAAGAAGCGGCACCTCTGTCGATGACGACACCGCGTAAGTCTACGTGTCATCCCTTCTTTGGAGCCAATTCCCTCACATTGCTCTCCGGTACGATCCCAAGCTTCGGAAAGGCCGCCCGGATGGTGTCGGCAACGTAGGACGGCGCGAGGTGGGCATAGTGCTTCTCGGTGATCCGCGTATCCGCGTGTCCGAGCTGTGCGGCGATGACCGCCATTGGCACCCCTGCCATCGCAAGGGTGCTGGCATGGGTGTGGCGGAGGACATGGAAGCCGATGGCCGGCGTGATCTTCGCCACCGTGCACGCCTCCGCCAGTGGCCGGGTCTGCTGCGCGGGTTTCCAGGGGCCGCCGTCGTCGCGCTCGAACACCAAAGCGCTCCCCTCCTTGCCGTGAACCAGGCTGCGGAAAAGCGCCGTGGCCTCCTCCGTCAGAACGACATGTCGAGGCTTGCCGCCCTTTGCTTCGCGAACCGCGACCGTGCCGGAGTCGAGGTTGATGTCTGCGATCTTCAGCCGAGCCAACTCACTGTAGCGAGCACCCGTCAGCAGCGCGCCGCGTACCAATGAACGAAGCGCCCCTGGGCACGCGTTCACCAGTCGTGCGCATTCGGCGGCAGTGAGGTAGCGGATCACGGGCGCGTCCACCGCCGCGAAGGGCTTGACCACCCGCCACGCCTCGTCGCTGCTGATGTGCCGCTCGTGCCAAGCGTGGTTCAGAGCCGCCTTGAGCACGGTGAGGATGCGGTTAGCTGTGGCGCGGCGCGAGCGCACCGCGTCCGTATCGTCCTGGTCCACCATCCGGGTAGCCCGCTCCTTGGCGGTGCTCTTGGTACGGACCATCTTGGGTGCGGTGGCGACGCCGCGATGCCAATCCCGGATGCGGCGCGTGCTCAGCTTCGCCAGCTCAACGCCCCCGAGGGACGGGCGGATATGGATCTCAATCACCCGGCGGGTGGCGTATTCGGACCGGCCGCCCTTCCCCACATAATGGGCGAGGTAGTCATCGCACGCATCGGCCACCGTGTAGGGGCCCGACGCAACGGCGAGGCCCAGCGCCCGGCGCTCCTCTTCCTGGAACCAGATGCGGGCCGCCGCCTGCGCATGGCTGAAGGACAGGTGAACCGCACCATCAGCATCCTGTACGTCGTCCGCCGAGCCGAGCGCGTGTTCCGTGTAGCGCTTGCGCTCCCCATCCCACCGCCGGGCAAGCCAGCTTCCGCCACTTTTCTTACGCCGATAGCCGAGGGCGAGCCCGCCGTCGATCTGCTTCCAATAGGGCTCCCCGCGCACGGCGAGGCGGGCTCGGGCGGTACGAGTTTCGAGGGCAGTGTCTCGGACAGTGCGGGCCATGGGAAGAATGGGAAGATTTTGGGGAGTATCTGAGGGCGAATGCGAGCGGATTTCCGCGAACGCTCTCAATCTAACATATTGGTCTAAAATGGACTAGCCTGATCCGCGCGGGTCCGCGAGCGTCCCAGATTTCCCTCTCTCACGGCGAAAACAGGGGTTCGAGTCCCCTTGGGAGCGCCAATCGCCTAACGGCGTGATTTTCCTGCATATCTATCTGCCGCCAAATGGGCTTGTACACGGAATTGTACACCCATGCCGACCCATCTTTGGCGCAGGCCATCCGGCTGGACGTTCCAACGTCGCGTCCCGTCTCACCTGGTTGACAGATTCGGCAAGCTGGTCCGACGCTCTTTAGGCTCAGGACCCATTGATTGCCAGGCGTCGCTGTGATTCAGGCTCCATAAGGAGACTGAGCATGAGCGACCTGTATTGGCTGACGGACGAGCAGATGGCGCGGCTTGCACCGTATTTTCCCAAGAGCCACGGCAAACCACGGGTCGATGACCGGCGGGTGCTGAGCGGGATCATCTTCGTCAACCGGAACGGGCTGCGCTGGCGGGATGCGCCCAGGGAATACGGGCCGCACAAGACATTGTATAATCGCTGGAAACGGTGGAGTGAGATGGGCGTGTTCGCGCGGATAATGGAAGGCCTGACCGCCCAGAGGGCCGAGCCGCAGACCGTCATGATCGATGCGACCTGTCTCAAGGCCCACCGCACAGCTTCCAGCCTTGGGGTAAAAAAGGGGGGCCCGGACGGCTGATCGGACGGACCAAGGGCGGCATGAACACCAAGCTGCACGCCGTGACGGACGCCAATGGCCGCCCCTTGAGCTTCTTCATCACGGCCGGTCAGATCAGCGATTATACCGGCGCAGCGGCCTTGCTCGACGATCTGCCCAAGGCGCAGTGGATGCTGGCCGATCAGGGTTATGACGCCGAGTGGTTTAGAGACGCGTTGGAGCAGAAGGGCATCAAGCCCTGCATTCCAGGCCGCAAATCCCGCTCCATGCCCGTCCAATACGATAAGCGCCGGTACAAGCGCCGCAACCGGATCGAGATCATGTTCGGCCGCCTCAAGGATTGGCGCCGCGTGGCAACCCGCTACGACCGATGCCCAACCGTCTTCTTCTCCGTGCTCGCCCTCGCTGCAACGGTGCTCTTCTGGCTGTGATCAACGAGTCCTGAGCCTAGCCGCGCTCCACTGTGCCCCACAGATCCAGATGGCGCACAGACTCGACATCCGCCGCACCCTTTGGCGTGACCGCATAAGCTTGCGCATGGGGCCGAAAATCACGCGAACCGCGCGCTTATCTCGACAGTATTTCTATTTACGCGCTGCGATGCCGCACGATTTCACGACCGCGACGCGGACATGACATATTATTATTTCACCACGCCATCGCTGAAACGGACTGAAACACTGTCATCGGGACAATAGAGTCGTTTGCTAGATCAGCGCCTTAGGGGGCCGCGTGCCGCGGCCCTGCAAGGAAAGGCGGGGTCAGGGCAATGAACTCGTCGGATGTCACAGTTCGCAATGTGGCGGCGCGCGCGGGATGCTCCGCCGCCACCGTCAGCAGGGTCATCACCGGCAACGGGCCGGTCAGCGAGGATATGCGCGGCCGCGTGGTGCGGGCGGCTCTGGAACTTGGTTTTCCTATCGCCCGGGCGTTTCCGGAAACCCGGCCCATCATCAGCATCCTCATTCCCAGCCTCACCAATCCGGTGTTCGCCGCAGCCGTGGATGGCATCGAGCGCCGGGCGCGCGCCCATGGGCTCTCCACCATCCTGGGCCAGTCCAAGTACGACCCCGCCCAGGAAGAGGCGGTGGTCGCCGCGCTGATCGGCGAGAGGCCCATCGGCATGGTGATGACGGTGTGCGACCCCGTCACCAGCGTGGCGCTGCGGCGCGCCAGCAGCGCCGGGCTGCCGGTGGTCACCATCTATAATGAAGGCACGCCCAGGGGCATCGCCGCCGTCTGCGTGGACAATCGCGCGGCCGTGCATCGCATGGCTGATGAGCTGATCGCCATGGGGCACCGGCGCATCGTGTTCGTCGGCGGCAACTTCTTCTCATCCGACCGGTCGGCCCGTCGCTATGAGGGGTATCGCGACGCCCTGAACCTTGCGGGGCTCACGCCCCTGCCCCCGATCGAGGTGGATTTCATCGATGCGGCCAAGGATATCGACCTGACCGACGTGGTCGCGACTGTCCGCCCCACCGCCATCATCGCCTCCAACGACCTGTTGGCGGTCACCGTCATCGGCTCGCTCCGCCGCGCCGGCCTTTCGGTGCCGGAGGATATTTCCGTGGTGGGCTTCGATGGAATCGATTTCGCCCGCCACATCGCGCCGCGCCTGTCCACCATCATGCAGCCCTCGCAGGCCATGGGGGTGATGGCCGCGGCGCTGCTGCTCGACATGGCCGCCGGCCACAAGCCGCCCCAGCAGCTCCAGCCCGACGTGGTGATGCTACCGGGGGAGACCATCGCTCCTCCGCGCTCCCGCGCCGTTCTTTCCCCCTCCCCCCGTCCGTCAGCCAGAAAGATTTCCCCATGAAAGCCAAACTCGTAGCCCTCGGCTTCGCCGCCGCCATCGGGCTCATGTCCGCCACCGTGCCCCAGGCGCGCGCGGCCGATGCCATCTGCTACAATTGCCCGCCGGAATGGGCCAATTGGGGTGAGATGCTGAAGAAGATCCATGCCAAGCTCGGCATCGAGATTCCCGGCGACAACAAGAATTCCGGCCAGGCCGTCGCCCAGATCATCGCGGAACGGCAGAGCCCGGTGGCCGATATCGCCTATCTGGGCATCAATGCCGGCATTTCCGCCGCCAAGCAGGATCTGGTGGAGGCCTGGAAGCCGGCGCGCTTCGCCGAGATCCCCGCCGGCCTGAAGGATCCCGAGGGGCGTTGGTGGGCGGTCCATCAGGGCACGCTCGGCTTCTTCGTGAATGTGGACGCGCTGAACGGCGCCCCGGTGCCCGCCTGCTGGGCGGACCTGAAGAAGCCGGAATATCGCGGCCTCGTGGGCTATCTGGACCCCACTTCCGCAGCCGTGGGCTATGTCTCCGCCGTGGCCATCAACACCGCGCTCGGCGGCAGCTTCGAGAACTTCACGCCGGCGGTGGAGTATCTCAAGGCCCTCTCGGCCAATGATGCGATCACCACCAAGCAGACTTCTTATGCCCGCGTGGTCTCCGGCGAGATCCCGATCCTGCTGGATTACGACTTCAACGCCTATCGCGCCAAATATACGGAAAAGGGCAAGTTCGCGTTCGTGCTGCCGTGCGAGGGCTCCGTCTCCTTTCCTTATGTGATGACCCTGGTGAAGGGCGCGCCGCACGCGGAAAACGCGAAGAAGGTGCTGGATTATCTGCTTTCCGACGAAGGGCAGCTGTTCTGGAGCACCGCTTATCTGCGCCCGGCTCTGCCGGTGGCGATGCCGGAGCAGATCGCCGAGAAGTTCCTGCCGGCGAGCGAGTATGAGCGCGCCAAGGCCGTGGACTGGGCCGCCGCGCAGGCCGCGCAGGCCGACTTCTCCAAGCGCTACCTCAACGAAGTGCGCTGAGCCCCACCTGCATCCGCCTGCGGGGTGATGAACCACCCCGCAGGCCGCTTCCCCCAAACGCAGGAGCTATCGGTGCGCAGCAGATCCTTCGATGTCCTGCTCATCCTGCCCGCGGCCATCTTCACTTTGGCCTTCCTCATTCTCCCCCTGGCACGGCTGACCGTGGAGGCGGGCACGGGACCAAGCGGCTTTGCCGGCTTCTTCGCCATTCTCACCGAGGCGCGTTATCGCAACAGCCTTCTGGTGACCCTGGCGCTGTCCATCGTCACCACCCTCGCCACCCTCACGCTTGCCACCATCGCGGCGCAGACCCTGGCCCACCGGAAGTTCCCCGGGCGCGGCCTGCTGCTCTCGCTCATGACCTTTCCGCTGGCCTTTCCCGGCGTGGTGGTGGGCTTCATGATCATCCTGTTCGGCGGGCGGCTGGGCCTCGTGAACAGTCTCAGCATGGCGGCCTTCGGCACCCGCGTCATCTTCGCTTATTCTTTGTTCGGCCTGTTCCTGGGCTATGTCTACTTCTCGGTGCCGCGTGTGCTGCTGACGCTGTTAGCTGCGGCCGAAAAGCTCGACCCCTCGCTGGTGGAAGCCGCCCGGTCCCTGGGCGCGGGGCCGCTCGCCATTCAGCGTGATGTGGTGCTGCCCGCTTTGTTTCCGGCCATGTACACGGGCGGCGCGCTCTGTTTTGCCACCGCCATGGGCGCCTTCGGCACCGCCTTCACCCTCGCCACATCCATCGATGTGGTGCCCATGCTGATCTACACGGAATTCACCCTGGCCACCAATGCGGGCATGGCGGCTTCCATCTCCATCGCGCTCGGCGCCATCACCTGGGCCGCGCTCGCCTTGGCCCGCAGCCGCGCCATGCGCGACACCAAGGGAGGCTGACATGGGACTGCGTTGGACCACCCTCGCCGGCTTTGCCATCACCGCCCTCATCGCCCTGTTCCTGGTGGTGCCGGTGCTGCTCTCCGTCTATGCGGGCCTGAGCGTGAATTATGCGCGCGGCATCTCTGCCGGCTTCACGCTGGATTGGGTGCGCCAGGTCTGGAGTTTGTATTCGGACACGGTGTGGCGCAGCCTGATCGTCGCGCTCATCACCTTGGCGCTGACGCTGCTGATCGGCGTGCCCGGAGCCTATGCCCTGGTGCGCCGGGGCGGTCGCTTCGCCCGCATCGTCGAGGAACTGGTGACGCTGCCGGTGGCCATTCCGGGGCTGGCGCTGGCGCTGGCGCTGATCCTCACCTATGGCGGCTTCGGTGCCTTCCGCCAATCCACGTTGTTCGTGGTAGTGGGCCATGTGCTGTTCACCCTGCCGTTCATGATGCGAGCCGTGATCGCCATCCTGGAAACCATCGACTGGCGCACGCTGGATGAGGGCGCGGCGAGCCTCGGTTCGCCGGCCTGGCTGCGCTTCTTCGATGTGATCCTGCCCAATGTGCGGCCGGGCATCGTGGCCGGCGCGCTCACGGTCGTCACTCTCTCCATCGGCGAATTCAACCTGACCTGGATGCTGCACACGCCCATGACGAAGACGCTGCCGGTGGGCCTCGCCGATGCCTATGCCTCCATGCGCCTGGAAGTAGCCTCCGCCTACACGCTGGTCTTCCTCATCATGGTCATTCCGCTGCTCATCGGCCTGCAGCTGGCGGCGGACCTCACCGAGAAAAGGACGAAATCATGAATGCCCGCGCCGAGGCCTTCACCCGCTGCGGGTCGGCCATCACCACCAACGCCCTCACCAAGACCTTCCACGGCCATACCGTTCTTCAGCCAACCCATCTGGAGATCGCGTCGGGGGAGATCCTGGTTCTGCTCGGCCCCTCCGGCTGCGGCAAGACCACGCTGCTGCGCCTGATCGCCGGGCTGGAGCAGCCCGATGGCCCCAACATGATCCGCTTCGATGGCGAGGATGTCAGCGCCCTGCCCATCGAGAAGCGCAATGTGGGCATGGTGTTCCAGTCTTACGCCCTGTTTCCCAACATGACCGTGGCCGAGAATGTGGGTTATGGGCTGAAGGTAAAGGGCATCCGCCGCAAGCAACGGGAAAGTGAAACCAAGCGCCTTCTCGCCTTGGTGGGGCTTGAGGACTATGCCGATCGTCGCATCACCGCGGTTAGCGGCGGCCAACGCCAGCGCACCGCGCTCGCACGCGCGCTCGCCATCAAGCCCCGCGTGCTGCTCTTGGATGAGCCCCTCGCGGCGCTCGATGCGGTGCTGCGCGAACGGCTGCGGGTGGAAATCGGCCTGCTGTTGCGCGAATTCGGCATCACCGCCGTCTATGTCACCCACGATCAGGCGGAAGCGATGGCCATTGGCGATCGCATCGCCGTGATGCAGCGCGGGCGGATCGAGCAAATCGGCGCGCCAAAAGCCATTTATCATCGCCCTGCCAATGACTTCGTGGCTGATTTCGTCGGCACCATGAACCGCCTTGAGGGCCGCGTCAGCGACGGCATCCTTGCGGTGGATGCCGAACACACCCAGGCTCGACTGAGGGTCGGCGGCGGCGATCGCTCGGCCGTGGTCCACTTCCGGCCCGAGGTCGCGCGCCTCACCGCCGGCCCCGGCGCCATTCGCGCACGGGTGATCGCGACCACCTTTTTCGGCGCCACGCAGCGGCTGGTGGCCGAGGTGGCCCCTGGCCGCCAGCTGCAGCTGGATCTGGCCTCCAGCCTGCATTTCGCCCCCGGCCAAATCGTTGCCTTCGACGTCGACCCCCAAGCTATTATCGAATTTGAGAAAGACGCCTGAGCTATGCTCATCGCCCAGATTTCCGACCTGCACATCCGCCCCCGGGGTCAACTGGCTTATGGGGTCTCCGAGACCAACCTCTTCGCGGAACACGCCATTCACGCGTTGCTGCGGCTCGATCCCCAGCCCGATTGCGTGCTCGTGACCGGCGATGTCACCGATTGCGGGCTGGAAGAGGAATATGCCATCGCCGCTGAGCTGTTCTCGCGGCTGCCCTTTCCCGCCTATGCCGTGCCCGGCAACCACGATCTGCGCGAGCCGTTCCGGCGCGCCTTCGCGCGCGGCGATTACCTGCCTGCGAGAGGCCCACTGAACTATGCCGTGTGGTGCGGCCCCATGCGCATTATCGGCCTAGACAGCGTGGTGGCCGGCGCCAGCCATGGGGAGCTGCCGCCCGAGACCCTCGCCTGGCTCGACGCGACCCTCGCAGCGGATCGCCATGCCCCGACCCTGGTGATGCTGCACCACCCGCCGTTCGACACTGGCATCGGCCACATGGACGCCGCGCGGCTGTTCAAGGGCGCCGAGGGGCTGGAACGCGTGGTGGCCGCCCACCCGCAGATTCAGCGCGTGCTCTGCGGCCACGTCCACCGCTCCATCCAGCAATTGTTCGGCAACACGTTGTGCCAGATCGCCCCCTCGGTCGGCCATCAGGTGGCGCTCGATCTGCATGCGGACGCCGCCTCCTGCTTCGTGTTGGAAGCGCCGGAATTCCTGCTGCACCACATCAATCAGGGCCGGGTCGTCACCCATGTGGCGAAGGTGGATCGGGCTCCGGGCCCCTTCCCCTTTATCCTGCCGAAAGAATATCCCGGACGCGCCGGCGCCTCTGCCCGCGCGGCGACCGGCGAGCAGCTCGCCGTCCATTCCTGACTCCGCCGACAGACCTTTCCGCGCGCCCCTGCGGAAAGGTCGTTCCCGGAGCACTTTTCTGAAGCTCAAAAGTAATAACGTGACTGAAACACGTTTCAGCTGGCGTCGTTCGGCCGGCATCGAGACCAGAAATGATGGTTCCGCCACACCATGGCACACCCATTTCGGGGAGGATGCGCGTCATGTCCAATGAACCAACGTCCATGGCCCGCCCTCAGCGGCTCTCATCGACTGAAAAAACAGCCTATGATCGGTCATTGAAAGATGTCAGCGCACTTGAACATGTCGTCGTGATCATGTTCGAGAACCGCTCTTTCGACAATATATTCGGATACCTGCATCCCTCCGGCAACCTGCCGGAGGGACAGACATTTGAAGGCCTCACCGGCGGCACATACTGGAACCTGGGACCAGATGGCGAGAAAATCTATGCCCACATCTACCAGGGCGACTATAAGCAAGCGCTAGCAAGCCCCGACCCGGATCCGGGTGAGGAATATCAGCATGTCAATACACAGCTGTTCGGCACCATCAACCCCACTGAAAACGCCGAATTGACAGCCCAGAAGATGCATCCCCCCTACAATGTGCCGCCCCACGGCAGCATCAATATGGGCGGCTTCGTTCTTGATTATTTCCACAACATCAAGCTTACCCTCAAAGATGAGGATGCAGCGCGCGCCAAGTGCGGTCAGATCATGGGGTCATTTGACCCTGAGATGCTTCCGGTGCTCTCCACCCTTGCCCGCAATTTTGCGGTCTATGATCACTGGTTCAGCGCTGTGCCGTCGCAGACCTTCTGCAACCGCGCCTTTTTCCATGCCTCCACCTCATCCGGCTTTGTCACCAATGCCGGTGCCCCCGGCTACAAGAAGTGGTCCACCCTGAATCCAGCCCCCACGATTTTCAACCAGCTGGAAGAGGCAGGTCTGCCATGGGCCGTCTATTTTGATGAGAGCCAGCTTGTCTCCATCACCGGCCTCATCAATCACCATGCCCTCGCGCCCTTCCGGCACACGCATTTTCGGTCCATGACCGACTTCTACAACGATGTGAAAGCCGGCACGCTTCCCGCATATTCTTTCATCGAACCTCGCCAATTGTTTTGCCACAACGACATGCACCCGCCCCTCACCTTCACCATAGCAGGCACCACCATCGATCCGATTTATGACACTCGGGCTGGCGAAGTGCTGTTGCATGAGGTCTATTCAGCCATTCGCGACAGCGAGAGCCCGACAGGTTCGAATGCCATGAACACCACGCTGCTGGTGACCTTCGACGAGCATGGCGGCACTTACGATCACGTGCCCCCGCCGGCCGCCGTGCCGCCTGAGAACCTTGGCGACACCGAATGCGGCTTCGCCTTTGATCGCCTGGGTGTGCGGGTGCCGACCATCGCCATTTCGGCCTATACGCGCGCCGGAACGGTCATCAATGAAGAAATGCACCACGGGGCCGTCATCGCCACCTTGTGCCGCAAGCACGGGCTGGCGCCGCTGACGGCCCGCGATGAAGGCGCCCGGGATATCGCCAACGCCTTCAATCTCAAAGAGCCACGGCCCGCGTCCCAATGGCCGCAGACCCAGCCGGCGCCGGTGCCTGCCGAACCGCAGGCCGGCCCGTTCACCGGCGCGCTCGCCCAAACTCCGCTGACACCCCCCGGGCGCTCGATGATGGGCCTGTTGGTGGAGGCCTATGGCGCCCCCGGTGAGCAACCGCCCGAGACCTATGGCGCCGCCTATGAAACGGTTCAACGCCTGGCCAAGGGGCTGTTCGGATAGCCCGCAGCGGCAGTAGCCGGCACAATACGCGGGAAGAAGGGGAGAAAACAGCTTTTCTTCCCGCACAAAATGCCGATACATCTTGCGACGGACGCCTCTTTATACCATTTCAGGGAAAGCCGTCAGCTCAGATCGTCTTTCCATAGAAGGCGATTTTCGATCACGCAGGATGAATGAGCCTGAGAGCGGGGGCGTTCACGGGGAACGTATCATATCCCCACATCAAGAACACGATGCCCAGCATTTCCGGAGGCCATGTACAGATGGCTGTCGCTTCCCGTTCCAACGCTTCGACGAGCAACGGCAGCGCATTAACCACCAGGGCCAGCCCAATCTTCATAAAGCTCACCTTCCGCGACGAAGAGCGACAGGGTGAGGCCGAGGGGCGAGTGCTCCTGGATGACATCATGGGGGCTACCGAGGATTACTGTCTTCCACGTTTCTGCAGTTCGGTTCGCTTGCGATCAGCGCTGAGGTCTCAGGAGGCTCCATATTCAGCTCAGACGCGGATATGGAGCCTCTGTTTCGTTTTTATGTTGCGAACTGTCCAAGAAGTGAACGCTTACCAGTGCCTTGTGTGGTATCGCAGTGGCTTAAGCGCGATTTTTGGGGTGAGCGGTCTTGCCGAGGGCCAATAGGCGCGCCAACAGGGTGGGAAGGCCGCGATCTGACTCGGCGGCGGGGGCCGCCATCCCGGATGGTCGTGCCCCGGCCAGGATAGAAATTCCATTCGTCGATCTTGAGTTGGTAGGCGGTCTTGCGCTCGAAGCAGATGCAGCGGGCATTCAGGCGATTGATGGCATGCACCATCCGGGGCGGGCCATTAGGCCGCGGGCCGTCGCTGGGAAAAGCTTCTGCTCAACTTGGTTTTCTCCTCCCGCGGCCGCCGAGGTGGTGGCAGAGAGCACCAGCGCATGGGCGATCTGGGGGAGAGGAAGAAGACGGCAGGGGGATTGTCATCACAGGGGTGTATCGCGGTGAGACCGCGTGTGAATATCGATGACCAGCGTTTCGTGTGCTTCAGACCTACCCCGCCTTCCGCGATTTCTATCGCGGCACCAAGGCGGGCAATGGGGAAAGCGAAGGCGCGGGAGTTCGTCCGCCACCTCACCCAGCGCGTCATCCTCATCGAAGGCCAGCAGCTTGGCGATCTGATGATCGAGCACAACGTGGGTGTCCGCCTCGCCCGCGCGGTGGAGTTCAAGCGGCTCGACGAGGACGTCTTCGCCGACGAGGAGTGATGTCCCGCCGGCCGCAGGGTGCGCGCCGTCACGAATGGCTCAAGGGTGGCGCGCTCCATGGCCAACCACGGCCCTTTCGTTTATGGTGCCGCGCTTTCCAGCCGGATCGTCTCCCCGTGACCCCCGCCACCCGCCTGCAAGACACCCTCGATCTGTTGAATGAAATCGATAGCCTTCCGCGCCCCGCGGATGCTGTCGTTTCCGCGTGGTTTCGGGCGCACCGCTATATCGGCGATGCGGATCGCGGCGCCATTTCCGATCTGCTCTATGCGCTCCTGCGCCACCATGCGCGCCTGGGCTGGTGGCTCGCGCGGCATGGCCGGCCCGATGTGGCGCGCAACCGGCTTCTGGCCTGGCTCGCACTCGACGGCGGCATGACGGTGAAGCAGGTGCAGGGCCTGTTCACGGGCGAAAAGTTCGCGCCGGCGGTGCTGACGGATCACGAGCGCGCGCTGCTCATCAAATTGCAGGGCAGCCCCCTCACCCATTCCGCCATGCCGGACGAAGTGCGCTTTGAATGCCCGCCTTGGGCGCTGGAGCCGTTGCGGCGCCGGTTCCAGGACACTTTGGCGCACGAGATGGCGGCGCTGCTGACGCCGGCCCCGCTCGACCTGCGCGTCAATCCCATCAAGTCCACCCGCGAGGACATGCTGCGCGCCTTGCAGGACCTCGGCCTGCGGGCCGAAGCCTCGGCCATGGCGCCCCATGGCATCCGCGTGCATGAGCGCCCCTCATTGGCCGGCCTGCCCATGCTGAAAAGCGGCGAGGTGGAGATTCAGGACGAAGGCTCCCAGCTGGTCGCCATGCTGGTGGACGCCCGGCCGGGCGAGCGCGTGGTGGACTTCTGCGCCGGCGCCGGCGGCAAGACATTGGCCATCGCCGCCCAGATGGCCAATAAGGGCCACGTCATCGCCTGCGATGTTCTGGAAGGGCGGCTGAAGCGCGCCGCCGAGCGTTTCCGGCGGGCGGGCCTGCACAATATCGAAACCCGCGCCCTCGCCAGCGAAACGGATCGCTGGGTGAAACGCCACAAGGGCATGTTCGATCGGGTGCTGGTGGATGCGCCCTGCAGCGGCACCGGCACATGGCGGCGCAATCCCGATGCCCGCTGGCGCGAGCTGGGGGCGGGCCTTGAAAACCTCCTGCCCCTCCAAGCCCGCATTCTCGCGAGCGCCGCGCGGCTGGTGAAGCCGGGCGGGCGGCTGGTCTATGCCACCTGCTCCATGCTGCCCGAGGAGAACGAGGCCCAGGTGGCCGCGTTCCTGGCGGCTTCTCCCGCCTTTCATGTGGTGCCGCTGTGCGAGGCCGCGCCGCTGCTGACCTGTTCGGCCCACCCCGACTATCTTTCGCTGACGCCCGCGCGCCACGATACCGACGGCTTTTTCGCCGCGGTCATGCAGCGCGAAGCCGCGCCCGCTGCCCCGCCGCCCGTGGCAGAGGCATAGAGCGCTGGCGAGCGAGGCGGATAACGGTTCGCGCGAACGACACGCTTGAGAACAAGACAGTCCAGGATCGATCGACATTCAAGCGAGACGATCCGCAAGTGACAGGATTTGCGAGGGCTCGCTCCCTCGCCCGCTTGCTGGGGAAGTGAGGGAGGGGCCCGGACCGCCTTCGCCTGGACCGCCGCAGTGGCGCGGAAGGTGGAGATTCAAGACACTTTTGGGATTTTGGAGGTGTTGCCCTTCGCCCCACTGCCTTGGCTCCCGCTTCCAACGTTTGCCCCCGCTCCGGCAAGCGGGACAGGGCGGAGCGCCATGTGGAACAGGTTGGCGATGGAACATAAGCCCCGCCGCGTGCGCTGAATACGATTGATCCCAGCGGAGCGCGGGCGGGCCCTCACTTGCTCGGCAGGCGAACGCCCTTGGTGGTGAAGCGCTGTGTGCCGCTGGGGCGGCGCACCGGGCGCGGCGTGCCGGCAGCCTTGCCGGTGCCGGGCGGCTGGTGGGCCGGCACCAGCTGGTCGGGCCGCGAGCCGATGAGATCGGCGCGACCCATCCGCTTCAACGCTTCCCGCAACAGCGGCCAGTTGTCCGGATCGTGGTAGCGCAGGAAGGCCTTATGCAGGCGGCGCTGCCGAAGGCCCGTCACCGTCGCCACCTGCTCGCTTCCCCCATGCCGCACGGCCCGCAACGGATTGACGCCGGTATGGTACATGGCGGTCGCCGTGGCCATGGGCGAGGGCAGGAAGGTCTGCACCTGATCGGCGCGATAGCGGTTCTTCTTGAGCCAGAGCGCGAGGTTCATCATGTCCTCGTCGGTCGTGCCCGGATGCGCGGCGATGAAATAGGGGATGAGATAGTATTTCTTGCCGGCCTTCTTCACCGCCGCGTCGAACATCTCCTTGAAGCGGTCATAGGTGCCGATGCCCGGCTTCATCATCTTGTCGAGCGGGCCGCGCTCGGTGTGCTCGGGCGCGATCTTCAGGTAGCCGCCCACGTGGTGGGTCACCAGCTCCTTGATATATTCCGGGCTCTTCACCGCCAGGTCATAGCGCACGCCTGAGGCCACCATCACCTTCTTGACGCCCTCCACCTCGCGCACCTTGCGATAGAGGCGGATCAGGTCGTCGTGGGAGGTGTTCAGGTTCGGGCAGATGTCGGGGAAGACGCAGGAGGGCCGCCGGCAGGCCGCCTCGATCTTCGGATCCTTGCAGGCCATGCGGTACATGTTGGCGGTGGGCCCGCCGATGTCCGAGATCACGCCGGTGAAACCCGGCGTCTTGTCCCGGATCAGCTCGATCTCGCGCAGGATCGAGCCTTCCGAACGGTTCTGGATGATGCGCCCCTCATGTTCCGTGATGGAACAGAAGGTGCAGCCACCGAAGCAGCCGCGCATGATGGTCACCGAGAACTTGATCATGTCCCAGGCGGGGATCTTCGCATCGCCATAGGCGGGATGCGGCGCGCGGGCGTAGGGCAGATCGTAGACGGAATCCATCTCCGCGCTGGTCAGCGGAATAGGTGGCGGGTTCAGCCACAGGTCGCGGTCGCCGTGGCGCTGCACCAGCGGGCGCGCATTGCCGGGATTGCTCTCCCGGTGCAGCACCCGCGAGGCGCGGGCATAGGCCTCCCGGTCGTTCTCCACCTGCTCAAAGGAAGGCAGGCGGATCACGGTGTCGCCGGGGCGGCGCGCGGCGCCCTCATCGGCGCTGTCGAGGTCGTCGGCGTGCAGCTCCGTATAGGTGTCCGGCACCCGGCGGAACAGGGCCACGCCCCGGATGGAGTCGAGATCGCGCGGCGCCTCGCCGGCGGCCATGCGGTTGGCCACCTCGATGATGGCGCGCTCCGCATTGCCGTAGACGAGCAGATCCGCCTTGGAGTCCGCCAGGATGGAGCGGCGCACCTTGTCGGACCAGTAGTCATAATGGGCGATGCGGCGCAGCGAGGATTCGATGCCGCCGAGCACGATCGGCACATCCTTGAACGCCTCGCGGCAACGCTGGGTGTAGACGATGACCGAGCGATCCGGCCGCCGGCCGCCCTCGCCGTTGGGGGTATAGGCATCGTCGTGACGCAGCCGGCGGTCCGCCGTGTAGCGGTTGACCATGGAGTCCAGGTTGCCGCCGGTGACACCGAAGAACAGCCGGGGCTTGCCCAGCACCTTGAACGGCTCGGCCGATTGCCAATCGGGCTGCGAGATGATGCCGACCCGGAAGCCCTGGGCCTCCATCAGCCGGCCGATAATGGCCATGCCGAAGCTGGGATGGTCCACATAGGCGTCGCCCGTCACCAGCACGATGTCGCAGGCGTCCCAGCCCAGCGCTTCCATCTCGGCGCGGCTCATGGGCAGGAACGGTGCCGCCTTGCCGTCATGCGGACGGAGGCACGGCAAGGACTTCGCGGGATTTTCGGGGGCTTGGGGATCCATGCGCCCACGCATAAGGCCCCACAGCGGCGAATTCAACTCACGCTATCGCGGCTCACGGCCAAGCTCCCGCAAGCGGCCGGGGGCTTGGCCGCGATCACCCCGCCGCGCGCGCCCTGTCCGCATCGTTCGCGAACAAAGCGATCAGCGTCGCCACATCCACCGCGTCCTGCTGCTCGTCCTTCAGGTAGCGCGCGGCGTATTCGGCCCACAGGCGGCTTTCCAGGAAATAACGGAAGGCCTCCGGGTCGAGGTGCCCCTCCTTGCACATGAAGGCCATGATGCGCAGGGACTGGGACAGCGTCTTGGCGGGCTTGTAGGGGCGATCCGATGCGGTGAGCGCCTCGAAGATATCCGCCAGCGCCATCACCCGCTCTTCCGTCGAAAGGTCGGCCGCCGACAGGTGCCGTGGATAGCCCTTGCCATCCATGCGCTCATGGTGGGTGGCGGCAATCTCCGGCACCCGGGACAGGTGCGCCGGCCAGGGCAGGCTTTTCAGCATCACATAGGTCTGCACCACATGGTCGTTGATGGCGAAGCGGTCCTCCGCGGTCAGCGTGCCGCGGCCGATGGAGAGGTTGTAGAGCTCGCCCTTATTGGCGCGATGCTCGGGACAGGCCATGTCGAAGCCATAGGCGTTGGCCGGGTCGCCCTTCCCCACCGGCGGGCGACGGCGGCCCCAGGGCACCACATGCTCGGGGCGGTCCGCCAACAGCGTTTCCTGCGCCGGCAGCGGGCGCGCCGCAGCGCCATCGAGCTGCCGCAGCTCTTCCACCGAGAGGCCCAAGCGATCATCGAAATGGCGCAGCCAGGTGCGCCCCGCAATGGTCCGGATGCGCGCGATCGCCTCCTCGCTCATGAACTCGCCGCCCACATTGCTGGCGGCGACGAAGGCGAAGTCCTCCCGCAACACGGCCTGGGCCGCATCCCGCACGGCTTTCGAGCCCTCAGGCGCGGCACCGTCCAGGAGGCGCTGGAGGTGGGCGATCTCCTCATCCCGCCAGAGCACCTCGAACCGGGTGCGGACCTCATGAATGCGGTTGTGGATGGCTTCGAGCTTGGTGGCCTTGTCGATGATGTGCTCTGGGCTCGTCACCTTTCCGCAATCGTGCAGCCACGCGCCGAGATGGAACTCGTAGCGCTGCGCCTCATTGAAATGAAAATCCCTGTAGGGCCCTTCCGTCTCGCCGGACATGCGGTCGACGATCATGGTCGCAAGTTCCGGCACGCGCCGGCAATGGCCGCCCGTATAGGGGCTCTTGGCGTCGATGGCGTCGGCGATGAGGAGCACGAACCCGTCCAGCAGGTTCTTCTGTGCCTCAAAAAGCTGCCGCGTCTCGATCGCCGACGACAACGCCCCCGAAAGCCGCTCCGCGAAAGCGCGAAAATCCTCGCCAACCTGCACGTCCGCCGCCGGATGCTCAAGCAGCAGCAGGCCGACGGGCTCGTTCTGCCGGCTGCGCAGAGGCTGCGCATATGGGCGCTGCTCGGCCGACATCATGGGAGCTTCATCCCCCGCCTGATCCGCGAGAATCGCCAGCGGCAGCTCCCGCGAAAAATGCCCTTTGGTCATTTCCCTGCCGGGCCCCACGGCGACGGCAGCCCGCGCCAAGCCGTTGCCCGCCGCATTGACGAGATACACGGCGCCGGCGGTGGAGCCGGTCGCGGCGACCGTCTGCTCAAGCACCTTTTCGAGCATGCGATCAAGGCCCGGCTCGCTGCCCATCGTCTCCGCCGTGGCCAGGAACGTCTCGATGGTCCGGCAGACCCTGGCCAGAGCCGCGTCCAGCTGCCGGACTTCCGAAATCCTGCTGTCGGAAGGGGGCGATGCGCTGAAGTCGAAGCGCGTCAACCGCTCCGCCTGGTGCGTCAGGCCAGTCAGCGAGCGGCCGAGCCATCGCCCCACCAGCCAGCCGATCACCAGCAAGGCGACCATCAGGCCGAGCGCCACCCAAAGCTGGCGCGCGAGGGCGGAGCGGGCTCCGGCGAGCAAGTCGGTGTCCGGCACCGCCACGAGAAGGGCCAGGCCCCGCCCCTCGAACAGCACGAGGGGCACACGCACCCCGAACCACGATGCGCCGTCAGCCTCGAAGCTCACCGTTTGCCGGGGCGCGGCACCGCTCGCGGCCAGCGCCACCAGCGCCGTGGCATCGAGATCCGCGACCGACGTGGGGGCCGCCCCCTCCCCCGCCGGGCCAGGACTTCGGCCGGAATCCATATAGCCGTAGAGGCTGCCATCATCGCCCACCACAGCGAGTTCGGTGCGCGGGGTCAGGCGCAGGCTGGCGAGGGTGAGGGCCAGGTCCGAAAGATTCTGCTCCAGCGCCACCACGGCATCGTGCCCTGGCGTCGCGAGGCTCTGCGTGAGGCCGATTTCCCGGGTGGTGAAGAAACGGTAGGGGCTGGTGAGATATTGCCCGCTGCTCTCCATCGCTCCCTTGTACCACGGGCGCGTGCGCGGATCGTAGCCGGACGGCGCCTGCGCGCGCGTCTCCACCAAGCGCAAATCCCCGTCGAAGAAGAGCCAGCTTTCCGTCGCCTCGCCCCCGGCCTCCCGCGTGATGCTCTGGACCAGATAGGCCGCGTTGGCGGGAGCTGCGAACACCGACGCCTCCTGCGGCGAGCGAAAGGGCCGCACCAGCAAGAAATCGCCATCCGCATAACCGATGAGAACGGCGGCGGCAGCGGGCAAATTCGTCACCAGCTCCGCGAGCACCGGCAATCGCGCCAGCCGCTCCTCAAGGGAGGTGGCCGCCACGAGCGGCCCGCGCGCCAGGTGGCGCAGGCTGATGCGCCCCGGGGTGAGGCGGCGCTCGAACCTCTCTTCAATGCGTTCGCCGATGGCCAGTGTCCTGTCGTGGGCGGCGTCAACCAGCGCCGTGCGGGCGGCGGACCACCCCTGCCACATGAGGGCACCCCCCAGCGTGCTCATGGAAACAACGACGACCGCCGCAACAAGAACCGGCAGGGAGAAGCTCACTCGCATCGGAAAAACCCTGGGAGGTTAAACGGCCTGCGCACACCCAACATATCGCCGACCGGCGAATTTCCGATCCGCCGTGCTGGTGCGACGCGCGCACCCGCCACGGGAGATATAAACACGCCCCGCCCGGCGCCAAAAGTACCTTCGTTCAGCTGCCGCCCGGGGGCCGAGCCATCGCCGGCGATGGGAGGGCTGGCGCAGCATCAAAAATCAGATTACTTCCAATGGGGCGTCAATTTACTTTGGCTCCGAGGGGATAGCCATGGGTCTCGTTCTGGCGATTGCCGAGGTCAGCGTGGTGGCCTTCGGGCTTATCCTCCTCGTGGCCCAGATCATCGCCCACGGTATCGGCTTCTGGATCGGCAAGCGGGACTTGGCCCGACAGACGAACCCGGAGACGGTGGGTGTCGTGGTGGGCGGCATGCTTGGCCTGCTGGCGTTCGTGCTGGCCCTTACCCTGTCCTTCGCCAACAACCGCTTCAGCGAGCACCGGCAGGGGAGCCTCGCGGAGGCCAACGCCATCGGCACGGCCTGGCTCCGGGCCGCGGCCATCGGAGGCCCGCGCGGAGAGGCGATTGCCCGCCTGATCGAAGACTATGCGCAGGTCCGCGCCGACTTCGTCCGCGCCGGCCGCGATCAGGCGACCATAGACACTCTCAACCAGCGCACCGGCATGCTTCAGTCCCAGATATGGGGGCATGTCTCCGCCATTGTCCGCGAGCAGCCGAGCCCGGTGTCCAGCGCCGTGATGGTGGCAATGAACGAGATGTTCGATGCCGGAACAAAGGAGCGCTTCGCCTATCACATCACGTTGCCGGCACAGTTGTTCTGGCTCCTCATCGGCATGACGCTGCTGAGCATGGGCTGCCTTGGCTACCAGTTCGGCCTCAAGAAGCGCTCATCGCCTGTCCTTGTCCTCCTTCTCACCTTCATGTGGACGTGGGTGATCGTGGAAATCCTGGATCTCGCCTCCGCACGGCTCGGCACCATCCGCACCGACACCGCCGTCTATGAATGGACCATCCAGAGCTTCAAGAGCGGCGTCACGATCCCTGAGCTGCCGCAGTGATTGATGCTCCGCTCGGCCTCCGAAAGGGGACGCGCCCATGAGCTTGGCCTATCGTCCCATGGCGAGCGGGAAGGTCACGGTGGCAAATCCCGACGTTCCCTGCAGGCGATTGACCACATCAATCTCGCGATAACCCCTGACGCGGGCGTTCCCGCGAGCTGGAAATTATAGGCCAGCACCCCACCCAAAGCTGTGACACGCCCCTCGAGATCACCCAGCCGCGCGCCGCTACCCCCGTGATCTGATCGTAGTAATAGCCCACGACCCCCGGCAAGAACTCATTGGTGATTGCCTTCATTACTGCCCACACCACATGACACTCGGTGCCAGTGGTGTAATCGGTCACGTCATTGGTGCCGTTGAAGGTGGCGCCCGCGGCCGCGACTGCCACCCGCTGGCAGGATCGAGCCCGGTCACCGCCGTCGAGAGGTCCGTCGCCACGCGATGAAACGCAAGATTTGCGATCTCGCCCTCGTAGTAGTCGCCCAACGGAACCTTGAGAAGCGCGGTGACGTTCTAGGGTCGAGACCCACAAAGCGGTTGGCGTTGGGGTTGGGTTGTGATTCACGGCCTCCGAGAGGAAGTGACGATGAATCGGGACCTGTTCTGGCTGACGGATGCGCCGTTTGCGCGGATCGCGCCCCATTTGCCGACGGACACGCGCGGCAAGCCGCGTGTCGATGACCGCCGGGTGATCAGTGGGATCATCCATGTCCTGAAATCCGGCGGACGCTGGGTTGATGCACCGGCCGACTATGGCCCGCGCAAGACGCTCTATAATCGCTATGTCCGCTGGGCCGCCAAGGGTGTGTGGAGCGGGCTCTTCCAGGCGCTTGCCGGAGCCGGCGGTCCACCCGCGCAGGTGCTGATCGACAGTTCCGCCGTCAAGGCCCACCGCTCGGCCTCGGGCCGGAAAGGGGGAACGACGCCAAGCCATCGGCCGTTCCCGCGGCGGGCGCACGACCAAGATCCACGCGCTGACCGACCGCAATTGTCGGCCCATCGCCTTCCTGCTCACGGGCGGCCAGGTGGCCGACTGCACGGCCGCCGCAGCCTTGCTCCAGCAGATGCCGAAAGCCCGCATCCTGCATGGGGACAAAGGCTATGACCGCAACGCGGTCCGCCGTCAGGCGGAAAAGGCCGGCACCATGCCCAACATCCCACCCAAGGCCAACCGGCGCTGGCAACCCTGCTTCTCTCCAGTGCTGTACCGCGACCGCAACTCCATCGAGCGCATGTTCTGCCGGCTGAAGGACTTCCGTCAGGTCGCAACACGATACGACAGGCTCGCAGTCAACTTCCTCGCTGCCGTCTGCATCGCCGTGGCTGTCAGTTATTGGTTATGAGTCTGGACCCGAGATGGACACACGATGAACCTTCCATCAGTGCGAGAAGCTAAGCCGATATACTGATGACCACGCATTTTATTGCCGACGCGTGAAGATCGAGAATACGCCAGCCTACGCATCCCGCAGGGGCTCGGCCTCTTCAGCGGCGGACATGATGGCCGTGGCACATCACAGAAACATACCAGATAGACGGTATGTTTTTGGTCTGCTATGAGGGCACGCCATGTCACAGCTCCAGCATCTGAAGGTGATGAAGGTGCCCTTCCTTCCCTCCGCGGTCCGCCTGCCCCTGGCCGCCTCCGTTTTCGCCATGCTCGGGATCGCCGGCTGCGGCGAAAGCAATGACGCCACCGCCACGGCGGCTCCGCCGCCGGCGTCCGTCGCGGTGGTGACCGTCGTGCCGGAGACGCTGCCCATCACCAACGAGTTGCCCGGCCGCATCGCGCCGACGCGGATTGCCGAGGTGCGACCGCGCGTCTCCGGTATCCTCGTCGCGCGGGTGTTCGAGCAGGGCAGCGTGGTGAAGGAGGGGGACGTGCTCTACCGGATCGATCCGGCCCCGTTCCGGGTGAAGGTGGACAGTGCCAAGGCCACGCTGGCGCGGGCGGAAGCCACGCGCACCCTTGCCAAGCAGAAAGAGGACCGGCAGGCCCAATTGAAGAGCCGGCAGATCACCTCAGATCAGAGCTATGACATCGCCGTGGCGGAGCTTGCCCAAGCCGACGCCGACGTCGCCGCGGCGAAGGCCGGGCTCGACGCCGCCGAGCTGGACCTGCAATACACCGAGGTGCGCGCACCCATCGGCGGGCGGATCGGGCGGGCGCTGGTGACGGAGGGCGCACTTGTTGGCACCACCGATGCGCAGAGCCTGGCCACCATCCAGCAGCTCGACCCCATCTATGCCGACTTCACCCAGTCGGCGAACCAGTTGCTTGCGCTGAGGCGCACCGCGGAGGCGGAGGCCCGCGCCGCCGGCTCCGACGCGAGCCGCGCGCACGTCGTCCTGAATTTCGACGACGGCACGCCCTACGCCCACATGGGCCGCTTCCTGTTCTCGGAGGCGGCGGTGGATGCCAGCACCGGGCAGATCATCCTGCGCGGCGAGTTTCCCAACCCGGCTGGGGACCTCCTGCCGGGCATGTATGTGCGCGTGCAGATCGTTCAGGGCGAGCAGGCCGATGCGCTTGCCGTGCCCGAGCGCGCAGTGCAGCGCGACGCCGGCGGGGCGGCCCAGGTCTTCGTCGTCGGTCCGGACAATAAGACGGAGCTGCGCAAGGTCACGGCGGGGCGGATTGTCAACAACCGCTGGGTCATCGATCGCGGGCTGAAGCCCGGCGACAAGGTGGTGGTGGAAGGCTTCCAGACCCTCGCCCCCGGCGCGCCCGTCGATCCGCAGCCCTGGCAGCCCGGCGCTTCCGGCGCCGGCCCCGCCACCGAACGCTGAGGCGAGCCGATGCCTAATTTCTTCATCGACCGGCCGATCTTCGCCTGGGTGGTCGCCATCTTCATCATGATCGGCGGCGCCATCGCCATTCCGCTGCTGCCGGTCTCCCAATATCCCAACATCGCCCCGCCGCAGATCGCGGTCTCCACCTCCTATCCCGGCGCCTCGCCGGAGGAGCTCTATCAGGGCGTGACCCGGCTGATCGAGGAGGAACTGAACGGCGTCAACGGGCTCATGTATTTCGAGTCCACATCGGATACCTCCGGCGCGGTGCAGATCACCGCCACCTTCGCGCCCGGCACCTCGGTGGAGCAGGCCTCGGTGGATGTGCAGAACCGCATCCGGCGGGTGGAAGCGCGCCTGCCGCGGCCGGTGGTGCAGCAGGGCATCACCGTGGAGGAGGCGGCCAGCTCGTTCCTGCTTGTGGTCGCCCTCACCTCCACCGACGGCAGGACCGACGAGCTCGCGCTCGGTGACTACGCGACGCGCAACGTGCTGAGCGAGCTGCGGCGCATCGGGGGCGTCGGCAAGGCCCAGCTCTTCTCCACCCAGCGGGCGATGCGAGTGTGGGTGGACCCCGACAGGATGCTCGGCCTCAGGCTCACCGCCGACGACATCACTCAGGCGATCCAGGCGCAGAACGCCCAGGTGGCCGCCGGCCGCATCGGCGCGCTGCCCAACCCCGTCAGCCAGGAGACCTCGGCGCCGGTGCTGGTGAAGGGCCAGCTCGGCACGCCGGAGGAATTTGGCGCCATCGTGCTGCGCGCCAATCCGGATGGCTCCATGGTGCGCCTGCGCGACGTAGCGCGCATCGAAGTGGGCGGGGAGGACTACAACTTCACCAGCCGCCTGAACGGCCAGCCCAGCGCGTCGGTGGGCATCCAGCTCTCGGCCACCGGCAATGCGCTCGCCACCTCCCAGGCCGTCAAGGCGAAGATGGCGGAGCTGGAGCGCTTCTTCCCGCCGGGCATCCGGCAGTCCATCCCCTACAACACGACGCCCTTCGTCGAGATCTCCATCAAGAAGGTGCTCCAGACCCTCGCCGAAGCGGTGGCGCTGGTGTTTGTCGTGATGTTCGTGTTCCTGCAGAACGTGCGCTACACCCTCATCCCCACGGTGGTGGTGCCGGTGGCGCTGCTCGGCACCTGCGCGGTGATGCTGGCGGCGGGTTTCTCCATCAACGTGCTCACCATGTTCGCCATGGTGCTGGCCATCGGCATCCTGGTGGACGACGCCATCGTGGTGGTGGA
This sequence comes from Xanthobacter variabilis, assembly GCF_043831965.2. Classification (NCBI taxonomy): domain Bacteria; kingdom Pseudomonadati; phylum Pseudomonadota; class Alphaproteobacteria; order Hyphomicrobiales; family Xanthobacteraceae; genus Xanthobacter; species Xanthobacter variabilis. The sequence continues at coordinate 479,711 of NZ_CM195533.1, forward strand.
GAATGTCGAGCGCCTGATGGCGGATGAAGGCCTTTCCCCGCGCGAGGCGACCCGAAAGGCCATGGGGCAGATCGGCGGCGCCATCGTCGGGATCACCCTGGTGCTCACCGCGGTGTTCGTTCCCATGGCGTTCTTTCCCGGCGCCACCGGCATCATCTATCGCCAGTTCAGCCTGACAATGGTGGTCTCCATCCTGTTCTCGGGCTTCCTGGCGCTCTCCCTCACGCCGGCCATGTGCGCCACCTTCCTGAAGCCCGTCCCGCAGGGCCATCACGAGAAGCGCGGCCTGTTCGGGGCGTTCAACCGCGGCTTTGCGCGCACCGCGCGCGGCTATCGCGGGCTCGTCGGCTGGGCCGTCGACCGCGCCGGGCGGATGATGCTGGTCTATCTCGCGCTGCTGATCGGCCTTGGCTGGGCGTTCATGCGCCTGCCTGCGGCCTTCCTGCCCACCGAGGACCAGGGCTACCTGATCGTCGACATCCAGACCCCGCCAGAAGCCACCGGCACCCGCACGCTGGAGACGGTGAAGAAGGTGGAGGCCATCTTCATGAAGGAGAAGGCGGTTGCCGACGTCTTTGCGATCCAGGGCTTCAGCTTTTCCGGCAACGGCCAGAACGCGGCCATCGCCTTCGTGGTGCTGAAGGACTGGAGCCAGCGCGGCCCCGAGGACAGCGCGGAGGCCATCGCCGGGCGCGCGAACATGGAGTTGTCCGGCATCCGCGATGCCATGACCTTCGCCCTTTCGCCGCCGCCCATCGAGGGGCTTGGCACCTCCGCCGGCTTCACCTTCCGGCTTCAGGACCGCTCCGGGCGCGGCCATGCCGCCCTTGACGCGGCCGGCGGCCAGCTGCTCGCCGCCGCCGGCGCGAGCCCGGTGCTGGCGGGACCGCGCATCGAGGGCCTCGCCAATGCGGCGCAGCTGCAACTCGTCATCGACCGGGAGAAGGCCAACGCCTTTGGCGTCGCGTTCGCCGACATCAACTCGACCATCTCGGCCAATCTGGGCTCATCATATGTCAACGATTTCCCCAATGCCGGGCGCATGCAGCGGGTGACCGTGCAGGCCGACGCGCCGCGCCGGATGCAGGCGGCGGACCTCCTGAAGCTCAACGTCCGCAATGCCTCCGGCGGCATGGTGCCGCTCTCGGCGGTGGCGTATCTGGAATGGTCGAAGGGGCCGACCCAGATCGTCGGCTTCAACGGCTACCCGGCGATCCGCTTGGCGGGCGAAGCCGCACCCGGCAGGTCCTCGGGCGAAGCCATCTCGCAGATGGAGCGCCTCGCGGGCCGGTTGCCGGCCGGCTTCGGCTTCGAGTGGTCCGGCCAATCGCTGCAGGAAATCCAGTCCGGCACCCAGGCGCCGTTCCTGCTCGCTCTCAGCGTGCTGTTCGTGTTCCTGCTGCTGGCCGCGCTCTACGAGAGCTGGTCCATCCCGCTTTCGGTGATGCTGGTGGTGCCGCTCGGCGTCATCGGCTCGGTGGTCGCGGTGATGCTGCGTGACATGCCCAACGACATCTATTTCAAGGTCGGGCTCATCGCCATCATCGGCCTCTCGGCGAAGAACGCCATTCTGATCGTGGAGTTCGCCAAGGATCTGCACGCGGAAGGACGATCGATCCGCGAGGCGGCGCTGGAGGCGGCATTCCTGCGTTTCCGGCCCATCGTCATGACCTCGCTTGCCTTCATCCTCGGCGTCACCCCGCTGGCGATCGCGGTGGGTGCAAGCGCTGGCAGCCAGAATGCCATCGGCACCGGCGTGCTCGGCGGCATGCTCTCGGCCACCCTGCTCGCGGTGGTGTTCGTGCCGGTGTTCTACGTGGTCGTGTCGCGCCTGTTCGCGCGGCGCCGGCCGACGCAGGACGCCGGTGCAGCGGATGCAGAGAAAGGTCCGGTATGAGTGAAGCCCATCGCCGCAAGAAACAGCCCCAGGTGGTGCGCAGCCAGCTTCTGGAAGTGGCCGCCCGGCTGTGCCTGGAAAACGGCTTGCACACGCTGACACTGGATGCGGTGGCGCGCGCGGCAGACGTCAGCAAAGGGGGGTTGCTGCATCATTTCCCAACCAAGCGGGACCTGCTGGAAGCCTTGCACGAAGAGCTTCTCGGCAGTTTCGAAAAAAGGCTGGAAGAGCTGATGGCGCAGGACGTGGACCCGTACGGCCGCTTTACCAGAGCCTACCTTCTCGCCAATCTCGACGGCCCGGACCATGAAAATGCGGAGCGCTGGAACGGCCTTGCCGTACTGCTGCTGGCTGAAGCCACCATGCGAGAGCGTTGGGCGGAGTGGATGAGCTGCCGGCTCTCAGCCCTTGGCCCGGAGGAGAAGACTGTCGCCATGCAGATCGTGCGCGCGGCCGCGGATGGCGTGTGGCTCGCCGATCTGACACATGTCGGCACCTCCTCCGAACACGATCGCGAGGAGATGATCGAAGCGCTTCTGGCCATGACACGGATCCCGCGATCCGGCGCCAACTGATGGGGCCGATCTGGCGTCCTTCAGCTGAATGGCAAAGGGGCCCAGCCGTCGAAGGCGCAGGCCTACGGATGTTGCGCGAAAGCATGGGCATTGACGGGTGAGACGTGTGACGAGCGCACAGCGCCGATCACACGTCGTCATGTCCGCAGCCAAGCCGGTTTGGTGTTTTCGGACAAGGCTGTCAGGCGGGCGCGTCAGGCGCGGTCGGGGATCGCCGCGGTAATGATGACTTCGACCTTGTAGTCCGGAGTGGCAAGTTTCACTTCGCCCGTGGCGCGGGCGGGGGCCCCGTGGCCTGCGACCCATGCGTCCCAAACGGCGTTCATTTCCGCGAAGTCCGACATGTCCGCGAGCCAGATGGTGGCGGTGAGCAGGTGGTCGCGATCGCTGCCGGCCTCCGCAAGCAGGGCATCCACCTGTGCGAGGACGGTCTGGGTCTGCGTGGTCACGCTCTCTCCCGGCGCGCCGACCTGCCCGGCGAGATAGGCGGTCTTGCCGTGCACCACGGCCTGACTCATGCGGGGACCCTGGTGAAGACGGGTGATGGTCACTATTCAGCTCCTCTACTGATAACGGAACATGTTGAGATCATCGGCGCGGATCGTCGGGCTCCTGCCGCTGACGAGATCCGCGAGCAGCGCCGCCGAGCCGCAGGCCATGTTCCAGCCCAGCGTGCCGTGGCCTGCATTGAGATAGAGATTCGAATAGCGGGTTGCACCAATAATCGGCGTGCCATCCGGCGTCCTGGGGCGCAGGCCGGTCCACAAAGAGGCCAGTGCCTCGTCGCCCGCGCCGCCGAACACATCCTCCACCGAATGACGCAGCGTGCGATAGCGCGCGTCGGGAAGGTCATGGTTGAAGCCCGCGATCTCGGCCACGCCGCCGACCCGGATCCGTGTGCCGAGACCGGTAATGGCAACCTTGTAGGTCTCGTCCATGACGGTGGATACCGGAGCGCGCGTCTTGTTCACGATAGGAAGAGTGATGGAGCAGCCTTTGACGGGCGAGATGGGCTGCCTGAGCCGAGGGGGCGAAGCCGCGCCGACGTAAAGCTGCCCAGCGCGGCGACGAACAGATCGCCCGCGATGTCGCCGCTAGAGGTCTTTATGGCGGTCACACGCCCGCGATCTTCGGCAAGGCCGGAGATGTTCACACCGTGGCGGAAGGACACGCCAAGGCGCTCGCACTGTTGTGACAGCGCGTTGGTGAATTTGTAGCGATCGCCGGTTTCGTCTCCAGGCAGGCGAAGCCCGCCGATGATCTTCTCCTGTGCAGGCGCCAGCCCCGGCTCAGCAGCAACGCAGCCTTTCCGGTCGAGCACCTCGAAGGGCATGCCGTCATCCCGGAGCACTTCGATATCCTGTGCGATGCTGTCGAGCTGCTTCTGGTGACGAAAGACCTGGAGCGTGCCCGGTGTGCGCGCGTCATAAGCTATTCACGTATCGGCGCGCAGAGCGAGGAGGCAGTCGCGGCTGTACTCGGCCACGCGCACCATTCGTCCCTTATTTTCCATAAATCGCTCGGGCGTGCAGTTGCGCAGCATGGCGAGGAGGCGGCGCGAGTCCGCGAGGGCTGCCATCGGTCGGATGACAAGCGCGGCGTTCTTCATGAACATCCACTTGAGTGCCTTCATGGGAATGCCGGGTGCAGCCCAAGGACAGGCATATCCTGATGAGATTTCTCCGGCATTGGCGAAGCTGGTGTCCAGGCAGGCGACTGCTGGCGCTCGACGACTGCGACCTGACGGCCGCTCTTGGCAAGCCACGGGTTGATGATCGCCACATGCTCAGCGGAATTATCTTCGTCAATCGTAAGGGGCTGCGCCGGCGGGATGCACCAAGGGAATATCGGCCGCCAAAAACGTTATATGGCCGCTGGTAGCGGTCGAGCGAGATGGGCGCGGGCGGTCGGACTCGAACCGACATATCCGTAAGGACGGCGGATTTTGAATGCGTTGAAGGGTGGTGCGGATGGTCGGACTCGAACCGACAAGCCCTTTCGGGCGCGGCATTTTGAGTGCCGTGCGTCTACCAATTTCGCCACATCCGCATGTGGCCGACGCTGCGAGCGACAGGCGCCGAGCGTCAGGTGCGGGCTCCTATACGACACCTGTGCGTGAACCGCCAGAGCCTTTTCGAGCGGCTCTCCCCCGGCCCGCGAGGCGAAAAGGCGGCCGCACGAGAGATGAAGGACCGGCCGGGGGAGAGCCGCGCACGGGCCCCGTCCAGCCGCTCCATCGACAGCAAGCGGGCTGAACAGCGCCAGCCCATCATCGTTCGCATCCCGCCGGAGGGCGACGCCCGAGCCTATTCGGACAGGCGATGGATGTCGTGGACCACGATCCCGATATCGTCGGGCTTCTTCAGCCATTCGCCGCGCTGCAAGGTCTTCACAGTGTCCTCGTAGCCGGTCTGCCAATGGTCGTTCATGGACGCGTACGAAAACTCGTAGTCCTTCGACTCCCGCTCATAGCTCTTTTCCTGATAGATCAGGTGACAGATATTGACGGGACCCGACGATGCGTAATCGTCAATAAGCGCCTGATCCTCGTCCGAGCGCAGCTGCTCGGGAATACGCTGCAGCGTTTCGTAGAGCTTCTGTCGCAGCTCCTGCACCCGGCGGAACACATCGGTGGTGTAGCGCGTGCGGCTGGAATAGCCGATATCCTTCTGGCGCTCGCTGACATCATACATGTCGCGCGGCAGCGGGCCGCGCGCGCTGAAGAGGTCCACCTGGAACACGAGGGCGCTGGGATGGTCCGGCTGGTCGAGCAGGAATTGCAGCGGCGTGTTGGAGACGACACCGCCGTCCCAATAGTATTCGCCATCGATCTTCACGGCCGGAAAACCGGGGGGCAGCGCGCCCGAGGCCATGATGTGCTCGGGAGCGATCACCGTTTCCTTGTTGTCGAAATAGATGAAGTTGCCGGTGCGCACGTTCACCGCGCCCACGGAGAAGCGCTTGGCGCCGGAATTGATGAGGTCGAAGTCCACCAGCCTCAGCAGCGTGTCGCGCAGGGGCGAGGTGTCATAGAAGGAGGTGGCGCCAGTGGCCCCCGCCGGCAGCAGCCAGGGATTGGGCACGCGGGGGCGGAAGAAGCCCGGCTGGCCGCGCAGGATGGTGAGCGTGGCGCTCATCTGGTTGCGCATCTGGCGGAAGATGTCGCCCTCAGGCGCCCAATACGGGGCCTTGTGGCCGGAAATGGTCTCCCAGAACTCACGCAGCCGCGGCACCCGGTTTTCCGGCGTGTTGCCGGCGATGATGGCCGAGTTGATGGCGCCGATGGACACGCCCGAAATCCAGTTGGGCTCACAGCCCACCTCGGCCAGCGCCTCATAGACGCCCGCCTGGTAGGCGCCCAGCGCGCCGCCGCCCTGGAACACGAGGGCGATGCGGTCATATTGATTGACGGTGTCACACAGATCGGGCGGCAGAATTTTCTTGGGGCGCGGGCTGTCGGTCATGGCCTTGGGTCCTGGCATCACGATTAAGCCGCGCTCCGGGCGGAGCGGCAAGCGCCGTCCGGCCCGTGCGGCATTGTCACAAAAGGGAATGCGCCGGCCCGCTCTCGAGGTGCCGGCGCCGGTTCACTTCGCCGGTTCGGCGAGATAGTCGTAGATCACCGTGCCCATGCCAAGGGTCAGGTCCGCCTTCAGGTGCACGGCGGAGAGAACCTCCAGCACCGGAAGCTGCGCCACCGTGCACAAAGCGTGCGGATAGAGGCCGAGGGCCGAAGGACCAACCCAGCATTCCTTCAGCGTCACGTCTTCCAGGAAGTAGCGCACCAGCTCGCAGACGCGCGCCGTGCCGTCCACGTGGGGAATGATCTTCAGCATGTAATTGGGCGCGAGGAGGGAGGCGAGCACCTTCTCCTTGTCGGCGGCCACATGCTTGTAGCCCATGGTGGCCTGGGCGCACAGCACGCTGCCGTAATGCAGGGTGCCGACCAGGGTATCCTTCTCCACCTTCAGCTTGGGGTGGGCATATTTCTTGGGGAAGCCCCACAGCTCGCGGCCGCCGGCGATGGGGGATTCATCGTCCAGGTACATGCCGTGGACATAGCCGCCCTCGACGCCGTTGAACTTCACCGGGATGACCTGTCCCGTCTCGGTGTAGTCGCCGAAGCCGGTGGAATCCGGCATGCGGATGAACTCATACTTGACGATGGGCTCGACGATCTCGAGCGGCTCGGGAACCACCTTGGCCAGCGCCGCGGGATCGGTGCGGTAGGTGATGGTCATGAATTCCCGGTCGATGAACCGGTAGGGCCCCTTGGGATAAGAGGGGCTGGTGAGCGGCATCGAATAGGCGGTGCGGCGGACGTCGTCGATCTTCATCGGCGGAAATCTCCGGCTGCGCGGATCTCGCGGATGCGAGAGGAGCATGACACGTTAGCGAATAAAGCTGCGCCGTGACACCCCCGCGACGGTAATTCCGTAATCCGGCCAAATCTTTCCCCAAACCTAGAATGCGAGCAATCCACCATTGCCCGCGGCCGTGCCGAACACCAGGGCACCACCGGCCGGATGCCAGGCCATGGCGCTCACGCCATCGCCGCCGGCGGTATTGGTGGGGGCCCGCAGCAGGATCTCGGCACCGTCGGTGATGCGCGCCATCATCACCATGCCATCCTCATAGCCAAGCGCCAGCACCGGGTCGCTGGGATGCGGGGCCACGACCGTGACGCGCGAGCCGGCGGAAGGGGCGAGCATGGTCGGCTGCTTGCCCATGGGCCCGTCCTTCGCCTGGAACGGCCACAGGATCGCCTCGCCCGAGCCGGAGGTGGCCAGCCACTTGCCATCGGCGGTGAAGGCGAAGGATTTCACCCGCGAGGGATAGCCGGTCATGCGCATATGGGCACCGTCCACCACGCGCCAGCCGTGCAGCGCCGGCTCCTGCATGGTGGTCACCACGAAGCGGCCATCGGGAGAAAAGGCGACGCCCAGGTGCGAGCCCTTCCAGCCCAGAACCTCGGGCTTTGCCCCCGCCGCATTGGGAAACCAAAGCGTGACGCCGCCGTAATGGGCGATGGCCAGCCGCAGCCCCTTGGGCGCGAAGGCGAGCCCGCCCACGGTGGAGGGCGCCTCAAAGGTGCGCACCTCGCCCTTGGCGTTCAGCACATAAGCGGTCTTGCCGGCGGAATAGGCCACCGCGCCGTCGGGCCCCAGGGCCACGCGGTCGATCCAGCGTCCCTTGTGTTCCGCCAGCACGCGGGTGGCGCCACCCGCGGTGGTCTCGACCACACGTCCGTCATCGCCACCGGTGACGAGCCGCGCGCCATCACCCACGGCCGCGAGGACGGCGCCATCATGGGCCTCCACCGTCGCCGGCGCGCTGCCGGCGAGCACGATGCCGCTGGTGGCGGTCACCAGGGCCGGCACCAGGCCGAGGAAGGCGGCGGCGATGACCTCACCCTCCACGCTGAAGGGCTGAACCTTGTCGGTGAGGCTGGAGGGGGCGGAGGACATGAGGCGGGACTCCCGGACGCGGACGCCTCCCTTTAGGCGCACCCCGTCACCGACCGCAAGGAGAGTTCGCATCCCCGCCCCCGCGGCGGCCCCGGCGAAGGCTTTGCCATCGCCCGGCCGTTTGGCCTATGAGCGGGGCGTGATGTTCTCCCCTCCCCTTCCCATTGATGCGGTGCTCGGCGCGCTCGCCGCCACCCTGGCCAAGTCCCCCGGCGCCGTCCTGGTGGCGCCCCCCGGCGCCGGCAAGACCACCCGGGTGCCCCTGGCGCTGCTCGAGGAACCCTGGGTGAAAAGCGGGCGCATCCTGATGCTGGAGCCCCGCCGCCTCGCCGCCCGCGCCGCCGCGGCCCGCATGGCACAGACCCTGGGGGAAAAGGTGGGGGAAACGGTGGGCTATCGCGTCCGCCTGAAGGCGGAGGTGTCCCGCCGCACCCGCATCGAAGTGGTCACCGAGGGCGTGTTCACCCGCATGGTGCTGGACGACCCGGAGCTGGCGGGCGTCGCCGCCGTGCTGTTCGACGAATTCCATGAGCGCAGCCTGGATGCGGACCTGGGGCTCGCCCTCGCCTTGGACAGCCAGCGCTCCCTGCGCGACGACCTGCGTCTTCTCGCCATGTCCGCCACCCTGGACGGCGCCCGCGTGGCAGGGCTGATGGGCGATGGCGACACCCCCGCCCCGGTGATCGAGAGCGAGGGGCGCGCCTTTCCGGTGGACACGCGCTACCTGGGCCGCGGCGCACGCACGCCCATCGACCGCCAGATGGCCGATGCGATCCTTCAGGCTCTCTCCCGCGAGCGTGGCTCGGTGCTGGCCTTCCTGCCCGGCGCCGCCGAGATCCGCCGCACCGAGGGGCTGCTGCGCGAGCGCGTGCGGGATCCGGACACGGACGTTGTCGCCCTGTTCGGCGCCCTCGACGCGGCGGAACAGGACCGCGCCGTGCTGCCGGCTCCGGCGGGCAAGCGCAAGGTGGTGCTGGCCACCTCCATCGCCGAGACGTCGCTCACCATTGAGGGGGTGCGGGTGGTGGTGGATAGCGGGCTGTCCCGCGTGCCCCGCTTCGAGCCCGATGTGGGCCTGACCCGGCTGGAGACGGTGCGCGTCTCGCGCGCCAGCGCCGACCAGAGGCGCGGCCGCGCCGGTCGCACCGAGCCCGGCATCTGCTATCGCCTGTGGGGCGAGGGTGAAACCTCCGCTTTGCCCTCTTTCGCCACGCCGGAAATCCTGGCCGCCGACCTCACGGGGCTGGTGCTCGACCTCGCCCGGGTGGGGGTGCGCGATCCGGCGAGCCTGCCCTTCCTCGATCCGCCGCCCGCCCCCGCCGTGAGCGAGGCGAAGGCCCTGCTCCGCCTGCTCGGCGCCCTCGATGAAACCGACGCGGTGACGGCGCTGGGCCGGCGCATGGCACGGCTGCCTTTGCCACCGCGCCTCGCCCACATGGTGGTGATGGGCGCCGACCGGGGCGCCGGGCAACTCGCGGCCGATATCGCCGCCTTGGTCTCCGAGCGGGGCCTTGGCGGCGACGGCGTGGACCTTCTCCACCGGCTGGAGGATTTTCACCGCGACCGCTCCCGCCGGGCGGAAGACGCCCACCGCCTCGCCGCGCGCTGGTCCGAGCTCGCCATGGCGGGCGCGGAGCGGCAGAAGGCCGAGCCCCCTTCCCCCGCCGCGCTGCTGGCCCTTGCCTATCCCGACCGGGTGGCGAAGGCGCGGGGCGACGGCACGCGCTTCCTTCTCGCCAACGGCCGCGGCGCCGTGATGGACCCCGCGACCAGCCTCGCCCGCGCGCCTTTTCTCGCCGTGGCCGAGGTGGGGGGACGGGCGGAAGCCGCCCGCATCACCCTGGCCGCCGCCCTGAGCGCGGAGGATGTGGAGGCCCAGTTCGCCGACACCATCACCGAGCAGACGGAGGTGGCTTTCGATGCCGGCTCCGGCGCCGTGCGGGCGCGGCGGGTGCGCCGGCTCGGCGCGCTGGTGCTCGCGGATGCGCCACAGCCCGTGCCGGCCGACGGCGTCACCGCCCGCATTCTGGCGGCGGGGTTGGCCGCAGACGACCTTTCACGCCTGCCCATGAGCGCGGCCCTGAAGCAATGGCGCGCCCGCATCGCCTTCCTGCGCGCGGCCGAGGGCGAGGACTGGCCGGATCTCTCCGATGCCGCCCTCGCTGCCACCGCCACCGACTGGCTCGCGCCGTTCCTCGAAGGCCGCACCGGCCGTTCCGATGTGGGGCCCGATCTGGTGTCGAACGCGCTCCACGCCCTGCTGCCTTACGGGCTGACGGCGCGCCTGGAGGCCGAGGCGCCGACCCATTTCACCGCTCCCACCGGCTCGCGCCTACCCATCGATTATGGTGCGGAAAGCGGGCCGCAGGTGGACGTGCGGGTGCAGGAATTGTTCGGCCTGAAGACACACCCGGCCATTGCCGGCGGGCGCGTGCCACTCACGCTGGCGCTGCTTTCGCCCGCCCACCGGCCGATCCAGGTGACGAAAGACCTGCCGCAATTCTGGCGCGGCTCCTGGCGCGATGTGCGCGCCGAGATGCGCGGGCGCTATCCCAAGCATCCCTGGCCCGAGGACCCGGCGGAGGCGCCCCCCACCACCCGCGCCAAGCCACGCGGCACCTGACCCGGGCACCGACGCCGGCGGCGAGGCTCGTTCCCCTCCGGGGCAAGCCCCGGCTTGCCCGGCGGCCGAGGCCGGCCGGGCCGCGATGCTCACTCCTCCGGCGGCAGCGCGCGCGGACGACCGTCCTTGTCGATGGCGACGAAGGTGAACACGGCCTCGGTGACCTTGGTGGTCTCCTCGCTCTCGCGGGCGCGGCGCCAGGCCTCCACCTCGATGCGCATGGAGGTGCGCCCCGCCTTCGCCAGGCGGCCGAACAGGCTCACCTCGTCACCCACCAGCACCGGCGAAAGAAAGCTCATGGCCTCCACCGCCACCGTCGCGGCACGGCCGCGCGAGCGACGGGCCGCCACGTTGCCGGCGGCAAGGTCCATCTGAGACATCAGCCAGCCGCCGAAGATATCCCCGCTCGGATTGGTATCGGCCGGCATGGCGATGGTGCGAATGACCGGAATGCCGTCGGGCATCTTCGACTCTTTATCGTACATCCTCGTTTCTCCAACGGCCCGGGCCGGTCATGCCGCGACCGCCCCGGCGCCCGCCCCCGCTTAGACAAAAACTGCGGTCCACACACCCAAATTTGATCCAGCTCAGAGAATCGATGCGGGATCTGTGGTTCCTTGCACTTGTCCATGTCTTTTCGGGGCAGACAGGGCATGGATCACCGGCTCCGCCCGGCTGTGTGGGCGGAGCCGGTATCTTCTCTTTTCATCATTCTCTCTCAAGCTCGATTATTGCATATCTGCGTACCGTTCCATGCCGGACCGGGGCGCTGCCCGGTCGTGCTTGCCAGGAGAGTCCCGCCATGCGGCCGTCCCCCAAAGCTCTTCATCTCCCTAAAGCTGCGCGCCGCGCTCTGGTCGCGCGCGCCCGGCACGCCACCGCGCGGGTGGCCGCCGGCATCGGCCTTTCCCTGGCGGCGCTCGGCACGCTGGCCCCAGTCGTTGCGCAGGCCTGCACGCGCGCGGTCTATCTGGGCGGCGAAGGGGTCGTGATCACCGGCCGCAACATGGACTGGTCGGAGGACATGCGCTCCAATCTGTGGGCGTTCCCGGCCGGCATTGAGCGCAATGGCGCGGCGGGCGCCAACACGCCCAAATGGGTGTCCAAATACGGCAGCATCACCGCCTCGGGCTATGATGTGGGCACTGCCGACGGCATGAACGAAAAGGGGCTTGCGGCCAATCTGCTGTATCTGGCCGAGTCCGAATACGCCAAGCCCGATGGCCGCCCGGCGCTCTCCATCAGCCTGTGGGCGCAATATGTGCTCGACAATTTCGCCACCGTGAACGAGGCGGTGGAGGCGCTTTCCAAGGAACCGTTCGTGGTGGTCACCGCGGTGCTGCCCAATGGCCGGGCCGCACAGCTCCACCTCGCCATTTCCGACGCCTCCGGCGACAGCGCCATCTTCGAGTATCTGGGCGGCAAGCTGGTGATCCACCACGGGCGCCAGTATCAGGTGATGACCAATTCACCGTCCTACGACCAGCAGCTCGCCCTCAATGCCTATTGGGAAGAGATCGGCGGCACGGTGTTCCTGCCCGGCACCTTCAGGGCCGCCGACCGCTTCGCCCGCGCGAGCTTCCTCATTAAGGCCCTGCCCACCAAGGCGGAGCCGGCCATCATCACCGCCGTGCCGGACCACTCCTATGCCAATCAGGCGGTGGGCAGCGTCGCCAGCGTGATGCGCGCGGTCAGCGTGCCGCTGGGCTTTATCGAGCCCGGCTCGCCCAACATCGCCTCAACCATCTGGCGCACGGTGGCCGATCAGAAGAATCGCGTCTATTTCTTCGATTCCGCGACCAGCCCCAACACCTTCTGGGTGCCCATCGAGGATCTGGACCTGAAGCCCGGAGCGCCCGTCCGCAAGCTGCCGCTGACCGGTGGCAGGTTCTATTCCGGCAATGCCGCCAAAGCCTTCGAGCCGGCCACCTCATTCACCTTCCTGCCGGTGGATGTGAAATAGCAGCGCCAGCGCGCGGCACCTTCAGAAAACGGCGGCGGCGCATTGACTTTCGCGCGCCGCCTCCTTATCGAAACGCCTTCGCGTGGGCGATTGCGCCCGCACTCCGAAACCGACCGAAAGAAGCCCACCCTCCGGGTTCACTGGAGAGGCGCGGCTGAACACGAAAGCGAGACAGAATGTTCGCGGTCATCAAGGCAAACGGCAAGCAGTATCGCGTTGCCGCCGCCGATGAAATCACCATCGATCACCTCGAGGCCGAGGTGGGTGCCGTCTTCACCTTCCCCGTGCTGATGCTGGGTGGCAAGGTCACCGCCGTGGGCAAGCCCCACGTGGATGGCGCCATGGTCACCGGCGAGGTGGTCGAGCACACCCGCGGTGACAAGGTCATCGCCTTCAAGAAGCGCCGCCGGCAGAACTCCCGTCGCAAGCGCGGCTTCCGCGCCGACCTGACCGTGGTGCGCATCACCGAGATTTCCGGCCTGGGCGAGAGCGTCAAGGCCGAGGCCAAAACCGCAGGCGCGCCGGCCCCCGAGGCCGCCGCTGGCGCCTGATCTGAACGAGGAGAGCAACAATGGCTCATAAAAAGGCAGGCGGCTCGTCCCGTAACGGTCGCGATTCAGAGAGCAAGCGCCTTGGCGTGAAGAAGTTCGGTGGCCAGGCGGTCATTCCGGGCAACATCATCGTGCGCCAGCGCGGCACCAAATGGCATCCCGGCACCAATGTGGGTATCGGCAAGGACCATACCCTGTTCGCCCTTGTGCCCGGCAAGGTCGAGTTCCGCACCAAAGCCAACGACCGAACCTATGTATCGGTCGTTCCCGCCGCCGCCGAGGCGGCTGAGTAAGCCGGCGAGACCGCATAAATGCAGGATCCCGCCGGTCTCGTCGAACCGGTGGGAGTCTCTGTCAGGCCCCTGAAGCGCCAAAGCTGATCGAAAGATCCGGCGCCTCACGGACTGGGCTCCGAACGAACCGGGGAGACGGGACGTCTTCCCGGTTTTCGTTTGTCCAGCCGACAGGAGCCCGTCATGACCATCGTCGAGCCGCCCCACGAGAGACCTCTCGCGGAGTCCAGTATCCCCGTCCTCGAAACCGATCGGCTGGTGCTCCGCGCGCCGCGCATCGAGGACGCATATGCCATCGCGGAGCTCGCCAACAATCGCAAGATCGCGGAAATGACCGCGAACCTGCCCTTTCCCTATCGCGCCTCCGATGCCCACGCCTTCGTCGAGAGCCTCGGCGCCACGCCCCATGCGGCCACCTTCGCACTGCTGCTGAAGCGCGAGGGACATCTGGAATTTGCCGGCATGTGCGGGTTCGGGCGCCGACCCGGCGAGACCCTTCCGGAGCTCGGCTACTGGGTCGGCGAGCCCTTCTGGGGGCTCGGCATCGCCACCGAGGCGGCACGCGCGGTCATTGACTACGTCTTCTCCCAGACTGATATCGAAGCCCTTTCCGGCGCCGCGCGCGTGGTCAACCCCGCTTCGCGGCGGGTGCTGGAGAAGTGCGGCTTTCAGTGGTGCGGGGTCGGCCTGTGCCAGGTGCGCGCGCTCGGCGCCTCCGTGCCCGTGGACCGCTTCCAGCTCGACCGGCGCACCTGGGCCTCTTTGCGGGCCTGGGGTTCCACCCTCCTGCCGCACCTGCGCGCCGCCACCCATTGAGGGCTGGAGCCCGTGAGCTTGCCTCACGGGCTTGCCTCATCGGAGCGCCTCATGGGGCTGCTTCATGGGCGTGCCTCAGGTCCGCGCGGGACTTGGCCGGCCCGGCCGTCCCCGGTCGATGACTAGGACCGCTGCTCCGGATTGAAGTGGCCGCACCGCTCCCGGAACGGCCTGCCGCGATCGTCCCCGCGGGTTCGCTGGATCGCATTCTTCCCCTACGGCAGAGCTTGCCTTGCGGCGCCGCAAGCGCCATCACACGGCGAACCGATCGCAGGGGGCCGCCGCCATGAGCAAGCACCACCATCACGACCTTCCCTATCGCCCATGCGTGGGCCTGTGCGTTTTCAACGGGGCCGGCAAGGTCTTCGTCGGCCGCCGCCTCGGCGGGCCGGAGCATGTGGACGCCACCCACTCCTGGCAGTTGCCCCAAGGTGGCATCGACAAGGGCGAAGACCCCTTCGACGCCGCCTTGCGTGAGCTCTATGAGGAAACCTCCATGCGCTCCGTGCTGAAGCTGGGCGAGGTGGAGGACTGGTTGTCCTATGACCTGCCGGGCCGCATTGCCGGTGAGGCCTGGAAAGGCAAGTATCGCGGGCAGACACAGAAGTGGTTTGCGCTGCGCTTCACGGGTGTCGATGGGGAAATCAACATCTCCACCCCCGGTGGCGGCATCCACAAGCCGGAATTCATGGACTGGCGCTGGGAGGATCTCGACCAGATCACCGATCTCGTCATCCCGTTCAAGCGGCCGGTCTATGAAGAGGTGGTGAAGAACTTCCGCCGCTTCGCGAGCCTCTAAAGCCGCCGCGCGGCGCCCCCGGCGGGGCGGCTCTAGGGCACCCCCGCCGCCTTCAGCTCCGCCACCTTTTGCGCCACGAAGTCGAGCCGGTCCTGGCCGAAATAAAGCTCGCCATCCACCACATAGGACGGCGAGCCGAACACGCCGGCCTCGATGGCGGCGGCAGTGTTGCGCTCCACCTGCTCCGCCGCTTCCACCGTATCGGACAAGGTCGCGAGCCGGGGCCCGTCGAGCCCGACTTCTTGAGCCAAGGCGATGAGATTGTCGCGTTCGGAGATCTGCATGTCACGCGCCCACACGGCCGACAGGCAGGCGCCGATGAAATCCGCCGGATCCATGCCGGCCTTCTGCGCCGCGGCGATGAAGCGGCACGCCGGCAGCGTATCCGTGGGCCAGAAGGCGGGCTCGGTGTTGATGGGAATGGCGGCGCGCTTGGCCCAGCGCACGATATCCAGCTTGCGATAGGCGTTGCGCTGGGGTGACTGCTTGGCCGGTGCGGTCGAGCCGCCGGCCGCGAACACCTTCAAAATGTCCACCGGCCGCCAGAGGATGCTGGCGCCCGCCGTCCGCGCGATGTCCCTCAGCCGCGCGTGCCCCAGATAGGCATAGCCGGATTGCGGGCTGAAATAGCAGATGATCTCGGGCACGAGCGGATTCCTTTTTGCAGCATCGGGCGCGGGCGTTCGAGCGGGCCCGAATGGACCCCGCCAGCCTCGCGCGAAATGCCGCCGCGCTCAAGAATCAGCTTCGCCCAAGACCTCTTCGGCGGCAAAGCCATAGGTGCGGCCGCAGAATTCGCAGGTCACGGTGACCCGGCCATCATCCTGCACCATGCCGCGCCGCTCCTCATCGGTGAAGGAGGCGAGCACCCCGGCCACGCGCTCGCGCGAGCAGGAGCAATGGGCGCCGATGGCCAGGGGCTCGAACACCCGCACCCCGCGCTCGTGGAACAGACGGTAGAGCAGACGCTCGGTGGAGAGCTCCTTATCGAGCAGCTCCACGTCCTCCAAGGTCCCCATCAGCGAGCGCGCCTCGACCCAGGCGTCGTCCTCGTCGAGGGTGTGTGGCGCAGTGCCCTCGGGCGCGTCACCGGGCGGCATGTCGGCCATGCGGGCGCGCGAGGCATCGTCGGGCAGGAACTGAGCCAGGAGCCCGCCCGCCCGCCAGGACGAGGCCTGGCCGCCGGGGCGCAACTCCTCGCCCACGGCCAGGCGCACCTGCGTGGGGATCTGCTCCGACTGCCGGAAATATTCGTGGGCCGCCGCCTCCAGCCCCTCGCCGTCCAGCGCCACCACGCCCTGATAGCGGTTGGCGGAGATGCCCTGATCGATGGTCATGGCCAGATGGCCGCGCCCCAGAAGGGCAGCCGGAGAGGTGTCGTTGCGCTTTTCCGCCTCGGCCAGGGCATCCTTGTCGTAGCGGGCGTAGGCGCGGATCTTATCGGGGCTGACGAAGTCGGCCACCACCATGTCCACCGGGCCGTCGGTCTGGGTCTGGAGGATGAAGCGGCCCTCGAACTTCAGGGACGAGCCCAGCAGCACCGCCAGCGCCACCGCCTCACCCACCACGCGCTTCACCGCGGCGGGGTAATCGTGGTGCACCAGCAGCGCATCAAGGGTGGAGCCCAGCCGCACGGCACGGCCGCGCAGGTCCAGCGCATCCACCTGAAAGGCGGTGACGATGTCATCCTGCGCCTCCTGGCGGGCGCTGCGCGAGCGCTCGGAACTCATGCGCTCCTCCTCATCGTGGTTCGGCGTCTTCCAGCGATACGCGATACCGGGTCGCACGAAGGCTGCATCGACGCAAGGAGCCGGCAAGCCGGGGAGCCCGGCGAGCCTTGTCGAAGACCGACGGCTTCGATACCGGCCGCGCGCACCCTATCACGGGCGCCCGACGGCCGGCCACCGGGCCGCCGAAGGCATCATCCGGCGGTGTGGAAGCACCAGGCCAGAATGCCCTTCTGGGCGTGCAGGCGATTTTCCGCCTCGTCGAACACCACGGACTGCGGGCCGTCCATCACCTCGCTGGTCACCTCCTCCCCGCGATGAGCGGGCAGGCAGTGCATGAAGATGGCGTCCTTGTGGGCGCGAGCCATCAGCGAGCCATTGACCTGGTATGGCTTCAGCAGATTGTGGCGGCGCTCAGCCTCCTTATCGCCCATGGAAACCCAGGTGTCGGTGAGCACGCAATCCGCGCCCTCCACCGCCTCTTCCGGGTCACGCATGAAGGTGACCTTGGCCTTGGTGCGCTTCACGAAGTCCTTCAGCGCCTGGCGCGGGCCCAGCTCCTTCGGCGTCGCCACCTTCATGGTGAAGTCGAAGCGCTCGGCCGCGTGGACCCAGGACGCCAGCACATTGTTGGCGTCACCGGTCCAGGCCACCTGGCTGCCCTGGATGGAGCCGCGATGCTCCTCGAAGGTCATCACGTCCGCCATCACCTGGCAGGGATGGGAAATGCGCGTGAGGCCATTGATGACCGGCACGGTGGCATAATCGGCCAGCTCCATGAGGTCATCATGATCCAGGATCCGGATCATGATGGCGTCCACGAAGCGGGAGAGCACACGCGCCGTGTCGGCGATGGTCTCGCCACGCCCGAGCTGCATCTCGTGGCCGGTGAGCATGATGGTCTCGCCGCCGAGCTGGCGCATGGCCAGGTCGAACGAGACGCGGGTGCGGGTGGAGGGCTTGTCGAACACCATGGCCAGCGACTTGCCGACGAGGGGACGATCTTCCGCCCCCGCCTTGCGCTTGGCCTTCAGGTCCTTGGACAATTCCAGCACCTTGCGCAGCTCGTCCGCCGGGATTTCCGACAAATCGAGGAAATGGCGCACACCGTTCTCCGTCATTCCGCTGCCCCCTTGGCCGGAGCGGGCGCGAGAGCCTGCTCCAGCCGCACACATGCGGCCTCGATCTTTTCCACTGCCAGGTCCGCCTCTTCCGCCGAAACGATGAGAGGCGGCAGGAGCCGCACCACATTGTCGGAGGCGCCGGGGGCCAGAAGTCCCTCTTCCCGCAGCGCCACCACCAGATCGCCGGCCGGCACCTGGGCCTTCACGCCCAGGAGCAGCCCCTTGCCACGCACCTCCGCGAGCACGCGCGGATGACGCGCCACCAACTGCCCCAGCTTCTCCTTGAGCCGGGCGGAGATGGTGTTCACATGGTCGAAGAACCCTTCGGCCAGAACAAGATCGAGCACCGCATTGCCCACCGCCATGGCGAGCGGGTTGCCGCCATAGGTGGACCCGTGGGTGCCCAGCGTCATGCCCTTGGCGGCCGCCTCGGTGGCCAGGCACGCACCCATGGGGAAGCCGCCGCCGATGCCCTTCGCCACCGCCATGATGTCCGGCGTGATGCCTTCCCACTCATGGGCGAAGAGCTTGCCGGTGCGGCCCACGCCGCACTGCACCTCATCGAGGACCAGCAGCAGGCCCTTTTCATCGCACAAGGCGCGCAGGCCCTTCAGGAAGCCTTCGGGCGGAACGCGCACGCCGCCCTCGCCCTGCACCGGTTCCAGCAGCACGGCACCGGTATAGGGGGTCACGGCCGCGCGCACGGCATCGAGGTCCCCGAACGGCACCTGATCGAAGCCCGGCAGAGCCGGCTCGAAACCTTCCAGATACTTGGCGTTGCCGCCCGCGGCGATGGTCGCCAGGGTGCGGCCATGGAACGCGCCCTGGAAGGTGATGATCCGGTTCTTCTCCGGATCGCCGTTCGCGAACTGGTATTTGCGCGCCATCTTAATGGCGCACTCCAGCGCTTCCGCACCCGAATTGGTGAAGAACATGGTGTCCGCGAAGGTCGCGGCGGAAAGGCGCGAAGCCAGCTTCTCGCCGCCGGGAATGCGGAACAGGTTCGAGGTGTGCCAGAGCTTCTTCGCCTGCCCGGCCAATGCCTCGACCAGATAGGGATGGGCGTGGCCCAGCACGTTCACCGCGATGCCGGCGGTAAAATCGAGAAAACGTCGCCCGTCCGTCGTGACGAGCCAGCAGCCCTCTCCCCGTTCGAAATCGAGGTCGATGCGCGCATAGGTCGGCAGAACGGCGGTGATCACGTGATCCTCCTGAGAACGAGCCTTGATCCGGCAACATTACCGGCCAAAGACGACGTCTCCGTTGCTGGTTGTGAGCCAAAATCCAACGCGAATGCACTTTTCGCGCGGGAGATCAGCCGGTGAATGCTCCGGAAGATGGAGCGAACGCGCGCTTGAGCCGTGGAAGCGCCGCAATGACGGACCAGAAGAACCGCCATCGCCTTCGCGGCGCAGGCCCCGGACAAGCGAGAATTAAAAAGGGCCGCCCCAGCGGGGGAGCGGCCCGACACCCGTGAATACTAATGATCGCGCGCGCGAGGTCAACATTTCTCCACGCATCTTCCGCCGGGCAGGCGCTCACGGCGCGCAGCGGCGGGCGGACGCCAAGGAACTGGGGAAAACGGCGTCAGAACGTTAACCGACTCTGTCGCTCGCGCAGGGCATATTGTAGCGTGCTGACCGTCGCCTACGAGATCTCGTGCGACTGAGCTTCCTGGGACCCATAGGTTGTTAACCTTCTGCATGCGGAGCGCATGTGGGGCCGAGGAGGGAGTCCGAGTCGTCTCTGGCAGCATGGCGGTGCTGCCGCCACGGCGGAAATACGGTGCCGCATATCCGGCGCCGAGAAGATGCGGCAGATGGAGAAGAGCGATGAGCTGGAATGACGAGCGCGTCGAACTCTTGAAGAAGCTCTGGAGCGAAGGCCTCTCCGCGAGCCAGATTGCCAATGAGCTGGGTGACATCACGCGCAATGCCGTGATCGGCAAGGTGCATCGCCTCGGCCTGTCCGGCCGCGCCAAGACGGCGACGCCGGCGGTGCGCCCGCAGCGCCCGGCGGCGCGGCCCGAGGGCCAGCGCGAGCAGCCCCGGCCCCAGCGCCCGATCACCCAGGGCAACACGGCCCTTGCGGCAGATATCGACGACATGCCGGAGGAGGCACCCGCCCCCGCGCCGGCGCCTGAAACCAACAGCAACGTCGTCCCCATGGGCCAGCGCTGCACCATCATGAACCTGACCGAGAGCACCTGCCGCTGGCCGGTGGGAGAGCCAGGCACCGACAGCTTCTATTTCTGCGGTGCCAAGAGCAATCCGGGCATGCCCTATTGCACCCATCACGCCCGCATCGCCTACCAGCCGGTGCAGGATCGTCGGCGCGATCGCCGGCTTGCCTATCTGTGAGCCTCCCATACGGCGCCTGCCCTTCGGGCGGGCGCCGCTGGTTTCGGGATCTTGAAGGCTTGGCTGCGTCCGGACTTCGCCGGGCCTAAATCCAGCAAAGCGCGGCGCCTGCCGAGGCGGCCGGCCACCAGCACCACTTTTGACGGCCAGTGAAAAGCGCAGTGTTTGTTGCCGCATGAGGCGCCGGCATTCACATCAAAGCGCCAGCGCAGCCGGCAACATCTCCGGACTTTTGCGCATTTTGGTCTTTCGACGCGCCGGATACAGTCTCGCGGGCGGAATACACTCCCGAGCGTTTCTCGGACTTGCGACACAGCTCTAAATCAATGATTTAAAGCGCACCCTCGCGCGGCGCGCACGTTTCGTCGCGCGAAACACCTCTGACGCCGTCCCCTGCCAAAGCAGGGAAGACGTGTCGCAGCGCTCAGTGGGCGCGGGCAAACATCTCGTTGAACGAGTAGCCAGCTCCGCGCACGGTTCGGATGGGGTCGGATTGGCGCCCGCGATTGATCGCCTTGCGCAGCCGCCCCACATGCACATCGACGGTCCGCTCGTCGATATAGACATCCTGTCCCCACACGCCGTCCAGAAGCTGCTCACGCGAGAACACCCGGCCGGGGCTCTGCATGAGAAATTCCAGCAGCCGGAACTCGGTGGGGCCCAGATGCACTTCCCGCCCGGCGCGGTGGACACGATGGGTTTCCCGATCGAGCTCGATGTCGCCGGCACGCAGCAGCGTCGCCACATGTTCCGGCTTCGCCCGCCGCAGCAGCGCGCGCACCCGGGCCAGCAGCTCCGGAACGGAGAAGGGCTTCACCACATAATCGTCCGCGCCGGTGGCGAGGCCACGCACGCGCTCGGTTTCCTCGCCACGGGCGGTGAGCATGATGACCGGCAGACGCTCCGTCTCCGGCCGGGTCCGCAGCCGGCGGCAGAGCTCGATGCCAGACAGGCCCGGCAGCATCCAATCCAGGATGACGAGATCGGGCACGCTTTCGCGCAGCCGCGTTTCGGCATCATCGCCGCGGCCGACATTTTCGACCGCATAGCCCTCCGACTCCAGATTATACCGGAGCAGAAGGGTGAGCGGCTCCTCATCCTCGACGATCAGAATACGCGCCGGCACAGTCTCTCACCCATGTCGAACATTCGGTCGCCGGGCGCCATTCCCGCGACACCGGACCGACGGCGGAGCCAGGGCCCCGCCGCCGAGCTCAAACTCACGCCGTGCGGCCAGGAAAGGCCACGGTGGTGTCGCTGGAGGCGTCCGCCTTCGGGCGGCTCTCCGGCAACACCTGACCGGTCACCATGTAGTAGACGACCTCGGCGATATTGGTCGCATGGTCACCCATGCGCTCGATATTCTTCGCGCAGAACAGGAGATGCGTGCACACGGAGATGTTGCGCGGATCTTCCATCATGTACGTCAGAAGCTCGCGGAACAGCGACGTGTACATGGTGTCGATGGCGTCGTCGCGGCCCCACACGTCGAGCGCCTTGCTCTCGTTGCGGCCCGCATAGGCGTCCAGCACCTCCTTGAGCTGCTCCAGCACCAGGTCAGACATGTGCTCCACGCCACGCACCAGCTTCTGGGGGTGATATTCCCCCTCGATGGCGATGACGCGCTTGCCCACGTTCTTGGCCAGGTCGCCGATGCGCTCCAGGTCGTTGGCGATGCGGATTGCGGCGACGATCTCGCGCAGGTCGCTGGCCACCGGCTGGCGCTTGGCGATGACGAGCACCGCCTTGTCCTCGATGTCGCGCTGCACCTGGTCGATGCCGGCGTCGAGGGAGACCACCTTCTGGGCGACGCTGATGTCGCGCTTGATGAGGGCGGTGACGGCGTCGGCGACCAGGCGCTCCGCCTGGCCTCCCATCTCCACGACCTTGCGGCCGATGTCCTTGAGTTCGACGTCGAACGAGGTGACGGTATGATCGGGCATCTGTACCATTCCCCTGGCCTCAGCCGAAGCGGCCGGTGATGTAGTCACGCGTCTTGATTTCCTTCGGGTTCGTGAAGATCACGTCCGAAGGCGCCACCTCGATCAGCTCGCCCAGATAGAAGAAGGCGGTGATGTCGGCGCAGCGCGCGGCCTGCTGCATGTTGTGGGTCACGATGACGATGGTGAAGTCGCGCTTCAGCTCGTCGATGAGGTCCTCGATCTTCGAGGTGGAAATGGGGTCCAGCGCCGAGGTGGGCTCGTCCAGCAGGATCACCTCGGGCCGCACCGCGATGGTGCGGGCGATGCACAGGCGCTGCTGCTGGCCGCCGGACATGCCGAGCGCGGAGGTGTTGAGGCGATCCTTCGTCTCGTCCCAGATGGCCGCCTTACGCAGGCACCATTCCACACGCTCGTCCATCTGCGACTTGTTCAGCCTCTCATGCAGGCGCACGCCGAAGGCGATGTTGTCATAGATGGACATGGGGAAGGGCGTGGGCTTCTGGAACACCATGCCGATGCGGCTGCGCACCACCGTGGAATCCAGCTCCTTGCCGACGATGTTCACGCCGTCGAACAGCACCTGGCCTTCCGCGCGCTGGCCCGGATAAAGGTCATACATCCGGTTGAACACGCGCAGCAGCGTGGACTTGCCGCAACCGGAAGGCCCGATCATGGCGGTGACGCGCTTTTCGGGAATTTCGAAGTTGATGTTCTTCAGCGCATGGCTCTGGCCATAGTAGAACTGAAGACCTTCCACCTTCAATTTCACCGGCGCGGGCGGCGCATCGGGCCGGGCCGCGACCGAGGTGGCGATGCTGATGGACGGATCGACCGCAGACGTCATCTGAGCCTCACTAGATTTGGGTCGCCCGGGGGCAGCCGGGCTTGGGTCCTGTGCGGCCCGGCACCAAGGGCGCCGGGCGGAAGAGCGGGGCGCATCGCGCAGGTGACGCGCCCGTGTTCGTTCAATGGCCGCGCGACAGCACGAGGCGCGAGACGACGTTCAGCACCAGCACGCCCACGGTGATGATGAGCGCACCCGCCCAGGCGAGAGCCACCCAATCATCGAAGGGGCTGCCGGCATATTGATAGATCGCGACCGGCAGGCTCGCCATGGGGCTGTTGAGGTCCAGCGACCAGGCATTGTTGCCGAGCGAGGTGAACAGCAGCGGCGCCGTCTCGCCGGCCGCGCGGGCGATGGCGAGCAGCAGGCCGGTGACGATGCCGGCGCGCGCCGCGCGCCAGGTGATGAACATCACCACCTTCCACTGCGGGGCACCGAGGGCGAATGCCGCCTCGCGCAGGCCAACGGGGACCAGGTTCAGCATGTCCTCGGTCGTGCGCACCACCACCGGGATCACCAGGATGGCGAGGGCAAGCGAGCCGGCCCAGCCGGAGAAGCCACCCAACGGCACCACCAGCAGGGTGTAGATGAACAGGCCGACTAGGATGGACGGCGCCGACAGCAGGATGTCGTTCACGAACCGGGCGGCCGCGGCGATCTTCGTGCCCTTGCCGTTCTCGGCGAGGAAGGTACCGGCAAAGATGCCGATGGGCGCGCCGATCAGCATGGCGATGCCCACCTGGATCAGCGACCCGACGATGGCATTGGCGAGGCCGCCATTCTGCCCGGGCGGGGCGGTGACATTGGTGAACACCGAGAAGCTGAGCGCCGGCAGACCGCGGGCGAGCAGCGTCCAGAGAATCCAGCCGAGCAGGAACAGCGCGAGAAACGCGAAGCCGGTCGAGAGCGCCTTCACGACGGCGTCCTTGGAGCGGCGAGCGGCGAGCGATGCCATGGGTGACGACTCCCGGATCAATCCATCCGGGAGCGCACGAGCGCCCGGGACAGTGCCAGCACGATGAAGGAGATGACGAACAGGATGAAGCCGAGCTGCAGCAGCGAGGTCAGCTTCAGCGAGCCGAGCTGGGCTTCCGGAAACTCGTTGGCGATGGCGGACGCAATGGTCGCGCCCGGCGCAAACAGGGAGGCCGACAGTCGCGTGGCATTGCCGATGACGAAGGTCACCGCCATGGTCTCGCCCAAGGCGCGGCCGAGGCCGAGCATGATCGCGCCCACCATGGCCGTGCGGCCGTAGGGCACCGACACGTTCTTGTAGACCTCATAGGTCGTCGCGCCGACGCCGTAGGCGGATTCCTTCAGCATGGGCGGAACCGATTCCAGCGTCTCGACGAACATGGCCGTGATGAAGGGCAGGATCATCACCGCCAGGATCAGCCCAGCCGTGAGCATGCCCGAGCCGAGGGGCGGACCCTGGAACAGCAGGCCGAGGAGCGGCAGCTGGCCGAGCGTGTCGATGAGCGGCGGCTGCACATAGGCGGCCATGAGCGGGACGATGACGAAGAAGCCCCACATGCCGTAGATGATCGAGGGCACCGCGGCGAGCAGCTGCACAGCCACGCCGATGGGCTGCTTGAGCCTCTGGGGCGCGATCTCGGTGAGGAAGAAGGCAATGCCGAACGACAGCGGCAGCGCGACCACCACGGCGATGACGGCGCTGAACAGCGTGCCATAGATCATCACCAGGGCGCCGTAATTCTCGGTCACCGGATTCCAGCTGGCGGTCCAGATGAATTCGAGGCCGAAGTGCTGCAGCGCGGGAAGGCCACCCTGAAACAGCTCGGCAATGATGAGGCCAAGCAGGATCAGGACGAAAATGCCGCTGCCCCAGAGCAGGGCCACGAAGATGGGATCGGCGATCCTGCCGGTTCCCTTGGCCTTGCTGATGGGTTCGACCGGAGCCGACCCCAAACCGTCCATCGTCGCTTCCATCTGATGCCCATCCCTGCGCCGCCTTGGGCGACCTTGAGTTGCGACCTCGCACGCGCCCGATCGAACCGGGCCGCGGACCTTGCGTGGGGACATGACTGGCACCGGGCACCCCGACGGACAGCCGCCGCGCACCTCGGACTCAACCAACGGACGAGCGCCCATTACCTGGCAGCGTCCGTCATCTGGCGAAGGGCAGCTCCCGCACGGGCCGCCCGCTCACCCGAAACCTTGCCCGCGCCGAAGCGCGAGCAAGGCGTTTTGCTCAAAGCCGGATCAGAGGACCGGCTTGCCTTCGGGGGTGAGGATTTCCTTCTTGAAGGCTTCCTCGACCCGCTTCACCACCGCTTCCGGCAGCGGGATATAGTGGAGCTTCTCCGCCATCTCACGGCCTTCCTTGCCGTAGGCCCAGGAGAAGAACTGCATGGTCACGCGAGAGGTCTCGACGTTCTTGGGGTCCTTCGGCAGCAGCACATAGGTGGGGCTGACGATGGGCCAGGCGGTCTCGGCCGGAGCGTCGATCATGGACGCGGCGAAGTCCTTGGCATTGTCCCAGTCGGCGGCGGCAGCGGCCGCCTCGAAAGCCTTGGTCTCGGGCACGACGAACTTGCCGGCCTTGTTCTGCAGCTGGGTCACCACCAGGTTGTTGGCGGCGGCGTAGATGAACTCCACGTAGCCGACGCCACCCTTGGTGTTCTTCACGTTGCCGGTCACGCCCTCATTGCCCTTGGCGCCCGCGCCAGCCGGCCACTGCACGGAGGTGGCGGAACCAACCTTGGACTTCCACTCCGGGCTCACGGCCGAGAGGTAGGACGTGAAAATGGCGGTGGTGCCGGAGGCATCCGAACGGTACACGGGCACGATGGCCTGCGAGGGCAGCTTCACGCCGGGATTGAGGTCGGCGATCGCCTTGTCGTCCCACTTGGTGATCTTGCCGAGATAGATGTCGGCGAGCACCGGGCCGGTCAGCTTGAGCTGGTTGGTGGCGATGCCCTCGACGTTCACGGTGGCGACCACGGAGCCGATCACGGTCGGGAACTGCAGCAGCTTGTTGGCGGCGAGCTTCTCGGCCGGAACGGTGGCGTCGGAGGCGCCGAAGTCCACAGTGCGGTTGATGATCTGGTTCTGACCGCCGCCGGAGCCGATGGACTGATAGTTCAGGGCGTTGCCGGTCTTCTCCTTATACTTCATGCCCCAGGCCTGGTAGACGGGGGCCGGGAAGGAGGCGCCGGCGCCGGTGAAATCAGCGGCCTGAGCGCTGCCAGCGAACAGCATGCCGGTCACGGCGAATGCGCCGAGAGCAGTGGTGAGCTTCACGATTTCTCTCCTTGCCAATGTCGTTGCTGCCCGACGACCCCGGGACCCCCAAAAACCGCACCGAATACCGCGCATCCACGATGCGCTGGAATGGCACGCTTTGGCCCCGGCCGTGACGCAACACTGGGCTACGAACTTCTAGTCCGTGCGAGGCAAGGTTCTATGACCCCGCCATGACACAGGGATGACATATCAAATTATTGCGATCCCTGCGTTATTTCTATTTCCCCGGCGAAAGATCGAGCCGAACCGCGAAATTCGCCCCCTCTCCGAGGGTGCTGTCGATGTTCAAACGGCCCCGGTGGCGGGCGACAATGTGCTTCACGATGGCCAGCCCGAGGCCGGTTCCACCCTGGTCGCGGCTGGCCGCCACGTCCACCCTGTAAAATCGTTCGGTCAGCCGTGGAAGGTGCTCCGGCGCGATGCCGGGACCGAAGTCCCGCACCGAGATCACGGCCACCGGCCCGCGCGGCCCGGGCTCCCGGCTGAGCGTGACGTTCACCTGCTTGCCGCTGGCGCCGTATTTGAGCGCGTTTTCCACCAGGTTTTCAAACAGGCGGATGAGCTCGTCGCGATCGCCGCGCACCGGCAGGGGCGCCGCATCGTCCTTCAGCTCCAGCTCTATGCCGCGGTCGGCGGCGAGGGGGGTCAGCGTATCGCACACATGAGCCAGGATGCCGGCAAGCTCCACCTCGGTTTCCGGCTGCACATGGGCATTGAGTTCGATGCGAGAGAGGGAGAGCAGGTCATCGATCAGCCGCGACATGCGCCGCGCCTGGGCCGCCATGATGGTGAGGAAGCGCTCCCGCGCCGCCGCATCGTTGCGCGCCGGGCCCTGGAGGGTCTCGATGAAGCCCGACAGCGAGGCCAGGGGCGTGCGCAGCTCGTGGCTCGCATTGGCCACAAAGTCGGCGCGCATCTGCTCCACCCGGCGCTGCTGGGTCAGATCGCGGAAAGTCAGCAACACCGCGTCAGGCGAGGCGCCCGGCCGGTTCCAGCTCTCGGCGTCCAGGTGCAGCGGCACCACATGGGCCTCGAGCCAACGGTCGAGTGGCACACGCTCGGCAAATTCCACACGGCGCGGCAGGCCGTCGGTCGCCGCCGCGCGCACCGCATCCAGCACCTCCGGCACCCGCACCAGGAATGACAGCGGATCGCCCACCCGCGCCGGGCCGATGGCCAGGGCCACCCGCGCATTGGCGGTCATGATCTCGCCTTCCGGCGTCAGCAGCAGGGCCGGCTCCGGCAGCGCGCTCACCACCGCCTCGACCTTCGCATCGTCACGCCTGCTGGCGGACGGCACGGCGGCCGCCACAGGCGCCTCGCGCGCCGGCGCCGGCCAGAAGGCCGCCACCGCCACCAGGCCCCCGAGCGCTAGGCCCAGCAATGGATGGAGCAGGCCGAACACGACCCCCAGCGCGCCCACCACCAGAGCCGCGGCCAGCAGCGCGAGGCGGGGTGCGGCCACCCGGCCCCAGCCCAAGCGGGGACGCGTGCCGACGGGGGCTGCCTGTTCCTCCACCGCGCTCCTGTCCGGCATGCTCATCGGCCCTTTCTCCCAGCCCGTTCTTGCTCTTGCCCACGTAGTCTTGCCCACGTGGTCTTGCCCATCCGGCCACGGGCGCGGCCGCTCTCCTGCCGGGACAAGGGGCAGAGCCCGCAGCCTGTGGCGCGGGCTCGAAGATCGGCGAATCACGCCCGCGAACGTGCGAGCGGCCAGGATCATCGCGCTGCACGAAGGCATTACGACAATTTTTGCTGCTCGGCGAATGCCCTGCAGGCGGGCCTGCGGAACTTCTCCGGGTGCCCTGTGTCAAATGGTGACGTAATGTGAACGCGACATGTCCCGAAGAGACCGGAGGGTCCGGACATGTCTGCTATGACGTCCCTTCGAAAAGGGAGAGATTGATGCTGGCGAAGCGAATCTTTCGGGCTTGCGGCGGTACCGCGCTGGCCGGACTGGGATTGGCCGTGGGCCTCGGCGCGGCCGGCGCAGAGCCCCTGCCCTTCCCCTCCGCCGACTTCAGCCTGAAAGCCAATCTGCCCCGCGGTACGATCATGGACATGGCCTACAGCCAGGGCAAGATGCGGATCGCGGTGAACAACCCGGACACGCCCGGCAGCATGGTGGGCATCATCGACCTCACCGCTCACCGCATGATCATGCAGAGCCCGCAAATGCCGAAGGTGGCGGTGGAAATCGCCCTGCCGCCGGAATATGTGGTGGGCGCGCTGGCCGGCACCGGCACCAAGGGCGAGCGCTCCGAGGTGGCCGGGGAGCCATGCAATCTCTGGCAGGTGGACCCGCCCGCCGACCGCAAGGTGGGCCCCACCCAGGCCTGCATCACCGACGATGGCATCGCGCTACGGACCGAGGCCGAGATCAAGGGCACCAACCGCGTGCTCTACGAAGTCACGAGCCTCACGCGCGGCCCGCAGGATCCCAGGCTGTTCCAGGTGCCGCCGGGCGTGAAGGTGATGAAGATGCCCCAGGGCAAATTCGGCTCCATCCTCGGCAAGGTCGCCCCGGCGCAGTCGCAATAGCCGCGCCATGGCGCCTCATCGCGCCAGCCGGGAGCCTTGTGGCCTGAAAGCGCCTTCGGGCAGCTCGACAGGCCGGAAAGAGGCGGGCGGCAGGTTGTGCCCGTGCACTTGGAAGACAGGCTTTGACAGCGCGTTGGCTCTTTGACGCAGCGGGGTCCGCGGGTCGGAAAGCCGCGCCCCGGCGCCTGCGGCTTCGCCAATGCGCGCAACGCAAGCGGAAGGGCAGACCAGCCCCGAGGGCAACAGCCTCATATGCCCGACGGACGCCCGCGCCCGTTGGAAGGTCAATTCGCCATTTCTGCGCACGCCCGTGGCACAAGCCGGCAGCGGCTTTTCGGGAACACGTCGAGAGTGCTTTCCGCTCGTCCAAGCTCGCGGAAAGCACTTTAACATGTTGCTTTATATGGAGTTCCTAGACCCCCGCTAGCGCGCGGCGCGGCGGGGGAGGTCAGCGGGGGTGTCTGAGACGGGCGGGGCCACCTCATCGGCGCGCTCCGCCGCCTCGGCCGCAGCCACGCAATCCTTGCGGCGACCAAAGCTGAAGGTACCCAGGCGGATTTCGCGCGCGCCCAGCAGGGTCAGCGCGAAGGCGAAGGGCACGATGTAATAGAACAGGCGGAAGATGAGCAGGGCGCCCACCATCTCCCCCATCTCGAACTGCGGCAGCGCCACCAGGAGCGCCGCGTCAAACACCCCGAGGCCACCCGGCGCATGGCTCGCGAAGCCCAGCAGCGTGGCGGTCACGAAGATCACCGCGAGCGAGATCGGGTCGATATAAGGATGCGCCGGCATCAGCATGTACATGGCCGCCGCGCACAGGCTGAGATCCAGAATGCCGATGCCCATTTGCAGCAGCGTGGAGCGGCCCGCCGGCAGCGTCACGAACCAGGAGGACCGGCCGATGGTACGCGGAGCGGCCGACACCCAGGCCACATAGCCCGCCAGCAGCAGCAGCGCGGCAATGCCGATGATGCGGTTCACATGGGGAGGCAGGTGGTCCACCGCCGTGGCGGCGTCGGGATGAATGGTGATGCCGAGGCCGAGCACCGAGAGGTTGCCCAGCCAGAAGGTCAGGCCCGCCACGAAGCAGATCTTGGCCACGTCGATGGCGCCAAGGCCCCAGGCCGAATAGATGCGATAGCGCACCGAGCCGCCGGTGAAGACGGTGAAGCCCACATTGTGGCCGACGGAATAAGAGCAGAAGCCTGCCAGCGCCGCCACCCGGTAGGGCACCTCGGTCTTGCCGATGGTTCGCAGGGCGAACCAGTCATAGAAGGTCAGCGTCAGATAGGCGCAGGCCACCAGCACGAATGCCGCCGCCACATGCAGCGGGTCCTTCGCGGACAGGGCCTTCGTGACGTCCGCGAACTTGAGATCGTGCAGCATCCGGTACAGCACCACCGCCGCAAAGGCGATGACGATGAGGCTGGCCACCAGGCCCAGACCGTGCAGACCCACTTTGTCGCGCAGAAAGGCCCAAACCTTGGAGAGACCCGATCTCACACCCATACCGACACCATCCCCCCGCCCCTGGACGACACGAAGCGCGCTCCAGGCCCGCTTCCTCCGCAACATGAACGTTTCCTGCCCCAGGCCGCGACGGCTTTTCGCCGAAGGCACGGCCTTGTGACCGCCTGTCCCGGCCGGACACGATGCGCACAAAGCACCCAAAAGCGTCAGCTTGCGGGCAGGTTCCTCGATGCGCTCATCACATCTTCACGGGGTAGCCGATCTCCACCGTGCGCGCCCGCGGCAAGCCGAAGCGGTCCACCGAGCGTTCCGCGTTGCGGGCAAGGAAGGCGAAGACATGGGCCACGATGTCGCGGACCCGCAGCACCTCGTCCGGCGGGATGATGCGTTCGTGGCCGATCACGTAGACGGCGGCGTCCGGGTCGATCCCCCGAGCGCTCAAGGCGGGGCCGAGCACAGAGGGTACGTCGATCTGCTGCATGTAGCCGAAGCGCAGATCCACCCGCACGAAATTCTCATTGAGCGTGGTGACCCGCACGCGGTCTTCCACCGAGACCCGCGGACGGGCGGCGATCCACACCGAAACGATGATGGCCTTCTCGAACCGCACCTTCAGTAGCTCCGCCATGCGCGAGAGCGCAACGGGCGTCATCGCGCCGGCACGGGACAGGAAGATGGCCGTGCGCGGACTGTCCACGTCACTGGAGCGGTCCTTTCGGCCCATGAAGGCGTCGAGCGGCTCGGTGAAGCGCACCTGCTGCGCCACCACAGCCTCGAGGCCCCGCCGCCAGCTCACCATCACCAGGATGATGATGCCGGCAATGGTCAGCGGCAGCCAGCCGCCTTCCTCAAGCTTGGTGAGATTGGCCGAGGCGAAGGAGAAATCCACCGTCAGCATCAGCACCGCCATCAGCCACACGGCCGGCGCGGGCCAGCCCCAGGAGCGGCGCACCTGGGCGATGAACAGCACCGAGGTGGTCACCATGGCGAACGCCACCGCGATACCGTAGGCCGAGGCCAGCTTCTCGGAGGCGCCGAACCCGATCACCACCGCGATGCAGGCGATCATGAGCAGCCAGTTGAGGCGCCCCACATAAATGTGCTGCTCATTGTGCTCCGAGGTGTAGCGGATGCGCATGGGCGGCAGGTAGCCGAGCTCGATCGCCTGCTTCGCCAGCGAGAACACGCCGGTGATGATGGACTGCGAGGCGATCACCGTCGCCGCCGTGGCGAGGAACAGCAACGGCACGTCGAACAGATCGGGCGAGAGATCGTAGAAGGGGTTGCGGACCGCGTTGGGGTCCACCAGCAGGATCGCGCCCTGGCCGTAATAATTGAGCAGCAGCGCCGGCATGGCCACGAACAGCCAGGCCCGGGCGATGACCTTGCGGCCGAAATGGCCGAGGTCGGCATACAGCGCCTCACCACCGGTCACGGCCAGAAAGCAGGCGCCGAGGATGACGCCCGCAAGCCCCGGATGGTTCAGCATCAGCATCACGCCATGGCGCGGGTCGAGCCCCGCCAGCACCTGCGGCGCCTGCACGATGCCATAGATGCCCATGGCCGCGAGCGCGGTGAACCACAGCAGCATGATGGGCCCGAAGAAGGAGGCGATGCGCTCCGTCCCCAGCCTTTGCGAGAGGAAGATGGCAAGCAGCACCAGCACGGTGAGTATCACCACCCAGTGCTCAAGCTCCGGCGAGATCACCTGCAGCCCCTCGATGGCGGAGAGCACCGAGATGGCCGGCGTCAGCACGCCGTCGCCGATGAGCATGGCCGAGCCGATGAGGCCCGCGGCCAGGAGATACCACCGGATTCCCAGCGCGCTGCGGTGCAGGTCCAGCAGGGTGACCAGAGCGAGGATGCCACCTTCGCCGTCATTGTCGGCCCGCAGCACCAGCATCACGTATTTCACCGTGACGGAAAGGATGATGCTCCAGGTGATGAGGGAGAGGAGGCCGAGCACGTCCTCCCCCATGAAATTTGTGCCGCCCACCGCGAGCACGCCCTGCTTGAGGGTGTAGAGGGGGCTGGTGCCGATATCGCCGAAGACGACGCCCAGGGCGCCAACTTCCGCTGCGAAAGGCATGACGCGCGTGCGGTCACGGGTGAGGCTGGTGGCCATGGGGCAGCGTCCGGCCTTCAGTGAGCACGCGCGTGGGAAAATGGAGCGATGCGGATCAAGATGTCGCCATCACTTTCGCACCAGGTCGCACCCTGTGACCCGAACGGAGCTTCGATCAAGGGAGGCCCCCGCAGCACTTGATCCCGCATCATAGCGGTCCTCTCACACCTATCCCTGTTCGCGCAGGAAGACAATGCGTGGCCGCACGGCACCCCACACGGGATTTGACCCGCGCCCGCAGATCGCCCAAACCCGGGCCGAAAGACGAAGCCGACATGACCTTCCGCGCCAGCATCCTGACCCTTTATCCCGAGATGTTTCCCGGCCCCCTGGGCCACGCCCTCGCGGGCAAGGCCCTCGCCCGCGAGCTGTGGACCCTCGAGGCGCTGCAGATCCGGGACTTCGCCCTCGACCGACACCGGTCCGTGGACGACACGCCCGCCGGCGGCGGTCCCGGCATGGTGATGCGGGCCGACGTGCTCGCTCGCGCCATCGACGCCGCCGCCCCGCCGGACGATCCCCGCCCCCGCCTGCTGATGACCCCCCGCGGCCGTCCGCTCACCCAGGCCCGGGTGCGGGAGCTGGCCGCCGGCCCCGGCGCCGTGATTCTGTGCGGCCGCTTCGAGGGCGTGGATGAGCGCATCGTGGCGGCGCGGAACCTGGAGGAAATCTGCGTCGGCGACGTGGTGCTCTCGGGCGGCGAGGCCGCCGCTTTGCTGCTGCTCGACGCCTGCGTACGCCTCATTCCCGGCGTCATGGGCAAGCTGGCGAGCGGGGAGGAGGAGAGCTTTTCCCAAAATCTCTTGGAATATCCGCAATATACGCGCCCCCAGGAGTTCGAGGGGCGCCCCATCCCCGAGGTTCTGGTCAGCGGCGACCATGCCCGCATCGCCCGCTGGCGGCGGGCGGAGGCCGAGGCCATCACCCGGGCCCGGCGCCCCGACCTGCTGGGCAATTGGCCACGCGCCTGTGACGCGCCCATGAAGGAAAGGGAATGACACCACCCTCATTCTCATGTATGGAGCCGCGTCCCCTGAACTGACAACGACACGATGCGGCGCCGGGGCGGGCGTGGACCAGATCCGCGTTTCCAAATAAAGACGCCGCTAGAGGTTGGTGACATGAACATTATCGAGACGCTCGAAGCCGAGCAGGCGGCGAAACTCGCCGAAAAGCGTGCCATTCCGGCCTTCCAGCCGGGTGATACGGTCATCGTGAACGTGAAGGTCGTGGAAGGCGAGCGCACCCGCGTGCAGGCCTATGAGGGCGTGGTGATCGCGCGCTCGGGCGGCGGCCTCAACGAGAGCTTCACGGTCCGCAAGATCTCCTATGGCGAAGGCGTGGAGCGCGTGTTCCCGGTCTATTCGCCGCTCATCGATTCCATCAAGGTGGTCCGCCGGGGCAAGGTGCGTCGCGCCAAGCTCTATTATCTGCGCGACCGTCGCGGCAAGTCTGCCCGTATCGCCGAGCGCCAGGAGCGCACGGCCGACGGCAAGATCAAGAAGAACAACGCGGCTCCCGCCGCCGAGTGATCGCCGGGCGCACTTGCGCCGCAAGCGACCCGCGTTTCACGCCGCCGGCCTCGCCGGCGGCGTTTTTGTTTGCCCTCCTCACGCCCCCGGCGGCTCCACATCCTTGAGGCGTGAGAGCAGCCCGTCCGGGTCCGCGTCGAACATCCGGCGCGCGGCGTCCAAGCCGCTCAGGCCGCCCACGTGCAGCCAGCCATCCACCAGCAGCTTGGGCGCACTCCAGCCGCCGTCCGCCTCCGGCATGGATACCGTGCGCAGGTGCGGCCAGACCAAGGCCTCCGCATCGAGATCCCGATAGAGCGCATACCAGTTGCGGCCGCCGGCATCGGTGTCCAGCAGCCGATCGGGGCCGAAATCCAGCGCCATGTCCGCGAGGCCGCCGTCGAACACGCAGAAGCCCGGCCACAGATACCAGGCCTTTGCCCGCCGGCTCCAGCGCCGCACCCCATAGACCGGCTGGCGGGCCACGCAGGCCGCGAGGTCCATGGGCTTCAGCGCCACAAAACCCTGGTCGAGCAGCGCGAAAGCCCCTGGCCCGACAGGGCGGATGATGTTCTGCAGCACCCAATTGGCGGCGACCGATGAGATGCGCGCCGACAAACCATGGGTGAAGGGCACCGGCGGCAGGGCCAGATAAGGCAGGCGCCGCTCCCCCGCCAGCACGGCGTGGCGGGTGCGGGCCTCCGCATCGCAGGAGGTGTCGCACACCAGCAGCGGCGTGTGGGGAAGAAACCGCGCCATGGAGTCCGCCAGCAGCGCCACCGCTTCGGGCGCGTTATAGGCGATGGTCAGGGCCAGCGTTCGCGCGCCCCGCTCTCGCAGCGCGCGCACCACCGCGTCCTGTCCCGCCGCCACGCGGCTGCCATAGGCGTGATCGAGGGACGCGTGGCGCACATGGTTGAGCCATTGCAGGCCCGGCACCTGGGTCAGCCGGCCCGAAACCGGCAGCGGCTCGCCGCCCTTGGCGCGGGCCATGCGAGACGCCCGCAGGCGCGGCCCCTTCACGCGCACACACCGGTGCGCCGCGTGGCGACCAGGCCGGACCGGAGGGGCAGGCAACGGCCGCGTGCCCTGCCGAGCGAATTCCTGCAATCCATCCCACCGCCCTCACTCCCCATGCCGCTCCCTCCTCCTGCCGGTCCGGCGAGGTTTCACTGCCTGCGGCCGCAAGAGGTGATCGCCGCCGGCGCCTGGCGCATCCGCCCGCCCCGAGAGTGCGGACGTGCCGCGGATCTTTGGCATGGGGGCGCTCCTCACACGCGGCGGCCCCGCTGCCGGAAAGCCAGCCGGTCCGGGTTCAGTTTTTCACGGAGGGGCTGAAACAGTCCATCCTTTCGGCCTCGTGCCCTGCTTCATCCCAACTCGGCGGGCAGCGCGCTACGGCTTGGATGCGGCTGGCCCGGTCGGAACGGGCGTCGTCCGGTTCAGGGCATAAAGATATGCCTGGCCGCTGCCATCCGGGCGCGGGAAGCGGCCGAGCAGCTTGAAGCGCTCCGGGTGAGCCGAGATCGCGTCCTGCATCTGCTCTTCCAGCGCAGCCTCCGACCCCGCGCTTCCCTCGACGAGAGCGATATAGCCAACGCCGAGCCCGTCCAGCCCAACAAGGAGATCTTCGGGAGTGGCAAAAAGCGGTGCTCCCGTCGCCGGGCCGGGGCCACGGACGGCGAGCACCATGCGGCCCGGCATCACGAAGCTGCGGCGGGCCTGATCTCGCTGCGCGACGGCAGCCACCAGCGCGCCTTCCGAAGACCGATCAGCCAGCACCAGCAAGCTCGGCGGGCGGCCGGTTTCGGAGAGAAAGGTCTGCGCGACGGGGTCAAGGCCAAGGCTCGGCTTGCTCACACTCGCCATGACCGCGGGAAGCGCCGCGAACAGCATGACCAGCGCCACCATCAGGCCCGCGAGCGTCCTCCACCCGCTCGTCACCAGCGCCATCAGGCGCAATCCGCCCGCCGCGGCCAGAATGACAAGCGGAGCATAAAGCGGCAAGCCGGTGTCCGGCCCCGGCAAGGGCCACGCCCGCTCGGCCAGGACGAAAGCCAGCGAAAGCACCACCAGGACCGGGAGCAGCGCCGGCCCATCCTTCCGTCGCGCATCCGCCAGCACGAACAGCACGCCCGCCACCGCCATCGCCACCAGAACCGCGCCGAGCTGCCCCAGGACGGCGAGGCCTTCATGCGGCGCCATGGTGCCGGACAGCGCCGCCGCCGTGCGCACCATGGGAAATGTGCCGATGGTCCACGGCCCAGCGACCACCAGGACCAGCCCGAACGGCAGCCAGAACACCCCGCGTCGCAGCAGGCCGAAGCGCCGGGTCAACAGAACAGACATGGGGAGCAGCAGCAAGGCGAGGCCCGTGGCCTTGGTCAGGATCGCCGCGGAGGCCAACAGGCCGAACACCATTGCGCCACGCAGGCACGGCCGCTCAAGAAAATCGGCATAGACCACGGCCGCCCAGAGCATCAGCACAGCGAGAGGCAGGTCGAGCCCCACCACCACGGTTGCCTCCCTCAAACCAGGCAGCACCATCAGCACCGCGCCGACGGCCACGCCCGGCAATGGCCCGAAGCGTCGCGCGCTCAGCCAGCCCGCGCTCGCCACCAGGAGCGCGGCGAGGAAGGCCGGCAGCAGGAGGATTGCCGGCGTCGAGGGCTGCAGCAAGCTGAACCACAGGCCTTCCACCAGGTAGTAAAGCGGCGGCCACAGCCCGAGCACGACGCGGGGAAAGTGCAGCCCATATTCCGCGATGAAAACCAGCGGATTCTGGAACCCCGACGACAAATAGTTCAACACCATGAGGCCGGTGACCACATGGCCCGACTCGTCGGGACCCGTGGCTGAGAACTCCGCCATGTAGGCGCCCGCCGTGCGCTGCTGCACCACGATCAGCACGGTAAGGAGGGCCGTCAGGATGAGGAAGCCGAGGCCCTGCAGCGCGGCGGTGCCAAGGCTTCGCGGGGTGCGCTCCCGAACAATGTCGTCCGCCAACTCGACTACTCCGCCAACACAATGCGGCCTCCGGCGCGCATGCGGCGAGACACCGCGCACCGCGAACCGGCTCAGGGCCGCCTTGTAAAAGCACAGGCGTCCGGCGTCTATGCCGGGAACGCGGCACAGGACGCACGGCGGGCGGAGGTTTCTGAATGCTGCGGCGGGCGCCGCCGATCGACCTGGGAAACGGCCCTCCTGAAAGAATGCCCATGACGGCAGGCGGGAAGATTGTCTCGGTATTTCTCTATGACCCGAAAACAGGCGCGTTGCGGATGCCTGCCACTGCCGGAGCATGCCAGCCGCCCCCGGGGCAGGACGTCTCACCGGCGCCGACTGCATCGCTCGTGCCGGTCGAATGGCCGTCCGGGCACGGGGAGCCGAAGGCTGCCGTGCAAAAAGGCCCTGGGGATACGCCCACGGTGGCGGGGGTTCAGGTGCCGCGCTCGGCCTTGCTGAAATTGCTGAGGTCGCCCTGCCGCTCCGCCTGCTTGCGCCAAACCTTGGCCGCTGCCTTCAGCTTGGCTTCCGGAGCGATGCGCGACATCAGGCGATCCAGCTTGAGGCTTCCGCATTTCGGGCACACGGGCGTGTCGGATATGCCGACGAGCAGCTCGCTATCCGTGTTGCAATCCTGACAATGAAAGCCATAGAGCGGCATCACGCGGCCTCTGTTCCAGCGCCCGGCGGCGCCTTGAAAGAATTGGCGTCGCGCCCCGATCCGGTTCAGCCGGCGCGCGGCTCGACGCACGCAGTCCACGCAAGTTTCGTGCCGCCCCTCCCTCCATCAGGCGTCGCCGCTGGGCAAGACCAACCGGCCTTCGCCATCGAACGGAAAGAACGGATTGTGCGCGACCTCCCAGAGGTGCCCATCCGGATCCGCGAAGTAGCCGCTGGTGCCGCCCCAGAACACTGCCTGGGCCGGCTTCACGCAGCGCCCGCCGGCCGCGACCGCCCGCGCGATCACCTCCGCCACCGCGCCGCTATCCCCCACATTGCAGGCAAGCGTGAGCCCACGGAACGCCGGCAGGTCGCCCCCCGGCGGCAAAGTTGCATCCTCCGCCAGATGGTCGCTCGGATAGAGGCTGAGCACCACGCTTCCCGCCACGAAGAAGGCCACCCCGGTGTCCGCCGCCGCGCGCCGCTCAAGCCCCATGGCCGTATAGAAAGCGCAGGCCCGCGGCAGGTCGGATACCCCGAGCGTGACCAGATTCAGGCGGAAGGGAGCGTCGGGCGCCATGGCGGCCTCAATCGAACAGCGAGAGTTGCTCGCCCATGGGCTTGGGGTGCCGGAAATGGGCCGTGGAAAGCCTGGCACCGCGCCCATCCAGCCCGAGCCGGCGAGCCGCGATCTCAAACCTGCGCCCCAGGGTCCAGGCATAGGGCCCTTCCCCCCGCATGCGGCTGCCGAAGGCCGAGTCGTAATCCTTGCCCCCGCGCATTTGCTGCATCAGCGCCAGCACATGGCGCGCTTTGTCCGGGAAATGGGTGACCAGCCATTCGCGAAACAGATCCGCCACCTCCAGCGGCAGGCGCAGCAGCACATAGCCGGCCTCGCGCGCACCGGCCGCCTTGGCCGAATCCAGGATGCGCTCAAGCTCCATATCGTTGAGGGCGGGGATCAGCGGCGCCGTCATCACCGCCGTGGGAATGCCCGCCTCGCTCAGCCGCTGGATGGTCCCGAGCCTCCGTTGCGGGCTCGCGGCGCGCGGCTCCATGATGCGCGACAGATGAGGGTCGAGGGTGGTGATGGAGACCGCCACCTTCACCAGCCCCTTCTCGGCCATGGGCGCGAGGATATCGAGATCACGCGCGACCAGCCCTGATTTGGTGACGATGGCCACCGGATGGCCGAAGTCACGCAACACCTCCAGGATGCGGCGCGTGACCTGGTACTGCCGCTCGATGGGCTGGTAGGGGTCGGTATTGGTGCCCATGGCGATCACGCGTGGCTGATAGCCGGGATGGGACAGCTCCCGCGCCAGCAGCTCCGGCGCGTCCGGCTTCACGAACAGCTTGGTTTCGAAATCGAGCCCCGCCGACAGCCCGTGATAGGCATGGGTGGGGCGCGCGAAGCAATACACGCAGCCGTGCTCGCAACCGCGATAGGGGTTGATGGAACGGTCGAAGCCGATATCCGGCGACTGGTTACGGGTGATGACCGTGCGCGCGCGCTCCTCCGTCACCTCGGTCTTGAACGGAGGCAGGTCTTCGAGGGCCTCCCAGCCGTCGTCGAACCGCACCCGAGCCACCGGCTCGAACCGCCCCGCCGCATTGGAAACGGCCCCGCGCCCGCGCCGCCGCGGGGCTTCCACGACCAGTCCCGCGGCCTCGGCGGCGGAAGGGGCGACAGCCGGCACATCCGCTGCCGCGTCAACATCCACCGACTGCTGCCGGCTTTCAGCGGCTGCGCGGCGCGTTGCTGCGCGGTCCTCCTCCAGCCGGCCGAGGACCGCCCGCGCGCGCTTGGGCCCCGCGCTCGCCGCCGGCTGCGGAGCCGCTCCTGCGGCCGCCTTGCGGCCCGCGCCACCCGCCACCTTGGGACCGGCGGATGACCGCCGGCCCGCCTTTGGCGGCGCGAGGGAATCGGAAGGCCGCTGCGCCACCTCCAGATCGAGAGGCGCCGGCAGCGAAGGGGCTGGAGGGTGAGCATTCAGATTCATGAATCAAAAGCTAACACCGCCACGCGAACGAAACAAGAACATCGGTGCGCAAATCGCGTTTCCGGAACGGATGCGAGCTTGGCGGGGCGCCGTGGTCTATTGTACGCTGAAGTACTCCGCTCACAGCGGTTGCCAGATGTCGGAGCCTCCGTTAAAGCCCGTAGAGGCTATGCGCCGAAGGGAGAAGAACATGGCGGATCATGCGACGTTTGAGTACGCCACCGCCGACGGCAACGATTATGCCGAGCACCTGCGCACATACGCCTTATTCACGGCGCTGACGAAATGGGGAACCGTCGCGGTCGCCGCCGTGCTCGTCCTTATGTGGATCTTCCTCCTCTGAGCCTTTGAAAGCCCGGAGCACTGGAGACATCTCAGATGAAAATCGCTGTCGTCGCCGAGGTTAACCTCGGCGAGCCGAGGGTCGGTGCGACCCCGGATACGGTGAAGCGTCTCGTGGCCCTCGGCGGCACTGTCGTCGTCGAGAGCGGCGCAGGCATCAAATCCGGCATCATGGATGCCGAATATGTCGCGGCTGGCGCCACTATCGCCGCCTCGGCGGCCGACGCCCTGTCCGGTGCGCAAGTGGTACTCAAAGTGCGGCGCCCTGAGGAAGCCGAACTTTCGTTGTATACACCGGGAGTCATCGTCCTCGCCATCATGGATCCCCATGGCCACGAGGCCGCGCTTGAAGCCATGGCCAAGGCCGGCGTCAGCGCCTTCGCCATGGAGCTGATGCCCCGCATCACGCGTGCCCAGGTGATGGACGTTCTCTCCTCCCAGGCCAATCTCGCCGGCTATCGCGCCATCATCGACGCGTCCTACGAGTTCAACCGCGCCCTGCCGCAGATGATGACCGCCGCCGGCACCGTGCCCGCGGGCCGCGTCTTCATCATGGGCGCGGGCGTGGCGGGCCTGCAGGCCATCGCCACCGCGCGGCGCCTCGGCGCCATCGTGACCGCCACCGACGTGCGCCCCGCCTCCAAGGACCAAGTGGCCTCGCTGGGCGCGAAGTTCATCGCGGTGGAGGACGAGGAGTTCAAGCAGGCGGAAAGCGCCACCGGCTACGCCAAGCCCATGTCGGCCGAATATCAGGCCAAGCAGGCGGCGCTCGTGGCCGAGCACATCAAGAAGCAGGACATCGTCGTCACCACCGCCCTCATCCCCGGCCGGCCCGCGCCGCGCCTGGTGAGCGCCGAGATGGTGGCCTCCATGCGGCCCGGCTCGGTCATCGTCGACCTGGCAGTGGAGCGTGGCGGCAATGTTGAAGGCTCGGTGGCCGGCGAGGTCGTCGAGATCGGTGGCGTGAAGATCATCGGTCACCACAACATGCCGGGGCGGCTCGCCGCGTCCGCGTCTCCGCTTTACGCGAAGAACCTCTACAACTTCTTTGAGACCATGGTCGACAAGTCGGCGAAGACCTTGGCCGTCAAGTGGGACGATGAGCTGGTGAAGGCCACCCTGCTCACCCGCGACGGCGCCGTCGTGCATCCGAACTTCGCCAAGAAGACCGAGGGAGCTGCGTGATGAACCCCGTGACCGCACAAGCCGCGGCCGACGCCGCAGCCCAGGCGCGCGCTGCCGCCGAGATCGCCCGCCAGGCCGCCGAAGCAGCCCAGATCTATGCCGATCAGGCCGCGACCGCCCTCGGCGGGGCGGTGCATGCCGCCACCGGCGGCGCCATCGACCCGTTCGTGTTCCGCCTCTCCATCTTCGTGCTGGCGGTGTTCGTGGGCTATTACGTGGTGTGGTCGGTGACCCCGGCTCTCCACACCCCGCTCATGAGCGTCACCAACGCCATCTCGTCCGTCATCGTGGTGGGCGCGCTGCTCGCGGTGGGCGTGACCACCGTGGGCGATGCCTCGCACGCCTGGTGGGCGCGCATCTTCGGCTTCATCGCCCTTATTCTGGCAGCGGTGAACATTTTCGGCGGGTTCATGGTGACCAGCCGAATGCTCGCCATGTACTCGAAGAAGAAGTGAGGCCGCACCCATGAGCGTCAATCTCGCGGCCCTGCTCTATCTCGTTGCGGGCGTCCTGTTCATCCTCGCCTTGCGCGGCCTTTCCCATCCCACCACGTCGCGACGGGGCAACCTGTTCGGCATGGCGGGCATGACCATCGCCGTGCTCACCACCCTGGCCCTGCAGCCTCCGTCCGATGCTGTGGGCTGGGTGCTGGTGATCGCCGGCCTTGCCATCGGCGGCGGCGTCGGCGCCGTGGTGGCCAAGCGCATCGCCATGACGGCCATGCCGCAGCTGGTCGCCGCCTTCCACTCCCTGGTGGGCCTCGCGGCGGTGCTGGTGGCGGCGGCGGCCCTTTATGCCCCGCGCGCCTTCGGCATCGGCGATCCCGGCCACCTGCACGGGGCGAGCCTTGTTGAAATGTCGCTGGGCGTGGCCATCGGCGCCATCACCTTCACCGGCTCGCTGATCGCCTTCGCCAAGCTCAACGGCAATATGAGCGGCAAGCCGATCATGCTGCCGGCCCGCCATTTCATCAATGGCGGCCTGGCCCTGCTGCTGATCATCCTCATCATCGCCTTCGTGAATACCGGCTCGATCGCGCTGTTCTGGATCATCACCGTGCTGTCGCTGGTGCTCGGCGGGCTGCTCATCATCCCCATCGGCGGCGCTGACATGCCCGTCGTGGTGTCGATGCTGAACTCCTATTCGGGCTGGGCGGCGGCCGGCATCGGCTTCACCCTCGGCAACACCGCGCTCATCATCACGGGCGCGCTGGTGGGCTCCTCGGGCGCCATCCTGTCCTACATCATGTGCAAGGGCATGAACCGGTCCTTCATCTCCGTCATCCTGGGCGGTTTCGGTGGCGATGCCGCCGCCGCCGGCCCGGGAGGCAAGGGCGAGGACCGGCCGGTGAAGCAGGGCTCGGCGGACGACGCCGCCTACATCATGCGCAATGCCGAGAAGGTCATCATCGTGCCCGGCTACGGCATGGCGGTGGCCCAGGCCCAGCATGCCTTGCGCGAAATGGCCGACTTCCTGAAGGAAGAGGGCGTCGAGGTGAAGTACGCCATCCACCCGGTGGCCGGCCGCATGCCCGGGCACATGAACGTGCTGCTGGCGGAAGCCCAGGTGCCCTATGACGAGGTGTTCGAGCTGGAGGACATCAACTCCGAGTTCGCCCAGGCGGACGTCGCCTTCGTCATCGGCGCCAATGACGTGACCAACCCGGCCGCCAAGACCGACCCGCAGTCGCCCATCTTCGGCATGCCGGTGCTGGACGTGGAAAAGGCGAAAACCGTGCTCTTCATCAAGCGCGGCATGTCGGCCGGCTACGCCGGCGTGGAGAACGAGCTGTTCTTCCGCGACAACACCATGATGCTCTTCGGCGACGCCAAGAAGGTGACCGAAGATGTGGTGAAGGCGTTCGGCCACTGAGCCCGCGCCACCGGCCACGAAGCCGGTGGACCACGCAAGAAACCGACGGCCGCCGGCATCCACCGGCGGCCGTTGCGCGTTAAGAACAACCCCATGTCGCGGAAGACAGATCGCTTTTCGCGATTCAATGGCGGGCGAAAAGTCTCTACACTCGTCCTTGGAGCGGGATGATGGGCGCCGGCCAGGGCCGGGGCCCGCCGGACCAAGGCGGCCACGGGTCCGCCGAGGCAAGGGGGCACGAGGTGAGGGGTCCAGCGTATCGCGGCGTCGCCACGCCGGCAGGAACGGCGCGCAGCAGCCAAGCGCACCGCGCCGCGCGCACACGCCACGGAACCCACCTCGGCGCGCCCGCTTTCGCGCGACTGATCGGTG
This sequence comes from Xanthobacter variabilis, assembly GCF_043831965.2. Classification (NCBI taxonomy): domain Bacteria; kingdom Pseudomonadati; phylum Pseudomonadota; class Alphaproteobacteria; order Hyphomicrobiales; family Xanthobacteraceae; genus Xanthobacter; species Xanthobacter variabilis. The sequence continues at coordinate 523,048 of NZ_CM195533.1, forward strand.
GCCGGCACGACGCGGCGAATGGCTGCGCGCGGACGAGACGCCCGCGCGAAACATGTGCGCCAGGACAGCTTCAGCCATTCATAACAGCGTCAAGGCAATCGATCCTCGCGTTTCCCCGGCGTTCCTTCAGGCGCACCGAGGCCCATGTCGCGCCGATGGGCTCTCACTCTCAGCCCGCGCGCGCTGCCGGAACCTGTCCACGCGCTCCGGGCCTCCGCACGGGTCGGCGACACAGCTGGATCCCCAGCGGAAGCGCTGAGCCCTACTCTCACGCCCTCAGCCGCGCAGGCCAGGCCGGCGAGCGGGGTGCGTCGTGGTGCGACGAAGATGGCCCGAAGCAGACCGCGCGCGCCCGTCTCCCGAAGGCTCTCCGCAGGCCAGGCACTTGGCCATTCAACGTTTTCCAAGTTGCTGCGACCCACGGCGCAGCCTTGCCGGAAAGCTTCGACCGCCACATCCGATCGCCCAAGGCGTCGCCAACCGGCGCATGCCGTTTCCCGGTGTCCAACGGGCTCTCCCCGCGCGCGGCGCGTAGCGTCGGCCTCCCCCTCGTCAACGCACCACGGGATGGTGCACGTGACCGCCGCCCCTCCGGCGGGCGCCGGGCGGATGCGCGGCCTTGCCCCCCCTCCCCGACCCTGTGCTCCAGAGGCCGCACCCGTTTGCGCGCCCGGCGCGCAGAACAGCGTCTTCCAGTCCCCCACCAGTCCGCTGAACGCCCGCGCCGGCAGGCTCCGAGCCCCATGCGAGGCCGGTCGTGACTGTGCCCCGCGCCGCCGTCCGCCTTCAGTTCGAACCGGCATTTCCCCTCGACGCGGCCGTGGGGCTGGTGGACTATTTCGCCGATCTCGGCGCCAGCCACATCACGGCGAACGCCTTGCTCGCCGGTCGCGCTGATCTCCCCGGCGGGGTAGTGGACCACGATACCGTCGAGCCTCGCATCGGCGGCGAGGAGGGGCTGCGCCAACTGGTGGCCGCGCTGCGCCGCCGGCAGATGGGGCTCATCGTCGACATCACCCCCGCCGCCATGGCGGTCGGTGGCGCCGACAACGAGGCCTGGAACGACCTGCTGGAGTGGGGCCGCGACAGCGCCCATGCGCACTGGTTCGACGTGGACTGGCGCGGCGCTGATCCGGTCCTGCGCAACAAGCTGCTGGCGCCGTTTTTGGACCAGCCCTATGGGGTGGCCCTGGATGCCGGCAGCCTTCAGCTCGCGTTCGACAGCGCGCAGGGGCGCTTCCTGGTGCGCCACCATGCGCACGCCTTCCCCATCTGCCCGCTCCACTACGCGGAAATCCTGGAGGCGGCCGAGCTGACCGGCTCCGACGAGCTGGCCGCGCCCTTTACCCGGCTGCCCCGCCTGCGGCCCGACCCTCAGGAAGCGGAAGCCGCCCGCCGGACCTTGATGGCGCGCGCCGCCACGCCCGAGGGGCGCACGCTCATCGCCGCCGCCTGCGGCGCCTTCGACAGCCGCACCGAACCCGGCCGCGAGCGCCTGCACCGGCTGCTGGAGCGCCAATCCTTCCGGCTCGCATGGTGGGGTACCGCGGCCGACGAGCTGAACTGGACCCGGCTGCCCGACACCACCGCCCTCGCGGCCATCCGCACGGAGCGGCCGGACGTCTTCGATGCCACCCATGGAACCCTGGTCCGGCTCTATGCGGAGGGGCTGGTTGACGGCTTCGTCATCCGCCAATGGGACCTGCTGGGCGACCCCGCCGCCTACACCCGCCGCCTGCGCCTGAAGCTGGAGAGCGCGGCCGCCTCCCGCCCCGCGGGCCTCCCCGCACTCTATCTCGCGGCTGGTACGGTCGGAGCCGGGGACATTCCCCCCGGTGGCGGCATCGTGGCCGGCACCGCCGGCGCCGAGGCGCAAGAGGATATCTCCGCCGTGCTCCACGACCCGGCCGGCGGCACGCCGCTGGGCGATCTGTGGGTTTCCGCCACCGGCGAGCGCCAGCGCTTCGACGACCAGCGGGCCCTGGCACGCCGCCAGGCCCTCGCCATGAGCTTCGGCGCCCAGCTCGAGCGCGTGGTGGACGCTGTGGTGGAGGTGGCGCGTTCCGATCTCAAGACGCGGGACACGCCCCGCGCCAGCATTGCGCGCTGCGTGCGCGAGCTCGCCGTGGCCCTGCCCATCCGCCGCACCTATGCCGACGTGGATGGCTTCGACGCCGCCGACGCCGCCCTGTTCGCGGCCGCGCTGAAGCGGGCTCGCCGCCGCCTCTCGCCCCTCGACCTCCCGGTGGCGGAGCAGATGGCCGCGTGGCTCGGCGGCGAAGCCCCGCGCCAGCTCGGCGATTTCGAGAAGGCCGGCGCGCGCGAGGAGGCCATTGCCGCCTTCCAGCAGCTGACCGCCGCCCTTGGCCGGGAAGCCCTGGACGAGATGCTGGCCGCACGCTTCGGCCGCCTTGTCTCGCGTAATGAGCCGGGGTCCGATCCGGCATGGATGGGCCTTGCACCCGACGCTTTTCATGATCGCATGGCGGCCCGCGCCAGTCGCAGCCCCCACGCTTTGAGCGCGACCGGCGGCCCGGACCAGCAGCGTGGCGAGGATGCCCGCATGCGGCTGGCCGTGCTCAGCGGCGCGCCGCGCGAATGGGAGGCCCTGCTGTGGCCGCTCTTGGAGATCACGGCCCCCTTCCGCTCCCGGCTGGTGGACGGTGTCGCGCCGGAGCCGCGCGATGTGGTGATCCTCGTACAAACCCTCATTGGCGCCTGGCCCCACGGCCTGCGCCCCGACGACGCGCTGGGCCTCGGCGGCCTGCATGACCGAGTGAAGGCATGGTGGATGGAGAACCTCCGCCGGGCCCGCATGCGCACCCGCCCGCATTTTCCCGACACGGCCTATGAACAGGGCTGCGCGCACTTCCTCGCCACCCTCATGGAGGGGGAGGCCGGCGCGCCGGCCCGCCGGCTCATTGCCGCCTTCGTGCCCCAGCTCGCCCGCGCCAGCGCCGTCAACGCCCTGTCGCAGGTGGTGCTGAAATGCACGGTTCCGGGCATTCCGGAACTGTTCCAGGGCACCGAATTCTGGGACTTCGGCCTCTGCGCGGGCGACGGCGCTCCGGCAGTGGACCATCTGGCACGCGCCGACGCCCTTGCCACCGGCGGCACGCCCGACTTTCTGCTGGAGAGCTTTGCCGATGGCCGGGTGAAGCAGGCCACCATCGCGCGCCTTCTTCACCTGCGGGCGACAGAGGCCGCCCTCTACCGCGACGGCGAATATCTGCCCCTCCCCGTCCAGGGCCCACGCGCCGCCCACGCATTGGCCTTCGCGCGCCGCCATCGGGACGCCATGGGCGTGACGGTGGTGACGCGCTTGGCCTATGGGCTGCTCGGCCTGGAAACGGCCCTGCCCAAGGTGGCGCCGGGCCTGTGGCAGACCACCCGTGTCACCTCCCCCGAGCTGAGCGATGGGACCTATCACGACGCCCTCACCGGACGCGTGGTGGAAGTCCGCCTCGGCCGCTTCGATCTTTCCGATGCGCTGGACAGCTTTCCGGCCGCGGTGCTCCTGAAGATGTGAGGCCCGCGGCGGAACGGGGGCGGGCTGACGACGTTGATGGGCCAACACCCACAGGTGGGGGCCAGGGAGACGTCCATGAGCAAAGGCCACGCCCACAAGAAGACAGCCCAACCGCACACGCCCGAAGCCTGCCGCACACCGGAATCCGTGGCTCGGCAGCTCGACGACGAGCTGGAGCAGAGCTTCCCCGCCAGCGATCCGCCCTCCATGGTGCGCGATACGCCCACGCCCATTTGCGGGGAGGAGGCGAAGCCCCAGCACCCGCGCGGCCGCCACGAGAAGAAGCACGGGCACGGCTAGAGCGTTGCCGAACGACGTCGCAGGCCGCGCGCGGGAGAGCGATCAGGTCCGCGGCCGCTGGGCGCGCGGGCGGCCGGGCCCGTCACCGGGGGCCGGGATGAACTCGTCATGATCGGCGGGGATAAGGTCGAAGCGTCCCTGGCGCCAGGCGTCCCGCGCCTCGTCGATGCGCTCCAGGCGGGAGGAGACGAAGTTCCACCAGATGTAGCGCGGCCCCTCCAGCGCGGTGCCGCCCAGCAGCAGCACCCGCGCCGCCGTGTGCGCCCGCGCCCGGGTGGCGACGCCATTACGGATCACCAGCATTTGCCCGGCAGGGAAACGCGTGCCATCCACCTCGACCTCGCCGTCCAGGATGAAAAGCGCCCGTTCTTCATGCTCGGCATCGATCGGCAGCGCCGCCCCGGGCGCAAGGCGCGCGTCCACATAGACCGCTGGCGCGGCGAGCGGCACAGGCGAGGCTGCGCCGAACGCCGCCCCCAGGATCACCCGCGCCGACACTCCCCCATCCTCCACCAGAGGCAGGGCATCGGCGCCGGCATGAACGAATTCCGGAGCCCCCTCCTCCCGCGACTGGGGCAGGGCCAGCCAGATCTGCACGCCGGAGAGGCTGCCGCCATGGGCCTTCACGGCCGCGTCGTGCCGCTCCGAATGGACGATGCCGCGCCCGGCCGTCATGAGATTCACGGCGCCGGGGGTAATCACCTGCTCGCTGCCCAAGCTGTCGCGATGAATCATCTGCCCGTCGAGAAGATATGTGACGGTGGCGAGCCCGATGTGCGGATGTGGCCGCACGTCCTCCGCCTGATGCGGGCCAAAACGCACGGGCCCCATACGATCGAAGAAGATGAAGGGGCCAATCATCTGCCCCCGGGTGGAGGGCAGCACCCGCCCCACCTCCATGCCGCCAATGTCGCGGCTGCGCGGCAGCAGAACGGTTTCCACAGCCGCGCAGCCGGCGGCGTCCCCGAGCTCGGGATCTGGGCAGGGAACGAAGCTCATGGAACGAAACTCATGGAACGAAACTCATGGCAGCAGCCTCCAGCGCGGCGAGCTTTTCCGCCACCAGCGGCAAAGGGGTGCCGGTACGGAGCAAAGGAGCGAGGACATCATAGCCCCGATCCGAATATGCTCCATCGCAAATGCCGTCCTGGGCCGCACAGGCTGAGAACCGCCCGGCACGCCGAGGGGCGATCTTTCCCCCGCGCTGAGGAAGCTCCAACGCAACTGCGAGGCGCCGCGGCGATCGGGTGCATCCGGACTTCCCCGCCCCGCTCCGACGCGGCGGCCACCTCGCCAACACGCGGCGCAATGCGAATTTCCCCTCAGGGGCGTTTCAGAGCGGAGTGGATCCGCCTCGTGTGAGGGAAATGCCCGAAGGCCCCGCGCATATTCCATGCGCAAACGGGTATCCACTTCACGGCAAAGGGCCTTAGTAAGACGCCGCTCGCGAAGCCGGCCCTGGCGCGCCGAAACCGCTCGCCGCTCCGGCCCGCGTTTGACCCTCCAATGCCGGGCCTTTCCATGACCACCGACATCGCCACCAGAACCTATATCGAAGCGCGCCTCGCCAATGAGGGGCCGAGCATGACGCTCGCCTATTTCTTCTGGCTGTTCCTGGGGCTGTTCTCGGCCCACCGCTTCTACCTGGGCAAGACCGGGACCGCGATCCTGCAGATCATTTCCTATTTCTTCGTGGTGGGCATCATCTGGTTCGTCATTGATGCCTTCCTGCTGCCCGATCTCGTTCGGGCCCGGCAGGAGGAGATCCGCCGCCGCATCGCCAGCGGCATTGTGTCCTGAAAAAGCGGCCCGCTGAGGCAGCCGCCAAACAAAAAGGGGTCCGGCGATGCGCCGAACCCCTCTTCTCATGCAATTCCGGCGAACGGGCGCCGATCAGGCCATCTCGCCCACGGCCTTGCGCTCGTTGCGCTTGCGCTCGTTGGGATCAAGGAAGCGCTTGCGCAGGCGGATGGACTTGGGCGTCACTTCCACCAGCTCGTCGTCCTGGATCCAGGCCAGAGCGCGCTCAAGGGTCATGCGGATCGGCGGGGTCAGGCGCACCGCCTCGTCCTTGGAGGTGGTGCGGATATTGGTGAGCTTCTTGCCCTTCAGCACGTTCACTTCCAGGTCATTGTCCCGGTTGTGGATGCCCACCAGCATGCCCTGATACACCTTCCAGCCCGGCTCGATGATCATCGGGCCGCGATCTTCCAGGTTCCACAGGGCATAGGCCACCGCCTCACCCTGCTCGTTGGAGATCAGAACGCCATTGGTGCGCCCGGCGATCTCGCCCTTATAGGGGGCGTAATCGTGGAACAGGCGGTTCATGATGGCGGTGCCGCGCGTGTCGGTGAGCAGCTCCGACTGGTAGCCGATGAGCCCACGGGTGGGAGCGTAGAAGACGAGCCGCTGGCGGTTGCCGCCGGAGGGGCGCATCTCGACCATCTCGGCCTTGCGCTCGCTCATCTTCTGCACGACCGTGCCGGAATACTCCTCGTCCACGTCGATGAGGACTTCCTCGATGGGCTCCATCACGGTGCCCGCCTCATCCTTCTGGAACACCACGCGCGGACGCGACACGGCCAGCTCGAAGCCCTCGCGGCGCATGGTTTCGATCAGCACCGCGAGCTGCAGCTCGCCGCGGCCGGACACGAAGAAGGAGTCCTTCTCGGTGGATTCCTCGATCTTGAGGGCCACATTGCCTTCCGCCTCGCGGAACAGGCGGTCACGGATCACGCGGCTCGTCACCTTGTCGCCCTCGGTGCCGGCCAGCGGCGAATCGTTGACGATGAAGGTCATGGTGACGGTGGGCGGGTCGATGGGCTGAGCGGCCATCGCCTCGGTCACTTCAGGTGCGCAGAAGGTGTCGGCCACCGTGCCCTTGGACAGGCCGGCGATGGCGACGATGTCACCCGCCACGCCTTCCTCGATGGGCTGACGCTCCAGGCCGCGGAAGGCCAGGATCTTGGACACGCGGCCCTGCTCCACCAGGGAGCCGTCCTGCGCCAGAACCTTGATGGCCTGATTGGGCTTCAGGGTGCCGGAGGTGATGCGCCCGGTGATCATGCGGCCGAGGAAGGGGTTGGCTTCCAGGAGCGTGCCGATCATGCGGAATGGGCCTTCATGCACGGTCGGCGCCGGCACGTGCTTCAGCACCAGGTCGAACAAGGGCGCCATGCCCTGGTCCATGGGGCCTTCCGGGCTATCGGCCATCCAGCCGCTGCGCCCGGAACCGTAGAGAATCGGGAAGTCGAGCTGCTCGTCGGTGGCGTCGAGCGCCGCGAACAGGTCGAACACCTCGTTGATGACCTCGGTCGGGCGCGCGTCGGAGCGGTCCACCTTGTTGATGGCCACGATGGGCTTCAGGCCGATCTTGAGCGCCTTGCCGACCACGAACTTGGTCTGCGGCATGGGGCCTTCGGCGGCATCCACCAGCACGATGGCGCCGTCCACCATATTCAGGATGCGCTCCACCTCGCCGCCGAAATCGGCGTGCCCGGGGGTGTCGACGATGTTGATGCGCGTGTCCTTCCACACCACCGAGGTGGCCTTGGCGAGGATGGTGATGCCGCGCTCTTTTTCGAGATCGTTCGAGTCCATCACGCGCTCGGCCACGCGCTGGTTCTCGCGGTAGGAACCCGACTGCTTGAGCAATTCGTCCACCAGGGTGGTCTTGCCGTGGTCGACGTGGGCGATGATGGCGATATTGCGCAGCTTCATGGGCTTCCAGCACCAAAATGCGGGTCCGAATTCCTCGGGCCCGCCGGAGAAGAGGGAAAGTTGCGGTGCAAAATACACACTAAGGGCCGAAGATCAATGCGCGGCTGGCATTCTCCCTGCGCGGGTGGCATCTGAGGCGGGTTGGCGCACCGCTTTTCCGGAGGGTTCATGCAGGTTGAAGAGATCGTGTTCGGCCTTCTGGTCAGCGCCCTCACCATCGCCATCCAGGCCGTCATCACCCTCATGCTCGTTCATGCCCTGCAGAAGCGCGCCCACCGCCGGGTGAAGGAACACTCGGTGCCGACGCTGCTGGTGGTCATGTGCGGCACCGGGGTGGTCCTGACCCTCGGGCACCTGGTGCAGGCTCTGGCGTGGGGCGTGCTCTACGTGATGGTGGGCGCCGCGCCGGCCGATGTCGCCTTCTATCTGGCCATCGAGAACTTCACGACTCTCGGCTATGGCGATGTGCTGCCGGCCCACGAATGGCGGCTGCTCGGCCCGCTCACCTCCTGCAACGGCCTGCTGCTGTTCGGCTGGTCCACGGCGCTGCTCTATACGGTGCTCAATCGCGCGGTGCAGACCCTGCGCCTGTATTGACCTTTTTTTTCCGCCCGCCAGCGCCGCAAAGGTCCCCTTGCGCGGTGTCGCGCGCTCCGATAGAAAATCGAGCGCTCGCTCGACTTTCCTGGCGGGCCTATTGCGCCGCAAGATGTTCCGCATCACTGCAATCATCCCGAGCGGCGCTGTCCGGAGGTGGAATCACCACCCCGGCAAGAGCGGAGAGACGCCATGGATTTCGCCATCTCCCCCGAGCTCGAGGCGCTGAGGGCGCGCATCGCCGCCTTCGTGGCCGAGGAGATCATGCCCCACGAGGCGGACGCCTCCGCCTATGACGCCCACGAGAATATCCGCCCCGATCTTCTCGCCGAGCTGCGCGCCAAGGCCCGCGCCGCCGGCCTGTGGTGCCTGCAACTGAAGCCGGAGAATGGCGGGCTCGGCGTCGGCCGCATGGGCATGGCGGTGTGCTATCCGGAAATGAACCGTTCCATCTTCGGGCCGGTGGTGTTCAATTCCGCCGCGCCCGACGACGGCAACATGATGATGTTCGAGGCGGTGGGCACCGCGGATCAGAAGGCCCGCTGGCTCGCCCCCATCGTCGCGGGCAAGGTGCGCTCCGCCTTCGCCATGACCGAGCCCCATCCCGGCGGCGGCTCCGACCCCGGCATGATGCTCACCCGCGCCGAGGCGCAGCCCAATGGCAGCTATCGCCTCTACGGCCGCAAATGGTTCATCACCGGCGCGGAGGAGGCCGAGCACTTCACCGTGATCGCCCGCACCTCGGATGATCCGCGCACGGGGCTGACCGCCTTCGCGTTCCACCGCAGCGCGCCGGGCTGGCGCATCCTCCGTCGCATTCCCATCATGGGACCAGAGGAACATGGCGGCCATTGCGAGCTGGAGTTCGACGGGCTGGAAATTCCGCCAGAGGACATCCTCATGGGCGTGGGCAAGGGGCTGAAGGTGACGCAGATCCGCCTGGGCCCGGCGCGCCTCACCCATTGCATGCGCTGGCTGGGCCTGTCCGCCCGCTGCGTGGAGATCGCGCGGGAGTATGCTTCTGAGCGCCACGGCTTCGGCATCAGGCTCGCCGACCGGGAGAGCGTGCAGCTCATGCTCGGCCGCCTCGCCATGGAGATCGAGATCGGCCGCCTTCTGGTGATGAAGGCGGCTTGGGAACTGGACCGCGGGGGCCTTGCCCGCAAGGAAGTGTCCATGGCCAAGATCCAGGCCGCCAACACCCTGCACAAGGCCGCGGACACCGCCATCCAGATCAATGGCGCGCGCGGCTATTCCAAGGACACGGTGCTGGAGTGGATCTACCGCTATGCCCGCCAGGCGCGCCTGGTGGACGGCGCCGACGAGGTGCACCAGATGGTGCTGAACCGATTCCTGGACAAGGAACAGGGCGCCTTCTGGCGCTGGCCGGTGGCTGGGGAGAGCGCGAAATGAGCTTCGGCTTCGACGTCGCCGCCCTTGATGCCTATCTGAAGGCCACGATCCCCGGCCTTGCCGGGACGCCGCGCCTTACGCCCATCGCCGGCGGGCAGTCCAACCCCACCTTTTTCGTGGACTACGACAATCGCGCTTTGGTGCTGCGCAAGCAGCCGCCCGGCGAGCTTCTGCCTTCCGCCCACGCCATCGACCGGGAATACCGCATCATCCGCGCTCTGGCGCAGACCGATGTGCCGGTGCCCCCGGCTCTGCTCTATTGCGAGGACCGCGCCGTCATCGGCACGCCCTTTTATGTGATGGAGAAGGTGGACGGCCGGGTGTTCCACGATTGCACCCTGCCGGGCGTGGAGCCGGAGGAGCGGCGCGCCATGTATCGCGCCATGGCGAAGACCCTCGCCGCTTTCCACAATGTGGACGTGGCGGCGGTGGGCCTTTCCGATTTCGGCAAGCCCGGCAACTACTTCTCCCGCCAGATCGGGCGCTGGACCCGGCAATGGGTGCTCTCGCGCACGCGGGACGACGAGAATATCGAGCACCTGACCACCTGGCTGCCGGCGCACATTCCGGCCGATGACACCACGACCCTGGTGCATGGCGACTATCGCATCGGCAATCTCATGTTCCATCCCACCGAGCCCAGGGTGGTGGCGGTGCTGGACTGGGAGCTTTCCACCCTCGGCCATCCTTTGGCGGACCTGGCCCATTGCGCCATGGCCTGGGTGTCGCAGCCCGACGAATATGGCGGCATTGCCGGCCTCGATTTGAAGGCTCTGGGCATCCCCGAGCTCAGCGATTTCGTGGCCGATTATGCGGCGCTGGCCCGCCACGGACAGGCGCTCACCGACTTCCACAAGGCCTTCGCCCTGTTCCGCTGGGCGGTGATCTTCGAGGGCATCGCCGCGCGCGCCAAAGCGGGCAACGCCAATTCCGCCAATGCCGCGGACACCGGCCGCCTCGCCGCAGCCTTCGCCCGCCGCGCTGCCGATCTCACGCGTGGGTGAACGTCCCGCCGCGCGACCATTGCGCGCGAGGGGCAGGAGGGGTAAGGAGAGGGAACCAAACAAGCGTTTGATACAATTTACGTGACGGACCGGCGCAGGTTGCCGGAAACCGTTCCGCAAGCGCATCATCCGGCGCACCAGCGCCCATGAAAGCCGGGAGGAACAGGGCATGCAGCGATTGGCAGTCATCGGCGCCGGCCTGATGGGTGGCGGCATCGCCCTCGACGCGGCGCGCCACGGCATCGACGTGGTGGTGTTCGACCAGCGGCCCGACGGGGTGGCGAAGCTGAAGGAGCGCGCCGCCAAGGTCTATGGCCGCTGGGTGAAGAATGGCCGCATGGTGGAGGCTGACGCCACCGCCGCCCTCGCCCGCCTCTCCCCCGCCCCCGATCTCGCCGCCGTCGGCGCCGCGGATGTGGTGATCGAGGCGGTGTTCGAGGATCTCGCCGTCAAGCGCGAGCTGTTCACCGCCTTGGCGCCCCATCTTTCCCCCTCCGCCATCCTCGCCACCAACACCTCCGCCTTGAAGGTGGGAGATCTGGCGCAGGGCTTCGCCTTCGCGCCGCGCTTCCTGGGCCTGCATTATTTCAGCCCGGCGGAAGTCTCGCCGCTGGTGGAAGTGGTGCGCTCGGAGGCGACCAGCGACGCCACGGTGGACCGGGCCCTCGCCTTCCTCAAGGCCACCCGCCGCACGCCCTTGCCCTGCAAGGACCGGCCGGGCTTCGCCATCAACCGCTTCTTCTGCCCCTATTACAACGAGGCCACGCGCATCGTTGAGGACGGCATTGCCGGTACCGCTGACGTGGACCAGGTGGCCCAGGAGCGCCTCGGCGCCGCCGCCGGCCCGTTCACGGTGATGAACCTGGTGCGCCCGGCGGTTTCCGCCCATGCTATGAGCAACCTTGCCGCCCTCGGCCCGTTCTACACCACCAGCCGCATCTTGAAGGCCCAGGCCGAGAGCGGCGCCGACTGGCCGCTCGACGTCCGCGTGGCGGGTGCCGACCTCGATCTGGTGGAGCGCCGCCTGCTGGGCGCTTTGGTGCTACCCGCCTTGGAGCTGGAAGCCGAAAAGGTGGCCGCGCCCGAGGCCGTGGACCAGGGCGCCGTTCTGGCCCTGAAGTTCAAGGAAGGCCCTTTCGCCCTCATGCGCCGCTATGGGGACGCGAGCGTGGAAGCGGCCGTGCGCGCTCTGTGCGAGCGTGACGGCCACCCCGTGCCCGCCTTCGCCCCGGTTGAGGCGTGAGCGGCGCGACCCGTTCAGCGGCGGCCTGAAGGCCGCGGCCTTTTTTCGGCATGACCTCCGCCGCCCGCCGGCGTGCGGCCCCCAAGGTCCGAGGGTCCCTGGTTCCAGGGTCCCCGGTCCCGAGGCCGCAAGCCCTGTTTTCCTTCCATCCCGCCGGGCGGTGACGCCCGCTCACAGGTTCCGGGAGACACCCGCATGAGCACGACCGAAGTCTTCATCGTTTCCGGTGCCCGCACGCCCATCGGCGATTTCGGCGGCGCGCTGAAGGACATTCCCCCCACCGCGCTCGGCGCCCATGCGGCCAAGGCCGCCATCGCCCGCGCCGGCATCGAGCCGACCGATGTGGGCCACACGGTGGTGGGCAACGTGATCCACACCGAGCCGCGCGACATGTACATTTCGCGCGTGGCGGCCATGGAAGCGGGCGTGCCCAAGGAGGTGCCGGCCCTCACCGTGAACCGCCTGTGCGGCTCGGGCCTCCAGGCCATCGTCAACGCCACCCAGCTCCTGAAGCTGGACGATGCCCGCATCGCGCTCGCTGGCGGCGCCGAGAGCATGAGCCGCGGCGGCTATCTCATGCCCGCCGCCCGTTGGGGCCAGCGCATGGGCTCCGCGAGCGCCGTGGACATGATGGTGGGCGTGCTCACCGATCCGTTCGGCCACGGCCATATGGGCGTGACCGCCGAGAACGTCTCCGAGCGCTACCAGATCACGCGCGAGGACCAGGACGCCATGGCGGTGGAGAGCCATAAGCGCGCCGCCGCCGCCATCGCCGCCGGCTATTTCAAGGACCAGATCGCCCCGGTGGAGATCACCACCCGCAAGGGCACCGTGGTGTTCGACACCGATGAGCATGTGCGCGCCGAGGTGACTCCGGCGGACATGACCAAGCTGCGCCCCGTCTTCAAGAAGGACGGCACGGTGACCGCCGGCAACGCCTCCGGCATCAATGACGGCGCCGGCATGGTCATCCTCGCCACCGGCGAGGCGGTCGTGGAAAAGGGCCTGAAGCCCATGGCGCGGCTGGTTTCCTACGGCCTCGCCGGCGTCGATCCTTCCGAGATGGGCATGGGCCCGGTGCCGGCGGTGAAGACCGCCCTCGCCAAGGCCGGCCTGACCCTGGACGAGATCGACATCATCGAGTCCAACGAAGCCTTCGCCGCCCAGGCCTGCGCGGTCAGCCGCTCGCTCGGCTTCGATCCGGCCAAGGTCAATCCCAATGGCGGCGCCATCGCGCTTGGCCATCCGGTGGGGGCCTCGGGCGCCATCCTGCTCATCAAGGCCATCTATGATCTGCAGCGCACCGGCAAGCGCTACGGCCTCATCACCATGTGCATCGGTGGCGGCCAGGGCATCGCAACGATCGTCGAGCGGGTCTGAACCGCGGGCAAGGTCAGGGGTCCGACGGGGAGACCCTCGGCGGCGGCGTCCCGGGCTCAGGTCCGGGGCGCCGTTTGCGTTTGAGACGGGCCATGCGCGCTTTCGAGCGCGGTGGAGATCGGCCCGCAGGACAAAAAGCGTCAGATCAACGGTTCCGACCGCTCCTCGTCGCCGGCCAAAGGAACGGACCTAGCCGCGCGCCTTCTTCCCGGCTCTGGCCGGCTTCTCAGCCTTGGCGGCCGCCGGTGCCGCGGGCGCGGGGGGCGGCGCCAGGGCGGCCAGCACGAAGTCGCTCACCCGCGCGGCGTAGGTGGCGGCATTGACACCGCGCTTCCTGTATTTGCCCCGCTTCACGTACCAGTCCTGAAGCAGCGGCTTGATGAGGGTGGCGGTGAAAGCCACGTCATCCACCGCGAAGCGGCCCATGCGCGCGCCCTCCTCCAGCACCTCGGCGAACATGCGCTCGGTGGCCAGCTCGCTTTCCACCGCCGCCTTGCGGGCGGGCGGGGGAAAGGCCTTCGCCTCCATATAGGCGAACACGAACCAGGGCTGCATGGCCTCCGATAGGGAAACATGGGTCGCGATGAGCCAGGCCAGATGCTCCGCCGGGTCGGCCCGCACCTTGTCCGGCACCGCCCCGAGCGCCTCGGTCACCGCATCGGCCACCTGCTCCAGGATCATGAGCAGCAGCGTGTCCTTGCCATCGAAATAGGAATAGAGCCCGCCCATGCTGATGCCCGCCACGCGGGAGAGATCACGCAGTGTCGTGGCGTGGAAGCCCTGCCGGTTGGACAAGGTGAGCACCGCCTCCACGATGCGGGCGAGGTTGGTCACCGCCACATGGGGCTTCTGCACCTTGATGGTATCTCGGTGCCGCTCATAGATGCGGCCGCAGAGGGCTTCCAGCGCATAGTCCGCCCCCGGTGCGGGCCGCCGCTCCTTGCTCAACGTCCTGTCTCCCCATGCGCTTTCGACTGCGTCCCGGCTATGTATCACAGGATGCCGCACCCGAAAGTCAAGCGAGCGTTCGTTCGGTCATAAGCGGTTGAGCAAAAAACATCTGCGCGCCGGCCGCGAGGGATCGGGCCAAGGAATGGCGCTGACCGCCGCCGCAGGGCTCAGCTATGACTTGAACGGCGGGGGTGAAACGCGGACGAAACCGCCGGCGGGAGCAGCCAGGCATCCCTCCCATGCCTGTCGATCGGCGCTTGGAGATCCGCGATCCATTCAAGCCCGACACGCAGGGACCTCATGCAGCGCCCCCTCGCCCTCGCCACCGCAGCGTTGCTGCTCTTCCCCACCGCCCGGGCCGCCCACGCCGCGGGACCGGATATCTGCGTGCCCTATGCCAATGCCATGACCGCGATGACGGTCCGCGGGCAGAAGGCCAAATGCAACACCTTCGCGAGCACCCCGCTGGATTGGGACAATCATTTCAACTGGTGCTCCAGCCAGGGCCCCGCCAAGATCAAAGAGGCAGAGGACCTCTGGTCCGCCAAGCTCGATGGTTGCCTGCTGTCCTCCGCCCAGCCCACGCCCCAGCCGGCTCCCGCCACCCCGCGCGGCAAGCCCATCGTCAATGCCCTGTCGGGCAAGTGCATGGTCGCCGCCGATGGTGTCGGCGGGCGCAATGGCGTGGGGCTGGTGATCTGGAACTGCAACGACTCCCGGATGAATGCCGCCAATCGCTGGGAGCTGACCAATGGCGGCTTCATCCGCAACGTCGCCACGGGCAAATGCGTCGACGTATCCGGCGCGCCGGGGACCGCCGATGGCAGCGCGCTGCTGGTCTGGGACTGCGAGAGCTCCGGCCGCAATCCCAATGGCAGCGTGACCGATCAGCGCTGGGAGCTGCGCGGCGGGTTCATCGTAAACGAGCTCTCCCGCAAATGCGTGGACGTATCCGGCGCGCCCGGCACCGCCGATGGCGCCAAGCTGCTGCTTTGGACCTGCGAGAGCTCCGGCCGTAACCCCAACGGCAGCGCCACCGACCAGAACTGGCGCTTCTGAAGCCGTTCCCCGCGGCAAGACCTCTCGTCGCGGGGAACCAGACGGCGTGATGGCGCGCCGGAAGAAAACCCAGGGCGCCGGCTTAATGGCCGGCCGGATGGGGCCGCTCCAGAACCTTGAGATATTCGATGATGGCATAGCGCTCCGAGGGCGAGAGCCGCGCCACGGACGGGTCCGGGAAGACATGGCCGGCATTGGAATTGCCCTGCACGCTCGTGTCGAACAGGAACAGGCCGGCGCGCTCCTTTTCCGGGATCTTGTCCGGTTCGGAGACATAGCCGAGCTTTTTCGCGTCATAGCGCACATGGCCCACATAGAAGCGCTTCGGCCGCTCTTCCGGCGGCGACAGCAGGTCGTAGACCGTCGGCACCGAGCCATTGTGCAAGAACGGTCCCGTGGCCCACACGCCGGCCAGCGGCCCTGCCTTATAGGCCAGCGGCCCCACCCAGCCCGCCTGCGGTGCCGTGCTGCCGGGCGCGAAGCGCCAGCCGTAATAAGCAAGCCGCGCATCCCCGGAAATGGCGAGATTGCGCAGGTCGTTCTCGGCGATGTTGCCCACCATGGCCACCAGGACCTGACGGGCCGGCACCTCGCGCGCACCACCGAACACGGGCGCCAGACTGCCCGTCTGCGCGGTCCGCGTCGCGAAATTCATCAGCATTTTCGGGTCGGTCTTGACGGTGGCGAGGTCCACCATCTTCACCGCCAGCCACTGCCGCCCGCCAATGGTGTCAGCGGCGGGGGTGAGCGGATAGTCGGGCCCGCCGTGGCAGCTCGCGCAATATTGCGCATAGAGCTTGGCGCCGCGCCTGGCGCGCATCTGGCTGACCTTGCCCAGCTCCTTCGGCCAAAGCGGGGGCTGCAGCGCGGCGGTCCAGGTCTCCAGCGCCTTCAGGCTCTCGATGAGCGCGCTGGAGGAGAAGCTGCCGGGCGTCCCATTGCCGATGGAGGGATGACCGAACACCCCCAGCACCTCGCCCAGATTCCGCCCCAGCGGATTACCGGCGACGCCGTTCCACTGGGCGTAGCGCTGGGCCGGCGTGGTCCACAGGAAGGGATAGCTCACCGGGGCATCGGGAACGCGGAAGTTCTCCGGCTGGCCCAGGGCCTCCGCGGCGACCGCGTTGAGAATGTGGCCGAAGGCATCGAGCCGGCCGCGCCCATAAGGCTCCGGCGTCCAGCCGGCGGCCTCGATGCGTCGGATTTCCGCCGCCGTCGCCTCCAGAGCCGGGCGCACCGCCCGGGGATCCGCCGTCAGCCGCGCGGCGAAGCGCTGGAACTTGGCAGGGTCGGCCAGGGTCGCGTCCAGCGCCTTGGACAGGCGCGCCATGAGCATCTGGAAATCGCCCAGGGATGCGCCGCCATCGATGCGAATGCGGGTCTGTCCCACCTGGATGTCGTTGGTGTGGCACGCGGCGCAGGTGAGCCCCACCGCCGGACCAAACGCGCCGCCGGGGCGCGGGTCCTTGACGAAGCCGATGGGCAGGCCATCCGGATTGAGCTCTGAGCGCCCTTCCGCCGGCAGGAATCCGGTCTCGGCGATATAAGAGGGATCGAGGAAGAGACCGGCAGCCGTGGGCTGCTCCAGCGCCGTGAGGAAGGCATAGGGCAGAAGCTGGCTGCCCTGCGGCGTATAGTAGAATTCCTCGCGGCGCTCGGCCGACCAGCCTTGCTCCAGGTGCACCACCTTCGCCGCGGTCTTGCCGCCCGCCGCCGGCTCCTTGCGCACCACCGCGCCGGTCAGCGCCGCGAGCGCCACCACCGTGGCGAACCCGCCGAGCACCACCCATTTCGTGCGCCTGGGTTGCCTGCGCTCCGCGCTCTCCTGCCCCACCATGTCGTTCTCTCGTGCTGTCGCTGGTGCTGCGCGGCCTCCGCATGGCGCCACAGCAGGGTGGACTCCGGCCGGCCCTTGGCCATGCGGATGGAGATTCGGGTGTGATCGACCCGCAGCCTAATCCAGAACGGTTCCAGCCTGTATGACCGGGACCGCGTCTTTTGGTCCGGCCACCACACGGAGAGGCCCCAAAAGAAAACGGGCGGGATGGCTCGCGCCCCCGCCCGCTTCCAGAACTCAACGCGCCGCAGGGGCGCGCCGATGAAGCCTCACAGACCCACTTCAAACGTGGCGGCGGTCTTGGCCTTCACCTCGTCGAGCGAGACACCCGGCGCCAGCTCCTTCAGCACCAGGGTGCCGCCGCGCTTGGTGAACTCGAACACGGCGAGATCGGTGATGACGAAATCGGTCACATGGGTGCCGGTGAGCGGGAGGGTGCAGCGCTCCACCAGCTTGGGCGCGCCGGACTTCTCCACATGCTCCATGAGCACGATCACTTCCTTGGCGCCGGCCACCAGGTCCATGGCGCCGCCCATGCCCTTCACCATCTTGCCGGGCACCATCCAATTGGCGATGTCGCCGTGCTCGGACACCTGCATGGAGCCGAGAATGGACAGGTCCATGTGGCCGCCGCGGATCATGGCGAACGAATCGGCGCTGGAGAAATAGGCGGTCTCCGGCACCTCGGTCACGGTCTGCTTGCCAGCATTGATGAGGTCGGCATCCTCGTCCCCCTCATAGGGGAAGGGGCCGATGCCAAGCATGCCGTTCTCGCTCTGGAAGGTCACGGTCATGCCCGGAGGCAGAGCGTTGGCCACCAGAGTGGGGATGCCGATGCCGAGGTTCACGTAGAAGCCGTCGCGGATCTGCTGGGCGGCGCGGGCCGCCATCTGGTCACGAGTCCAGGCCATCTCACTTCACCTCTTCGCGCTTGCGGGTGGTCACCTTCTCGATCCGCTTCTCGGCGTCCTTGGCGACGACGATGCGGTCCACATAGATGCCCGGCGTGTGGATGTGATCTCCGTCGAGCTCGCCGACCTCCACCAGCTCCTCGACTTCGGCCACGGTCACCTTGCCGGCGGTGGCCATCATCGGGTTGAAGTTGCGGGCGGTCTTGCGGAAGACGAGGTTGCCGGCCTTGTCGGCCTTCCACGCCTTGACGATGGAGAGATCGGCGTGGAGCGCGGTCTCCAGCACATACATGTGGCCGTTGAACTCGGCGGTGGGCTTGCCCTCGGCGATCACGGTGCCGTAGCCGGTCTTGGTGTAGAAGGCCGGAATGCCGGCGCCGCCGGCGCGAATGCGCTCGGCCAGGGTGCCCTGGGGATTGAATTCCAGCTCGAGCGCGCCCTCGATGTACAGCTTCTCGAACAGCTTGTTCTCGCCCACATAGGACGAGACCATCTTCTTGATCTGGTCGTTGGCGAGCAGGATGCCGAGGCCGAAATCATCCACGCCGCAATTGTTCGAGATCACGGTGAGGTGCTTGGGGCCGAGGTCGCGCAGCGCGGAGATGAGGTTCTCGGGGATGCCGCAGAGCCCGAAGCCGCCGGCCATGATGGTCATGCCGTCGGCGACGATGCCGTCGAGAGCACTTTTCGCGTCGGCGAAAACCTTGTTACGCATCGATGAAGTCCCTCCGTGGAGCCGGTTCCATCCCCCGATCAGTTCGGCGGCCTTGCCGGCGAAGGCAACCGTGACCCGCTTCATCTGTCTCGCGACATGAACGGACGCCGCCCCGGCACCCCGGTTCCAGGCCCGGCGGAGCTCTCGACGATCACCAAAGGAGGAACCTCCCGAAGGTCCCGCAGGGCAGCGCCCGCGCGCCGTGGCGAATGGCGGCGGTCAAGGTGTTTCGTAATGCGCGCCGCCGGTCATGCCAAGGGGTTGAGAGACGTCTTCACCCACGATGTGCGGAAAGCACTGCACAATGAAAATGCTGCATTGCGAAGACTTGCGCGAAGATCCGGTGTCGTGACTTGCGGGCGGCCATTGGCCACCCGCGCCCTCTCCTCCCGGCCGAAAGGCTGGCGCAAAAGAAAACGCCCGGCCGAAGCCGGGCGCCATCCTGGTTCATCGCGGATCCGAAAGCGGCGCTCAGCCGGCCACCGCCTGGGGGTTCACGCTCTGGCGCTTCATCTGCAGCTTGTTGAGTGCGGTGATGTAGGCGCGGGCGGAGGCCACCAGGGTGTCCGGGTCCGCCGCGCGGGCGGTCACCACCTTGCCGTTCTCCTCAAGCCGCACGGACACTTCCGCCTGGGCATCGGTACCCTCGGTCACGGCGTGCACCTGGTAGAGCTCCAGCTTCGCCGTGTGGGGCACCAAGGCCTTGATGGCGTTGAAGGTGGCGTCCACCGGACCGTTGCCTTCGGCCTCCTCGGTCTTCACCGCGCCGTCCACTTCCACCTTCATGGTGGCGCGCTGCGGCCCATGGGTGCCGGCGATGATGGACAAGGAGATGAGCTTGATGCGATCGCTGGCCGCGACAATGCCTTGATCCACCAGCGCCTCGATATCCTCGTCATAGACCACCTTCTTGCGGTCGGCGAGGTCCTTGAAGCGGGCGAAGGCGTCGTTGAGGGCGTTCTCGCCCAATTCGTAGCCCATGGCCTTGAGCTTGTCGCGGAAGGCGGCGCGACCGGAATGCTTGCCCATCACCAGCGAGGTCTTGGAGACGCCCACGCTCTCGGGGGTCATGATCTCATAGGTCTGGGTGTGCTTGAGCATCCCATCCTGGTGGATGCCGCTCTCATGGGCGAAGGCGTTCCGGCCCACGATGGCCTTGTTGTACTGCACCGGGAACGAAGTCACCGCCGAGACGAGCTTGGACGCGCGGGTGAGCATGCGGGTGTTGATGCCCGTCGCAAAAGGGAAGGCATCGGAGCGGGTGTCGAGGGCCATGACGACCTCTTCCAAGGCCGCATTGCCGGCCCGCTCGCCAATGCCGTTCACCGTGCATTCGATCTGCCGCGCGCCACCAGCCACACCGGCGAGCGAGTTGGCGACCGCCATGCCGAGATCGTTGTGGCAGTGCACGGAGAACACAGCCTTGTCCGAGTTCGGCACCCGCTCGATCACGGTGCGGAACAGGGCCTGGTATTCGGCCGGCGTGGTGTAGCCCACGGTGTCGGGGATGTTGATGGTGGTGGCGCCAGCATTGATGGCGGCCTCCACGCAGCGGAAGAGAAACTCCATCTCCGTGCGGGTGCCATCCTCGGCCGACCACTCCACGTCGTCCACATGATTGCGGGCACGCGACACCGAGGCCACGATCATCTCGAGGACCTGATGCGGCTCTTTCTGGAGCTTGTACTTCATGTGCACCGGCGAGGTGGACAGGAAGGTATGGATGCGGGCGCGCTCGGCATTCCTCACCGCCTCGGCGCAGCGATCGATGTCATTGAGCGCGGCGCGGGAGAGGCCGCAGATGGTGGCGCGCTTGGCGCGGCGGGCGATCTCCGACACGCTCTCGAAATCGCCGATGGAGGCGATGGGAAAGCCCGCCTCGATCACGTCGACGCCCATGTCGTCGAGCAACTCGGCCACCTGGAGCTTCTCTTCGAAGCTCATGGAGGCGCCGGGGCACTGCTCGCCATCACGCAAGGTGGTGTCGAAGATGATGACGCGGTCCTTCTCCGAGGCGGGGACGGAGGAGGTGGATACGGGTTCGGTCATCGGAACGGTCCTTCTCGCATTCCGGCGGGCGCCTGCTCCATCCTGGGAGCGATCTCATCGATGAGACTGGGGCGCGGCATGTGCCGGATCATAAGCCGAAACAGTCGCCGGGTCTTCTGCCGGCGGCGGATCCAAGTCCCCTGAGTGCCCAGGCATAGCCCGGCCGGCGCTCAGGGGCGGCTAAGGAGCAGAATGGCGCGCAGAATAAGAGCGTTGTTCCCGGGAACCAGCTTGGTCCGGGTGGCAGAGGCGGCAATCTTGGTCGTGCGGGACGACACGGGGCTCAGCTCTCGGCGGTTGCGCTCAGGAGCCGTTTTGATACCCGACCGGGAGCGACAGCGCAAGGGGTTGATGCAACGCCAGGGAGAAACAGGGCCGCGCCGTCGCGACCCCGCATCTTTCAGCTGCGCGCGTCAGCTCTGCTCATGCTTGGGCTTCTCCGCCGCGCGGCGGCCGAAGTCGGGGGCGGCGGTTTCCTGGCCCTGCTCGATGATCGAGCGGCGGATCGCCCGGGTGCGGGTGAAATGCTCGAACAGCGCATCCCCGTCCCCATAGCGGATGGCCCGCTGCAGCGCCGTGAGGTCCTCCGTGAAGCGGCCCAGCATTTCCAGCACCGCATCGCGATTATAAAGGAACACGTCTCGCCACATGGTGGGGTCGGACGAGGCGATGCGGGTGAAGTCGCGGAAGCCGCCGGCGGAAAACTTGATGACCTCGGAGGCCAGGGTCTCCTCCAGCTCCGCCGCCGTGCCCACGATGTTGTAGGCGATGAGGTGCGGCACGTGGGAGGTGATGGCCAGCACCAGATCGTGGTGCTGGGCGCTCATGAACTCCACGTTCGCGCCCATGCCGCGCCACAGCGCCGCCAGCCGCTCCACCGCCGCCGGGTCCGCCCCCTCGGGCGGGGTGACAATGCACCAGCGGTTTTCGAACAGGGTGGCGAAGCCCGCATCGGGGCCGGAAAACTCGGTTCCGGCCACCGGATGGGCGGGCACCAGATGGGCGTGCGGCGGCACATGGGGGCCCATGGCCTCCACCACCGCGCCCTTCACCGAGCCCACGTCCGAGAGGATCGCCCCCGCCTTCAGCTCGGGCCCCACCTCGGCGGCCACCGCGCGGGACGCACCCACGGGCACGCAGGCCACTACGATGTCGGCGCCGCGCGCGGCCTCCGCCGCCGTTTCCACCACCTCGTGGGCAAAGCCCAGCTCGGCGACGCGGCGGCGCACGGCCTCGTCCCGGTCACTCACCACCAGCGTTTCCGCCAGACGCTTCTCGCGCACGGCGCGGGCCACCGACGAACCGATGAGCCCCGCGCCGATCACCGCCACGCGTTTTGCGACCGGACCGCTCACGCCGGCTTTCCTTCCAGAAAGTCCTTCAGCGCCTCGATCACCTTGATGTTGGCCTCCTCGCTGCCCACCGTCATGCGCAGGGCATCCGGCAGGCCGTAGGACGCCACCGAGCGCAGGATGAGCCCGCGCCGGGTGAGGAAGGCATCCGCCTCCCGCGCCGTGCGGCCGGGCACCGGCGGGAAGTGGATGAGCAGGAAGTTGGCCACGGATGGCGTCACATTGAGGCCGAGCTTCCCGATCTCGCTGGTGAGCCAGGGCAGCCACTGCTCGTTATGGGCGATGGAGCGCTCGATGTGCTCCACGTCCGCCACGGCAGCGGCGCCGGCCAGCAGCGCCGGCGTGTTCATGTTGAACGGGCCGCGCACCCGGTTCAGGGCGTCGATGATGGCGGACGGCCCCACCGCCCAGCCGATGCGCAGGGCGGCCAGGCCGTGGATCTTCGAGAAGGTGCGGGTCATCAGCACGTTCTCGGTGGAGAGCGCCAGCTCGAGCCCGGTCTCGTAATCGTTCCGGCGCACATATTCCGCATAGGCGGCGTCCAGCACCAAGAGCACGTTCGGCGGCAGGCCGGCATGCAGGCGCTTCACCTCGCTGATGGGGATATAGGTGCCGGTGGGGTTGTTGGGATTGGCGAGATAGAGCAGGCGCGTGCGCGGCGTCACCTTGGCCAGCAGCGCGTCCACGTCGGTGGTGAGGTTCGCTTCCGGCGCCACCACGGGCACACCGCCGGCAGCCAGCGCGGCGATGCGGTAGACAAGGAAGCCGTGCTCGGAGAACAGCACCTCGTCTCCCGGTCCCACGAAGGTGTGGGCCACCAGGCTCAACAGCTCGTCGGAGCCGGCGCCGCAGATGATGCGCTCGGGGTCCAGCCCCTGGGCGCGGGCGATGGCCTCGCGCAGCACATGGGCCGCGCCGTCGGGATAGTCCTGAAGGTTCCGGGCCGCCGCATTGAAGGCCTCGATCGCCTTGGGGCTCGGGCCGAGCGGGGTCTCGTTGGAGGAGAGCTTGAAGACCTTCTCCACCCCCGGCGCATGGCTCTTGCCCGGCACATAGGCGTCGATCTTGAGCACACCCGGACGCGGCTGCGGACGGGCGGGGATGGCAGGATCATTCAGCACGGCGGACATTGAAGGCTACTCCAGCACTCTTCCAGCCGGCCGCGCTCCGGGCCGGCTTCACGTTCGGCCGGGGACCGGCCGTTTCTCCGGCTTTCTGTCACGCCCAAGGGGCGAAGGCCGGCTCACGATTTCACGTCACGAGCACACTTTATGGAGGGCGGCATGGCTGCCCACCTCGCGCGCGCTGCGAATGCCGGCGCCCGCGCCGGTCACCGCGTCGAGCACCTCGTCGATGCGATGGCCCGGCGGCACGGACACCAGCAGCGCCGCCCCGTCGAGGGCCTCATCCGGCGCGACCAGGATTTCCGCGAAGGCCGGCAGGGAATGGCCCGCCGCCGCGCTCCAGCCCGAAACCCGCACCGAGTGCACCCGCACCTCGGTGACCGCCGCATCGGAAATGGGATGGGAAACCACGAACACCGGCAGCGCGGCCGGGTGGTCGTCCCGCTCCACGAACGGCAGGCGGGCGATGATCTTCGGCGCGCCGTCGGCCTCCAGCGCGATCCACCACGGCGTGGTGCCCACGGCGGCGGGCAGCAAGCCAAGGTCGCCCTTGGAGGCGGCCACCGCCTCGATCACCCCATTGGCGCCCATGTGGGGCACGAACGGCACGGTGAAGCCGAAATGGAAGCGGGCGCTGTCGCGCATGGCCGGCTCGCCCACGGCAAGGTCCGCATGCACGCTGTAGGGGGCCTGAACATAAGTGAAGGTGGCGATGATGACGCGCCAGATGCTCTCCACCGTGTCCAGCGGCAGCAAGCCGTGGTGGCGCTCCACCAGGCGGCGCATCATGTCCGCCTCGCGGGCGGGGCGGAAGGCGGAACCGCCCTCGGCGCCCTGGGTGCGTTTCACCTGCACCAGACGGTCGATGATCTCGCTGCGCTCCATGAGCAGGAGATGCATGGCCGCGTCGATGCGATCGATCTCAGTGCGCAGATCGGCGAGGGAGGGGGATGCGAGAGGTTGTGTCATGATCTAGCCGGCTCGCGGGGAGGCTTAGCGGGAACGGGACCGAGAATCAAAGGATTGTTGTACGCTTCGCCCCGATGGCCGCAGGCGGGAGAGGCATCGCTCAGGTGGCGCCGGGCGGCGGCAGGTCCGCGCCCTGCGGCGGACGCAGGCGGGCGGCGCGCTCGGCGGGCGAACGCAGCACCGGCTTGAAGAAGCCGGCGGTGGACCCCGCCACCAGCCAATAGACCAGCCCCCCCGCGAGCCCGGCGGCGATCACATAGAAGGGATCGTGCACCACCCGGTTCACCTCCGCATCGGAGCCGAACATCTGTGCGCCGATCCACGCGGATATGGCGCCATTGGCCACATGGAACATCCAGGAGCGCACCGCGAACAGCTCCGAGAACAGGATGCCCACCGCGGCCACCAGCCACATGGCGGACACCAGCAGCGCCATCAGCGCTCCCGCCGCCACCACCGCGATGACAAGGCCCAGCACCGCCTCGTCCGGACGGGGCGTGTCGAACAATGTGCCGATGCGCCATTCGCCGATGAGGATCACCGCCGCCCCCGCCGTCACGGCGGCAAGGTAGCCGAGGGGAACCAGGATCAGGCGGAGCAGCAGGCGAACCAGGGAATCCATAATGCCTCATACCATCGGCCCGGTGCGCGACTGGCGCCAAGGGATCTTGTTCACACGCCGCGACGGCCCCGCCAGACGCGGGCGCGCGGGCCTGGGGCTGGGGCTGGGCCGTCAGGCCGGCTTGTGGCAGACGGCTTCCACGTTCACGCCGTCGGGGTCCAGCACGAAGGCCGCGTAATAGTCGGGGTGGTAATGGGGGCGCAGGCCCGGCGCGCCATTATCCCGCCCACCGGCGGCCAGGGCCGCGGCGTGGAAGGCATTCACCATCGCCCGGTCCGCCGCGGCGAACGCCACATGAAGGTAGGAGGAGCGGCCCGGGCCGCCGGAAATCCAGAATTCCGGCTTGCCCGCGCCGAAGCCGACGGCGGCATGGCCACCGGTTTCGGCCGCGCTCACCTCCATGGCGATCGACAGCCCCAGCGGCGCCAGCGCGGCGGCATAGAAGGCCCGCGACCGTTCGAGATCCGAAACCGAGATGCCCATATGGTCCAGCATGGGGCCCTCCCTTCGGCCGGACCGCGCGGGCCGGCGTCTCGCGTTATTCCGCCGCCTCGGCGGAGGCAGCCATGGCGCGGTAGGCGAGGCGCTCGCGGGCGGAGAGCTTCTCACTCTCGCTCTTGAGCTGCCCGCAGGCCGCCAGGATATCGCGTCCGCGCGGCGTGCGCACCGGGCTTGCATAACCGGCGCGGAACACGATGTCCGAGAAGCGCTCGATGGTCTCCCAGTCGGAGCACTCATACTGCGTGCCCGGCCAGGGATTGAAGGGGATCAGGTTGATCTTGGCCGGCACCCCTTCCAGGAGCTTCACCAGCGCCCGCGCGTCAGCGGGGGAATCGTTCACGCCCTTCAGCATCACATATTCAAAGGTGATGCGCTTGGCGTTGGAGGCCGCCGGATAGGTGCGGCACGCCTCCATCAACTCCTTGATGGGATACTTCTTGTTGATGGGCACCAGCACGTCGCGCAGATCGTCGCGCACCGCATGCAGCGAGATGGCGAGCATGGGGCCCACCTCCGCGCCCAGCCGCTCGATCTCCGGCACCACGCCGGAGGTGGACACGGTGATGCGGCGCTTGCCGAGGCCCAGGCCGTCGCCATCGGAGAGGATCTCGATGGCTTCCTTCACGCTGTCGAAGGCATAGAGCGGCTCGCCCATGCCCATGAACACGATGTTGGTCACCAGCCGGTCGCCCTCGGTGGGCAAACCGGGGCCCACCGCGCGCTCGCGGCCGGGATAATCACCCAGCCGGTCGCGGGCCACCATCACCTGACCGACGATCTCGGCCGCCGTGAGGTTGCGCACCAGGCGCTGGGTGCCGGTGTGGCAGAAGGCGCAGTTGAGCGTGCAGCCCACCTGGCTCGACACGCACAGGGTGCCGCGATCGCTCTCGGGAATATAGACCGTCTCGATATCGTGGGGCTTCTCGCCAGGCTGGTCGGCGGGAAAGCGCAGCAGCCATTTGCGGGTGCCGTCCTGCGACACCTGCTCCATCACGATTTCCGGCCGCGCCAGGGTGAACGCCTCTTCCAGACGCGCGCGCAGATGCTTGGAGACGTTGGTCATCTCGTCGAAATGGGTGGCGCCGCGCAGATAGATCCAGTGCCAAAGCTGGTTCACCCGCATGCGCCGCTCGCGCTCGGGCACGCCCGCGGTGGCCAGGGCGTCGGCAAGCTTGGCCCGGTCGAGCCCCACCAAAGACGGCAAGGTGGTGGCAGGCGCGGGCGCGCCAGCCTCCGCCGAAGGGCAGGACGGGGGAGCGGAAACATCGACGCTGGCGGCGTCGGCAGGATCGGAAGCGCGGGTCATGGCGTCACACATAGTCTGTCCCGCCGCGCCTTTCCACAGGCTCGGCGGGTCGCATGACGCCTTCAACCAGCATATTGGGGCGCCGCCGCGGCGAAACAGGACCGCGGCGGCCGGCCAACCGGCCTATTTGCACTCCTGCGCCGCGCGGTCGAGCGCCTGGGAAATGCCGGAGAGGGAATATTTGTCCGTGGTCTTGTTGCCTCGTCCCGAAACGCTTTCCACCGTCAGGTCGCGCCCTTTGCGCATGGCGTCCACGAGCTTGGTCTCGTCAGCCACGTTGCGCACCCAGGCGCCCTGGTCCTTGGTGTAGAGCTGGAGCGTCAGCGAGCCCACGGTCAAGGTGGCGTCGGAGCCCTCCTTCACGGGGAAGCCGACAGTGATGCTCACCTCGTTCTTCACATTCTCGCCAGGGCGGGTGGAGATGAAGAAATAGGCGGGATCACGGCTCAGCCCCGCCGGCAGGCGGGTCTTCGGCTGGGAAATGGCGTAGCAGACCTTGGGACTGGACGTGGACACGTAAACGCT
Organism: Xanthobacter variabilis; assembly: GCF_043831965.2. Lineage (NCBI taxonomy): Bacteria > Pseudomonadati > Pseudomonadota > Alphaproteobacteria > Hyphomicrobiales > Xanthobacteraceae > Xanthobacter > Xanthobacter variabilis. The sequence goes on from NZ_CM195533.1 coordinate 550,155, forward strand.
CCAGTCGCCGAACTGCGCGACCGGTTTCGACTGGCCCTGGCCCTGGGCCATAACGGGCGTGGCGACCACAGCGGCGAGCAATGCGCCAACGAGCGTTGAAAGGCGCTTCGAAAGACGCGTCGGACGGACACGACGGGGTGCCATAGCTTCTCCTTTTCGTTGCGGCCCGCAGCGAGGGGTGGCGCGGGCTGGCGAAACTGAGGGTGTGAGCCTGTGTGCCGCGTGAGCGATCGAGGCGGTTCCGGCAGGATGGCAAGCATGCCTTGCGTATTCTTAAACCGGCGCCTGCTCTCACCTCAATGTGTGCAAAACTCGAACTTCCAGGATTGAAACGCAAAGGGGGCCCTTGCGCGATCCCACCCGCCATGGCGCCAATCCGACAGGACGAGAATGTCCCGCTCAAGCCCCTTCGGCGCGGTGGAAGGCCATCCTAGCCGCCGGCCCTTTGCGAAAAGGTAAACGAATGGTGAGCGGGCGCGAACGATACGGGAGGCTTGGGCCATGAAAGCAGTCTTGTGTGTGCGCCACGGACCGCCGGAGACCCTGGAAATCGTCGATCTGCCGGATCCCACGCCGGGTCCCGGAGAGGTGGTCGTCGATGTCGCGGCCATTGGTCTCAACTTCTTCGACACGCTGATCATCCGCGACCTCTACCAGGTCAAGCCGCCACTGCCCTTCTCCCCGGGCGCGGAGTTCGCCGGCCATGTGGCCGCCCTGGGCGAGGGCGTCACCGACCTGGCGGTGGGCGATCGGGTATGCGGCTACATCACCTCCGGCGCGGCGCGCGAGAAGGTGGCGGTGCCGGCGGAGTTCCTCGCCCGTGTGCCCGATGATCTTGACCTCGTGAAGGCGGCCGGCCTCATCGTCACCTATGGCACCGCGCTCTATGCCTTGCGTGATCGCGGAGAATTGAAGGCGGGCGAGACCCTGGCGGTGCTCGGCGCCTCCGGCGGCGTGGGCCTGGCGGCGGTGGAGGTGGGCAAGATTCTCGGCGCCCGCGTCATCGCCTGCGCCTCGTCGCCGGACAAGATCGCCTTCGCCCGCGCCCACGGCGCCGATGAGGGGCTCGACTACAGCACCGAGGACCTGAAAGGCCGCCTGAAGGCCCTCGCCGGCCCGCGCGGGCTCGACATGGTCTATGACCCCGTCGGCGGGGATTATGCCGAACAGGCGCTGCGGGCACTGGGTTGGGAAGGGCGCTTCATGGTGGTGGGCTTCGCCGCCGGCGCCATCCCGAAACTGCCGCTCAATCTGCTGCTGCTGAAGAATTGCGACGCGCGCGGCGTGGCCTTCGGCGCGCAGGCGCGGGCCAATCCAAAATGGCTGCGGGATACGGTGCAGGATCTGGTGGGCTATGCCCGCGACGGGCGGATCTCGGCCCATGTCGATTCCACGTTCCCGCTCGCCCAGTGCGCGGCCGCCATCGACGAAATCGCGGGTCGGCGGGTGAAGGGCAAGGTGGTGCTCACCACGCGGTGAGCATCTTTCCGCGCCTCAGCCCTGGCTGTGTCAGTGCTGGTCGCTTCCGTTCTTGTCGCGTCAGTTCTGGCGACGCACGTCGTCCAGGGCGTCGCGGGCGGCTGAATGGTGATGCGGCTTGATGTGGTCCGACAGCAGGCGCATCGCGGTCATCAGCACCGCCGCGTCGTCGGTGAAGCCCAGCACCGGAAACACGTCCGGCACCGCATCCACGGGCAGCACGAAATAAGCAAGCGCGGCCAGCAGGGTCGCGCGCACCTTCAGCGGCGTCGCGCGGTCGAATGCGGCGAAATAGGCGGCCGTCGCCTCCTGGGCGAAGGGCACGAAGGTGGCCTGCCGCTTCAGCTTCTTCCAGAACCCGTTGCGGACCCGGGCCTCGTCCTTGGAGGCCCCGGCCTCGTTGGCCCCATTCAGAACACGCCACTCCAGAGCGGCGAACTGAGCGGTATTGGAAGATGTCGTCATGGGCAATACTCGATCACGGCCGCCGCGGACACAAGATCCCGCGGGCACCGCGCCCGCGATTGCGCCGACGACCTGCCGTCATTTGAAGCAGTTCATGTGTCAGGAAAATGAATTCTGCGCCGCGGCGCAATATCAAGCTGCGGCCAGAGACCCAAATAATAGTTTTTCTAAAGTGCGGCGCCGGCTCACATCCCCGTCACCCGAGGGGATAGGCGGCCTCCACAAGATAGGGTCCGCCGCCCACGGAATCGCGCGAGGAGAACAGGACGAAGCGCGGCACATGGAATACCGGGCTGCGATAAGGCCCGCGCAAAGCGAGATAATCAGCCACCTGCCGGCTGGAGGCATCGCGCAGCCGCGCCAGGGTGACATGGGGGCGAAAATTGCGCCCCTCCGCGGCGAGGCCGAGCCGCTGCATGATGCGCTCCTGCTCGGCCTGGAGCTCCATGATGGCGGCATTGACCTTCACCGCCGCGAACAGGGAGCGCGGCTTGCGCCCGCCGAACTGGTCGAGCCCCTGCAACATCAGCTCGAACGCGGGCCGCCGCACGGCGCCCAGCATGTCCATGATGTCGCGCCCCATGGCGTCGTCCACGTCACCGACAAAGCGCAGGGTCACATGGTAGTTTTCGGGATCGATCCAGCGTGCCCCGGACAGGCCTCCGCGCAGCAATGAGAGGCCGAGCCCCACATCGGGCGGGATCTCGAGGGCGGTGAACAGGCGCGGCATGGCGGCCTCCGCGTGACGTCGGGCGCGTGACGCCCGGTACGATCCTGCGCCCATCAAAGGAGATTCGCACGCCCAAGGAAAGCCGGGGAATGCGGCCGGCGACGCCGGATCCACATCCCCGCGCGCAAAACCCCGGCCCCGCTTTATTTCGGTGCCGGCACCAGAATGTCGATGGTCAGCGCATCGGGCGCCGTGGTGGTGAGATCGGTGCGGTACTGTTCCACATAGAGCTCGTCCGCGTTCACATTCTTCTCGTCCAGATAATTGGCGATCTGCTCGTAGGTGTTGTCCATATCGGCGAAGGAGCCGGAATGGGTGAACTTCAGCACCTTGCCCGTATAGGAACCGCCGAGCTTGATGTTGCCGGAGGGCTTCTGCGTGGTGGTGCCGGAAAAGGGCATCTGCACTTCATAGTCGAAGCCGAGATCGTCGCTGGAGCTGTAGACCACCAGCACGTCCCCCTTGCGGGCGAGGCCGAGCCGGCCCAGCTCCTTGTCCAGGGTCTTCATGGTGGCGACCAGCTTGTCGTAGGCCTCCTCCCAGGTGGCATGGCCGGACAGGGTGATGACCGGAACCGGCTGCAGGCTCACCTCCTCGGGCGCCAGGGCCTTGACCGGCGCGGGCGCCACCGGCGTCGTTTCCACCGGCTTGGGGTCCACCACCGGAGGCGGGGTCAGCGTATCGTCCTTCTGGGAGGCGGGCGCGGGCGCGTTCTGCTGGGCAAGAGCCGGCGCTGCGGAAGCCAGCAGCACGAGCGAAAGCGCGACACCCGCGATCCGGCGGGCGGGCGCACTCCGCGCCGGCCGGGTGGCGAACGTCATCGAGGTTCCATAAGCATCGTGCGCCGCGCGAGCCGCCATCATTCATCCTCCGTGCCGGCCGCCAATGGTCCGGCAACGTCACCGTTTCTAGCATGTTCGTTGGCATGTTCGAGGCAAGAGTGCGGCCGCGCTGCGGCGCGCATCGAAAGCAACACTGCGGCCGCGCCGCGGCACGCGGGGGTGGCGCGCGCTGCGGTTCGGCGCCATATAGGATGGGACGAATTTCCCCATGTCCGCCGGGCCCGAAGGATGGCCGAAGTCCCATGCAGCCGCTTGCCCATCGCCCCTTCGTGAAGATGAACGGTCTCGGTAACGAGATCCTGGTGCTCGACCTGCGCGACGCGCCGGTGGAGATCTCGGCCGCTGACGCCGTCGCCCTCGCCCGCCCCCAGGCGGTGCCCTACGACCAGGCCATGGTGCTCTATCCCCCGCGCCGGGAGGATACGGCCGCCTTCGTGCTCATCCTGAACAATGACGGGTCGCAATCGGCCGCCTGCGGCAACGGCACGCGCTGCATCGCCGCCTATGAGGCTGAGCGCACCGGCGCCAGCCACATCGAGTTCGAGACCGATGCCGGCCTCCTCGACTGCCGCATCCATGACGACGGCACCGTGACCGTCGACATGGGCGCCCCCCGCCTCGACTGGCGAGACATCCCCCTCTCCCACGACGTGGGCGACACCGCCGCCGTGACGGTGCCCGGGTTCGAAGCGCTGGGGCCGGCCAGTCTCGTGAGCATGGGCAATCCTCACGCCGTCTTCTTCGTGCCCGATGCCGACCAGGTGGACGTGGAGGGCCTCGGCGCCGCGCTGGAGCATCATCCCCTGTTCCCGGAGCGGGCCAACATCTCCTTCGCCAGCCTGAAGGGGCCGGATGACATTCTGCTTCATGTGTGGGAGCGCGGCTCGGGCCGCACCCGCGCCTGCGGCACCGCCGCCTGCGCCACCGCCGTCAGCGCCGCGCGCACCGGCCGCACCGGCCGCGCCGTGCGCATCCACCTGCCCGGCGGCGATCTCGACATCGAGTGGCGGGCCGGCGACGACCATGTGCTGATGACCGGGCCCGTGGCCTACGAGTTCCGTGGCGAGATCACCCCCGCAATGCTCGGGGAGAGCGCCTGATGGCGGAGGCCGCCGCGCCCGTGCGGGTGGAGACCTTCGGCTGCCGGCTCAATGCGCTGGAGAGTGACGGCATGCTGCGCGCCGCCGCCGGCGCGGGGCTGGAACGCACCCTGGTGGTGAACACCTGCGCCGTGACCGGCGAGGCGGTGCGCCAGGCGCGACAGGCCATCCGCCGGGCCAAGCGGGCTGATCCGGACCTGCGCATCGTGGTGACGGGCTGCGCGGCCCAGACCGAGCCGGCCAGCTTCGCGGCCATGGGCGAGGTGGACCTGGTGCTGGGCAATGCCGCCAAGGCGGCCCCCGCCACCTGGGATGCCGCCCGCGCCACCCTGGACTTCGGCCTTGACGCCGAGGCCCGGGTGCGGGTGCAGGACATCTCCACCGTGCGCGAGGCCACGCCCCATCTGGCGGAAGCCTTCTGCGGGCACACCCGCGCCTTCGTGGAGGTGCAGAACGGGTGCGACCACCGCTGCACCTTCTGCATCATCCCTTATGGGCGCGGCCCCTCCCGCTCCGTGCCCATGGGCGCGGTGGTGGAGCAGGTGCGCCGGCTGGTGGACAGCGGCCACCGCGAGGTGGTGCTGACCGGCGTCGACCTCACCTCCTACGGCCAGGGCCTGCCCGGCCAGGCGACCCTAGGCCGCCTGGTGCGCGCTTTGCTGCGGCAGGTGCCGGAGCTGGAGCGGCTGCGCCTCTCCTCCATCGATGCGGTGGAGGCGGACGGCGAGCTGCTGGCCGCCTTGGCCGAGGAGCCGCGCCTGCTGCCGCATCTGCACCTGTCGCTGCAGTCGGGCGACGACCTGGTGCTGAAGCGCATGAAGCGCCGCCACAGCCGCGCCCAGGCCCTGGCCTTCATCGCCACCCTGCGCCGCCTGCGGCCGGACCTGGTGCTGGGCGCCGACATCATCGCCGGCTTCCCCACGGAGACCGAGGCGCAATTCCGCAACACCCTCGCCTTCCTGGAGGAAGCGGGCATCGCCTTCGTCCATGCCTTTCCCTTTTCCGCCCGCCCCGGCACGCCCGCGGCGCGCATGCCGCAGCTTGATCGCGCCGAGGTGGCGGCGCGCGCGGCGCGGCTGCGGGACCTTGCCGGCCGGCAGCTGCATCGCCACCTCGCCGGCGAGGTGGGCCGCCGCCGCAGCGTGCTGGTGGAAGCGGGCGGACGCGGGCATACGGAACATTTCACACCGGTGCGTCTCGCCCGGCCGCTCACACGCGGCACGGTGGCGGAGGTGCGCATCTCCGGCCACGACGGCGCGCGCCTGATCGCCGCCTGAGCGCAATTCAAGGAACGGCCAGACGCCATGAGCCAAGACGACGCCCACTCGGACGCCCTCCCGGACGCCGGCAACGCCCCCACCGAAGCGCCGAAGAAGAAGCGCGGCTTCTGGGGCTGGCTGACAGGCCGCGCCGACGAAACCAGCGCGCCTCCACCAGCGGAAGAAGGGGAAGCGACTGCGGGGGAGTCAACCACAGGGGAAGCGACCGAGGAGCGCGCGCCCCAGCCCGCCATGGCGGATGCTCCAACCGGCGGGTCCGCGGAAGCTGCCACCACCGATGCTGCCACGGCCACCGCCCAATCTGCACCCCTCCAGGCAGCATCCCTCCAGGCCACACCGACCCCGGAGGCACCGCCCCCAGAAGCACTGCCCTCGGAAGCCCCTATGGCACCCGCTCCGGAGGCACAGACCACCGCCGGAGGGGTGACCGCTTCGGAAGAGCCGGTCGAAACGGCGCCGCAGGCCGTCGCGCTGGCGCAACCGGGCACAGCGACACCCCCGACCGCACCGACGGCCGAGGACGCCGTGCCATCGGCGGCTGGCGTCGCGGCCGCCCCCACCGACGAGCAGGCGGTCGCCAACGTCTCGGTCGCAACTGAGGCGCCGGTGGAGCCCACACCACCGGAATTGGAGGTCGAGCCACCGCCGGCCGCGCCGGCCCCCGACGCCGCGCAGGAGCCGATGGCTCCCCCGACCCCGCCTGACGTTGCTATTGCGACGGCCCTCACCGCGCCCCTCCCGCAAGGAGCGGGACAAGAGGCGGGCGATGAGGCCGAGCCGGAGCAACCCCAGGCGGGGGACGCCGAAGAGGCTGCGGCGGAAGCTCAGCATGAAGAGCCCGAGCAGTCCGCGACCGAGCCCCGCAAGAAGGGCTTCTGGGCGCGGCTGGCCTCGGGGCTCGCCCGCACCGCCTCCAATCTCGGCCAGGGCATCACCGACCTTGTCTCCAAGCGCAAGCTGGACGCCGACACCCTGGAGGAGCTGGAAGAAGTGCTCATCCGCGCCGACCTGGGCGTGGAAACCTCCATGCGGATCGTCGAGGCCGTGGGCAAAGGCCGGCACGACAAGATGATCTCCCCGGAGGAGGTGAAGGGTCTCATCGCGGCGGAAGTGGAACGCATCCTGGAGCCGGTGGCCAAGCCGCTTGTGGTGGAGCACCTGCGGCGCCCGTTCGTGGTGCTCATGGTGGGCGTGAACGGCTCGGGCAAGACCACCACCATCGGCAAGCTCGCCTCCCAGTGGCGGCACGAGGGCAAGAAGGTGGTGCTGGCGGCGGGCGACACCTTCCGCGCCGCCGCCATCGACCAGCTCAAGGTATGGGGCCAGCGCACCGGCACCAAGGTGATCGCCAAGGAGCCCGGCGCCGATGCCGCCGGTGTCGCCCACGACGCGCTCACCGAGGCCCGCGCCGATGGGGCGGATATTCTCATGATCGACACCGCCGGCCGCCTCCAGAACCGCACCGAGCTGATGGCGGAGCTGGAAAAGATCGTACGCGTGGTGAAGAAGCTGGAGCCGTCGGCGCCCCATGCGGTGCTGTTGGTGCTGGACGCCACCGTGGGCCAGAACGCTTTGTCGCAGGTGGAAGCCTTCACCCGCATCGCCGGCGTCACCGGGCTGGTGATGACCAAGCTGGACGGCACCGCGCGCGGCGGCATCCTGGTGGCCATCGCGGCCAAGCACAAATTGCCGGTTCACCTCATCGGCGTCGGCGAGGGGGCGGACGATCTGCAGCCCTTCACCGCCCGCGACTTCGCCCGCGCCATCGCCGGCCTGGAATGAGAACCTGGAATGAGAAAAGGCCCCGCCCGCGACCGGGAGGGGCCTTTTTTCTCAACCTGCCCGTGGGCAGACGCGCGGAACGCTCAGCGCGCCGCGCGCTTCTTGCCCAGCCGGCTGAACATGTCCGACGCGGTGAGGATCACAAGAGTCACCAGCATCGCGGCAGTGGCGGTCAGGGCCGACACGATCAGGAAGGGATATCCGAAGAAATAGACCAGCGCCGCGAACAGGACCAGCAGGTTGAAGATAAAGTAATAGCGCGCGTCGGGCAGGCCATGGACCGCATCCCTGAGCAGCCAACCGACCACGGGAACATGGAAGAACGCGCGCGCAACAGCCTGCATGGCGACACCATCTCAAATTTTACGGGTCTTCATCCTTAAGGGATGACGCTGGCGGCGATCCTCAATGATTTTTTGATCTGGATCAAGAAACCAGACACCCTCGCCGGAGCGACAGGTTGCCGCGACCGCCGCCCTGCCCTTCCGGCACATCTCGCAGCGTCAGAAAGCCTTGCGCCACAGGCTGCTACGGCGCGCCTGGCGCAATATACCGATCTCGGCAAGGATAGCGTCAGCGGCCCGGCGCCGGCTCTCGCTGGAACACGATCAGGTCGAGGGACGGCGCGGCCGCGCGCCCGCCGAGGCGGGTCAGCATCGCGTGCACCTGGCCGCGATGGTGGGTCTGGTGGTTGAACAGGTGATCCAGGGCGCTCGCGCAGCTCTGCGTGAACTGGCGGCCGCTGCTGTTGGCATAGGTGATGGGCCCCGCCAGCCGTTCGGGATCCAGGCCCGCAACCAGCGCCTTCAGCCGCTCATCCTCCACCACGCGCAAGGCCCGCAGGCGGGACAGATCGGCTTCCAGCAGGGTGTCGAGTGGCGGCTGGGCCTCGCCGGTATCCAGCAGGCGGGAGAGCCAGATGCGGTCGGTCACCACGAGGTGATTCAGCGTGGCGGTGATGGAGCCGAAGAACGCCCCCGTCGGGGTCGCGCACCGCTCCGCCCCCAGCGCCTCGGCGGCGTCGAACACACGCGCATTGGCCCAGGCATTATAGCCGGCGAGCTGCGTATAGCTGCGCATCACCAATGCCTCAGCGGCGCCGTGCGTTGCGGATACCCCCTTTTCCATGCTGCCTCCCGAAAGCCTGCCCCGCGCTGAAGCTCAGCATGCGGCCGCCGAAGCGATTGAAAAGAGCCTATTCGCCAGACGGGCGGCCACGCGAGGCAGGGCCACGTGCCGCCCCCTTACCGGAGCCCTCTTGCCCGCGCCCCCCTTGCCGGCGACCATCCCTTGCGGGCCGTGCACCGAAGGCTCCGTGGACATCAAGAACAGGTCTGGCCCACGGCCGCTTGCGCGCGAACCGGTCTCTCCGACGGGCAGGCGTATCCCCATTCGGTGAAACGGGCCACCGCACTCGCCAGCTTGAAACAGCCTCGCCGGAGACAAGTCCCCGGCGAGGCGAAGCATGTGGGCGTCGGCTCAGCGGCGGAATCCACCACCGCCACGGAAGCCACCGCCCCCGAAGCCGCCACCGCCGAAGCGATCGCCGCCGCCGAAACCGCCGAAGCCGCGATCAAAGCCGCCGCTGCCGAACCGGTCGCCACCGCCGAAATCGTCGCCCCGGAAGCTGTTGCCGCCGAAATTATCCACCCGCTGCTGACCCCAGGAGCGCGCGCGCGCCTCATTGTCCAGGTTGCGGGTGTCGTAGTTGTGGTCCACGTCGTGCCAGCCGGTGGTCGTGTTGCGGTTCCAGCCGGTGTCGGAGTGGCGATAGACGTTGCCGTCGTGGTCCACCATCACATTGCCGTTGTTCCAGGCAGCGGCGGTGTTGGTGTGGGTGTTCACGGCGGCGCCGCGGCTATCCACGTTCACATTGCCGTGGTTGTCCGTGACCGCGGTCTGCGAGGCATGGGCGGTGCCGGTCGTCGGGTTGTAGCCGGCGGATTCTCGGCCCGCCGCCGCATTGCCCGTATAGGCATTGCCCACCACTCCGGAGCGCGAGGCCCCCTCGGCACCGGTATAGGCGTTGCCGTGGGTTTCCTCGCGGCCGGCGGCATAATTGCCGGTGTAGACATTGCCGGTGGCGCCGGCGCGGGAAGCGCCCTCACGGCCGGTATAGGGATTGGCGTGCGCCCCCTCGCGGCCGGCTGCCCAATTGCCCGAATAGGGATTGAACGCCGCGGCCGAGCGGCCGGTGAAGGCCGTGCCGTTGGCGGTGGTGCCGCGCCAGTCGCGCCCGGACCAGCCGGTGCCGTTCCAGGTGGTGCCCCAGGCGTGGTTCACCGTGGCGGCGCCGCCCCAGCGGCCATAGACGTTGGTCTGGTTGATGTTGGTGTAGCCCCAGTGGCCGCCCCACGGCCCCGGACCCCACGGATGCGGCCCCCACGGCCCCGGACCCCACGGGCCGGGACCCCAGGGATGCCAATACGGCCCCCAATAGGGCCCCACCGCCACGCTCCAGGGCCAGCCGGCCGCGAAGCCGAAGGCGAAGCCTTCCGCCGCGCCCAGCGCGAAGCCGGCGCCGAGCCCGTAGGTGACCGGGCAGGAAACCCAGTAGGTGCCCACGTAGCCGGGGCAGGAATAGCCCGTGCCATAGACCACCGTGCCGCCGGGAGCGACCACGACGCCCATATAGCCGGGCGTGTAGCCCACCACCACCGCATCGGGCGTGCTGCCATAGATGCGGACATAGGTGACATAGTGCACCGGCGAGGAAACGGGGATGGTGTAAATGGCATCCGGCACCACGTCCGCCACGCGCCACGGCCCCATGGGCGTGGTGGCCACGAACCAGATGCCGTTGGCCACCGCGTAATAGCGCTCCGCATTGAAGCGGATCACCGGAACCGGCGTGTTCACGGCATACGCCAAGACGGTGCCGGTGATGGGCTCGAACCGCGGCGTGCCGTCATAGACCACGTTCAGCGGCACGTCGCGCTTCACGGTGGCGGTCTGCGGAATGGTGGCGGCGATGGCCGCCTCCTTGGCCTGCGGCGTGCCGGCCACCGAGACCAGCACATTGGCCTTGGGATCGTTGGGATTGATCTTGGAGAAGTCCGGCGGCAGGGCGTTGGAGGGCACGAACGCCCACGGCCCCTTAAGGTCGACGGCCTTGAACCAGCGACCGGCGATCAGCACGTAATAGGTGTTGCTGGTGGTCTCCAGGAACACCGCGTGGTCGGCGTTATTCATGGTGAGCAGGTTGGTGCCCACCACCGGCAGCATCTGGGGCTGCCCCTCGGTCTGAATCAGCTCGCTCGGCTTGGTGGTCACCAGGATCGCCGGCGGCGGGGTGATGGCCTTGCCATCCTTGCCCAGCAGCGGATCGGCGGCGAGTTCGTCGGTGGCCTTCTTGGCGGCGGCCACCAGGGCGTCGGAGGCCTGCGGCGTCACCACCCAGGTGCCGCCCAGATTGGTGGATTCGTACCACGAGCCTGCGGCCTGCAGGTGATAGGTGCCGGCATCATCCAGCAGCAGCAGCGGGCGGGTATTGATGACGCGGCGGAAGCCCGTGACCCCGGTGATGGGCTTCAGCACCGGCTCGCCGGCGAGGGGAATCTGCACCGTGGCGGTGGTGACGAACAGGATCTGCGGCGGGGAGTTGTCCACCGGCTGGGTCTTCAGCTCCGCCAGCTCCTTGTTCACCGCATAGCTCGCCTGGAGCTGGTCGAGGGGAACGGTGAAGCCTTCCGGCGGCAGGTGGGCCTGCAGCGTGTTGCGGATGAGGCTCGCCTTGCTGGGATCAGTGGGCACCTCGACGCCGGTGATGGAGAAGCTGGCCACATGCACGAGGCCGGCGGGCTTATCCACCGCGACCCGGCTGGTGAAGCGCACCATGCCATAGGTCGGCGCGCCGGACGTGGCCCCGATGGCCACCGCCGCGCGGCCGCTCATCACGTCGCCGTCCCAGGCATCGATCTGCGGCTGATAGAGCTGGATCTGCTGGTCGTCCGGCAGCGGATAGCTGCGCGGCCAGGTGGGTGCCTGAAGGGGGGCCTGGCTTGTCGCGGTTCCCTGGCCGGCGGACGGAGCACTCTCCTGCGCCTGCGCGGCGCCGAGCGGCGCGGTCAGGAAGGCGGCAAGAGCGGCGGTGACAGCCAGCGCCGTCGCCGTTCCGCGAGCGCGTCCGGCCGTCGCTGCGATGGCCGAGGCGTCCCGGGTTCGAGACCTTGTCATGGTAGCTCCCTTTGCCCCGCTTTCCATGCGGGCGCCTAGGCGTAGCATGATCGCACCTCTCCGTCTGCCAGCTTCGCCGCCGCCTCCAGCTTAATCTTGCCTGCAACCTCAGGTTACGAGACCATGGGCCCGGCGCCCGCCTCGGCGGCCGGCGCGCGGACCATTGGGAGGGCTTCATGAACAAGTACCTCGCCGAGCTGATCGGCACCGGCGTCCTGGTTCTGTATGGCTGCGGCTCGGCCGTGCTCACGGGCTATCCCACCGCGCCCATCGGCGTGCTGGCCATCGCCTTCGCCTTCGGCCTGTCGGTGACGGCCATGGCCTATGGCATCGGCCCGGTTTCCGGCTGCCACATCAATCCCGCCGTCACGCTGGGCCTGTGGGCGGCGGGCCGCCTGCCGGCGGCGGAAGTGCCGAAATACTGGGTGGCGCAGGTGCTGGGCGGCATCGGCGGGGCCGCCATCCTCTATCTGGTGGTCACCGGCAAGGTCGGCGGCTACGACGTGGCAAAATCCGGCCTCGGGCAGAATGGCTGGGGCCCCGGCTTCGGCGGGGAATATGGCATCGGCGCCGCGCTGATGGTGGAATTCGTGGGTACCTTCGTGTTCCTGGTGGCCATTCTCGGCGCCACCTCCAAGGCCGGGTCGGGGCCGGCGGCCGGCCTTGCCATCGGCCTCACCCTCACCCTGGTGCACATTGTGTTCGTGCCGGTGACGGGAGTTTCCGTGAACCCGGCGCGCTCCATCGGCCCGGCTCTGTTCGTGGGCGGGCAGGCCATCGCCCAGCTCTGGCTGTTCATCCTGGTGCCGCTGATCGGGGCTGTCGTCGCGGGCTTCATGTTCAAGGCGAAGCTCCTGGAAAACTGAAGCCCGGTCGCGCGCGATGGCATCGCGCGGTGCCATCGCGCCTTGCCATCCCGGCCGTTCGCGGCTAATCCGCCGGGGGTGGGCGCAAGGGCGCCTGCCGCCCAATTGGTCAGGGCGTGGCCAGCGTCAGCAGCCGACGCGCCCCCTGCCGCGAGGACCCGATGGCTCAGGACGGACTTTCCTATCGTGATGCGGGCGTCGACATCGACGCCGGCAATCGCCTCGTCGATCTCATCAAGCCGCTGGTGAAGGCGACCCGCCGCCCGGGCGCGGATGCTGATATCGGCGGCTTCGGCGGCATCTTCGATCTCAAGGCCGCCGGCTATTCGGACCCGCTGCTGGTGGCCGCCACCGACGGCGTGGGCACCAAGCTGAAGATCGCCATCGAGACCGGGGTGCATGACACCATCGGCATCGACCTCGTCGCCATGTGCGTGAACGACCTGGTGGTGCAGGGCGCCGAGCCCCTGTTCTTCCTGGATTATTTCGCCACCGGCCGGCTCACCCCGGAAGTGGGCGCCAACATCGTCGCCGGCATCGCCCATGGCTGCCGCGAGTCGGGCTGCGCCCTGGTGGGCGGCGAAACCGCCGAAATGCCTGGCATGTACGCGGACGGCGACTATGATCTCGCCGGCTTCGCCGTCGGCGCGGTGGAACGCCACGGCCTGCTGCCCCGCCCCGATGTCGCCCCCGGCGACGTCATCCTGGGCCTCGCCTCGGCCGGCGTGCATTCCAACGGCTACTCCCTGGTGCGCCGCATCGTCGAGCGCTCGGGCCTGAACTGGGACGAGCCGGCGCCGTTCGCCCCGCAGACGAGCCTCGGCAAGGCCCTGCTGGCCCCCACCCGGCTTTATGTAAAGAGCTGCCTTTCCGCCATCCGCTCCACCGGCGCGGTGAAGGCCCTCGCCCACATCACCGGCGGCGGCATCACCGAGAACCTGCCGCGCGTGCTGCCCCAGGGCACCCTGGCGCGCATCGACCTCGACAACCTCATCGTCCCCCCGGTCTTCCGCTGGCTCGCCACCGCCGGCAACGTGGCGCCGGAAGAGATGCTGCGCGCCTTCAACTGCGGCGTGGGCATGGCCGTGGTGGTGCCCGCCGAGCTCGAAGAGAAAATGGCCGACACCTTCGCCGATGGCGGCGAGAGCGTGGTGCGCCTGGGCGTCATTGAGCCCGGCGCCGGCGCGCCCCACGTGGTCTATGAAGGCTCCGCCGATTTCGGATTCGCGGCATGAGCGCGCGTCAGGGGGGTGTTCCCGCCCGCAAGCGGGCGGCGGTGCTCATTTCCGGGCGGGGCTCCAACATGGCGGCGCTGGTGCGCGCCGCTGCCGCGCCTGACTTTCCGGCCGAAATCGCCCTGGTGCTCTCCAATCGCGCCGATGCGGCGGGGCTGGATTTCGCCCAGTCCCACGGCATCGCCACCCATGTGCTGAGCCATAAGGGCTTTGCCGACCGCGAGGCCTTCGATGCTGCCCTCGACGGCGTGCTGAGGGACGCGGGCGTGGAGATCGTCTGCCTCGCCGGCTTCATGCGCCTGCTCACCCCCTGGCTGGTAGAGCGCTGGCGCGACCGCATGATCAACGTCCACCCCTCGCTGCTGCCGAGCTTCAAGGGCCTGCACACCCATGAGCGGGCGCTGGAAGCGGGCGTGCGCGTGCATGGCTGCACCGTGCATTTCGTGCGCGCGGAGATGGACGAGGGGCCGATCATCCTCCAGGCCGTCGTGCCCATCGAGCCCGGCGACACGCCGGACATCCTGGCCGACCGGGTCCTGACCCAGGAGCATGTGATCTACCCCAAGGGCCTGGAACTGCTGGCCGCCGGCCGGCTGACCGTGGCCAACGAGCGGGTGGACATCGCCGGCGTGGAAAGAGGCCTTCAGCCCCTGATCGCGCCGAAGGTCTGATCCCAGCCCCTCCGGCATTGGGCGGACGGGATGACGCCGGGCTTTCCGGTCCCCGCCGCGCCCCGCTCACGCGTGCGGCAACGGCAGGAAAGAGGCTGGGGCGCCGCCCAGCCCCCGGCCTCCGCAGCCTCCGCAGCCTCCGGCCCATGAAGCCACGCCCTTCCCACAGCCGCGACGAAACCAGCCAGAGGCCGTGCCCCGATCCGCAAGGCGCACACGGCCCCTCGTGCCCCCCTCCTGCCCGCCCCCCTGGCGGCACGAGAGAGCCGGCACAAGACGAGCGCCCATCGCCTTGAGCCGTACGCGGCCACGCGGGCGCCCCGATCAATCGAGCTTCAGGACCATGGCGTGGCCCCGGGGCTCGCTCCCACTCCCGCCACGGGGGAAGGGAGCGGCCAGGAGCGCCTTGCTGAGGCGGGCGTTTGCGCTCACGCGGAGGGACTTGCAGGGCGTTGCCCCTGCCTCATGGCCGGCTCAACGTGCCCCACGCTTTGCCCCGCAGCGCCGCAGCCATGCTGATGTCGTTGATGTTCCCGGCGCTGACCAACAGCGCACGGGGCCGGCCGCGCTCGTCTGCCAAGCCGTCGAGCCTGGTGGTATGGCCGCCCCCGCGAGTGACCTATGGCTTGACTAAAGGCCCCCTTTTGCGCCGGCCGCCGAGCGGCGCGCCTTGATGGGGTGGCGTCGATGGCCGCTCGGTCGAGGATGCCGCTTTGCCCAGTCAGCGCCTCGAGCATCTGCGGCCACAGCCCCTGCCGGCTCCAGCGGTTGAAGCGGTGTAGACTGTCGTGCAGGGGCCGAACTCCGACAGGCAGTCGCGCCACCGCGCCCGGCCCCTGAGCCTAAGACAATGCCAGCGATCGCCCGGCGATCGTCCACACGGCGAGCGCCCTTGCGTCCCCACGACAGCAGCGGCGCGACCCGAGCCCACTCCTCGTCGTTAAGCCGCTGAAGCTGCTTGGCACTCTTCAACGCTCCCTTTCAGAAGCCTTGAATCAGACCCCCGCGAGCACCACCACCGCGCATCGAGTACCGACCCTGGGTCCAATCGACATTCAGTGCGTGTGGCGCGGCTTGTCGCTCACCGCCACCGTGTTCCCCGCGGCACGGCACCCTCTCGCGCAAGCGGGGAAGCGCGGGGGTAAAGCGTTGGGAGGGTGGCCGCGGTGGGCGAGCGGAAGGCAATGCCTCGAAAATGCCGAAAGCCCAGAATTCCCATTCTCCGCACCACTGAAGCGGTCCTGCCCCTTCCTCCCCCGCAAGCGGGAGAGGAACGCGCCTCTTAAATGTCGATCGGAGCTAGGCCTCCACGCGGGCGAGGCGCACGCGGTTGTCGTGAAAAGCGGCGCCGCCCACGGGGGCGACGGGATCCGCCCCGGTGAGAGTGTTGATGCCCAGCCCGCCCCGATGGGCGCGATTGGGCTGGATCTGCTCGGACACCACCACGCCCCGCCGCAGCCCCTCGAACAGGCGCGCCTTCAGGAGCACCCGGCCGCGCGCGCTCTCCACCGCCACCATGTCGCCCTCGGCGATGCCCGCCGCCGCCGCGTCGTCCGGATGGATGAGCAGCGAGGGCGCCCCCTCGCGCGCGGCGGAGGTGGCGGTTTCGCTGAAGGTGGAGTTGAGGAAGTTGCGGGCCGGCGCGGTCACCAGGCGGAACGGATAGTCGGCGTTCGCCTCCTCGATCACGCCCCAGTGGTCCGGCAGGGCCGGCATGTCCCCCACCGGCCCGAACTTGCCCGGCGCGCTGAATTTCAGCCCGGCCCAATCGGCGGCGAAATGAAAGCGCTTGTCGGAATGGCCGAAGCCTTCGAGGAAATGAGCTTCCGCGAAAGGCGGACGCACATCCAGGAAGCGCGCGGCCTCCAGCTCCGCCAGGGTGCCGCGGCCGCTCGCCTGCAAGGTGCGGTCGATGAGCGCGCGCGGGCTCATCCGGAAGCCGGGATGGCTGGCCCCCAGCCGCACCGCCAGGGCGCACACCACATCGTGGTTGGAACGGCATTCGCCCGGCGGCTCCACCAGCTTCGGCCCGAACAGGATATGGGGATGGCCGCCGGCCTGGTAGAGGTCGTCATGCTCGGTGAACATGGTGGCCGGCAGCACGATATCGGCCATGCGCGCGGTGTCGGTGAGGAACTGCTCGTGCACGACCACGAACAGGTCATCGCGCGCGAAGCCCGCGCGCACCTTCTCCTGCTCCGGCGCCACCGCCATCGGATTGGTGTTCTGGATGAACAGCGCCTTCACCGCCGGCCCGCCCGCCAGCGCGTCCTCGTCGCCGGTGAGGATGGGGCCGATGCGGGACTGGTCGAGCGCGCGCGTGGTGGGATCGCGCACATCGAGCCCCTCGATGAGGGTCTTGTTCCAGCCATAGATGCCGGACACCGAATGCAACGCGCCGCCACCCTCATGCTGCCAGGCCCCGCTCACCACCGGGATGGAGGCCACCGCATGCATGTTCACGGCCCCGTTGCGGGTGCGCGAGACGCCGTAGCCGATGCGGAAGAAGGCGCGCGGGGTGGTGCCCACCAGCCGCGCATAAGCCTCGATCTCCGCTTCCGGCAGGCCGGTAATGGCGCTGGCCCATGCGGGCGTGCGCGTCTTCAGGTGGTCTTCGAGGGCCGCGGTGTCACGGGCATAACGCTCCAGATAGGCGCGGTCCGCCAGCCCGTCGCGGAACAGCACATGCATCACCGCGCAGGCGAGCGCCCCATCGGTGCCGGGACGGATGAGCAGGGCCAGGTCCGCCTGCTCCATGGTGGGCGTGCGATAGACATCCACCACCGCGATCTTCGCGCCCCGCGTCTTGCGGGCATGGATGGCGTGGGTCATCACATTGACCTGGGTCGCCACCGCATTGGTGCCCCACAAGGTGATGAGGTCGGAAGACGCCATCTCACGCGGGTCGGCGCCGGAAATGCGGCCCGCCCCAGCCAGATAGCCGCTCCAGGCCGGATTCACGCAGATGCTGGAGAAGAAGCGCGAATAGCCCTTGGCGTGGGTGAGGCGGTTGAGGCCGTCGCGCATCACGAGGCCCATGGTGCCCGCATAATAATAGGGCCAGACCGATTGCGCCCCGTGGGCCAGCTGGGCCGCCAGCAGCCCTTCGGCCACCCGGTCCAGCGCCTCATCCCAGGAGATGGGCGCGAACGCGCCGGAGCCCTTGGGCCCGGTGCGCCGCAGTGGCGTCAACACGCGATCCGGATGGTTGGCGCGCTCCGCGTAACGGGCCACCTTGGCGCAGATGACGCCCGCCGTGTAGCCATTGTCCTTCGCCCCCCGAATACGGCCGATGCGGCCCGTGGGCTCGATCTCCACCTCCAGCGCGCAGGTGGAAGGGCAGTCATGGGGACAGGCCGAGGCCCGCACGAGAGGGCGCGCGCGGGCGGCATCGGAAGGCGGGGGAACACGCGTATTCATGGGCGGAACATTAGAGCGTTTTGGAGCGAAGTGGGTACCGGCTCGCGTGAAGAAAAAGGCGTCAACCCGGTGCGCTGAAGCCTGTCCCCATTCCCTGAAGAAAGGAACTGCCTCAGACGCGCCCCGTCGCCCCATTTTGCGAGCTGCAGCAAGGGCTTTCCTGCGGACGGATGCCGCGCGCGGCTCAGGCTTCCCCGCCCACAGCCGCGCGGCGACGCATCACCAGGCCCACCGCCACCACGAAGGCCGCGCCAAGGCCGCTCGCCACATAATGGGGCAGCGCCGCCGGGTGCAGGCCATCGTGGTTCTCAACCACCAAAGCGGGGTTGAGGTGCGCCAGCAGGTCCACGGAAAGGGTGTCGCGCACCATCATGTCGCCCGCGATCCAGCCCAGCAGCGCCGCGCCGGCCCAGATGAGCACAGGCAGGCGCTGGAGCAGGGTGAGCAGCACCTGGGCACCGAACACGATGAGCGGAATGGTGAGCAACAGGCCGAACACGAACAGTTCCGCGTGGCCGCGGGCAGCGGCGGCCACCGCCACCACATTGTCGAGGCTCATGACCGCATCGGCGATGGCGATGGTGCGCACCGCCTTGAACAGGGTGTCGGCGGCCTCCACCTCGTGGCCGTCATCATCATCGCCGACGGCCAGCTTGATGGCGATCCAGAACAGCAGCAGCGCGCCCACCACCTTCAGCAGCGGAATGCCGAGCAGCAGAGAGACGGCGAGAGCGAAGAGAATGCGCAGCACCACCGCGGCGGCGGCGCCCAGCACGATGCCCCACTTGCGCTGCCCCTTCGGCAGCGAGCGGCAGGCGAGCGCGATCACGATCGCATTGTCGCCGGACAGCAGCAGGTCGATCCAGACGATCTGCAGCAGCGAGAGCCAGAAGTTGGGGGAAGTGAAGTCCATGGGAATGTCCCGTCGGTTCCGCAATGGCCCGATGGCCCCGAAAGCCGGCGGGTCGCTGGCCTGAGGATCCGGAAGGCTCAGCCCTGCCGGCCGGAGAAACTGCGGGTCGCAGAGCGCGCGGGGCGGAACGCCCTCTCCGCGGCACCTGTGACGGGGTGTCTTAAGGTGAAGCGGCCGTCGCGTCCAGAGCGGGCCGACATCGGCACCGCACAACAGCGCCGGGACAACAACGCACCCGAGACAAGCTGCGGGTGGAAAGGGGCCCGGCCGTCCGGTGCCAGACCCCCTTGAACGTCCTTGCGGACGTCAGCCGACGATCTCGTTGCCGGCGAAGAACTGGGCGATTTCCACCGCGGCGTTCTCGATGCTGTCGGAACCGTGGGCGGAATTCGCCTCGATGGATTCGGCGAACAGCTTGCGGATGGTGCCCTCGGCGGCGTTCGCCGGGTTGGTGGCGCCCATCACGTCGCGATACTTCGCAACGGCGTTCTCGCCTTCCAGCACCTGCACCACCACCGGGCCGGAGGTCATGAAGGCCACGAGCTCACCGAAGAAGGGGCGCTCCTTGTGGACCGCATAGAAGGTCTCGGCCTGAGCCTTGGTCATCAGCACGCGCTTCTGCGCGACGATGCGCAGGCCCGCCTTCTCAATCACGGCGTTGACGGCGCCGGTGAGATTGCGACGGGTCGCGTCGGGCTTGATGATCGAGAAGGTGCGCTCGATCGCCATGGGAATCACCTGTCTTTCATGGGGAGGAATAGACCGCGCGTCGGCGGATGGCGCGGCTCTTAGCAGGGGCGCCAGCCAGGGGCAAGGGACACCGACGCGCGGCCCCCCTGCAATGGGCGCGCCCCACCGCCCGCCAGCACCTGCGGCAAGGCCTCAGGCGTTGCGACGACGCACCAGAACCGCGCCCTCGAACTCGAACACCCGATCGCCATGTTGGTTGGTGCCGGTGTTGAAGGAGCGCACCACGCCCCATTCGGGCTTGCTGCGGCTGGCGGTCTTCTCCGTCACCGCCGTGGTGTAGGTGATGGTGTCGCCGGCATAGACCGGCTTCAGCCAGCGCATGTTGCGGAAGCCCGGGGAAGCGCCCGCCGCCCGCACCGGCTTGCCCTCGGCGATGGAGCGCGTCTGGTATTCCATCAGGCACTTCATCCAGGTGGCGGCGGTGTGCCAGCCGGAGGCGCACAGGGCGCCGAAGGGCGAGCGCTTGGCCGCCTCGTCGTCCGTGTGGAAGGGCTGGGGATCATAGTCCGTCGCGAAGGCGATGATCTCCTCGCGGGTGAAGGTGTGGCTGCCGAGGGTGGCGGACAGGCCGATTTCCACGTCTTCAAAGTAGTTCATGCGAGGCGCGCCCCCGGGTTGCGGCGTCCGATCATGATGAGGCAGGTCTGGCTGACGGCCACGGTCTTGTCCGCCTTCACCAGCTCAAACTTGAAGGTGACGAGGCCCATTTCCGGCCGGCTCTTGGAGGTGCGTGCCTCCAGTACCGTGCGGCGCAGGGTCAGCACGTCGCCGGGGCGCACCGGGGCCAGCCAGCTGTTCTCCGTGACGCCCGGCGAGCCCATGCCGGCGGTGCGCAACAGGAAGCCGTCGCAGATGAGGCGCATCATGATGGCGCAGCTGTGCCAGCCAGAGGCGGAAAGCCCGCCCAGCACCGATTTCGCCCCGGCGGCAGCATCGGTGTGCATGGGCTGGGGATCGAACTCCCGCGCGAAGGTGACGATTTCCTCCTCGGTGATGGTGTGGGACCCAAAGGTCTTCACCTCACCGACGACGAAGTCCTCGTAGAAGAAATCCGGCAACACGCGCCTCCCCTGTTCGTCCCGATCCAAGGGGAGGATGACGCAAACGTCAAGCTGTCGCGCGGAAAGGGCGTGGACAGCGGGCGCCAGGGTCCGCTCAGCCGCGCCCCGGCGCGGGATCGGGAGCCATGTGGCGCAGCTCGAACGCCATCACCTCGACACCGTCCTCGCGCCGGGCGCTGTTGCGACGGTGGAAGACGCTCCAGCCGGGACGGCTGCCGCTGGCCCGCGCCTCCAGCACCTGGGTGAAGAAGACCAGGGTGTCGCCGGCGCGCACCGGAGCCTTCCATTCCAGCCCCTGCAGGCCAAACCCCACCCCCACCGGCGCGATGACGCTGGGATGATCCGCAGGCGAATCAGCGGCGGAGGGATGGGCGCGCACGAAGGCTCCCATCCAGGCGCACACCACATGCCAGCCGGAAGCCACCAGGCCGCCGAAGGGCGACTGCCGCGCCGCCTCCGGATCCACATGAAAGCCCTGCGGATCGAAGGCGCCGGCAAAGCGCCGGATCTCCGCCTCCGTGAAGGTGAGGCGGCCGATCTCCACCGGTTCCGGCATGGCCGCCTCGCTCAGTTGGCGAAGCGGAAGTGCAGCACGTCGCCATCGGCGACAATGTAATCCTTGCCTTCCAGGCGGAAGCGGCCGGCCTCGCGGGCGCCGGCTTCGCCCTTGAACTTCACATAGTCCTCATAGGCCACCGTCTCGGCGCGGATGAAGCCCTTCTCGAAATCCGTATGGATCACGCCCGCCGCCGCCGGCGCCTTGGTGCCGCGCGTGATGGTCCACGCCCGCGCTTCCTTCGGCCCCACGGTGAAATAGGTGATGAGGTTCAGAAGGTCGTAGCCGGCGCGGATCACCCGGTTGAGGCCCGGCTCGTCGAGGTCGATGGCCTCCAGATATTCCTTCTGCTCCTCGGGGGAGAGCACGGCGATCTCGCTCTCGATCTTGGCCGAGACCACCACCGCCTTGGCGCCCTCCTCCTTGGCGCGGGCGAACACCTGAGCGGAGAGGGCATTGCCCTCCTTGGCCGAGGCTTCTTCCACATTGCACACATAGAGCACGGGCTTTGCGGTCATGAGGCCCAGCTGGGAGAACAGCCTCTCCTCCTCGGGCTTCACCTCGGCCATGCGGGCGGGCTTGCCGTCGCGCAGCTGCACCAAGGCGCGGTTGACAAGGTCCAAGGTCTCCTTGGCCTCCTTGTCGGCGCCCTTGGCCTTTTTCTCCAGGGTGGAGAGGCGCTTTTCCAGGCTTTCGAGATCGGCCAGCATCAGCTCGGTCTCGATGGTCTCGATGTCGTCGACGGGAGAGACCTTGCCCTCCACATGGGTCACGTCCCCATCCTCGAAGCAGCGCACCACATGGGCGATGGCGTCGCACTCGCGGATATTGGCCAGGAACTGGTTGCCCAGCCCCTCGCCCTTGGAGGCGCCGCGCACCAGGCCGGCAATGTCCACGAAGGTGAGGCGGGTAGGCAGGATCTGGCCCGAGCCGGCGATCTCCGCCAGGGTGTCGAGGCGCGGATCGGGCACCGCCACGTCGCCCACATTGGGCTCGATGGTGCAGAAAGGATAGTTGGCCGCCTGGGCCGCCGCGGTCTGGGTGAGCGCGTTGAAAAGGGTCGACTTGCCCACGTTCGGCAGGCCGACGATGCCGCATTTGAAGCCCATGGCTCAGGTCTCGAACTCATCGTGGCCGCGCAGGGAGGCACCCCCAATGGGCACCCGCTCCCGCCGGCCGAGGTGGAGGTGGCGCCGGTTGGCGCGCACGGAAGGATGTTCGCCGCCGCTCTTAGAGGGTTTTGGCGCGAAGGGGAAACCGGTTCGGGCAAGAAAACGCGCCGGCCCGGCAAATTGCCGCGCGGCGCCGCAGGACGGCTGCGGGACCAGACGCACTCAGCCCTTCTCGCCCACCCTTTTCGGGTCGGCGAAGCCCTGGGCGTCCATGAACAGATGGGCGCGGTTCTGGAATTCGTCGGCGCGGCCGGTCACCAGCAGGTCGGCGAAATCGGCGCAGGCGTCGCACAGAGCGTCGAGCCAGCCCTTCTCTGCCTTGGCGAAGTCGCCCAGCACATAGGGCATGACCATGGCCTTGTCGCCGGGATGGCCGATGCCGAGCCGCACCCGCCAATAGTCATTGCCGCATTGGGCGGTGATGGAGCGCAGCCCGTTATGGCCGGCATTGCCGCCGCCCTTCTTGATGCGCAGCTTGGCCGGCGGCAGGTCCAGCTCGTCATGGAAGACGATGATGTGGTCGAGGGGCACCTTATAGAAGCGCATGGCCTCACCCACGGCGCGCCCGCTCTCATTCATATAGGTCTCGGGAAACAGGGCGATCACCTTCTCGCCGCCGATCTCCCCTTCCGCCGTCATGGCCTGGAAGCGCTTGCGCAGCGGGCCGAGACGATGGCGGCGGCAGATGGCGTCCAGCGCCATGAAGCCGATATTGTGCCGGTTGCCGGCATATTTCGGGCCGGGATTGCCGAGCCCTGCGAGCAGGAACATGAGGCGCCTCCGGCCCGAAATGGATCAGGTCATTCGCGTCAGCGAGAACGCGACCGGCCCTGGAGCCGGTCGCTCGATCAGCCGATCAGGATGGCCAATCAGGACGGCCAATCAGGCCTTGGGCTCTTCCGCGGCCGGGGCCTCGGCGGCCGGCTCGGCGGAGACGGTCGGGGCCACCACGGTGGCGAGGGTGTCGTCGCCATGGCCGGCCCAGGTCACGCCCGCCGGCAGCTTCACCTTGGAGAGGTGGAAGATGTCGCCGAACGCGGCGCCGGTGAGGTCCACCACAACCGCCTCGGGAATGGCGTCAGCCGGAGCCTCGAGCTCGACGGAATGGGCCACCACGTTGAGGGTGCCGCCCGCCTTGAGCGCCGGGGAAGCCTCCTGGTTCACGAAATGAACCGGCACTTCCACGGTGAGGGTCGTGCCCTTGGACACCCGCAGGAAGTCCACGTGCAGGGGGAAATCCTTCACCGGGTCCATCTGGTAGTCGCGGGGAATGACACGATGCTTCGTGCCGTCCACGTCCACCTCGAACAGGGTGGTGAGGAAGTGGCCCGCATAGATGGCCTTGTTGACCTCGATGAAGTCCAGCGAGATCGTGACGGGGTCCTGCTTTTCGCCGTAGATGACGGCGGGCACGCGTCCAGCGCGGCGCTCGGCACGGGCGGCCCCCTTGCCGGCCCGCGCGCGCGCCACAGCCTTCAGTTCCTTGATGGCGGTCATGGCACTTGATCCTGAATTCTTGAGGGTTCAAACGGCCAGCGGCCGCAATCGCGGCCGCATGGCTCCGCAGCGCAACACGCCTCCAGGGGGGCGCATGTTCCGCGCGAAGGCGCGCTTATAGCGGCATGGCTGTGCAAATGCAACGCCGGCGCCGCCCCGCGACCCTTCGAAGGCCCGCTATTTGGGCGTTTCACCCTGGCAGGCGGCCGGGCGCCCCTGGCCGAACCAGTTGCCGCATTTGTCGCAGGCGGTGAGGCCGAGGGCGAGGCCGGCGACCAGGGTCAAGCGAACCAGAACCCGCATGGATGCTCCAAATATCAGCGCCGCACGCATCGCGGCCGGTGGCTGCGACCATAATGGATCCCGCGCCCGAGGAAAGCCGGCGCCCGCGCCCCGGGCGGCAAAAACCCGCTTTCCCCAGCAACCCGGATCCGGACACCTCCGCGCGCCGCGCGAGTTGCCTTCGGGAAAGCAGGGCCTTACAGCCATTCTCTTGCCCCGCCCCGCGGGGACGTTGCGGCCATCCGAAGCGAAGAGGGACACCATGCTCCAGCGGATTCTGCTCCTGCTCGGTGAATCATCGGCCTCGGAGACGGCGCGGGCCACGGCCTTCAAGCTCGCGCAGGAAACCGGCGCGGGCCTGGCGGGGCTGGCCGGCGTCGACCTTTCCGCCCTCGATCTGCCGACCTTGGGCCGGGCCGGTGCCAGCGCCCTGAAGGCGCGCGTGGAAGCCGAGCTGCTCGCCGAGTCGGAGGCGCTGCAGAAGCGCCTGCGCGCCCAATACCAGCAGCAATGTGCCGATCGCAGCATTCCCTTTGAATGGCTCTCGTTCGAGGGCGATCCCCAGGCGGCGCTGCGGATGGCGGTGGAAACCCGCGACCTGGTGGTGACCGGCCACGACACCGGCTTCCACGCCGGAAGCGAAGTGCCCCTGCCCGACCTCCTCTCGCAGCTTCTGGCCGCCACCCCCCGCCCCTTCCTGGTGTGCGGAGAGGAGATGCCGAACGGCGGCGACGTGCTGGTGGGCTACGACGCCAGCATGCCGGCCATGCGCGCGCTCCAGATGTTCGCCCTCACCGGCATCGCGAAGGGCCGGCGGGTAAAGGTGGTGTCGGTGGATACCGGCCAGGAGACCGCCGCGCGCAACGCTTCCGCCGCCGTCTCCTATCTCGCCAGCCATGGCTATGGGGCAGAGGCTGCGCCGGTGGCCTCGCGCGTCGACATCGCCGAGGTGCTCCGCCTGGAGGCCACCGACATGAAAGCGGGCCTGCTGGTGATGGGTTCCTATGGCCATCGGGGCTGGCACGAGCTGCTGTTCGGCTCCACCACCCACAAGCTGGCCGAAAACCCGCCCTGCCCGCTCTTCGTCTACCACTGAGGAAGCGCGGCGCCGACGCCTGCGCGGTTCCCGGAGCGGCCCGGCGATCAACTACAGGGGGCGCGGACTTGGAGGCTTGGGGGACCATATGCCCCCTGCCATCCCCCCACCCCGTTTCCCCGCCCTCGTCGCCCCTGCCCCATGGGCGGCCTTGCCTCGCCGCGGCGCCCGTGCCACCGTCGGGCACCCGCGCCGCGCTGGAAGTTCCTGACCCATCATGCTGCTTTCCCCTTCCCGCCCCGACCTCGGCGCATGGCCCCCGATGGGCTATGTGGAAACCCGCCTCGACCGCGCGGCCCATCTGCGAAGCACCGCGCATGCCCTGCGTTCCCACGCGGAGGCGCGCGCCTATGTTTTCGGCGGTGAGCTGGTGGCCCTGAAGCCGGCCCGCGAGGCGGGCGCGCTCGACGATCCCCTTCTTTCCCTCGCCGAAGCCCGGCCGTGGTGCGACGAGCGGATGCTGTTCCTGGGCCTGGAGGGCAACGCGCCGCGCTTTGGCCTCTCCTTCGACCCCGGGCGGCGGGAGGAGATCGAGGCCCTCGGCTTCAAGGTGACGGACCTGCGCTCCATCGCCGCCGGCGGACTGGTCGCCAATGACGACCTGGGCTCCCTGGCCACCGGCAAGGCCCTGTTCGGCTGGCACGGCCGGCATCGTTTCTGCGCCAATTGCGGGGCAGAAACGCGGGTGGTGGAAGCCGGCTGGCGGCGGGATTGCCCCAGCTGCGGCGCCCAGCATTTTCCGCGCACCGACCCGGTGGCCATCATGCTCACCGCCCGCGGTGACCAATGCCTGCTGGGCCGCCAGCCCCACTTCCCGCCTGGCATGTGGAGCTGCCTTGCCGGCTTCGTGGAGCCAGGCGAAACCATTGAGGACGCTGTGCGGCGCGAGACCATGGAGGAAGCGGGCATCGCGGTGGGCCGCGTGACCTACCATTCCTGCCAGCCCTGGCCTTTCCCCATGCAGCTCATGTTCGGCTGCCTCGCGGAGGCCACGTCCGAAGCCATCACCATGGATCCCGGTGAGCTGGAGGCGGTGCGCTGGTTCTCCCGCGAGGAGACCGCCGCCCTCATCGCCCACACCCACCCCGACGGTCTGTTCGCCCCGGTGACGGCCGCCATCGCCCACCACCTCATGCGCGCTTTCGTGGAAGGCGCGCGTGCCTGAGGCCGCGCCCACCCGCTCCGTGCTCTGGCGGCTGCTGGACCGCGCCTTCCCCCCGCCGGGTGGGCGACAGAGGCAGGGCCGGCGCCCGCCCTCGCTGGTCTATGGTCTCAACGACCCGGTTCCCAGGCCCAATCTGCTGACCCTGGCCAGCCAGCACGCCATGCTGGCGGCCACCTTCCTGCTCTACCCAATCCTCGCGGCCACCGAAGTCGGCCTGCCGGCGGCGCAGACCACGAGCATGCTCACCGCGTGTGCCCTGTGCATCGGCATCGCCACCGTGCTGCAATGCCTGCCCACGCGCTTCGGCAGCGGCTACCTGGCGGTGCACATTCCCTCGCCGGGCGCCATTCCCCTGGCCCTGCAGGCGCTCACCCTTGGCGGCATGGGGCTATGGGGCGCCACCATGTTCACCGTCGGCGTGGCGCAGATATTCGTTGCCCGGCTGGCCCGGCCACTGCGGGTGCTGCTGCCGCCGGAAGTGTGCGGCGTGGCGGTGACCATGCTGGGCGTCTCCCTCGCCGGACCGGCCTTCCGCCGTGCCTTGGGCATGGCCACGGAGAGCGCCGAAGTCGCCCCCGCGGCCTTCATGACCGGCGCCGCCACCCTCGGCCTCATCGTTGCCGTCACGGTGTTTGCGCCGCGCGGGCTGAAGCTGTTCGCCATGCTGACGGGGGCGAGCCTGGGCTGGGTGCTGGCGGCGATGCTGGGTGTGGACCACCCCGACGCCGCGCGAATCATCGCCGATACGCCGCTGATGGCCTGGCCCGAGCCCACCCTGCCTGATCTGCGCATCGAGCCCAGCCTGCTGCCGCTGATGGCGCTGCTGGTGCTGATCAATCTGGTGGACGTGCTGTCCGTCACCGTCTCGCTGGAGCGCATGAATGACGCCGACTGGCGGCGCGCCGACATGCGCGCGGCCCAGCGCGCGGTGACCGCCTGCGGCATCGGCAATATGCTCAACGGGCTGAGCGGCGGCTTCCAGTCGGGCCTGTCCTCGTCGTCGGTGGGGCTGGCCTTCGCCACCCAGGCCACCGCACGGGTGATCGGCATCGCCGCCGGCGCGCTCATCTTCGCCATCGCCTTCTTCCCGAAGGCCATCGTGGCGCTCACCCTCATTCCCTCGCCGGTGATTGGCGGCATCCTGCTTTATACTTCCGCCTATCTGGTGGTGGCGGGCATGGACCTCATCGTATCGCGCCGGCTCTCCGAGCGGCGGGTGTTCCTGGTGGGGCTCTCGGTGCTGGCGGGCCTCTCGGTGGCGCTGCTGCCACTGAAGGAGCAGATCCCGGCCGCGCTGCAGCCCCTGTTCTCCACCCCGCTCACGGTGGCGGCGTGCAGTGCCATCCTGCTGAACATCCTGTTCCGTATCGGCATTGCCCGCGAGACCGGGGAGAAGGTGCCCGAGGGCGCCCACGCCTTCCCCTTCGCCCGCGATTTCCTGGAAAAGCAGGGCGATGTGTGGGGCGCCCGCCGCGACGTGATCGCCGCCGCCATCCCCACCGTTGCCCAGGCGCTGGAGCTCATCACCGACAGCGGGCTCGCGGAAGGCCCGGTGGAGCTGCGCGCCCGCTTCGACGAGGCCCACCTCGACGTCTATCTTCTCTATGATGGCGAGATCGTGCAGCCGCCCAAGGAGCGCCCCTCGCCCGAGGCGCTCTTGGGCGATGCGCAGGAGGTGGCGGGCTTCACCGCCTACATGCTCCAGCGCCTCTCCGATCATGTTCGCTTCGGCCGCAGCCAGGGCCGCGCCCGCATCGCGCTCCGCTTCGACCACTGAGCGGAGCGCGCCGCTGGCTCAGGGGTTTTCCGGCCCCACCTGGAGGCTCGCGCGGAAGGGATGGGCGGGATAGACGCCCAGAATGCGCATCTCGCGGGAGAAGAACGCCAACTCCTCCAGCGCCAGGCGCACGGAGCGCTCGTCGGGGTGCCCGTCCACGTCGGCATAGAACTGGGTGGCGGTGAAGTGCCCGTCCATCTGGTAGGATTCGAGCTTGGTCATGTTGACGCCGTTGGTGGCGAAGCCGCCCAGCGCCTTGTAGAGCGCTGCCGGCACGTTGCGCACCCGGAACACGAAGGTGGTCACCACCGGGGCGCTCTCGGCCGGCGCCCATTCGCCATTGCGGGCCAGGATAATGAAGCGCGTGGTGTTGTGTGCCTCGTCCTCAATGTTCTCCTTGAGGATGTCGAGCCCGTAGATCTCGGCCGCTAGGCGCGAGGCGATGGCGGCGCGGGTGGGATCTCCTGCCTCGGCGATCTCGCGGGCGGAACCGGCCGTATCCGCCCCGATGAGCGGGGTCAGGGACAATTCGGCGATGGCCTTGCGGCACTGCCCCAGCGCCATCACGTGGCTCTGCACGGTGCGGATGGTGCCAAGGGTGGCGCCGGGCACGGCCATCAGCTGGTGCGACAGCGGCAGGAAGTATTCGCCCACGATGTTCAGCTTCGACTGGGGCATCAGGCGGTGAATGTCCGCCACCCGGCCGGCCACCGAATTCTCGATGGGGATCATGGCAAGCTCGGCCTCGCCCCCATCCACCGCGGCGAAGGCATCCTCGAACGTGGCGCAGGGCAGCGCCTCCAAGTCGGGAAAGGCCTCGCGGCACGCAATATGGGAATTGGCCCCCGGCTCACCCTGAAACGAGATGCGACGCATCCTGGACACTCACCGCCCCGCGCCGCCTCCCGGAAGGGAAAGCCACGATGCCCGCTCGCGATGCGCGGGGATATCCACCCCGAGCGGAACTCGATCCACCATGCCGGAAGGCCGCCGGCTGCGACAACGCCGCGCGCCCGCCGCACCTGCCCCAAGGCCAGGCCCAGGGTCGCCAGCGCGCCAGCGCGAAGGAATTAAAGGCCGGGCGCGGAACCTCTCCGCCGGATCGCTTCCGAACGGTTCGCGACACCGCGGTGACGGCCCCGGCAGGCGCCTTAATACGGGTTGCGCCGTTCCAATCAAAGTGCTTAGTGTCGCCGAGAATGCGCGGAGGGGTTCGCGCGCGTCATATTATAGGGATAGGAAGCACACCACCGCGCGCTGCCCATTTCGCGGGTCGGGATGCTCCAAAACAAGGGCTTCGAGGGGCATAGCGCCGATGACCTTTTTTGAATTGAACAAAATTGCAGGTGCCCTGCTGGCGACGCTAGCATTTGCCGTGGGCATCGGGATTACCTCCCAGATCCTCTTCACGCCCGAGGCCCCGGCCAAGCCGGGCTATGAGATCGCCATCGAGGAAGCTGGCGCGACCGCGACCAAGGTGGCTGAGCCGACCATTGAGGAGCTGTTCGCCACCGCCTCGGTGGAAAAGGGTGCGACCGTCGCCAAGAAGTGCGGCGCCTGCCATAATTTCGCGGAAGGCGCCGGCGCCAAGGTCGGCCCGGATCTCTACGGCGTGGTTGGCCGCGATGTGGCCAGCGTCGAGGGCTTCGCCTATTCGGCGGCCATGAAGGCCAAGGGTGGCAAGTGGACCCCGGAGGCCATCAACGCCTTCATCACCAATCCCAAGTCCGCCGTGCCCGGCACCGCCATGGGCTTCGCCGGCCTGCCCAAGGCCGTGGATCGCGCCAACATCATCGCCTACCTGAACTCGCTGTCGCACAATCCGCAGCCCCTGCCCACCGCCGCGGCTGCCGCTCCCGAGGCCGCGCCGGCCAAGTGAGGCGCTGCCAAGCGAGGTTGAAGGCTGAAGATTGAGGGCGGCGGGGCGAGCCCCGGTTCACCCGCCGCCCTCCAGCCCGTTCAAGGTGTCGCGGAAGGCGAGCCGGGAGTGGGCAAGGCGGCTCCAAGCGCTTGGGCCTTCACGCATTTGTCAGACATGCGCTGTTCAAAAAGGGCCGGTCCGCCAGGATCGGCCCTTTTTGTTGCCCCAGCGGGGAGGCACCCTGCGATCCGGTTCCGTGCCTCACCCCGGCTGCCCGCCTTTCCCACGTCGCGGCCGGCGCCATAATCGGGTATTGCGGGGAACCGCGGACCTGTTTCCGGAGACGTCGATGCCCCTGCTCACCCGCCGTGCGTTCACCCTCGCCACCGCCCTTGCGCCGATGCTCGCGACGCGCGGCTTCGCCGAGGAGGCCAGCGCAGCCACCGGGAGCAGCGCGGCCGCCAGCACCCCCGCTTTCCGTCACGGCCTCTCGCTGATGGGCGAGCCCCGCTATCCCGCCGGCTTTCCCCACTTCGACTATGTGAACCCCACAGCGCCCAAGGGCGGCGTGCTGCGCCTGGCCGAGGATGGCGGCTTTGATTCGCTGAACTTCGTCATTCCGCGCGGCAGCCTCGCCAGCGGGCTGAGCTTCATCTACGACACGCTCATGACGTCCGCCTATGACGAGGTGGCGAGCGAATATGGCCTGATCGCCGAAGGGGTCAGCTACCCCGCCGACTTTTCCTCCGTCACCTACCGGCTGCGCGAGAGTGCCAAATGGCATGACGGCACCCCCATTTCCGCCGAGGACGTGGTGTGGTCGTTCGAGGTGCTGGTGGCCAATAATCCGAACCAGAAATTCTACTATTCCCACGTGGTGAAGGCGGAGAAGACCGCCGAGCGGGAGGTGACCTTCACCTTCGACCAGGCCGGCAATCGCGAGCTGCCGCAGATCGTGGGCCAGTTCATGGTGCTGCCGAAGCACTGGTGGACGGGCATCGGCCCCGACGGCAAGCCGCGCGACATCACCCAGGGCACCCTGGAGCCGCCCTTGGGGTCCGGCGCCTACCGCATCAAGAACGTCGTGCCCGGCCGCTCCATCGCCTATGAGCGTGTGGCCGACTATTGGGGCAAGGATGTCAATGTGAACGTGGGCAAGGACAATTTCGACGAGATCCGCTACGAATACTTCCGCGACGACACCGTGATGCTGGAAGCCTTCAAGGCCGACCAGTATGACTTCCGCGTGGAATCCTCCGCCAAGAACTGGGCTACCGCCTATGACTTCCCCGCCCGCAAGGACGGTAAGGTCATTCTCGAAATGTTCGAGAACCGCGCCTCGGGCGTCATGCAGGCCTTCATCCCCAATCTGCGGCGCGAGAAGTTCCAGGACCGGCGCGTGCGCCGCGCGCTTAATTACGCCCTCGATTTCGAGGGCATGAACCATGCGCTGTTCTTCGATCAGTACAAGCGCATCAATTCCTATTTCTCCGGCACGGAACTCGCCTCTTCCGGCCTGCCCCAGGGCCGCGAGCTTGATATTCTGGAGAGCCTGAAGGGCAAGGTGCCGCAGGAGGTGTTCACCACCGCCTACACCAACCCCGTCAGCGGCGACGAGACCGCCCGCCGCGCCAATCTGCGCGAGGCCACCCAGCTCATGAAGGCCGCCGGCTGGGAGGTGAAGAACCGCAAGCTGGTAAACGCCAAGGGCGAGGCCTTCACCATCGAGATACTCATCGCCAGCCCGGCATTCGAGCGGGTTGCGGTATTCTACAAGCCGGCGCTTGAGCGGCTCGGCATCACCGTCACCATCCGGCTCGTGGATTCGTCCCAATACATCAATCGCGTGCGGGCGCGGGACTTCGACATGATCGTGTCGGGCTGGGGCCAGTCCCTGTCGCCTGGCAACGAGCAGCGCGACTTTTTCGGCTCCGCCGCCGCCGATCGCGAAGGCTCGCGCAACTATGGCGGCATTCGCGACGCGGCGGTCGATACGCTGATCGACAAGGTGATTTACGCCACCGACCGCGCCGACCTCATGGCCGCCACCCACGCATTGGACCGGGTTCTGCTGTGGAATGAATATGTCATTCCGGCCTGGACGCTGAACTACACCCGCACCGCGCGCTGGGACCGCTTCTCCCATCCCGCGCCGCTGCCGGCCTATTCGTTCGCCTTCCCGGACATCTGGTGGTTTGATGCGGAAAAGGCGGCCAAGATCGGCCAAGCCAAATGACACGGCGGTGCAACGCGACCTGGTTCCATGACGTGATCGGCCTCATCCCATGACGCTCTCCCGCCGCTCCCTCCTCCGCATCGGTGTCGGCGTCGGCCTCTCGGCTGGCGTGCTGGGGCCTCGCGCCTCCCGCGCCGAAACCACCGCGCCGGCGGATGAAGAAGGCGGGCCCTCCGCGAAGGCCGAGATGCGCCATGGCATCTCCTTCTTCGGAAACCTGGGCTACCCGGCGGATTTCACCCACTTCGCCTATGTGAATCCGGACGCGCCCAAGGGCGGCCCTTTCTCGCAGATGGGCCGCACCACCTTCTACAACCAGTCGCTGAATACCTTCGACACGCTGAACCCCTATAATCAGCGTGGCAACGGCGCCCAGGGCATCGAGCTGATCTACGACACCCTCATGGCCGCCGCCGGCGACGAGAAGAGTGCCATGTATCCGCGCCTCGCCACGGGGGTGGAGATTGCCGACGAAGGGCTTACCTATCGCTTCCCGCTGAACCCCAAGGCCCGCTTCCATGACGGCAGCCCCGTCACCCCCGCCGATGTGGTGGCCACCTTCGCGGCCCTGAAGGCGGATGGCTACGAAACCATCCGCATGGCCCTGCGCGACCTCACCAGCGTGGAGGCGGATGGCGAGCGCACGGTGGTCATGCGCTTCAAGCCTGGCCGCGCGCGCGATGTGCCGCTGACCGCCGCCGGCATGCCCATTTTCTCCAAGGCCTATCTGGCGCAGCATCCGTTCAGCCAGTCGTCCATGGACCTGCCTTTGGGCTCCGGCCCCTACAAGGTGGCGCGGCTGGAGCAGGGGCGCTTCATCGAATATGACCGGGTCAAGGACTATTGGGGCGCGGACCTGCCCACCATGAAGGGCCGCTTCAATTTCGATACGGTGCGCTACGAATATTTCCGCGACCGCATCGCCGGCTTCGAGGGCTTCAAGGCCAGGACCTATCTGTTCCGCGAGGAATTCACCGCCCGCGAATGGGCCACCCAATACGACTTCCCCGCCGTGCGCGACGGACGGGTGAAGCTGGAGACGCTGCCGGACGAAAGCTTTTCCGGCGTGCAGGGCTGGTTCCTCAACACCCGCCGCCCGCAATTCTTCGACCGCAGGGTGCGCGAGGCCATCGGCCTTCTGTTCGACTTCGACTGGACGCGGCGGAATCTGATGTACGATTCCTACCACCGCACCGTCTCCTTCTTCCAGAATTCGGACATGATGGCGCAGGGCCTGCCCTCCCCCGCCGAGCTGAAGCTGCTGGACCCGTTCCGCGCCCAGTTGCCGGAAGACGTGTTCGGCGAGCCCTATGTGCCGCCCGCCTCCGACGGCTCCGGCGAGGATCGGGCCCTGCGGCTGAAGGCGGTGGAGCTGCTGAAAAGCGCCGGCTACATGATCCGCCAGGGCAAGCTGGTGAACGCCAAGGGCGAGCCCTTCAGAATTGAGTTCCTCGAGGACAGTGGCGCCATGGAGCGCCACCATGCCCGCTTCATCGGCCATTTGAAGAAGGTGGGCATCGAGGCCAGCTTCCGCATCGTGGACCCCGCGCAATATCAGGTGCGGCTTCAAACGTTCGACTTCGACGTGGTGACCCGCCGCTACAGCTTCGCGCCCTATCCGGGCGACGAACTGCGCGCCTATTTCTCCACGGAGGCCGCGCGCACACCCGGTTCCTACAATGTGGCGGGCATTGCCGACCCGGTGGTGGATGCCCTCATCAACCAGGCGCTGGCGGCAGAGAATGCGGAAGCGCTGATCACCTGCTGCCGTGCCCTCGACCGGGTGCTCCGCGCCGGGCACTATTGGATTCCCCAATGGTATTCGGGCGAAAACCGCATTGCCTATTGGGACGTGTTCGACCGGCCCAAGGTGAAACCGCGCTATGAGCTGGGCGTGCTCGACACCTGGTGGAGCACCGCACCCGACGGGCAGAAGGCCGAATGAGGCCGGCCGGCGAAGCGCGGGCCTGGAGCGCAAGCCCGGCGCCCAACCGCGGGGATCTGGGACGCTTTGCCGTGGCGCAGGCTCGCGCGCAAAGCTGCCGCCCGCGTTCGCGGGGATTGCTCCAGCATCTGGCGCCGACGCATTTTCTTCACGTCGGCCGGTATCCACTTCGCTTGAAAACGCTTTAGTCTGCGCCGCCAGTCCGGATCGGGAGACGCGATGCTCGCTTACATCATCCGCCGCATTGCCCTCATGGTGCCAACCATGCTCGGCATCATGCTGGTGTCGTTCGTGGTCGTTCAGTTCGCGCCTGGCGGACCGGTGGAACGGGTGATCGCCCAGCTTACGGGCGACGACGTTTCCGCCACCTCCCGCGTGTCCGGCGGCGGGGGAGATTTCACCGGCGGCGCGGCTGCGGCCCAGGCGGCGGGCGCGGGCGATGCGATCGCCTCCAAATATCGCGGCGCCCAGGGGCTCGACCCCGCCTTCATTGCCCAGCTCGAAAAGCAGTTCGGCTTCGACAAGCCGCCCCACGAGCGCTTTTTCAAGATGATCAAGGACTATGCGACCTTCGATTTCGGCCGCTCCTATTTCCGCGACATCACGGTACTGGACCTGATCGCGGAAAAGCTGCCCGTCTCCATCTCCCTCGGGCTGTGGATGACGCTGATCACCTATGCCATCTCCATTCCGCTGGGCATCGCCAAGGCCATGCGCGACGGCTCGCGCTTCGACATGTGGACCTCGGCGGTGGTGATCGTCGGCTATGCCATCCCCTCCTTCCTGTTCGCCATCCTGCTCATCATCCTGTTCGCCGGCGGCTCGTTCTGGGACCTGTTCCCGCTCCGGGGGCTGACCTCAGAGAACTTCTGGCAGATGAGCTGGCCCGAGCGCATCGTGGATTATGCGTGGCATCTGGTGCTGCCCATCACCTCCATGGCGCTGGGCGCCTTCGCCACCATGACCCTGCTCACCAAGAATTCGTTCCTGGAAGAGATCCGCAAGCAATATGTCACCACCGCCCGCATGAAGGGCCTCACTGAAAGCCGGGTGCTCTATGGGCATGTGTTCCGCAACGCCATGCTCATCGTCATCGCCGGCTTTCCGGGCGCCTTCATCTCGGCCTTCTTCACCGGCTCGCTGCTGATCGAGACCATTTTCTCCCTGGACGGGCTCGGCCTTCTCTCGTTTGAAAGCGTGCTCAACCGGGATTATCCGGTGGTGTTCGCCACCCTCTACATTTTCTCGCTCGCCGGCCTCATCGTCGGCCTCGTCTCGGACCTCACCTACATGCTGGTCGATCCGCGCATCGACTTCGAGACGCGGGAGGTCTGAACCATGGAGAATGTGCCCCTGCTCCAGCCGGGCGAGCCCACCGACGTGCCCGCCGCCCGCGAGCTGCCCCACGGCGCCCTGCCGCCACCCGGGGAGAACCCACCCGGGCACAAGCCCCGGGGCCGCTTCGACCTCTCGCCACTGAACCGGCGGCGGGTCGCCAATTTCCGCGCCAACGGGCGGGGCTATTGGTCGTTCCTCGTCTTCATGGTGCTGTTCGTGGTGTCGCTGGGCGCCGAATTCATCGCCAACGACAAGCCCATCCTCGTCTCTTATGAGGGGCACTATTACGTGCCGGTGTTCCGCGCCTATCCGGAAACCACTTTCGGCGGGGATTTCGAGACCGATGCGGACTATCGCGACCCCTACCTTCAGAAGCTGATCGCGGAGAAGGGCGGCTGGATGGTTTGGCCGCCCATCCGCTATTCCTATTCCACCCACAATCTGGACCTGCCGACCCCGGCCCCCTCCCCGCCCACCTGGATGCTCACCGAGGACCAGTGCAAGACGGTGGCGGAGAAGAAGGGCGTTGCTGGCTGCGCGGGCCTGGAGTGGAACTGGCTGGGCACGGACGACCAGGGCCGCGACGTGCTCGCCCGCCTCATCTATGGCTTCCGCATCTCGGTGCTGTTCGGCCTCACGCTCACCATCGTCTCTTCCGTGGTTGGTGTGGCCGCAGGCGCGGTGCAGGGCTATTTCGGCGGCTGGGTGGACTTGCTGTTCCAGCGCTTCATCGAGATCTGGACGGCCATTCCCTCGCTTTACCTGCTGCTCATCATCTCCTCGGTGCTGGTGCCGGGCTTCTGGGTGCTCCTGGGCATCCTGCTCCTGTTTTCCTGGGTGTCGCTGGTGGGGCTGGTGCGGGCGGAATTCCTGCGGGCACGCAATTTCGAATATGTACAGGCGGCGCGCGCCCTGGGGGTGGGCAACTTCACGCTCATGACCCGGCACATCCTGCCCAATGCCATGGTGGCCACCCTCACCATGCTGCCCTTCATCCTCTCCTCGTCCGTGATGACGCTCACCGCCCTGGACTTCCTGGGCTTCGGCCTGCCGCCTGGCTCGCCCTCGCTGGGTGAATTGCTCTCCCAGGGCAAGAACAACATCCAGGCGCCGTGGCTGGGCCTCACCGGCTTCTTCACCGTCGCGGTGATGCTGAGCCTGCTCATCTTCACCGGCGAGGCGGTGCGCGACGCCTTCGACCCGCGCAAGACCTTCGCGTGAGAAAGGAGAGCGCAAGATGACGGCCCCCCTCCTTTCCATCCGCGACCTGTCGGTCGCCTTCCGCCGCGAGGGTTCGGAAACGCTCGCTGTGAAGCACGTCTCGTTCGACATCACCAAGGGCGAGACCCTGGCTCTGGTGGGCGAGAGCGGCTCCGGCAAGTCGGTCACCGCGCTTTCGATCCTGAAGCTGCTGAACTATCCCGCCGCGCGCCACCCCTCCGGCGAGATCCTGTTCGAGGGGCGTGATCTGCTCACCGTCTCCGAGCGGGAATTGAGGGGCGTGCGAGGCAACAAGATCACCATGGTGTTCCAGGAGCCCATGAGCTCCCTGAACCCGCTCCACACCATCGAGCGGCAGGTGGGCGAGATGCTCATCCTGCACCGGGGCCTTTCCGCGAACGCCGCCCGCGCGCGCACCCTGGAGCTGCTCGCCGAAGTGGGCATTCCCGATCCCGCCTCTCGGCTTTCGGCCTATCCCCACCAGCTCTCGGGCGGCCAGCGCCAGCGCGTGATGATCGCCATGGCCCTCGCCAACGAGCCGGACCTGCTCATCGCCGACGAGCCCACGACCGCCCTCGACGTGACGGTGCAGGCGCAGATCCTCAAGCTTTTGAAGGATCTTCAGAAGCGGCTCGGCATGGCGATGCTGTTCATCACCCACGACCTCAACATCGTGCGCAAGATCGCCGATCGGGTGTGCGTGATGCAGCATGGCGAGATCGTGGAACAGGGCGGCGCCGAAGAGACCTTCCTGAACCCGCGCCATCCCTACACCCAGGCCCTCTTGAAGGCCGAGCCCAAGCCCGATCCCGCCCCGGTGGCGCAGGACGCACCCGTGGTGGTGGAGGCGGAGAACCTCAAGGTCTATTTCCCCATCAAGCGCGGCATCTTTCGCAAGACCGTGGGCCATGTGAAGGCGGTGGACGGCGTCTCCATCTCCATCCGCCGGGGGGAAACCCTGGGCGTGGTGGGGGAATCGGGCTCCGGCAAGACCACTCTGGGCCTGGCGCTGCTGCGCCTCATCTCCTCCGCCGGGCCCGTGACCTTCCTCGGCAAGCGCATTGACGGTCTGGGCTTCAAGGACCTGCGCCCGCTGCGGGCCGACATGCAGATCGTGTTTCAGGACCCGTTCGGCTCCCTTTCCCCGCGCATGTCGGTGGGAGAGATCGTGGAAGAAGGCCTGCTGGTGCACCAGCGCAGCCTTTCCGCCGAAGCGCGCGAACAGCGCGTCATCGCCGCCTTGGCCGATGTGGGGCTCGATCCCGGAACACGACACCGCTATCCGCACGAATTCTCCGGCGGCCAGCGCCAGCGCATCTCCATCGCCCGCGCCATGGCGCTGGAGCCCTCCTTCGTGGTGCTGGACGAGCCCACCAGCGCGCTCGACATGATCGTTCAGGCGCAGATCGTGGAGCTGCTCCGCGCCCTGCAGAGGAAGCGCGACCTCACCTTCATGTTCATCTCCCACGACCTGCGCGTGGTGTCGGCCTTGGCGAGCCGCATCCTGGTCATGCGCAACGGCCAGATGGTGGAGGAAGGCCCGGCCCGCGCCGTGTTCGAAACCCCGCGCGAGGACTATACGCGCGCTCTGTTCGCCGCCGCCTTCTCCCTGGAAAGCGCCGGCGGCGAGGTGGTGAGGCAATGAGCAAGATGGACAAGCCGCCCCTGCCCGGCGATGGCCCCGCCGACGTGGATGTGCAGGGCCCCACTTTGATCGCCCCCGGCTATCGCCCCTATGAGCGCTATGTGGCGCGCCTTCTTGAGGCGGATGGCAGCGTCATCACCCAGACCCGCGATATTCTGCGCGGCGGCCGGGTAGTGGGGGTGCTCGCTTTTGATCCGGCGCGCGACCAGGTGGTGCTGGTGCGTCAGTTCCGGTTGCCAGCCTATCTTGCACTTGGGCGGGAGCGGAGCGATCTGGTGGAGATCGTCGCCGGCGGCGTCGAGGCCGGCGAGGAGGACGAGGCGGCCGCGCGCCGCGAATGCGTGGAAGAAACCGGCCTGGCGCCGGGCCGCATGGTGCCCTTCATGCGGCTGCTGCCCACCCCCGGCATCACCGACGAGCAGGCCACCTTGTTCCTGGCGCAGGTGGATGCCAGCCGCCTGCCGGAGCGGGCCGGCCTTGCGGAAGAGGACGAGGTCATTCGCCCGCTCGCACTATCGGTGGACGACGCCCTGGACATGCTGTCCGCCGGCCGCTGCGCCAATGGCTATCTCATCATCGCGCTGCAATGGCTCGCGCTCAACCGAGGCCGGGTGGCGGAGCTGCTGGCGAAAACCAGCTAAGGTGCGTCAAGGGCTTTCAACAGTTCCGGCCGTAGACGGATTCACTCATTTGCTCTATATGGACAGGTGGAGACGGGGGGAGTCGAACCCCAAGGGGAGACGCTGCAAATCGTTCCTTGGCACCGGCCGTAACCGTCCCCTGATGGGGTGCCCGCCGGGGCACCACTGCTAACGCAGTGTCAGCCGGCGGGGCTTCGTCATGATGATCTAACCACAGGCATCTCGGTCCTTGCCGACCTCCGTGTTTGTGTGTCTGCGTGCGATCGGCCGAGCAAAGCATTGTCGCGCGCACTCGAAATCAGAAAGCGGTTGTGCCTTTGGCGCAGCCGCTTTTTTGTTAGCCGAGCGGAGTTTTCTGGAGATCTGAAAACTCCTCCGGGACCGGCTCGGAGAGCATCTCATCAACCGCCGAGGCGCTCTTATTGATCAAACCCCAACTACGCCCGTTGAGCGCAACCACCCCTTGATCCTTCATCCGGGATAAGGTGGTTGAGACAGTGTTGGCAGTCGTCTCTTGACGAGCGCTAACACGCTCGAAAATCTCGCGACTTTCAAGCGGCCCGCATTCGGTTAGCACCTCCGAAATCAA
Organism: Xanthobacter variabilis; assembly: GCF_043831965.2. NCBI lineage: Bacteria > Pseudomonadati > Pseudomonadota > Alphaproteobacteria > Hyphomicrobiales > Xanthobacteraceae > Xanthobacter > Xanthobacter variabilis. The sequence goes on from NZ_CM195533.1 coordinate 589,946, forward strand.
ATCGCTGATGGTCGGTCCGCGCCCAGAGCGCGTAGCAACATCCATGACGTCCCCATCGCCAGAACCGAATGACTCAAGGACACGTATGGCGGTGCGAAGGTCGCCAAGCTCTCGCTCGGCGTCTTTGATGATCCCCTCAAGCTCGGAAATCCGAGCCTGCATACGTGCCAAGTATGAGGACTTCATCACATCCCACCCATCGAATCGGCGGCAACCAGCGCACCGTTAATCACACGATAGCCCACCGCCAGACAATGTCAATACGAATTTGATGGAAAGGACGATTGTACAACTTACAACATTTCCATGGTCAATGGAGTGACGGGCGCCGCCCCCCTGGGGTTCAATCAATCAATACGGCGCATCAAGCCGCTCCAGATCAAAGGCGGCCACGTCCTCCAGCAGCTCCACAAAGGCGCGGGCGCCGAACTCAGCCGCGGCGTGGCCCTTCTCCGCCGTGGCGCCGCGCGCGTCGCCCATGGCTCCGGCGGCGCTCAGATCCTCGCTGAGCCAGGCGAAGCCGACGGGATGGTTGGCGCGCAGGCGCTTGAAGGCACTCTCCATTTCCACCGAATAGGGCACGAAATCGGCCGCCTGGCCCATGTCCACCAGCTCTGGCCGGAAAGCCAGCATGAGGGAGGTTTCCACCTCCCCGCCATGGATGCCATGGGCCCGTTCATGATCCGCGAACAACCCCGGCGGATAGCCAAACCGGTGCATGGAGGACATGGCGACCAGCATTCCATGATCCAGCCGCAGCGTGCGGGCCACCAGATCAATCACCGGCACATTGCCGCCATGAGTGTTCATGAGCACTAGCCGGCGCACGCCCGCGCGGGCAAGGCAGGCCCCCAGCTCCACCCAGGCGGTGATGGCGGTGGCCGGCGACAGGGTCAGCGTGCCGGCAAAGGTCTGGTGCTCATCGGATTTGCCGACCGCCTGCACCGGTAGCACGACCACGTCCAGCGCATCCGGCACCAGTGGCGCGATGCGAGCCAGATAGCCTTCCGCGATAAAAAGATCCGTGCCGAGGGGCAGATGCGGGCCATGCTGCTCCACCGCCGCCACCGGCAGAACCGCGACGAGGCGCGATTTGTCGAGAGCCGCAATGGCAGGCGAGGACAGTTCGGACCATCTCAAGAACACGTGCGACGCTCCCGGCGGGCGCTGCCCGCTCCCCTTCCCCACCGACCACAGCGACTGGCGCCTGCGTGCATCCAACCGCCACGGCGGCGCACATCAATGCTTGCGGCGCTCCGTGGCGAGGTCGTCCATCAGGCTTTCGATGCGCTCGGCGTTCGAGCCGAGATCGCGCATTCCGTACCGTGATGCCGAGCGCATATCCACCCGCGCCCCCTTGGGCGTGGGCCGGATGCGGATCACCACATCATTTCGATAGCCCATGATACGGGAGACAGCCACGGCCTCAATCCGCCCATCGCGCTGTGTGCCGCGCGGGGGGGCCGCATCCAGAATGTGCCAGCCGCGCTTCTGCACCAGGGTCAGCACCGCGTTGAACGCCTCTTCGGGCGTGGCGCTGAGATCAACGGGCTTGATGCCGGGATAGCCCATCCGCTGCGCATCCGCCGCCAGGGCGTCGGGCGCGGAATGGCCATTGGCCTCCCGCGGGCTGGCGAGCAGCAGCGCGTGGAAGTGCGGCGGATCCTCAAGATCCGTGGAGATGTCCGCGAGCTCGGGCAGCATCATGCCGCGGGCAATGACCACGGCTGGCGCCGACAACACGACGACCGCGAGCGCAACCGCGGCCATCGCCCGGCCGATGCCGACCCATCCGCTTTCCCAGGTGATGAAGAAGGCGACCGCCCCCAGCAGGCCGCCCAAGGCCGCCACCGCCAGACCGGCGGCGAACGCCACCGTTGCCAGCGTGAAATCCAGAATGCCGAGCCGGTACAGCAGGATCGACAGAACCAGAACCGGCACGGCGAACAAAGCGAGGCGGAAGCTCCACCGGGCCGTGGGCGACACCCGCTCTTCAATGTACAGACGACGCCTGATCATGCGCTTTGGTCATCCGCCCGCCACGGCCCCTTCCCCCCTGACATGAAGGAGCCGGGCCTCATTGGCAAGGGCCCGACATCAGAACGCGCTGCGAATCATCACGCGGGCGCCCGCACCTCCACCTGATGCCCTGGCGCCGGAGATCGCTCCACTTAGGGTCCGGCGCCAGCGAATAGCGTGTCAGGCAGGTCGTTCACGCTCTCAACCACAAGATCCGCAGCATCCACGAGGTGCCCCACCGGAGCCGGTCCGCTGCGTACAAGGATGAAGCGCGCCCCGGCCGCACGGGCGGCCTCGAGATCATGTGCAGTGTCGCCAACCACAGCCGTTCGCTCCGGGGCGACCCCCGCCGCAGCCGCTCCCGCCAGCACCATACCTGGAGCAGGCTTGGAGCCGTAACCGGAATCATAGCCATAAATGGTCTGCAGCCAGGGAGAGAGACCGAGTGCAGCCACCTGCTGGCGCGCGTTTCGCTCGGCATCGTTCGTCACCATGGCCAAAAGCAAGCCGGCATCGGCCAACCGCTTCAGCGTCCGTTCAGGCCGGCCAATGGGCGTGAGGAAACGCAAACCCGCCTGGGCGAACAGGGCGTCGATTTCCGCCAGAAACCCGGCCGAGCCGGCCCCCCCCAAAACATCCGCCCACAGAGGCCCATAATGGGCCGATGACCCCGCCACCAAAGGCGAAGAAGGCAGGAAACGCTGCTCGGCGGCCCGATACTCACTGACCTCATGCAACCGGGCAAGGCGCGCCGGGTCTCCCCCAGCCAGACGCTCCATCACGGCGCCCGCCGCAGGCCCCCAGGTGCGATCGAAATCAATCAGCGTCCCGTCCTTGTCCAGCAGGAGAGCCTCAATACCATCCAGCATTGCCAAGCCTCACCCCCATCAGCGGCAAGCGCCTCAAGGCGGCGACCGCCATCCCTCCGCCCTCGGGCCACCACCAGACGTCACCGGCGGATCTTCGTGAACGGACAGGTCAACGTCTCACGTCAATGTCTCGCGAGCGCCTACGCTACAGGAGCGCACGCAAACAAAAACGGGCGCGCCGGAGGGCGCGCCCGTTTTAAAACCACTGTCGCGACGGATGGGGCTCAGAGAACCACCACCTCAGTCCCAACCGGCACGCGGCTGTAGAGGTCGATCACGTCCTCGTTCAGCATGCGAATGCACCCGGAGGAAATGGCCTGCCCGAGCAGCTCCGGCTGATTCGTGCCGTGAATGCGGAACAGCGTGTCCGTGCTGCCCTGATAAAGGTAAAGGGCGCGCGCACCCATCGGGTTGTGCGGACCGGGCGCCACGTAGGACGGCAAGCCGGCAATCCGCTGGTGAATTTCCGGCGTCGGCGTCCAGCTCGGCCACTCGGTCTTGCGACCAACCTTCGCGCTGCCGCGGAAGGCTAGGCTTTCTTCACCGACGGTCACACCGTAGCGAATGGCTTTCCCATTTCCTTCAACAAGGTAAAGGAACTTATTGGGCGTATCGACCACAATAGTTCCGGCTTTCTTGTTGGTCGTATACTCGACCTCATGCCGAGCAAACTGCCCTTCAGGTTTGACCTTCGGGTACGGCGCATTTGCGAGAAGCTGCTTATCCCGCGCCGTCTGCGCCGTCGTCGGAGCAGGTGCGTAGGCTTCCGACATACACCCCGTAAGCGCCAATCCGAGCACAAGCGCCCCTGCGGCCCGCCACATCATATCGGCCTCTTCCTAGAACCTCAAAATGAGGAATCGAACACTGTGTTTCCTGAATTAACCGAATGTGCCGGATGCTTGAAGGCCCGAAACTGTGCAGTTGCGGGGTTCTCCTAACCTGTTGCCGAAATGCCTCACATCCTCTCCTTTCGTCAGGTCCGTTTGGAGATTTTCAAGCTTTTAGGCGCTTTCTGTTTTCACAACCTTAGAGAAGTCGCATCCATTGCACAGTTTCGACGCAGTCGATGCCCATCACTAAGGCGCACAAGTGAAGAGTAGCCTCTTGGCTCGTATTGCGTTGAGGGAGAAGACCATGTCCACGAACCACCCGTCGTCCACACAGCAGGCGCCCGTCCAGGACGATCTGAAGCGCCAGGCGCAGGCGCAACAGTGGCGGCAGATTGGAATCGCGTCCGTTGCCGCGGCAGCCCAGCAGTCCAGCGCCCAGCGCGATGCCGCGGCTACGCCCCCCTCCGGTGAAAAGCGCATTGTGACCCTGCGCGACATCGACTACTTCGCCGCGTGACCCGGACGGCATCAGGGAGGTGTGCCCGGCGTCCGCGCCTCGGCACTTGGCACACCGCCCAACTCTACCCAGAGGTCAGCAGCTCCCCTTCTCCGACCGCTAGAGCCGCCCTGTAGAGCGATTAAAGATCTGCCATCGCTCGGGATGATCTGGCAACTTCGCATGCAGAATTCCGACGAGAAGCCGAGATGACTTGCCACCGGATTCATCGCACGCCGCGAACCCAGGGCCGCCCCTGAGACACCCTTGTTCGCGCCCGCCCAATCTTAAATCGCCAGCAGAGCGGGTTCGGCCATTGCCCTCTAGGGTGAGAAGCCAGGTGCCGAAGCGACCCGACCTAGCGTCTGCTGTTTAGCGATGCGAAATAGCGTCCCTGAGCGAAGAGCTCCCGAAAAGTGGCCCGCAGTCGCGTCGGAGCGCAGTGTCGGACGAACGTTCCTCGGTTCGGTTTGGATCTGCTTCGGCAGCCTCGCCCGCCAATTTGAAATCACCCGACGGCACTTTCAGCCTGGACCGGATTACACGGCAAGAACTGCCCTCTCAGCGCTCAAGCAAGCGACCTCGGACGTGGCAGAACGGACGCAATCCAAGGCCCAGCGCCCCATCAGCGGCGAGCGCACACCCAGCCACCTACTCCAGAAGCTATTCTGGCCGCGACACAGCGCTAGCAACGACGTATCCGCAGCCACCTAGAGAGAAGTAGCCGGACCGCTAGCCATCCTGGTCAGGAGCCCCAAGCTGCGTCCATCGGTGAAACCCTGGGACACGGAGCACGTTAATCAGCAGCCGCTGCAATCCAGCCCGCATCGCCGATCGC